>JAXDTJ010000016.1:0-20276 GCA_034090015.1 Paludibacteraceae bacterium | reverse complement strand
GATTTTCTTATGATTTCTGAGCGTAGCGAAACAACAAACAATCGCTCATCCTATTTTTAGAAAAGATTTTTAGTAAGATTATGGATTAGATTTTCCGATCTTATCCCTTAAAAATCATTGCAAAAATAACGCAAAAATCTTTACTAATAATCTTAGTGAGTGATAATTTTATACCCTTTCGCTTCGCTCAGAAATCTATATAAAATCAAATAGAAAATCTTTTGGTAAAATATATCTTATATGTTGTGGCTTATTTCGAACTCACGTTAGGTTACCAAGTTAGGATTTATCACACACTGTGTGATTATTTCTTCTTCTCTTGCACAACGGGGGCTTGGGCTACTTCGGGGAGCAGCGGGCGGCGGAAGGCGCGGATGATGAGGAAGATGCCGAGGAGGATGAAGGGGATACTGAGCCATTGTCCCATGTTCAGCACATGCCCTGCCTCAAAGAGTTCTTGGTCGTTCTTGATAAACTCCAGCCCGAAGCGGGTAACGAAGATTATCTCGAAGAACACGCCCAAGAGCAGCCCCTCGCGGCGATAGGCTTTGCTTTTCCAATACATCGGCCATGTTACCGCCATTGCGGCGAGGCAGTAGAGCATCTCGTAAATCTGCGTCGGGTGGCAGGGCACGGTCTGCCCGTCGCGCACGAAGATAAAGCCCCACGGCATATCGGTCGGACCGCCGTATATTTCGCTGTTCATCAGGTTGCCGAGGCGGATGCAGAACGCGGTCAGGCATACGCCCACGCATAGGCGGTCGAGTATCCAAATCCATGAGGTGTGGTACTGCGGGTATTTCTTAAACTGCGTCTTGTCGAGCAGCCATGCGGCGATAATCAACCCGATGGCACCTCCGTGGCTCGCCAGTCCGCCTTCCCAGATCTTGAGCAGTTTGAAGGGGTGCTCAATGTAGGGATTGCGGTAGTTGATCGTCCAGCCGAAAATCTGCACGGGGTCGGTGGAGATATCCATGGCGGCGCAGTAGCGCGCCAAGGCGGGGTTGGTAACATCGTGCCACTCGTAGAACCAGCAATGCCCCACGCGCGCGCCGATAATCACGCCCAACACCATCCACACAAACAGTTTGTCCGTCCAATCGGCGGGGCAATGCTCATGCTTGTAGAGCCGCACCTGCACCCAATAGCAGAGCATGATACCTATTGCCCACAGCAGTCCGTACCACCGCACGCCCCCGTCTCCGAAGTGCAACAATATCGGGTCAACGTCCCAAGTAATGAAAAGAAGTTCCATATGAGTCAGTTTCAAGTTTCAGGTTTCAAGTTAATTGTCAAATAGTAAATTGTCCAATTGTCAAATTATGCTATCTTCCCCAGTTCAGTTTATCGCGCAGGGATTTGAGGAAACTATTCTCGCCCACTTGCACCACCTTAATGGTGTAGGGCGCTTTCTCTATGTGCAGGCTGACATCGGTGTTCAGTATCTGGCTGCGGCCGTCGATAGAGAGCATGTAACTCTGGTAACGGCTATTCACTTTCAAGTCGAACTTCCAATCATCGGGCACTACGAGCGGTCGTACGGTGAGGCTATGGGTGGCGATAGGCGCAAGGATGATACCTTTGGTCTGCGGCACTAACAAGGGTCCGCCGATAGACAGGTTGTAGGCAGTACTGCCCGTGGGCGTGGAGACGACCAGCCCATCGGCGTGGTAGGTGTGAAGGAACTCGCCGTTTGCACTCACCTCCACGGAAATCATGCTGCTCATACCTTGCTTCATCAGCGCCACCTCATTGAGCGCGTAGGGCGACATGATAAGGTCTTGGCGCCCACAGCACACTTTGAGCAACGAGCGTTGCTCAATGGTGTATTGCCCCTCTATCAGTTGGCGCATGATGATATCCACATCTTTGGTCTGTACATCCGCCAGGAAGCCCAAGTGCCCGCAGTTTACGCCCACGATGGGTATGTTGCGGCTTCCGACCGCCGCGGCGGTGGTGAGGAAGGTGCCGTCGCCGCCGACCGACATCGCGAAGTCCACAGGCTCTTCGCCCTCCTGTGCTACCTCTGAGAAGGCGGGGTACTCGCGCAACTGCAACTCCTGCCGCAACTCCTGCGACAGCAACACCTGCACCCCGCGCGCCGCCATAAACTCCAGTATATGCGACACCTCTATCAGGGTGTTGTCCTTCATGGCATTACCAAAAATCGCTATAGTCATAGTCTTTTGTCTTTTCAAAACTGAAAATGCGCTGCAAAATTACGAAAAAAAAACGAAGTGTGCAATAAATCAGCCTATTTTTCTCGAATTTCCTCCCTTCACTTCTCGATTGGGCTGTCCTGAGCAGTCTCGCTCATACATCCGATGCCAAGATTCAGAATTTTTGCAAAAAATCCAATAAAAACTTGCATGTTTTCCGAAATAATTGTAATTTTGCAAGCGAAAATGAATTATTGCAATGAAAAGTGTTATTCGTTTGGTTCTTTGTTGTTTCCTGCCAGCCGCTTTGGTGTGTAGCCAGCCGGCATGGGGAAAGGAAAAATCTTCCAAGAAAGTGTATCCGCCTGTTGAACAGCGCAACGAGTTGCGTATAGGATGGGGCGATATGATGTTTGAGACGCTTGTGTGGCATGAGAAAACGCTCCTGCCGGGTATGAACGGCGATACCTATCTCAAGAATTATCGTTATACGCAGCATTGGTTTGCGGAGTATTTGTACCGCGTGAACTTCTGGTTCGGCGTGGGCGGAATGGTGGACTATGGCGGTGTGTATTGGGACAAGGTGTCGCGCGATGCAGCGGGCAACGAGTTAGAGAAACTATATACTGCATGGTTTGCGAATATCTCGGTGATGCCCGTGGTGCGCTTCACGTACTACGAGAAGAACCTTGTGCGCCTCTACTCCGCGTTGGGCTACGGATTGAATATCAATACCGGCACGGAGTTGGACTACAAAGGGCGCAAGACTGCCTGCTCGGGTGTGCTCAACCTGACGCTGATGGGCGTGAGCGTAGGCAATGAACATGTGTTCGGCAGCGTGGAGTTGGGCGGTATGTTTGCTATGGCAAATAAGCAGGAGATTTATATGTGCGACTCTCGTATCTTCACCGCCTCCTTCGGCGTAAGGTTTTGATAATTAAGAATTTTCCGGGTGCGCAGGCGTCCTCGCCTGCTTAGTTTCAAGTTTCAAGTTTCAAGTTCCAGCAGGCGAAGATGCCTGCGCACTCGGACACTCATTACTGACAACTAACCACTAACCACTATTATGAAATTTTCAAATTTTCCAATTTTCAAATTTTCAAATTGGATTCTCCTTTTCCTCCTGCCCCTGCTGCTTGCGGGCTGCTACAATGATAATGTCCGTTTGGTGGACTTCTCTAATGTGGATGCCGGCGAAGGTACTTTCCATGTGTTTGCGCAGCAGACTACCGACATGGGGAATATCCAATGGAGCGAAGCGCAACGCGAACTCTTCACGCAGTCCTCTATGCCGCAAAACCCCGATGACTCCGTGCCGGCACCTATGCGGGCTTCGTCCACCAATATGAACGCCGTGGTGCAGCAGTTGGTGGACTGGGGCTATGGGCATAAAGCCATCGAACTGGCGGGCGTGTATGATTCGGAGGATACGGATAAGAACCCGATTACGCTCTCCGGCAAGGTCATTCTGCCAGCCGATGGGAAGTTCAAGCGCTATATCCTTGTTTCGCACTATACTATCACCGCCAACGAAGAGGCTCCCAGCCAGACCTTCTCGCTCGAGGCGCTGCTGGTCTCGTTGGGCTACGCACTGATTATCCCCGACTACCTCGGCTATGGCGTTACGGCGGATATGGTGCATCCTTATCTCGTTATGGAGACCACCGCCACCAATGTGCTGGACATGTATTTCCAAGTGCTGCCGTTCATGCAGAAAGCGGGCTTGGCACCGGAGCATGACGATATCTATTTGATGGGCTATTCGCAGGGCGGCGCGGTAACGATGGGCGTGCTCCACATGATTGAGACGCGCTATGCTGACCGAATAAAGGTGCGCCGCGTGTTTGCCGGAGGGGGACCTTACGACGTGAAAGCCACTTACGACAAGTTCATCGAGACCAACTACGCTTCCTATCCCTGCGCTGTGCCCCTGATGACCCAGGGCGTGGTCGTAGGAAATCATCTGAATCTGGACTTGCAGAAGATATTGCAGCCGCGTATCTACGAGAATTTGGACGAGTGGATTAACTACAAGCAATACACTACCGGTCAAATCAACGAACTGATAGACACGCACACCACGAGCGACCTGCTCTCGCCTATCGGCATGGACAGGACCAGCCACGAGATATCCGAACTCTACAAGGCGCTCACGCTCAACTCTATCTTGTCCTATTCGTGGACGCCGGAAGCACCCGTCTTTATCTTCCATTCCATTGACGATGATATAGTGCCCTACGTGAATGCCACCCTCGCCAAGAGCAAGTGGCAGACCGGCAATATACAATACAACTTCGGACACTACGGCAACCATATCGCCGGCTTGCTCCGTTTCCTGATGAATGTGCGTACCTTACTAATCAATGAGGAGAAAGAAGAAAACGGCAACTATACTTTTTAAGGTTGCAAGTTGCAAGTTCTCTATCAATGCAAGCCCCGAAGGGGCGACATAAAACAGCGTAGGGGCTCGCCCCTACGTAAAACGACACCCCTCAAATGCAAGCCCCGAAGGGGCGACATAACTCAAGTATGACACATTTGGTCAACATGTATATCATTGCTTAAATTAATGACTAATTACACGTAAATTATATGTTAAAAAAGAATTTCTGTTGTATAACATTGTGCCTATGCCTATTTGCGGTAGTCCTCTGCAGTTGCGACCCGAACGCGAAGGCGTACACCAAGCATATAGAGGTGGATATCAATGTGCAGAATATCTCTGCGGGCTTTGTGCAGGTGGAGTTCAGCACCAACCGCGAGGCGTTCTATCTTATCAGTATCCAGCCTGCAAAGGAGGAGGTCAACCCGCAGGAGATAGCCAAGACTTTTATGCTGCTGGCGTTGGACAGTGCCTACCTTGATTATCTGAAATGGCGCAACGATGCACTGCAGAAGCATACGCCCTTTGTGGCGGACTTTGCTTCCCACTCTTTGCAGTATGGTACCACCAACCGCACGTTCTGCTTCCTCCAACCCGATACCGACTATTGGATTTTCGCTTTCGGCGTTGACCCCGAGACTAATAAACCCTTCGGCAAACTCTTCCTCCAAACGGTTACCACCAAAAGGGAGTCGGTCTTGTCGATGGACTTCCAGTACCGTGTCCTCGGCGAGTGGGACTATGTCTATCCTAAGGATACGGCGGGGAATATCATCTCTGATGTGCCGTGGATGGGGATGACTATGGATAGTGTAGCTTTGCGTAATCTTGAGGAATATCGAGTGCCCGGGGAGTTCTTCGTGCAGGCGTTCCAAGCGTACTATGGTATCAAGATAGACCAAATGGTGTCTTATGGTGTGGTAGCGCACCAAAACAACGGCGACTACACTGGTACTACCTACACCAAGTTCGAGGAAGGGCATACCTACTACAGCGCGTTTGCTATTATGGATGGTCCTATCTCTTTCCCGCCTCCCGAGACAAAGTACGACATCTACCGCTTCACGTGGCATGGCGATTCTACAAACCTCTTCTTCACCCACAAAGACTGCACCCACGGCGCATGGTAAACGGCATGTACTTGGTAAGCAAAAGAAGGATAGATTGTTAATTTTCTGTTAAATTCTGCTCTTTTATTTGTATATATAAAAAATAAGCAGTACCTTTGCATCCGAATTCGATAGCAATTTGCTACTCTCATAGTGTGTCAGTTTAGACGACCGTCTAAACTGACACACTTTTTATGCCCTTTTCCCCACTGTTTTCAGCCCTTTTGGTGTGTCAGTTTAGACGGTCGTTTAAACTTATACACAGCCTTAACCACGAAGCCCAAACGGGGCGACATAACACAGCGTAGGGGCGAGCCCCTACGGACAAAGCACCCCCGCAATGCAAGCCCTGTAAGGGCGACATAACTAAACACCCAAAATAAAAAATTATACACAAACCAACCCAAAATCAAATATGACACTTTGGCTTGAAATAGGGATGTTTATTGTAAGTGTAGTAGGGATAGCAGTGGCTTGTATCCAATTCGGTAAACAGCAAAAACTGGATTTCTTTGCACGATATACCGAACGTTATCAATATATCATAGAACAACTGCCGGAATATGTCTATACGAACCAAACTTTAACAGAAGAGGAATATGAAGAGATTTCACCCATCATCCGTGCTTATTTTGATTTGTGTAGCGAGGAGTTCTTTTTGTATGAACAGCACCATTTGAACAAAAAAGTTTGGAAAGAATGGAAAGAAGGCATGGTGGCAATGTTTCAAAGACCCGTTTTCAAACAATGTTGGGAACGAATTAACCAAACCGGCATCTGCTACGACCACTTTGTGCAATTTGTTCAAAGAGAAATAAATAGTATCAATAACAATCAATAAACTAACAAATTTTTACATTATGAAAAGATTTACTCTTTTATTGTCAGCCATGCTATTGGCATGCGCGACAAACCTGTGGGCAGAGAATGCCGTTTATTCTTTGTCATTCACTAAAGACGCAACGGCGAACAATTATACGACAACACACACAACCACATCTTCAGAAATTACATGGGATGTTTTTGGCAATCAGTCTTTGGGTGATTATTTACGAGTAGGAGGTAAAAACACAATGGCTACAGACAGAACCTTAACAAGTCAAAGTGCTGTTTCTGCTTCTGCAATTGGTAAAGTAGTAATTAATCATGCCGGAATCGGTAATGGAAAAAACTCCACGATTACCATTAATTCAATATCAGTAGAAGGGTGTACGAATAGCAATTTTCAGAACTCTAAAAAAATCACAATCACTTCACCTAATGTAAGTTCAGAAGGTAGTCTTGAGTTTATACCGGATGGCGGATATTGGGATGCCGCATCTTATTTTAAAATTTCAGTAAACTACCAAATAATAGGTAGTAATAATTGTTATATCACAATTAACTCTGTTGATTTCTTTGCGGCTTCTCTTTCTTCTGTTGCTACTCCTGTCTTTACTGCTCCCGATGGTGCTGTTCGCGCAGACGGTACTTTTGGCGCAGCATTTGACTTGACCATCTCTTGCAAAACGGAGGGAGCGTCCGTTTACTATACCTTGGATGGAACCGACCCAAAGGAAAGCGGCACCAAAGTGTTGTTGGGAGCAGATGGTAAAGTAGCCATCCCCGCTGCTACCACTCGCGTGCGTGCTATTGCCACGGATGGTACGGAATACAGCGCAGAGAAAGATGTTACCTACACCTTCGACCTCGGCTATGTAACCTCTATCGCCGACTTCATTGAGTTAGCGCCTACCAAAGCATACGAATTGCGCTTTACGGCAGAGCAAGAAGCAGTTATCATTGGCAAAACCACAGCAAACCTCTACATCCAAGACAACAGCGGCAAAGGGCTCATCCTTTACTGCGGAAACGGTAATATCCCTACCGGTGCAGTTGTCGGCACAAAAATAGTGGGTAGTCTGAGTGGTGCATATACAACTTTCAAAGGGCAACCCGAGATGAATACTCCTATCACATGGGCTGATGGTGTACAATTCGTGGAGACTTCTCGTCCCACACCTGTTGTAGTAGAGGCTATTGACGAAACAACCTATAATGCCCACCCGATGGTGTTGGTGAAGATAGAAGATGTTACTTTTGCATCTACCACCTCCATTAAAAAAGGAGATGCTTCCTATGCATTCTATGGCACTCAGTTTGGTGCAACCACAGGCAAAGACCTTCCCGAAAGTACCACTCTCTGCGATATTACGGGAATCTTGATTTACTATGATAGTAAATACACAATCTACCCCGTAGAGGTTTCCGACATCGATACCAAAGGCGCATTGGCAGAGCTGCCGACATTCGACCCCGAAGGTGGTGCTACTCAAGCAGGGGCTACGGAAACAAGTCAAGTAACCATGACCCCCGCTGCAAACACTACGGTAACCATCAACGGCGACACCTACACGGCTGCCAAGACTTTCAATATCACAGAAGAGTATGTAGAGATGCAAGTTACGGCAACGCATGATTTCTATGCCGACAACAGCACTACCGTTTGGTTCAAAGCCGTTCCCTCTATCACCGTTGAGCCTATCGGCGATGTTGCTTTTGGCGCAATCCGCAAAGATGCAGACATGGCAGCGAGTGCCAAGACCCTTACCGTAAAAGGCACATATCTTGCAGAGGCTATCACGGCTACTTTGTCAGACGGCGCTGCCTTCACGCTGGACGTTGCCTCCCTCCCCGCAGAAGGCGGCAAACTGACCATCACCCCCGTGGCTACCGTGGGTGCTAACGAGGCTGTTCTCACGCTGGCTTCGGGCAAATATACGGCAACGGTAAATCTCTCCGCTACTATCCAAGATGTATATACTATCACTTGGAGCGATAAGGGCGAGACCTTTGCTACGACTACGGTTGTTGATGGCGATGCACTTGTTCTCCCTGCTACTGCCCCCACTTGCTCCACAAAAGAGTTCATGGGTTGGACGGCAA
The DNA here is from genome assembly GCA_034090015.1 of Paludibacteraceae bacterium. Taxonomy (GTDB): domain Bacteria; phylum Bacteroidota; class Bacteroidia; order Bacteroidales; family Paludibacteraceae; genus Colicola. The sequence continues at coordinate 11,700 of JAXDTJ010000016.1, read as the reverse complement.
TGGAAGAGATTCCCGAAAATGCCACAGCAGCAGATATGGAATATGTAACCACAGCCACCATCCCCACCGCAGACGCCACTTACCGTGCGGTATTTGCAAAAAAATCAACTAACGGTGCGGCTGCTTGGCAATTGGTAACAGCCGCAGAAGATTTGAAAGCAGGTGATAAGTTGTTGATGGCTTCCACTGATAAAGGAAAAGTAGCAGCAGATATTCCAAGTAGTAAAAATTTCCTTTCTGAAGTTGAGGCGACTTTCGAAGATGGAATTTGTACACCTAAAGAAGGAGCATTGGAATTGACTTTGGGCGGCACAAACGGGGCATGGACATTAGCAAACGCAGAGGGAAAATTGCTCGGTGCAACAGCTGCAAAGGAACTAGCATGGGCTAGCGGTACCACGACATGGACTATCAGCATTAAGGATAACGATGCCACCATCTACAATACCAAAGACGGTAATGGTCGTTTCTTGCATAATGTAACCTCAACTCGTTTTACCACGTACACTTCTGGCCTTGCTGTTCATATGCTACTCCCTCAGTTGTACAAATGGGGACCGACTGTAACTTATTCCGAATATAGTTTCACATGTTCTGCCACTCCTACGGAATTACAGAACGTTGCTCAACCTGCAACCTCTGTGAGAAAGACCATCGAAAACGGACAACTCATCATCCTCCGCGATGGCGTGAAGTACAACGCTATGGGTGTATGCCTGCAATAAGAAAGAATATCCAAAGAAATGGAATTTTTGTTGATAAATTAATGGCAAATTAACGGCAATTAATGTTAGAAATATGCTTGGACATTATTGTTAGTATATTTGGCTGTTTTTGTTAGCAACTATCCTACAACCACAACACCCCTATGCGCCAAATTGTCAATTAGTAAATTGTCAAATTGTCAAATAGAGCGTGTTTCCAGCCGTAGCGGTCGCGGGAGCGAGTGGGCGGTTGCAGATAATGTAAAAAAATTAGATTGTTTGTAAATTATTGTTGGAGAGAGCCCGTCGGGAGACGCGCTCTCTTTTTGTCGGCTTATTGTTGGACGGTTGGCGAAAATGATTTTGCAAGGTGTACTTGCGATTTTGGGAATACTATTTGCGTATATGGGAAATTTTTTGTACCTTTGCAGCCGTTTTGAGGTAAGGACGGAGGAGGTACACGGGACTCACGGACATGCCATGGAAATAGAACGGTAAACGGCATCGAACGTATGAAGATAGCATTCTGCACACTGGGTTGTAAGTTGAACTTTGCAGAGAGTAGCGCGATAGGTAAGGCGTTGCTCGGGCTGGGGCATGTGCGTGCCAAGCAGGGCGAGGAGGCGGATGTGGTGGTGCTGAACACCTGCTCGGTGACGGATGCCGCCGACCACAAGGGGCGGCAGGCTATCCATCGGCTGCGCCGGCAGCACCCGCAGGCGGTGCTGATAGTAACGGGCTGCTACGCCGCGCTGAAGGGGCAGGAGATAGGGGCGATGCCCGAGGTGGACTATGTGGTAGGCGCGAATGAGAAAGAGAAGGTGGTGGAAATAATAGAAAATTTGAAAATTTGTAAATTTGAAAATTTGAAAATGGCAGAGCAAAGAAATTTACAAATTTACAAATTTACAAATTTACAAATTGATTCTTTCTTTCCTGCCTGCTCGTGGGATGATAGGACGCGGTGCTTCCTGAAAGTGCAGGACGGGTGTAACTATTTCTGCACGTACTGCACCATTCCTTTGGCGCGCGGGCGGTCGCGCAATGCGTCTATTGCCGACATCGTGGCGCAGGCGGAGCAGGCGCTGCGCGAAGGGGCGAAAGAGATAGTCCTCACGGGAGTGAACATAGGCGACTTCGGACGCAGCACGGGGGAGCGGTTTATCGATTTGCTCAAAGCGTTGGATTGTTTGGATAAAGGATTAAGGATAAAGGATGAAAGACTGAATAGTACCGATTGTAAGGTGCCCCGCCCCCTTACCCCCTCCCCGCAAGCGGGGCGGGGGAGTTTAGAGACGGGTGTAATAAGTCCTTCATCCTGTGTCATTCATCCTTCATCCCAAGAAAGTCCTTCATCCTGTGTCCTTCATCCTTCATCCAAACCCTACCGTCTTCGTATCTCGTCTTGTGAGCCGAACTTGCTGACGGACGAGGTGATTGACTTTGTGGCGAACAGTAAGCATTTTGCGCCGCATTTCCATATCCCCTTGCAGTCGGGCAGCAACGAGGTGCTGAAGATTATGCACCGGCACTACGACCGCGAGTTGTTCGCCGAGCGGGTGGCGCATATCCGCGAGCGGATGCCTAATGCGTTCATCGGCGTGGACTGTATGGTGGGCGTGCGCGGCGAGACCGAGGAGCGATGGGAGGACTACTTGGCGTTTGTTAAGCAACTGGATGTGAGTCAGTTGCATGTGTTTACCTATTCGGAGCGGGCGAACACGCGTATGCTGGAGATGGACCTGTACGTGGTGCCGAAGAAGGAGCGTGAGCGCAGGAGCAAGATACTGCATGCGGTGAGCGCGGAGAAGTTGCAGGCGTTCTACACGAAGCACCAAGGCGAGGAGGCGACGGTGCTGTGGGAAGGAAAGAAAGAGGACGGCATGATGGCGGGCTTCACCGAGAATTATATCAAGGTGCATGCGCCTTACGACAAGGCGAAAGTGAATACGTTTGAGAGGGTGAGGATATAGTTGATAATTATGAATTAAGAATTATGAATTATGAGTGCTCATGCTCTGAAACTCAATTCTCAATGCCCTCATAATTCTTAATTCATAATTAAAAAGAGCATGCGCTCTCATAATTCATAATTCATAATTCATAATTGATATATAGTCTGTTTTATTTATGAAGAGTTTTTTCTCATTAAAGGAAGTGTTTGCTCCTAAGTTGTTTACAGGCATGAAAGGCTACAACAAGGAGCGTTTTCTGCAAGACGCGGTGGCGGGTGTGATAGTCGGCATCGTGGCTATCCCGTTGGCAATCGCGTTCGGTATCTCGTCGGGCGTAGGTCCTACGGAGGGCTTGATAACGGCGATTATCGCGGGTTTCATCATCTCGGCATTCGGCGGCAGCAAAGTGCAGATAGGAGGTCCGACGGGGGCGTTTATCGTGATTATCTACGGCATTATCCAGCAACATGGGCTGGCGGGCTTGCTGATAGCCACCATCATGGCGGGTATTCTGTTGATTCTCATGGGCGTGTTCCAGTTGGGCAATGTCATCAAGTTCGTGCCTTATCCCGTGATTATCGGCTTCACGGCGGGTATCGCGGTAACCATCTTCACCACGCAGATGAACGACCTCTTCGGCTTGGGTATCACCGACGCGCCCGCCGACTTCATCCACAAGTGGATGTGCTATGCTGAGCATTGGCAGGACGTGAACTGGTGGGCGTTCGGGATAGGTATCTTGTCGCTGGCGTTGATTATCGCTACGCCGTTTGTGAGCAAGAAAATCCCCGGGTCGCTGGTTGCCATCGTGGTGATGACGCTGGCGGCATGGCTGCTCAAGCGCTTTGCGGGCGTGGAGGGTATCACGACCATTGCCGACCTCTACACGCTGCCGCACGGTATTCCTGCGCCGCACCTGCCGTCGCTGGAGTTGGCGGAGGGGCAGACGCTGCTCTCGCTGGTGCAAGACCTCTTCCCGTCGGCGTTCACGATAGCCATGCTGGGTGCCATCGAGTCGCTGCTTTCGGCGATGGTAGCAGACGGCGTGATTGGCGATAAGCACAACTCCAACACCGAGTTGATAGCGCAAGGCGTGGCAAACGTGGTAGTGCCGTTCTTCGGCGGCATCCCCGCGACGGGGGCGATTGCCCGCACGATGACCAACATCAACAACGGCGGACGCACGCCCGTGGCGGGTATCGTGCACGCGCTGGTGTTGCTGCTGGTGCTGCTGTTCTTGGGCGAGTTGGTCGGGATGATTCCGATGGCATGCTTGGCGGGTGTGCTGGTGATGGTCAGTTATAACATGTCGGGCTGGCGATCGTTCCTCTGGATGGCGCACGCGCCGAAGTCGGACTTCATCGTGATGTTGGTTACCTTTGTGCTGACGGTGATTTTCAACCTGACGGTGGCTATCGAGGTGGGCTTGCTGCTGGCGGTTATCCTCTTCATCAAGCGTACCAACGAGGCAACGGTCATCCGCTCGTTCTCCCATGAACTCGACCCGTCGAAGAACAACGATGTGCGGCTACACGGCGACGACCTTGCTATGCTCCATATCCCGCACCACACCGATGTGTACGAGATAGACGGTCCGTATTTCTTCGGTATCGCTAATAAGTTCGACGAGATAAGCCGCCGTATCGGGCAGGACGACTTGAAGGTGCGAATTATCCGTATGCGCAAGGTGTCGTTCATCGACTCGACGGGTATCCACAACTTGGAGCAACTCTATCTGCGGTCGAAGCACTGCGGCATTCAGTTGGTGCTGTCGGGTGTGAATCACCATGTCTTCCACACGCTGGAGAAAGCAGGCTTGGTGGAGATGATTGGCAGGCAGAACATCCGCGACCATATCAACGGAGCCTTGTCGCGCGCGGCAGAGTTAGTAGGCGAGGAGCCCGAGAAGCACCATCAACATTAAGCAGCAGGCGGGGCTGAAGGCGTCTTTTCCTTCTGCCGTGGTAGTTTTCCGCCTTGCGTAAAGTGGCATGTGCTTGCAGATAGTGTCGGATTTTAGTTTGAAAACTTGCACAATTCAGAAAAAAGCAGTAACTTTGCCCTCGGAAGTTGTAAAGACTTAGTGTATGGATTTCAAGATATTGAGTTTTACTATCTTTTGCGTCAATAACGTGGCTTCGTATCTGAACAAAAGCGCAAGGGAGGTGTATCATGCTATGCAGGACGCAGGCATGATAAACGGATATATCGTGCCATGCTACGATGTATTGCACTCATTCTCAAAAGAATACATAGTGGATGATTTGGTCTCCCTCATGCAACAAAAAGGCGTAAAGTTATGATTCTGTACCACACCTCATATACTGAAATCCTTCACCCTGATTTAGAGCATTCACGCCCACGGCTTGATTTCGGTATCGGATTCTACCTCACACCGTTACGTGCGCAGGCGGAACGATACGGCGAGCGTTTTATCAGACGTGGGCAGAAAGCCATTATGAACATCTATCAGTTCGATGAAGAATGTCCGGATTGTACGCGCAAGGTCTTTGCAGCCTATGATGGCGAGTGGTTGGATTTCATTACTGCTTGCCGAAAGGGTTTGCCGCACGAGCCATATGATATTGTGGAAGGCGGTATAGCCGATGACCAAGTTTTTGATACGATAGACCTCTATTTCTCAGGCATTTACACACGCGAACAAGCGTTGGGCGCGCTGCGGGAGAAAAAGCCGAACCATCAAATCTGCATCACCTCGCAAGCGGTATTGGATAAGTATCTTCATTTCAAATCTTCCCAAAGGCTTTAATCATGCAAGCAAATCCCGCGATATTGCAAATGAAATATGCCCGCATTGTGAAACTCTTTGCGGAGCAGGCAGGGCTTTCGTATGAAGAGGCATTGGGTAAGTTCTACGATTCCACAACCTATGACCTCATCAGCAACGGCGTGGCAGACATGCATTGTTTCAGCGACGAATACCTTGCCGATGAATTGCTGATAGAGTTTGGCTATAAGAAATGACGACCTACACCCATCCATGAATCCGCTATCTTGGGAGATGAGTGTTTGGCTCATAGGCAGCAGGAAGGCGTTAAAAATCAATAAAAAACAGCCGTTTGCTTGTATATCTCGAAAAAAAAGTGTACCTTTGTGCGCAATTTAGCACAAGGGTACACTAAACCATGAAAGAGTTTGAGATAAAGGCGCAGGTGCGTGCCTGCCAATGGGAAGAACTGAGTCCCGAGCAACAACGACTGATAACGGTAGCCAAGGAGCAGACGGAGCGTTCCTATTGTCCGTATTCGCATTTCCATGTGGGAGCGGCGGCGGAGTTAGGCAACGGGGCGGTCGTTCGCGGCTGCAACCAAGAGAACGCCGCCTATCCGAGCGGGCTCTGCGCAGAGCGCACTGCGCTCTTTGCCGCAGGAGCGGAGTACCCCGATGAGCCCGTGAAGCGGTTGGCGATAGCCTGTTTCCACGAGGGGACGTTCCTGCCCGATGCCGGTTCGCCCTGCGGCGCATGCCGACAGGTGATGGTGGAGACGGAGAAACGCGGCAAAGAACCGATGGAGGTACTGCTCTACGGCACAAACGAGACGCTGATTTTCCGCTCAGCCGCCGACCTGCTGCCATTGGTATTCGATTCTATTTAAGATTTCCCTTTTCCCTTGAAAATCGTCAAGAAAATAGACATCTATCTGCTCAAGAATTTTCTTGGGCTGTTTGTGGCTACTTTCTTCATTTGTATCTTCATCCTGCTGATGCAGTTCGTGTGGATGCATGTGAAGGACCTGGTCGGGAAGGGCGTGGAGGTGAGCGTGCTCGCCGAGTTCTTCGTCTATGCGGTGGCGAGCGTGGTGCCGTTGGCATTGCCGCTGGCTATCCTGTTGGCGTCGCTCATCTCGTTCGGCAACCTCGGGGAGAAGTTCGAACTGACCGCCATGAAAGCGGCGGGCATATCGCTGTTCCGAATCATGCGCCCGCTGACGATTGCCATCGCGTTCATCTGCGTGGGCGCGTTCTTCTTCTCGAACAATGTGCTGCCCAAGTCGCAGATGAAACTATGGGCGCTCATCTTCTCGCTCAGGCAGAAATCGCCGGAGTTGGAGATACCCGTGGGCGAGTTCTACGACGGAATCAAGGGCTACAACATCTATGTCCGCCACAAAGACCCGAAGAAGGGCATGCTCAAGGACCTGATGATTTACGACTATTCCAATGGTTTTCAGAACGCTACGGTGATGGTGGCGGACTCGGGGCGGCTGGCATTCTCGGAAGACAAGAAGTACCTTGTCCTGCGGCTCTACAACGGCGAATCATTTGAGAACCTGAGTCAGCAACAGCAGCGTGCCACGAAGACGCAGAAGAACGTGCCGTATCGGCGGGAGACCTTTGTGCAGAAGCAGATGTTGATAGATTTTGACGCGGAGTTCAACCGCTACGACGAGTCGGTGCTGCAAGACCAACATGTGTCGAAGAACTTTGTGCAGTTGGTGCAGTCGATAGACTCGGTGCAGGTGTTGGCGCACGAGAAGAGCCGCGAGCAGAGCACCAACTTGGTGAGCAACCGCTATTTCGGGCGGGAACGCAAGGAGGGTCGGCAGTTGATAGCGCCGGAGGTGGCGGAGCAAGGGCAGTACGATGTGGACTCGCTCTTTGCGCACATGACGCCCGTGCAGCAGCGCAACGTGATGAGCGTGGCGGTGGAGAAAGCCACGGCGCAACGCGACCAAGTGGAGTACAACGCACTCTTACTCGATGATAATCAGCGGTATATACGCAAGCACGAGATAGAACTATACCGCAAGTTCACGTTGGCGTTTGCCTGCCTGATATTCTTCTTTATCGGTGCACCCTTGGGTGCGATTATCCGCAAAGGCGGACTCGGCGTGCCGGTGATTATCTCAGTCATCATGTTTATTGTCTATTATATTATTGATAATACGGGGTATAAGATGGCGCGCGAGGCGCTGTGGCCCTGCTGGGCGGGGATGTGGCTCAGTTCGTTCATCCTGCTGCCGATAGGTATCTTCTTGACCTACAAGGCGGCTACCGATGCCGCCCTGCTCAATCCCGAAGCGTGGCTGAAAGTGTGGGAGCGAGGGGTGGTGCAAGTCAAACGCCTTGCCCGCAAACTCCGCCGCAAAGGACCCTCTAAATCTCCCTTAAAGGGAGACTTAGTCAAATAGTCAATCACCGCAAGTAATTGTCAAATAGTAAATTGTCAAATAGTCAAATAAGATATGTTGAACAAAGTAGAAGAAGCCATAGAAGATTTCCGCAACGGAAAGTTTGTGATTGTAGTGGACGACGAGGACCGTGAGAACGAGGGCGATTTCATCATCGCCGCCGAGAAAATCACGCCCGAGAAAGTCAATTTCATGCTCCGATACGGTCGCGGCGTGCTGTGTGCGCCCATCACGGAGCACCGTTGCGCCGAACTGGATTTGGCGCACCAAGTGGCGAACAACACCTCCATGCTCGGCACGCCGTTCACGGTAACGGTGGATAAGTTGGAAGGTTGCACCACGGGTGTGTCGGCAGCCGACCGCGCCGCCACCATCCGTGCGCTGGCTGACCCTGCGTCCAAGCCCGAGACCTTCGGGCGCCCGGGGCATATCAACCCGCTCTATGCGCGTGCAGGCGGTGTCCTCCAGCGGGCGGGGCATACCGAAGCGGCGGTGGACTTGGCGAAACTCGCAGGGCTCTATCCCGCGGCGGCACTCATCGAAATCATGAACCCCGACGGCACGATGGCGCGTATGCCCCAACTGCAAGAGGTGGCGCGCGAGAATGACTTGAAAATCATCGCTATCAAAGACCTCATCGCCTATCGCTTGCAGCATGGAGCGACCAATGAGCTCCCCCGCACCGCTTGCGGGGAGGGGGATAGGGGGCGGGGTACGCTCGATGTTCAATCGCAAAAGATAGACAATGTTTCCCTCGTCCACCGCGGCGAGACCGTCTCGCTGCCCACTGCTTATGGCGACTTCATGCTCACACCTTTCCGCGACATGTCCAACGGATTGGAGCATGTGGCGCTGGTGAAAGGCGAGTGGCAGGAGGGCGAGCCCATCCTCTGCCGCGTCCATTCGTCCTGCATGACGGGCGATGTGTTCGGCTCCATGCGCTGCGAGTGCGGCGAGCAGTTGCACCGAGCCATGCAGATGATTGACCAAGCGGGCAAAGGTATCATCGTCTATATGAACCAAGAGGGTAGGGGTATCGGACTGATGAACAAGATTCGCGCCTACAAACTGCAAGAGCAGGGCGATGACACCGTGGAGGCAAACGTTCATCTCGGCTTCCGACCCGATGAGCGCGACTACGGCGTGGGCGCACAAATCCTGCGCGAGATGGGGGCTACCAGGCTGCGACTCCTGACCAACAACCCTGTGAAACGGGTCGGGCTGGAGAGTTACGGAATAGAGATTGTGGAGAACCTGCCCATCGAGATAGAGCCGAATCCCTACAACCTCCGTTATATGCGCACAAAGAAAGAAAAAATGCACCACGACTTGCATTTAGTGTGATTGGCACGGATTTTGTAATACAATTGTCAAATTGTGAAATTGTAAAATTGTCAAATTATGAAACGTCTATTGTCTTTGATTCTTACGGCAATGCTGATGACGACTTTTGCCGTACACGCCGACGAGACGATTACCGTCACGGCGAACAGTGCTGACATCTCAGAGGGGCTTGACCTGAAGATAGTAGCGAAACTTTTTGCACAAGCCAAAAACTTGGAGGAGTTCGAGTCTCTGCTCAACAACCCCGACTCGGCGTTCTGCAACCTTGACCTGAACGGCGATGGCGACATCGACTATATCCGTGTGGTCGAAGTGGGAGAAGGCAAGAAACGCCTCGTTGTCTTGCAGGCTATCTTGGCGAAAGACATCTACCAGGATGTGGCGTCTATATATATTGAGAAGGACGAGGCGGACAAGGTAACCGTTCAAATCGTCGGGGACGAGTATATCTATGGCACGAACTATATCATCGAGCCCGTGTATATCTACCAACCCGTTATCTACGACTGGTTCTGGGGTCCCTATTGGTACGCGTACACCTCGCCGTGGTACTGGGGCTATTACCCCTCATGGTGGTATGCACATAGCGTCTGGGCGTATGATTACTATTGGCACCACTGCTATGCCTACCATCACCACCACAGCCACTGCTGCAGTTTCCGTCCGGGGCGCGAACCCAGACCGGCGATGGGCAGCATGAGACAGACCGTGTCTCGCCGTGACTACGCTGCGGCTAATCCCCAACGCTCTTTCTCGCAACGTAACCCCTCCATGCGCAACGCAAGCGACATGCACTCCACGCGCACTGCCACGCTCGCAGCCTCAAGCAGAACGCCCCAAGGTACTGCTTCCGCCCGAGCACCGCAGGGCACGACCTCGCAGCGCGTAGCAGGCAGCACCAATGCCTCCACTTCGCAGCGAGTAGCGGGTACCGCAACGACCTCGCAGCGCGTAGCAGGTTCTACTAGCTCCCCCGCCTCGCTTGCGGGGAGGGGGCAGGGGGCGGGGCAATCCAAAACGACCTCCCAAAGAACTGCCGCGACTACAAGCAACCGCACTTTCGGCAGTCAGAACACCGCCGTAGCGCGTGCCACACAAACTTCCACGCGCACCAATACGGCAGCCGCCACAGGCACAACCTCTACGCGCACAAATACGGCAACCGCTGCGGGCGCAACCTCTACGCGTACGGCAACGACCACTCGTCCTTCGTCTGTTACGACCACGCGCACCAAAACGACTACTACTCGCGCCTCTACAGCTACGCCTGCTCGCACCTCCGGCAGCACGACGCGCGCTACAAGTGCTACTCCTGCCAAAACTTCAAGCAGTATCACTACTCGCCCGAGCAGCACTACTATCAATCGCACTTCGAGCAGTAGCGTAAATACCACCCGCACCTCAAGCAGCAGTAGCACCAATCGCACTTCAAGCAGTAGTAGTACCACCCGCACCTCGGGTAGTTACGGCGGCAGCAGTACCCGCACTTCGGGCACTTACAGCGGTGGCGGCAGCAGCAGCACTCGCACCTCTGGTAGTTATGGCGGTGGTGGCAGCACCCGCACTCCTTCCGGAGGAGGCGGTAGCACCCGCCGATAATGGTCAAATTGTCAATTGTCAAATTGTCAAATAATATGCGTGTCCTCCTATTAAACGGCTCCCCGCATGAGCACGGCAACACTGCCCTCGCTCTGCAAGAAATAGCCAACACCCTTCGCTCGGAGGGTGTTGACGCAGTTACTATCCACCTCGGCAACCAACCCACGCGCGGCTGTATCGCCTGCGGTGCCTGCAAGACCAAAGGCAGGTGTTGCTTCTCCGACCCGCTCTATGACGCCATCCGTCAGACCTTGGAGGAAGGTATAGACGGTATCGTAGTCGGCTCGCCCGTCTATTATGCGGGTCCCAACGGCTCCCTCTGCGCCCTGCTCGACAGGGTCTTCCAGTCTTGCGCGCCGCTCCTTGCCTACAAGCCCGCAGCCTCCGTCGCCGTCTGCCGACGCGGTGGGGCAAGCGCTACCTTCGACCGACTGAATAAGTACTTCACTATCAACAACATGCCCGTTGTTCCCTCCCAGTATTGGAACAGTGTCCACGGCGGCGCGCAGGGCGAAGCAGCGCAGGATTTGGAGGGCTTGCAGACCATGCGCACCCTCGCTCGCAACATGGCGTGGATGCTCCGCGCGCTCGCCACGCAGCCCCATCCCGAGCCTGAGCAACCCCGCCAACGCACCAGTTTCATCCGTTAATGGGATATTATTTCGGTTCTCAATATATAGTAACAATAGTTCGTGAATATTTTTTTAATAAGTTTATTTTGTGATAGTTAAGTACTATCGGACTATATGTTATCAGTTCGTTGGCTCAGAGCAAAAAGTCATCAAAAAAAAGTGTTCTTTAACGTCACTACTGTCCACTAAAAAATAGTTGATAAGATATTAAGACTAAAACTATATAGTTCACTTTAATCGAAACGGTCTTCGTTATTTTGAGAATTGGTTTTGTAAAATACAACTCACAAATGTATTTTTTCTATCAGAAAAA
>JAXDTJ010000053.1:0-37546 GCA_034090015.1 Paludibacteraceae bacterium | reverse complement strand
AGTAACTTAAGATCCGCAATGGAAAACTTGAGGTTGTAATGTCTGCAAAATGCTTTGGCAACATTGATAGCAGCTAACGATAGGTTAAAGGCAAAGTCCAATGCCCTCGTGTCGCGCGCTTGACAATGGCAGAGACCGGTAAACTGCTTGGCATCCCGAAAGAGAAACTCTATCTGGAACCGAGAGCGATAGATATCTATCACCTCCTTTGCCGACATGGAGCAATCCGTAGAGAAAAACACCTTGCGCGTTTGCGTCTTCTTGTCAGGATCCTCAAAGTCAATAATAACGACTTTGACATTGCGCTTCATATTGACTGCATTGACAACCGCAGAGTATACTATCACTTCCTGTCCATCCCAATCGTACACCTCCTCTTGGAAGACATCTTTGCGTAGATTTTTTTTGTCAACGACTCCGTCATACTGCTTAGGGTGTCCCCTTTTACCGGTCTTTTCACCGGTGTAGAGATAGCGCAAGCGGACATCGTCTCGGAAGCGACTGACGAGTTCAAAACCCATGATACTAAGACCATCTACAAAGGTCCGCTTGGAGAAGAAGGCATCCGCAACGATTATATTACTCAGTTTCAGCAACTGCTTTTTATAGTCATGTAGTGCCCGCAGATAGTGTGTTATAAGCGAATCTTTCTCGCTTTGTTTCACACAATCCGGTTTGCGACCTCTACGGAGTTGATGCACAATCGTTTGCACGGCACGGATGGCAACTGCTTCGCGTGTGTCGGCATCGACCAATGCAATTCCGAGAATCTCTAGACCTCGCTTCATAGCTTGCGCACAGCCTGACTAGAAATAAGAGATACCGGGCGTATGCTTGCCGCTTTTGGAGACAAAACTCGGGTCAATAGCAATCGCATACCGATGCCCCGGGTGTTTGTCAACGAAGAATTGATTGAACGCTATCCAGTCAAAAGTCTTTCGGAAATTCTGACGGAATCGCTGCTCGCACGACTTGCCATAGCGTGCCAGTTGAAGAAAATTTATTCTTCCGCTGATGGTTAAAACTCCGACCATGGCATCAATGAAAAAAGAGACGAAAGATGCCTTGACCGATTTCTGACTACGAAGGGCAGTTGCACACAAGTTTCTAACTTGTTCGAGTGGACTGATATTAGTATTGTTCTTAAACACAACAAAGATACTAAAAATCAGCCACTTGTGCAAGTTTTTAGGCTAAAAAATATACGTTAAAGAACACTTTTTTTTTGATGACTTTTTGCTCTGAGCCAACGAACTGATAACATATAGTCCGATAGTACTTAACTATCACAAAATAAACTTATTAAAAAAATATTCACGAACTATTGATAGTTAAAACATTAAAACATTACATAACCACTTCAAATTGTTTATTTTCAAATTGAACCATATGAGCAGCGAGGTACAATTTCTCTTATACAATCTCCCTGAAGAAGCTCTCGATAAATCGGGACAAGCAGGAAGCGTGCAGGTCGTTGTCAAAGACGAGACCATTTGGTGCACCCAAAAAGCGATGGCACAACTCTTTGGGGTGCAAAGACCTGCTATTACCAAACATCTTGCAAACATTTTCAAAGAAGGAGAACTGGAGGAGCAAGTGGTATGTTCCAATTTGGAACTAACCACTGCGCATGGTGCCATAGCAGGGAAAACACAAACAAGCCTTACAAAGTTCTACAACTTAGATGCAATTATCTCCGTTGGCTACCGTGTCTCATCCCCGAGAGCCACGAAGTTTCGGCAGTGGGCGACCAAGATCCTCAACGAGTATGTTCGGAAAGGGTTTGTGCTGGATGATAATCGCATGAAACAGGGAACGGCGCTCTTGGGGAAAGACTATTTCAGTGAGTTGCTTGAGAGGGTTCGCTCTATCCGCGCCAGTGAGCGCCGTATCTGGCAGCAAATCACCGATATATATGCCGAATGCAGTATCGACTATGACAGAAATGCACCTACCACGCGAGAGTTCTATGCCATGATACAAAACCGTTTCCACTATGCCATCACGGGCAAGACGGCTGCGGAGATTATCTACACCCAGGCAGACCATACCCAAGACCACATGGGTTTGACCACATGGAAAAATGCGCCCGATGGGCGAGTGCTGAAGTCGGATGTGTCCATCGCCAAAAACTATCTGCAAGAGAAAGAGATTCGGCAGTTAGAGCGCACGATAACTGCCTATTTCGATTACATAGAGAACCAAATAGAGCGTCAAAATGCGTTCACTATGGAGCAGTTTTCTGCCAGTGTGGATAAGTTCCTCACGTTCAACGATTATCGTATCTTGCCGGACAAGGGGCGTATCTCTGCGGAGCAAGCCAAGAAAAAAGCGGAAAGCGAATACGATATTTTCAACAAAACCCAACGGATAGACTCCGACTTCGATAAACAAATCAAGGGCATGTTGGCGGGGAACTATTTTACAAATTTGTAATTGGTAATTACCATGCGGATGTATTCATTGTGAACAATTAACAATTAAACATTAAACATTGAAAATTAAAACATATTCTATGGCAAAGTATAATTGGACATTTGCGAATGTGGGCGGGGTTACCCGCGTGAAGATTCAGTCGGGCGAGGATATTCGCCACTTGGGAGAACTGGACGAGAAGTTATGGACGGTGCTCTCGTGCCCGACGACGGGTTTGGAGATCGACAGCGAGAGCCTGCGTCTGATGGACTCGGACGGCGATGGGAAGCTGCGCGTGAAGGAAGTGCAGCAGGCGGCGGCGTGGCTGTGCAGCGTGCTGCGCGACCCCGAGGTGCTGCTGGCGGGGAAAGAAGAGTTGCAGGTGGAGGATATTGCCGACGAGGGGATTCGCGGTGTGGCATTTTCCGTGGTTAGTGGTCAGTGTTCAGTGGTCAGATTGGCGGATGTGGAGGCGGCTATCGCAGGTGTTAGCATTGAAGCGACAGCGGCTCCCGAGGCACCTTTTGCCGCAGACGTGATGGCGGCTTACAAAACCAAGAAAGACGAGTATGCTGCCTATTTTGAGCAAGAGAAATTGGCGAAGTTGGGATTAGCAGCCCTGCCTGATGAGGCGACCAAGCCCGGCATGACGCAGGAGGCGTTCTTGCAGATGGGGACGCAGATTGCCGACTATGAGGCAGCGGCTGCGGCGGCTGCCGATACGAATGCCAAAGCATTAGCGGCAGCGCAGGCGCAGTATTTGCCGCTGCGCAAATTGCTGCTTCTGACGCGCGACTTCTATCGGTTGCTGCGCAACTTCGTTACCTTTGAGGACTTCTATCGCAAAGATATTCAGGCGATTTTCCAAGCGGGGACGCTGGTGATAGACCAACGCGCCTGCCAACTCTGTCTGCGCGTGAGCGATATGGGCAAGCAGAATGCGCAAGCGGGTGCGAGCGGGATGTTCCTTGTTTACTGCGATTGCGAGAGCAAGAAGTTAGGGCAGAAGATGCAGATTGTCGCCGCTATGACGGTAGGCGACATACGCAATCTGACCGTAGGAAAGAACGCACTGTTCTATGATAATCAAGGCAATGACTGGGATGCGGTGGTAACCAAAATCATCGACAACCCCATCTCTATCAGCCAAGCTTTCTGGAGCCCGTACCGCAAGTTCGGTGCGTGGGTAACCGACTTGATTAACAAGTCCGCGGCGGAGAAAGACAGCAAGGGCTTTGCGGACTTGACGGCGAAAGTGCAGGAAGGAGCGAAGAATCCCCCTGCAGCAGGCGAGAAGCCGAAAGTGCAGGCGTTCGACATCGCGAAGTTCGCCGGAATCTTTGCCGCTATCGGTATGGCGGTGGGCTATATCGGCGCGTTCTTCACGAGCGTGGTGGGCGGCTTTGCGGCGCTGAAATGGTGGCAGGACATATTGGCCGTGCTGGGTATCCTGTTGGTTATCAGTGGTCCGTCGATGTTCCTTGCGTGGACGAAGTTGCGCAAACGCAATCTGGCGCCCGTGCTCAATGCGAACGGATGGGCAATCAACGCGGATGTGATGGTGAGCGTGGTGTTCGGCAATACATTGACCACGCAGGCGCAGTTCCCGCTGCTGCAACTAGTTGACCCCTCTGTGAAGAAGAAAATGCCTTGCTGGGCGAAATGGCTCATCGGCGTGGTGGCAGCGGCTATCCTTGCCGCAGGCGTTTGGGCAGCGGTGCACTATTGTTTAATTTGACAATTTGACAATTTACTATTTTACAATTGACTATGCGGCGCTTAATTGTCAGATTGTAAATTGTAAAATGGTCAAATTAAGACGTTTTTCAAAATATAAACGGATATTAAGGTGAGGAAGTTAGGTATTTGTCTGTTAATCTGTCTGTTGCCTGTTGCGGCAATGGCAGGGAAAAGACCGCGGAAGGCAGTTGCCAAAAAGCCTGTATTGGAGGCGGTCGTGCAAGATACATTGGCGGATAGCGAGGGCGATGAACCGTTGTCGCTGGATGAGTTGGAAGTGGAGAATGTGGGAGTGCCGCAGTGGTTGCAGACGCATATCGTGGGCGATACGCTGTTCATCGCCTGCGACCAAGCGATGTTGCCGCGGCGATTAGTGGTGGTAGCGAACGATGGCGAGTGCCTCTATAAACTGCTGCCGCAGGAGATGGCAGCGATGATGAGCATGGAGCACCCCGCGGACAGCCTCTATAAGCATATATGGACGAGTGCGCGCGTGAATCCTTATAATATGCCGATTGACTCGTTGGGCGATAGCATACGCATTGATATGGCAGGTTTTTGTCTGCCGCACGCGGGGTATGTTACCTCTCGCTACGGCTTCCGCAAGTATCGTTTCCACTACGGCACGGACTTGAAGGTGCAGGTGGGCGACTCTATCCGCGCCTCGTGGGATGGTCAGGTGCGTATCGTGGGCTGGGACCCAAGGGGGTATGGCTACTATGTGGTTATTCGGCATCCGAACGGTTTGGAGACCATCTATGGGCACCTGTCGCGACCGCTCTTCGACGAGGGAGAGCCGATTTTTGCGGGCGAGGTGCTGGGCTTGGGCGGAAACACCGGACGCAGCACGGGTAGCCATCTGCATTACGAGATACGCTACTTAGGCAATGCCATCAACCCCGAACTGCTTCTGAACTTCGAGACGGGGCAGTTGCGCGATACGACCTCGTATCTGATTACGAAGAAAACCACCTTTGCCCACCATGCGGAGCTGAAAGCCATGCAGCAGGCGCAGTACCACCGCGTAAAGCAAGGCGACACTCTTTCGGGCATTGCTAAACGCTATCGGACGAGTGTGTCGGCACTCTGCCGGCTGAATAGGATTAAGGAGACAAGCCTCTTGCAAATTGGGCAGAAGATACGAGTGAGATAGGATATTAATTAAGAATTATGAATTAAGAATTAAGAGGCATTGGAACTAAGTTTCAGAGCATGCGCATTCATAACTCATAGTTCCAAATTCATGATTAGAAATCATGGTTAGATTAGAAAATATATGCAAATCGTTTGGTAAGCAGCAGGTGCTACGGGATGTGTCGTTGGCGATTGGCGAGGGGGAGATTGTGGGGCTATTGGGACCCAATGGCGCCGGCAAATCTACGCTGATGAAGATTGTTATCGGCTTGTGGGAGGCGGATGGCGGACAGGTAACCGCCCCTCGGCGCATAGGCTATCTGCCGGAGCGGAATCCGCTCTACGAGGAGATGTATGTGCGTGAGTATCTGCAGTTTATGGCGCGGATGACGGAGGATGGAAAGGGTAGAAAGCAGGGGCTTGCATCCCGATTTGTCGGGGTGGAGGAGTTGATAGCGCGCGTGGGGCTGACGGCAGAGGCGCACAAGAAAATCGGGCAGTTGAGCAAGGGCTATCGACAGCGGGTGGGCTTGGCGCAGGCGTTGTTAGGTGAGCCCGAGATGCTGATTTTGGATGAGCCTACCACGGGTTTGGACCCCAACCAACTGGTTGAGATACGCGACCTGATACGCACTGAGGGCAAGCAACGGACGATTATCCTCTCCACGCATATCCTGCAAGAGGTGCAGGAGGTTTGCAGCCGCGTGGTGATACTTGACCACGGCGAGGTAAAAATAGACAAACCGATAGGAGAAATAGCGAACTTGGAAGACACCTTCCGCAAATGTACCTGTTAGATTATGAGTGAATACGATATACGACAGCAGATGATGGAGAAGGAGCAAGATAATGCCTTGCGTCCGTTGTGCTTTGCCGATTTTGCGGGGCAGAGCAAGGTGGTGAGCAACCTGCGTATCTTTGTGCAGGCGGCTCGCATGCGAGGGGAGAGCCTTGACCATGTCTTGCTCTTCGGACCTCCGGGCTTGGGCAAAACCACGCTGAGCAACATCATCGCCAATGAGTTAGGGGTAGGGTTCAAGGTAACGAGCGGTCCGGTACTGGATAAGCCCGGCGATTTGGCGGGCTTGCTGACTTCGTTGGAGCCGAATGATGTGCTGTTCATTGATGAGATACACCGTTTGTCGCCGGTGGTGGAAGAATACCTCTACTCGGCGATGGAGGACTATCGCATTGATATTATGATAGATAAGGGTCCTTCTGCTCGCACGATACAGATTGATTTGAATCGCTTCACCTTGATAGGCGCGACCACGCGCAGCGGCTTGCTGACCTCGCCGCTCCGAGCTCGGTTCGGCATCAACTGCCACTTGGAATACTACGACGCGGATGTGCTGGCGGGCATTGTGGCGCGCAGCGCGGGCTTGCTGGGCGTGGAGATTGACAGCAAGGCGGCAGGGGAGATAGCCCGACGCAGCAGGGGGACACCGCGTATTGCTAACTCGCTGCTGCGGCGCGTGCGCGATTTCGCGCAGGTGAAGGGCGATGGACGGATTGATTTGGACATTGCCAACTACGGATTAGAGGCGCTGAATATCGATACCTATGGCTTGGACCAGATTGATAATAAGTTGCTTACGACGATAATCGATAAGTTCAAAGGCGGTCCTGTGGGCTTGAACACCATTGCCACGGCGATGGGCGAGGACCCCGGGACGATAGAGGATGTGTACGAACCTTATTTAATTAAGGAGGGCTTCATCAAGCGCACTCCTCGCGGACGCGAAGTAACGGAATTGGCTTATCGGCATTTGGGCAAGACCCCGTTCAATTCGGGGACACCGACGCTATTCTAAATTAATTTGTAAATTTGTAAATAGATAGTGAAGAAGGCGGTTTTTATAGATTGGGATGATACGCTGGGCGATTGGGGGACTGCGGCGCGGATGGCACAAGAGGATGTGTATCAGCAGTTTAGGATTGCGGAGTGGAATGTGCGTTTTGAAGATTGGTATGAGGCGTACCACACCCACAATGCTGAGTTGTGGCACCTATATGGGCATGGGCAGATAGACCGTCCGTTCTTGATGATGGACAGGTTCTTGCACCCGATTTGCGCGGTGAAGGGTATTGCTAAGGCGGAGGGGGAGGCTTTCAAGCCGCTGGCGATGGAGATGAGTTCGCTCTTCTTGGCGCAGACCAATGCGCATTTCCGGCTGCTGCCCGATGCGCGCGAGGTGGTGGCATATTTGGCGAGCAAGTACGCACTGACAGTAGTGAGCAATGGTTTCGCTGAGGTGCAACACTACAAGTTGGAGAAGTCGGGGCTGTTGCCTTATTTCAGGCACGTGGTGCTGAGCGAGGAGGTGGGTGCGTTGAAGCCCGGGGCGAGGATATTTGATGTGGCGATGTCGTTGAATCAAAGGGAGTTGCCGTATTTGGAGAAAGAGGATGTGGTGATGGTCGGCGACAGTTGGGGCAGCGACATTGAAGGGGCGATGAATGCAGGGATTGACGCGATATGGATTACCTCGGAGCCATTGGCACAGGAGCTGCCAGAAGGTGTGCAGGCGGTGAGGCGTTTGCGGGAGGTGATTGCGGTGCTGTAACTGACAAAATGTCAGTTTTTTGGGCTTGGCACGATATTTGCGATATGCAGGTTGTACCTGCTGAGGCATCGGTTAGGTCTCGGTAAGGTCTCGACTATGTTCCGATAAAGTCCCGATAAAATGTCGGAAATGTTGGTGTGTGGCAGAACTGACAAAATGTCAGTCAATGATATGAAAAAGATATGGCATAAGCTATTAAAACCTATACGAACTATGAGCAAGAAAAACAAGCGAAAAATGGAAGAGAATACAGAAAAGAAGGCTCCCGAGATGGAGCAGGAAGTGCAGAACGAAGTGAAGGATGAGGCTACTGCCGAAGCAGCGGCAACCACAGAGACAACTGCGGAAGAGAATGCAACCTCCGCAGCGGAAGAAGCGGCAACGCCTACTGATTCGCAAGCGAATTTGGCACAAGAAGTGGAGACACTGACGGCACGCGTGGCAGAGTTAGAGGACAAAAACCTGCGCATGATGGCAGAGTTCGACAACTATCGTCGCCGCACGAACAAAGAGAAACTGGTGCTAATGGAGACTGCCGGCGAGAAAATCTTTACGGAGATGTTGGCGCTGGTGGACGACTTTGAGCGCGCGCAGGAGGCTATGCAGAAGACGGAGGATATTGATAGCCTGCGGTCGGGTATCGAGTTGATTCACCAGAAGTTCATTACCTTCCTTGACAAGCACGATGTGCATGCGATAGAGACGGAGAATGCGGACTTCAACACCGATGAGCACGAGGCGATAACCACTTTTGCGGCAGGCGAGGAAAAGAAAGGCAAGGTAATTGACTGCACGCAGAAAGGCTATAAATTGGGCGAGAAAGTGATTCGCTTCGCCAAAGTGGTTGTGGGAGAATAACGATAATTAAGAATTATGAATTAAGAATTAAGCGTTAATTCATTGTTTTGTTATGGCAGAGAAAAGAGATTACTATGAGGTGCTGGGGGTGTCGAAGACGGCGACGGCGGACGAGATAAAGAAAGCCTACCGCAAGAAAGCCATTCAGTATCACCCCGATAAGAACCCCGGCGACAAGGAAGCCGAGGAGAAATTCAAGGAGGCGGCGGAGGCCTACGAGGTGCTTTCCGACCCTCAGAAACGGCAGCGCTACGACCAGTTCGGGCACGCGGGCATGGACGGCATGGGCGGTTTCCGACCCGGGCAAGGCATGTCGATGGAGGATATCTTCTCGCAGTTCGGCGATATCTTCGGCGGCGCCGGTTTCGACTTGGGCGATTTGTTTGGCGGCGGTGGTCGCAGTCGCGGCGGGCAGCGCGTGCGCAGAGGTTCGGACTTGCGCGTGAAAGTGCGGCTGACGCTGGAAGAGATAGCCACAGGTACGACGAAGAAAATCAAAGTGCGGAAGTTGGTTACCTGCTCATCCTGTCAGGGCACGGGCAGCGCGGACGGCAGCGGCGGCGAGACCTGTCCGACCTGCAAAGGTTCTGGGCGCGTGGTGCGCTCGCAGCGCGGCATTTTCGGCATGATGCAGGTGCAGGAAGAGTGCCCGACCTGCCACGGCGAAGGACGAATCATCAAGAACAAATGCCCGAAATGCAACGGCGAGGGCGTGGTGCGCGATGAGGAAGTGATAGAAATCAATATCCCCGCAGGCGTTGCCGGCGGCATGCAACTGACGGTGCAGGGCAAGGGCAATGCGGCTCCGCGCGGCGGAGTGCCGGGCGACTTGCTGGTGCTGGTGGAGGAAGAAGAGCACAAGGACTTCGTGCGCGACGGCAGCGACTTGATTTACAACCTGTTGCTGGACATGCCGACGGCAGTGTTGGGCGGACAGGTACAGATTCCGACGCTGACGGGCAACGTGAAGATAACGATTACGCCGGGTACGCAGCCGGGGAAAGTGCTGCGGATGCGGGGCAAAGGCTTGCCCTCGATAGACCAATACGGACGGCAGTACGGCACCGGCGATTTGCTCATCAATGTGGGCGTGTATATCCCCGAGAAACTCTCGCGCGATGAGAAGAAACTGATTGAGAAACTGCAAGATAGCCCGAACATCGCTCCCGGGTCGGCGGATAAGAAAAACTTCTTCAAAAACCTGTTTGGATAAATCGTTATGAGGAAGTCTGCCTTGTACGTACTACTTTTGTGGGTATTTCCCTTGTCGGCGCGTGTGCCGATAGCGCATCCTAATTTAGGAGAGCCGACGGGCATTGCGCCGGCGTATTTCGGACCCAATGCGTTTCCCGTACCCGAGATGTTGGACGGGCGCACACAGAGCCATCTCCGCTTGGAAATAGCGGGAGATGGCTACTTTGGTTATGAAGGGGATAAGACGGCAGACCTGTTTGTGAGGGCGTATGTCCCGCTGTTTACAGAGCGCGTGAACCTGACGCTATGGATGCCGGTGCAGGAGTGGTATAGCATGACCACGGAGCGGCAACGCACCTGCCGTTTGCAGGACAGCATACCGATGGCGGGGCATGAGGCGGGCGATGTGTATGTCTCTACGGATATTCAACTGCTGAAAGCCCGCAGGTTTGCGCCGGATATCACGCTCCGCGCCGCGATAAAGACCGCCAGCGGAGGCAGTTTTGAGAAAGCAAGATACTACGATAATCCCGGGTATTTCTTTGATTTGAGCGTGGGAAAATCGTTGTATTTCGGTAAAGGAAAGACCTTTCCGTATGCCGATGCAACGGATGCGAAAGTAGAGTTGCGTTTTGCGGGGTCGGCGGGCTTCCTCTGCTGGCAAACGGACAACGGGCGGCAGAACGATGCGGTGATGTACGGATTGCAGATGTTGCTCAAGTCGGAGTATGTGTCGGTGCGTGCGGTATGGAGCGGCTATGTGGGATGGGAGAAAGACGGTGATAGACCGATGACGATTAAGGTGCGTCTGGCAGGGCATGTCAAGGGGTTTGAGCCTTTTGCGGAATATCAGTATGGTATCAAGGATTATCCTTTCCACCAAGTGCGTGTGGGATTAGCTTATAACATCCATGTACCGGCATTGACGAAATACGGAAAGAAACCATGAAACGCAGAATAACTTGCTACATATTTTTTTTATTGGCAATGTTTCGTGTGGATGCAATGCCTACCTATGGTGTTGATACGGCGAGTAGCACATTCTTTCGCGAATGGTATCAATCCGGCGAGTTGGTGCACTATTTGGACAATATGTCCGACTATGTAACCTACGAGTTGGAGACTACGGGTGAATGGGCATTGCCGGAGCAGAAAGTGTTTTCCATACGCGGTAATAGCTACAAATGGAATAAGTTCTACTACCAGGGTTTTCGTATCGATTCGCGTTTTCAGGAGGGCAGCACGCTGTTTCAGATGAATATGCAAGAGCAGAATCTGACATTGGATTACGAGCGTGGACGACTGCATATTCTGCCCGATGCGCAGCACAAAAGTCAGTTATGGCTTAGCGGAAACGCGGGCAACTTAGGCGGCATCTCCCCGGGGACGGCAGAGATGATTCATTGGTTTCACCAGACCGCTACCGACAGACAGTTGAAACCGATAACGGAGCGTAGTCATATCATAGGGTCGGGGCAGATAGCGGCAGGCTATGCCATACCTTACAAAGGCAAGATGGCGTATCAGCATGTGTATGCTAATTATGGTCAGCGTCGGCAAGTGGTTTATGATGAAACGGGCATTTGCGGTACATCCGATGCACCGTACTATGCTGTGCAGTTGGATGGAGATTATCCGTTGGCGCAATCTGATTGGGGAATGCACTATATACTCTCTACGCAATATCGGGAAGATTGGAATGCGGAATGGAACTATGCCCCGCAGGAGCAAGCGAAGATGACCAATTATTCGGCATCGTTCTACGCCACACGCGATACCACTTTTACCATCGGTCTTTCGTATAGTGTGCATAGTATAAAGCATCATCAGTTGGAGTTTGAACGCAATGTGGTGGACCAAGACGGGGAAGGGATGGAGCCGTGGTATGCAGACGGATTGACGCAGGAATGGAATTGGGCGGTGAATTACAAACTACCCATCCGCGAATGGCTCCGTTTTGAGGTGGACGGGTATAACTCGTTGCTGCATTTCCTTCCTACCACCGAGCGTTGGATCAACCGTATATACGCACGGTATGCAGACGGGGAGAGGACGGATTATTACGATTATCACTTTTCTTCTTCGGCATTTTCCGCCGGTATCTTGGAGAATGAAGCCCGACTTGCCGCTCGCAAAACATTTACGAAGTGGTTTACCTTGTATGGTGATGCGGCGGTTACGTTAGACGGTATTGTCTTGCGCGATAAACACCTTGTCATGCCCTCTTGGGAGGCGATGGTAGGTGTGGCTTTTCATCCTGCGAAATGGTTTGATGCAGAGATTGTATTAGGTAATTTCAGGACAAGGTACGGTTGGAATATGGTGCAACTGCTGAGTTCTGACTATCTGAATATGACAGCCCGTTATATTGGTTCCGAACGTGTAGCGGAGCAATGGGGCGGGAATAGCATACAAATAGAAAAAGGCTTGCAGCAGCCCCAATATGTAGTGCTGGATATACCGATACGATTCACGATAGCAGGTGCACACGAAATTGCAATCCTCTCAACGGCACGCAAGTATTACAACTGCCAAATGATTGCCGCATCGGACAACGGCGGATATATACTGACCTATCGCCCTGCTATCACTGAGGCGGGAGTGCTGTATGATACGCCATTCTACATGTCGAATACGATACGCTACACCTATTCGGGCAAAAAGGTATTTTTCTCTCTTTCGTGGCAAAGTTATCAGATGTCGGGAACATCCCTAATCGGCAATGGTCCGCTTGCGAACAATGTGGATGCACTCAGTTATTCTATGGCAAAAGCGGAAACCAACACCAACGCTTCTAATCCCCATTCACCGGTGCGTACCATAGGAAGGTATGACCAAGATCGTGCCTATATCTGCCGCTTGCAGTTGGGGGCAAATATCACGGAGAATTGG
The DNA here is from genome assembly GCA_034090015.1 of Paludibacteraceae bacterium. GTDB lineage: Bacteria > Bacteroidota > Bacteroidia > Bacteroidales > Paludibacteraceae > Colicola. Next base: position 24,746 of record JAXDTJ010000053.1, on the reverse strand, counting down.
GGACTCTCTTTGAACTTCCACTTTAAGGATGGTACGCCCTTTTGCAACTATCTGACGGAAGAGCGCATCAGCACTGTCGGCGACAAGGATATAGTCATACTTCCCGGGGATACAAAGGGTATCAATGTGTCTGACGGGCACTTCGGTAAGCGAAAGGATGCATTCTTCAATTTGGATTTGAGATTGCGCTATCGAGGAAATATCAACATGCGCAACCAAACTTTGGGAGCGCAAGGGGCTATTCCTTTTGAATTCCAACTGACGGGTTACAACCTATACGATTTTGGGACAGAATTGACGGAATACTGTTTTGACCAAGAATTGACGGAAGCACGAAGGGCTTTGACCTTGTGTATCCCGCGGGGGATAATCGCTAAATTAACCATAGGATTAGAGAAAACAAAATGAAATTGACGCGCACACAGATAGGTGAATGGGTGAGTTACCTGCCGTTGGTAGGTCTGTTGGCATTATTAGGAGCCATGCCGTTCCATTATGGTGAAGTGCAACGGATAGCGCTTTATTGGGTTGCCGCCACGTATCCGATAGATCATATTGTGAATGCTCGCTGGCGGGGGTGGAAATGGACACAAGCTAAGTGGACATACGTAGCGTTTATAGCCTTTTTTTGTTTGATTCCGATATGGCAATTGTTTGACCCGATTTGCACGCCGCTCTATCAGTTTACGATAGAGCGCTATATGCCTTTTTTGGTAGTAGGCATCTGCGGCTTGGTGGGGATGACAGATAAGATGCGTATAGAATATGCCGCATGGGTGATGTTGGGTGTGAGTGCGGGTATTGTGGTGTATCTGCTGACTTTGGCAGGATTGCCCGATTTTGCGCATTTTGAGGTTTGGACGAAGCAGTTCAATCAATTGCGTGCCTTTCAAGTGAATACCCACATGACGATTAACCTGTACTTCAACCTATCGCTCATATTGGGCTTGTACACCATTCTTCGGAGCAAGTATGCGTGGTGGGTGAAAGTGCTGACGGGCGTGCTGATGTTGCCTATATTGTTTGTTTTCTCGTTCACTGAAGGTCGCACCGGCGTATTGACATTCTTGGGGACAGTGATGATTACGCTGATGTATTATATGTTTCGAATGCGTCGATGGTGGCTAAGTATATGTATCATCGTGTTCGCGAGCGGCGCCGCTTTCTTTTTGATGCAGCGGGAGCGCTTTCAGGTGGCGGTTACAGAGGTGAACCCGCGCATCTATATATGGAACGTGGCGGGGGAAGAGATAGAGGCACACCCTATATGGGGACAAGGCGTATGCTCTGCGAGAGAAGATTTTGTAAATAGGGGGTTGGCGAACGAAGATTTCCAAATTCACTATTCCAATAGTTTGAGATGTGAATTGAAGAGATTATACGGCGATGCGAATATGAGTGTAATGCACCCGCACAATGCGGTATTGGAAACATGGACGCAGTTTGGCATCATAGGAGTATTGTTGCTATTAGCCTGCTGGATGCTCCCGTTAATAATGCGACTGGGACGGGAACAATTGTATGTGGACTTGTGTGTATTCGCCTTCTTTATGCAGGCAATGTTTGAGTCGATGGGCAATAATCTGCCACCGATGTTTCTCTGTCTGATGGTGATACTGATAGATTATCATCATCAGTATATGATAGAGAAAGCATCGTAGTAATGCGTCCGTTTTTACTATCCTTACCAATAACTTTGTTAATGGTATTCGTGCTTAAGACATCCGCCCATAGCGATGACACAAATAATCTTTCACTCCTCTGATTAGATAATAAATCTTAGTCCATTTATGATGGGTATCGTATAGGAGGAGGCGTTTGGTGAATTTGCGCCATTGTTTCTTGTGATAAGAACGAACATTGGGATATTCGCGAATAATGGTTAGCATATTGCGTGCCATATAGTAATATCGCCAAGGGGCGTGGTCTTGGAAGTGTTTATGCCAAAATGAATTGTATTGGGTTCCGTTTCCCAGTTGGTGCATTAGCGTGACTGCATTGACGGTAACAACACGTTTTCCATGTAACAGGATGCGTGCACAAAATTCATTGTCCACTAAATCAATAAAGAAATCTTCCCTCATTGGTCCTAATAGTCGGAAATCGTCAAGGTCTATTATATCTCCTGAAGTCATTACGGCTATCGGTTCTTGATAGGTAGGTAATGACTGATGACTGACATCGCAATGTACGGGTGCAAAAACGCCTGTTTCTGTAAGATGGGGATAGGCATTGCAGATTGTGATAAATCGTTCGATGTCTCCCTCCTTAAAACGACTATCTTGGTCCATTGTCAATACGTGTGTAGCGCCTCTTTGAAGGGCATAATACATACCGATATTGAGCGCTTTTGCTATTCCAGCGTTGTAGTATTGCGGCAGGTAGTAGATGTTTGGTTGGGAAGAGCGAATGAGGGAACTATTATTTCCCGTAGAGTTATCAACCACAACCACGCCGCCTAAATGGCGTGCGTAATCGTCAATCACAGAAGCATAATCTGATGTAGGATTATACCAAACTACTACTGCGAAGAGAGAATGTGTCGTTATTTGTCGCATAAGATATGGTGTCGCAGTTGTTGATATTCTGTGTTAGAGAATCCCATTCTCCCTAACCGTCTCATAAACTTCATTCTTCGCCACCATCGTATGGGGAAAGGTATGTGGTATTTTTGTTCCATGCTACATACCACGCGGATGTCCTCCTGAAAAGCAGCGTATGCGCCGATATGCGTGGTACTCTGCTCGTGAAAACGAAAGAAATTTAATCGTTCATGTATTTCTGCAACTTGCTTGTTATGGGCAAGGATAGTCCAAAAAAGCCAATCTCCTGAATAGCGCATCTCACGTAACGCTTCTAATGCTTCTGCGCTAATACTATCGCGTCGGAAGACAACTCCGCTTGCATTATATATATGGTTGCGCCTATATTGCATGCGCACAAAAGTCTTGCTATCGTAAATGCTTGTGGTCCCCGGCTGAATGCCTCTACGCTGCCAATGGTCATAATCTTTGGATAAATGCTCCCCCATTTCGTTAATCATCAAAGAAGCTACTTGCACGAAGCAGACAGAAGGGTAATTGTTTAGCACATGCAAGGCAGTAGAAAGCAGTTCCGATTGTGCACTATCGTCTGCTTCTGCTATCCAAATATACTCGCCGGAGGATAATGCGATACCTTTTTCCCATTGCAGAAAAGGTGAACCTGAGTTTTGCGGATTACGGATAATCTGTACCCTTGGGTCTTTATTTGCATATTCTTGCATGACTGCTATGCTATCATCAGACGAACCGTCGTCTAATAATAGTATTTCCATATCTGTTTCCGTCTGCCCCAGCACACTATCTATTCTTTCGCGAAGATAGTGTGCATAATTATAATTGGGTATGATAACACTTACACGTGGCATAATGGTACGATTCATTTCGGCTTTTTCCCGAGTATGATTTTGGAGAATATATATAACCTTTTGTAGGTCTCCAAATGGTTTTCCATCATCCATCTTCTCCATACATTAGCCAACCCTATCTCTTTGATGCCGATGTAGTGGAACGGTTCTAACCTTTGCAAGATTTCTTTTAGCATTTCATCGGGTGCTTTTGATAGGATAAGGCGTTTGAGTGTGTGGATTCCACGGCGCACCAGATGTCTTGCGCCATCGGCATATCCATGCTCCACCATAAAAGTCATCAGTTGGTATTCGGAGTTGAAATAAGAGTAATTTCGATTGACGGCATATCGGGCAGATACAATGCTACCGGGACGTACGGTGTAGTGGTACTTAGGTAGGGCATACACTAATACGCGTTGTGTACGATACATTACTTTGTAGGTAAATGCAATATCTTCGTATAAAATCCCTTCCGGATAATGTAGCCCTTCGAAAAGGCTGCGTTTGTATAACTTGTCCCACGCATAGTTGTGTAATATCTTGTCTGTCATTAACATATTCATTGCCTCATCCCGATTGCATACAATGGGATAGTTTACTTGCCGCTTGCAACGAATGTTGTTACCCTTGTCTATATAATGGGAACAGACACTGATATCTGCATCGTAATCTATAATTTGTTGGTACAAAAATTGATACATATCCGGCTCTATCCAGTCGTCACTATCCACGAAAGCGATGAAGAAACCGGTAGCATGGTCTATACCCACATTGCGTGCAGCACTGAGCCCACCATTGGATGTATGGAACACTCGAATTCTGCTATCCGTGGCCGCTAATTCATCGCAAATTTGTCCGCTACGGTCGGTAGAACCATCATCAATCACCAATATCTCTAAGTTGCTATAAGTTTGGTTAATAACGGATACAATACATTTGCGAACATAGTCCTCTACGTTATAAACAGGTATGACTACGCTAATCAATGGTAGTTTGCAATTCGTTGATGCCATATGGAGTAGTGATTGTTTTGTTACGAATAGTTTGTTGCCATATTTGACGATTCTTCTGCCAATCTGCCTCATTGCGGTAGGGGCGTGTATGGTATAGGTGCATCAACGGCGTTCCGTATCGTAGTTGAATGCCCTGAATGCCCGCGTTAAGCAGTCGTTGCCCAAATTCCCGATCCTCTGCGCCATACCGCATACGTGTATCAAATCCGTTGGCGCGTAATATATATTCCCGCCATGTGGAAGAGTTCCCTCCGTTCCAACTGGCGTTGGCGGGAGTTAGAAGGTTCATCAGGTGGCATACACTGCGGTTTTGCCATAGTTTGCTCATCTTCCAGTTCCACGGCATACCATGCTGCTTAAGCCACTTGATACGAAACATATTGCCGGAACGTATATCATCCTCAGTGATGAGTTCGCTCAACGTTTGCGGCATCAGGATAGCACCCCCTGATATAAAACGACCTTTGCGGGCATGTGTGTAATGTTGACTAATAAAATCTTTGCGGGCAATTAGGTCTTGATCCATAAATATAAGATAGTCTGCCCGTGCTTCACATACTGCCTTGTTTAATATAGTGGTTTTTCGGAATCCTTTATCTTCGTGCCACACATGTCGTATCGGCATACTTTGTGCATAATATTCAACAACCCGAAGTGTTTCCTCTGTGCTTCCATCGTCTGCGATGATAATCTCATCGGGTTTATGTGTCTGATATTGGAGTCCCCATAATGCTTTCTCCAGCCAACGCGGATTGTTGTAGGTGGAGATAATAACGCCAACGGTGAAAGTGTCATCAGTTACAAAATGTTCGTGCGGATGATTCCTCCAGAACTTCTTGCGGGCTTGTAGAATCCAATGTAAACATTGTTCTTGCGGGATTCCTCGCTCCTTTGCGTAAGTTGGTGATAGTATCTCAAAGAAATCTTGTTTCCCCCACAACCTGCAAAAGTTTTTTGCCCCCGCTCTCGGAGTAACTTGCCTAAAAGACATACGATTGATATCTACCACTTCAAATTGCCACTGTCCGTCTATGTTATCATATAATATATTCCCCGGTGAATAATCTTTATGTAAGACTCCGACACTATGCATCTTTGCCGTCCATCGCGCGAAAGAACAAATAAGTTCCTCTTTTCCGGCAATCACTCCATCGCGAAAATCATAAAAAGTGTGTGTCAGCGGGCTTTGCAGAGTGATAAGAAAACTCTCTGCCAAAAGGTGGTTTCCGCATAAGATATATCCGACGGGTATAGGCGTGGCAATACCTCTATCCAAGAGGAGAAAAGCATTTTGATATGCTCGTTCCGCTTTCGGCTTGCGAAAATAAGAATAGATAACTCGATTGGCAAAGGCGGGTATGTGATAACGTTTGATATTGACTGTCGTACCGTCCGGAGTCTTTGCCACACGTATCTGATTGCGTGCGTCATAGATGACCTCTCCCATTGTGTCGAATGATTGCGGGATGGTCTCTATCCAAGAACGCAGATGTTCGTATGTAGGCGAAACGACTATTTGCATAAGGCTTGTTGTATGCGATTTGCGATTTCCTCGGGTGCTATATCCAAACAATGGTAGTCGCCATATGAACAAGGTTTGTTGCCATACACGGAACACGGGCGGCAAGGTAGATTGCGTTGAATACAATCGCTCTCGCTCTGTCCGTATCCGAGGAATCCTGCAGCCGGATGTGTGGCTCCCCAAATAGAAAGCACCCGTGTGCCGGCAATGGAAGCGAGGTGCATATTGGCAGAATCCATAGTAACCATCAGTTGTAGCCCACGCATTATTGCAATCTCCTTTGCCATATCTTGTTTCCCGGCTAATGAGGTTACATTCGGATAAGTTTCTGCCCATTGCTCCAAGATGGTTTGTTCTTTTTTTCCGGCGCCAAATAAATAGATAGGCTCACCAACGTTAGCCAGCAACCGCACTACCTCTTCCATTTTTTTCAGCGGATAAATCTTACCTTTATGTGCAGCAAATGGAGCAATCCCAATGCCTACACGTTCCCCGCCATTAGTCCGCTGAGGGGAGAGTTGTACCGATAGTCCCAAGCGTTGTAGTACGTCTTGGTAACGTTCTATAGTAGTGGGAAGATGGTGCGTGATATGATGTCGCTTCGTAAGCAGATATTTGTCAATTCTTCCCTTCCGTATGATAGATATTCGTTTCCCGATAAGCCGAAAACGCATACGCAGGTATTTGCTCCGTAGGACATCGTGCATATCTGCCACTGCATCAAACTGCTGATAATCTATTTCTTGCAGCAGTTTATTCATTCCTTTTATCCCCTTATGCTTTCCACGCAAATCGGCACCGAAAAAATGTACGTTGTCTGGTAAATCGGCAAATAACGGGGCTGTCTGTTGGCGGGATAAAACAGTAATAGAGAGTCTCGGATATGTGTTTGCCAACCTCTCCACCACCGGCACCAGCATTGCCACATCTCCAAGCGCAGAGAAACGTATGATAAGCAGTTTGGTCATTTTTATTTCTTGTACAATACAGGATTAAGCATCGGGTCATTGTACATCTTCATCTGTCGATACACCTTCATAATGCGTTCGCCGGAGACATAGTCCTCCAATAGTTGTGTGATAGAGGTGGTCATGTCCTGCAATTGTTCCTGCAGTACTGCCAATTTGGAGGCACATTTATCATGTTGCTCTTGGCTTACATCCGTGCGATTCACTTGCTCTTGCATGTGGTAAATCTTCACATGCAGGATGCTCAAACGGTCAATCGCCCATGCGGGACTCTCCGTGTTGATTTTTGCATTTTCCTTAGGATGGACAGTATGGTATTGCTCCCAAAAATAGGAGTCGATACGCTCCACTAAATCGGTGCGATCTTGGTTGCTTTTATCAATTCTCCGTTTCAACAGCAAAGCCTCCGCAGGGTCTATCTGCGGATCGCGAATAATATCTTCCAAATGCCACTGCACAGTATCAATCCAATTCTTGATATATAAATCATGCTCAATAGTTCCCGCGGCATAAGGATTATGCATAGGGGCATCCACATCATTTGTAATGTGGTAATCTACAACTGCTGTTCGAAAAATTTGGTTACTTACTTCTACAAAATTCATGATTATGTTATTTTTATATGGTTACCATTGTGTGATTAGTCCTTGTTTGCGGATGGTGAGCATCGCGCCGAATGGGTTGCCGAACTGATTACCTATGTCCGCGGCAAGCGAGAGGGAGAAATCCAGTCCCCATGCTTTCTCCACATGTTTCTGCACCTCCAAAAGCAATGCCGTGTTGGTGGATTGGAGTTGGGGCGTGCGATTGTTGTTGCCGTAATTGCGCACATAGGAGCACAACAGTCGGTAGCGAAACCCGTATATGTCGCCTTTGATGCCCGCAAAATGCGCCTGCACCATGCTGTTTTGGGTGTATATAGTGCCGTCTGCGTTGTATACGGGGGAGGTCAGGAATGGATTGCCCAAGGTACGATAAAAATAGTTCCAGCCATTGCGGTAGATGCTATTGCGATAGTAGCCGTCTCCGCCGCCGTAGATAAAGCCGTCTTTGTCATGGTAGGGTCCCGACTGGTCGGTCGTTTGCAGAAATTCGTAGGTGAAACCGCTGATATATCGCCAATGTGTCTGCGTAATGTTTATTCCCCACAAACCATCAGGCTGGTTCATACCAAAGCCAATGAACTTGATAGGTCCGTCTTCGAAAAGGTTCTGCCAATAGGCACTCACCTTCCATCCCTCTCCTTTCACATCCAACGTCAGTATCTGACTGCCGATATGGTTGCCTTGTGCATTCAGTTGATCGTTTGCCATGCTGCCGCCGGAGCGGACAAAGAAAGCATTGAGAAACGCATGCCAATCGTTGCCCAAGTCGCCATACACGGGGGAGCAGCCTCCCCACTGCGCCACGTGGTGAAATTCATAACTGAGGTTTACCGGCAACTTGCCGCCTATACGCCCGCCAATCCATTTATGGTGCACATAGCCTTTCTCCACATACGCATTATCTGCTTGCCACTGGTGGCTGATACCGCCTTTCACCTCCACATATCCGTATAGTCCGGGGAAAGGTGTCCATTGCTCAATGCCGATGCGCACGCCGGGCATAGGATGGGCATTGTACGAATAGAGCAGCCCGCCGGTGGTGAGGTCGTTATCGGGGCAACCGTATTGCTCCGGCTGAATGCCGAGGGTGATATCCACTATATATAGCCTTGCATGAGCATAAGCGAGATTGAGATATCCTGTGGCGGTGTGGTTCACGGCAGGGTTAATCGCATCGGAAAGGCTCTGCCAACGTTGGGTGAGCGATAGGGCAAAATCGTAGTCGAACCAGCGATGAGGTTGCGAAGCTGGCTTGAGAATGCCTACCCGCAGGTTACCGCTATAAGGAGTGGGGGCAATATCCCCTTGACGGTTGCTCTGCAACCAAAACGGTGCATACTTACCATGGCTGGCTACCCCCGTGAGTTGCAACTCATAGTGCAACGAATCGCCTTTGAAGGAAGACGTGTGGTCAACGGCTACTGGCCACCAATCCCATGCCTTGGCAGGCAGAGAGAGGCATAAGACGCTTGCCAATAACAATATGTATCGTTTAGTCTTCAATCTTGTATAAACTGCTTAATACCATTTCCTTATCGTCTTCGCCCAAACCGATATAGGCAACGCCGTCAATGGTGAAGGCAACGCGGTTCTCGGCTTTCTCCTCTGTGTGTCCTGCCATCGTCCAGCGGTCGCTGTTGATGTCATAGCGGAGAATGTCATCAAACACTTTGCCATCGGTCAGCACTCCGCCGAAATGCCTCCCGCCCGCCAAATAGATATACTTTCCCGAACCCGCGCAGATAGCATTCTCCCTGCTATGGGGCACACTGGCGCGTTTCTGCCAGTGGGCGAAATCGGTAATCTCATACCAGTAGTCAAGGCTCGTGGTGTTGTAGCCCGTGCCGTAGAAATGCCGACCATTGAGCGAAGCACCTGCGCCTGCCATCGCCATCTCATCGCGCCTGTCAGGTCGGTGGATGGCTGTCCATGTATCGGTGGTAATATCATAACAGAGTACATCCGCGGTGAACCCTGTCCCGAAACCATGGATGCAGTAAATCTTGTTTTCATCGGCATAGGCGATTGCTCCCACGGTGTTGGCGTTGGGATACGATGCCAACTGCGTCCACGAGGTGTCTGCCATGGAGAATGCCCACCAGTCTTGTAAATAAGCCGTTTGCTGATACGCGCCGCCATTGAAGCCAAGCCCGATATAGACGGTCTCTCCCATGGCTATCGCTACGCCATTCACGCGGGCTTGAATCGGCGCATCGCACACTTTCTCCCACGCGTCCTCTTGCGGACGATATGCCCACATATCGTTGCACAATCGGCGTTGGTGGTCTCTGCCGCCGAAGACATAGCCTTTCCCCGCCATGCTCCATGCCATAGCACTTGTGCGCGCCACAGGCATATCCGCGCAACGGGTAATCGTTGCGGGTAACTCCTCTAACTGCCTGCTGCAACAGCAAAGCAAAAGAACAACAAAGGATATGGAAAATAACTTTTTCAGCAAATCGGCTTCTAATCTACACGGGTTTTCTTCTTCAATTCAAAGTCTCGTCCGAGGTAGTTTTGTCTGACTACGGGGTTGGCTGCCAACTCCTCAGGCGTGCCGTGGAAGAGTATTTTGCCCTCAAAGAGCAAATAGGCGCGGTCGGTAATCATCAGGGTCTCGTCCACGTTGTGGTCGGTGATGAGGATACCGATATTCTTGTCTTTGAGCCGCCACACTACGTCTTGAATCTCCTGCACGGCGATGGGGTCAACGCCCGCAAAAGGCTCGTCCAGCATCACAAACTTCGGCTCTATGGCGAGACAACGGGCTATCTCCGTACGGCGGCGCTCGCCACCCGAGAGACGGTCTCCGAGGTTCTTGCGCACATGAGCGAGGTTAAACTCAGAAATGAGTTGCTCCAGTTTCTGCTTCTGATAGTCTTTGCTGAACTTGGTCATCTCCAAGACCGACATAATGTTATCCTCCACGGTCATCTTGCGGAAGACGCTGGCTTCCTGCGGCAGGTAGCCGATACCCAACTGCGCCCGTTTGTACATCGGGTAGTCGGTGATATCTTTATCGTTGAGGAATATCTTGCCTGCATTGGCGGTGATAAGCCCCGTGGTCATATAGAAAGTGGTTGTCTTGCCGGCACCGTTGGGTCCCAGCAATCCGACAATCTCACCCTGCTCCAGTCCGATGCTCACATCGTTGACCACCGTGCGCTTGCCGTATTTCTTTATCAGATGTTCTGTTCGTAGTGTGTCCATGTAAGACAATTAACAATTACCAATTAACATGCCCCAGTTGCCCTCTTAATTCTTAATTCTAAATTCTTAATTCAAAACCAAACTTACCGGGCAGTGGTCGGAGTGGACGGCATCGGTCAATATACGAGCATCTGCTATTCGGTCTCGTAGCGGTTCGCTCACCCAGTGGTAGTCAATGCGCCAGCCGATGTTCCTTGCCCTCGCCCCTGCACGGAAACTCCACCACGAATAGCGTTCGGGGGCGGTGTCAAACAAGCGGAAAGAGTCAATCATACCGCTGGCTTCCCATCTGTCCATCCACTCGCGCTCTTCGGGCAGGAAGCCGCTGACGCCCACTTGCCGCTCGGGGTGGTTGATGTCAATGGGCTTGTGGCAGATGTTGTAGTCGCCGCAAACCACGATGTTCGGTCGCTCTTTGCGCAGCGCGGTTATCCATTGCAGGAAGTCTTCCAAGAACTGCATCTTCACCGCCTGCCGTGCATCGCCCGTGGTCCCGCTGGGGATATAGACGCAGACGATGGTGATATCTCCGAAATCGGCTCTCAGCACGCGCCCCTCGCTGTCGTAGGCGGGGATTCCCATGCCTGCCACCACGCGGTCGGGCACCTGCTTGGAAAAGATACACACGCCGGAGTAGCCCTTTTTCTCCGCGGAGTGAATATAACTATGATAGCCCAACTCCTGCATCGCGAGAGTGTCTATCTGCTCAGGTTGCGCCTTGCTCTCTTGTATGCAGAACACATCGGGGTTCTCCGTTTGCAGCCAATCGAGCAAGCCCTTGCTCATGGCGGAGCGAATGCCGTTGAGGTTGTAACTGACTATCTTCATCGGATGATTACTTTCTCTGTGGAGTGTTGGCGTTTCACGATATACAAACCGCTTGGCAGTGGGCTGCTGAGGCTTACAGGCATACCTGTGATGGTGTAGATAGCCACCACAGGATTCTCGCCCGACAGTTCTATCTCCTCTATGCCTTCTGCCGCGTCGGGCGAGAGATAGGCGAACTTAATCAATCCGTCTTCCGTCTGCTGAATATTATAAATAGGATGGTTCTTAATTCCCGTATATTCCGTAGCCCCTGCAGGGAAGAGGTCTGTGGGCAGATTAGTGTCGTAGAGTGTGTTTGCCTTTGCTTCTATAATGTCCACACCGAGTTTACTCTTGGTATTGTTTACGGTGTTTTGATACCATTTGCTGTAGTCATACTGCACTTTGGTCAGCATCATGCCGTGCCCCGCAAGATACTTATCCCAAACATTCGGTTGCCGATTCTCCAGCAGGTAGAACGTTGTGGGGTCGGGGTCTGTACCAATGAGGTTATGCTCATCAGTAGTAGAGATAAGGAAAGCCTCGTTGGTGGAATAGAGGTCGTGCAGCGTAAGTAAAGCGGTGTCCTTGATGATTGTGGGGGTAAGCCAACCGAAGAAGAATCGCTCGTAGGCGGAGTAGGTGGGAGGCGTGTTACCATCATTGTTATACGGACCATAGTCCATCACATCCCAGTCGCCTAAGGTACGATGGGTGGCGCTACTGGTGGTACCGTAGAGGTCCGGCAAACCCAATACATGCCCGAACTCATGCACAAAAGTGCCAATGCCATCGTGCTCTTTGGAGATGGCATAAATCTCGTTGCCACAAGCATACTTGTCTATCTTCACACCATCAATGGTGAGGTTATAGCCGGCATATTTCAGCCAATAACTATGTGGCCAAATGGTGTTGGCAGGACCTCCGTCAGCCTCGCCGTAACCGGCATAGACCACATACACATAGTCCATCTCGCCATCGCCGTTGTTGTCGTACAGGCTGAAGTCTATCTCGGGATAGAGCGAGTCCACCAACAAACAAGCCTCATACACCATCTGCTCGGCATGTTTGTCTTCATTATTGAAATCGTTGGCACCGTAGTAGGCGTATTTCTGACTGACGGTAACAGGACCTACCACATCGAACTTAGGATTGTATTGCCCGAAGGAGGCATCGTAGAAATACTGTCGTGCGGAGCCTTCTGCGTGAATCTTGTAGGTTTCACGGTTGTATATATACGTGTAGTCGCGCGTGTAGTTGTAGCCGTTGTGCATACTATCCATCTCGGCGTGCGTGGTCTTAAATGCCATATCGGTAAAGTTCACAAGGATGACCAAACCATGCTCGGCGATATTGGTTTCTACTGCCGTCTGTGTAGCGGCTTGCTTGCGCATCTGCGCCTGCTCGGCAATGGCGAACTTGGAAGCCTCGCGGCGTGCTTGTATCTGCTCATTGCTGAGGGCGGAAACAACTTGCCACTTGCCGTTAGCATCTTGCGCTACCCACTCGCCTGCCTCGTTGGTAGTCCAGTGGAAACGCTCATCGCCATGTTGATATACTATTGCCTCTGTGCCGTCCTCTTGGGTAACGACCAAGGCTCCTCTTCTCGCGGGCTTCGCCCATGACAAGGCTGCTACCATGCAACCTACTGCTAATAATGTTATCTTTTTCATAAATCAGAGTATTCGGAATTATCAGACTATTCAGAGTCCTCAAAACAATCAGAGTAATGGTATGTTAATAAACGTGAGTTCAATATAAGTGAACTATTTCAACAGTTAAAGACTAATTTAGTTTTTGGTAATGAATTAATGATTAATTATACGGAAATTATATGTTAAAGAGAAAAAATATTTGAATAATTTTTGGAAATTTTTGTTGAAAGAAAAAAATCGTGGTCCTGTTCGTATATTAGAATTTTATCTTGAGTTTACGTTATTTATTATTGTCTTTCTTAATGCCTTTGCGTCTCAGCCATCTCGTCTCACAGCATTTGCGTTTATCGGCATCGTGTGCCTTCTTCTTGCTTGCAATAATCGTGCCGTCTTTCTGCTGCAGGGCGTAGCAGAGTGTTCCCTGCTCGTTCTCTGCTATCTGCCATCCGTCGAGAGTCATGCTGTAGTGATAACGCTCATCCCCACGCAGATAGATATGCAGCGTGTCGCCATCGGGCTGTACGCGCTCTATCACGCCCCTATATGCGGGTACTCGCGCAGGTTGCTGCGCCCAACTGATGCCTATCGCCAATAGGCTAATCAACAATGAGATAAAAAGGTATTTTTTCATAATTATTTTTTGACCGTCTTACGACTGACAGACCGCGCTTCGCGCTGAAAGACAAACGACTGCTCACTTTGTTCGCTGTCAGACTGATATAGTATAGAATCTAAATCAGTCGTTTAGCGAAGCGGTCGGACAACAAAGTGGTCGTTCAGTGAAACGGTCTATTAGTGATTTGCTGCTTTCACTTTCTTAAACAGTTCGCTGGCAAAGACAAAGTCGTTGAGTGCCTCGTTGTCGGCATGGAAAATCTCATGCCGCGAGCCCTGCCACTCTTTCTTGCCGTTGCGCAGGAAGAGGATGTTGTCGCCAATCTCCATGATAGAGTTCATGTCGTGGCTGTTGATGACCGTGCAGATGTTGTATTCCTCTGTGATGTCTTTTATGAGTTGGTCTATCACGAGACTGGTCTTCGGGTCAAGCCCCGAGTTAGGTTCATCGCAAAAGAGATACTTAGGATTCATCGTGATGGCTCTGGCTATCGCCACGCGTTTCTGCATACCGCCGCTTATCTCGCTTGGCATCAGGTTGAATGCCCGCTCGGGGATGTTCACACGCTCAAGGCAGAACCGTGCGCGTGTCTCTTTGTCGCTATCGTTCATGTCGGAGAACATCTCCAAAGGGAAAAGCACATTTTCCAATACCGTCTGCGAGTCGAACAACGCCGAGCCTTGGAACAGCATGCCCACATTGCGGTGGAGCATGCGCAACTCTCTCTCTTTGAGCGATGCCAAATCCACCTCGCGGTCATCCAACTTGTAGATGATATGTCCGCTCGTTACGCGGTGCAGTCCGATGAGCGCTTTCATCAGCACCGTCTTGCCGGAGCCCGACTGCCCGATTATCATATTCACCTTCCCGTCGAACATCTCGGTACTCACATGATCAAGCACCGTAACCCCGTCCTCGAAGGTCTTTACTATGTCTTTTACTTCTATCATTTCGTTTGGATTAAGGATAAAGGATTAAGGATAAAAGACGGATTCGTTTCGTATAGTAAAAGGTAATAAGTCTTTCAGCGAACGTAGTGAGCGGTCTTTTATCTTGGTAATGATATACGAGTTGTTGCAAGTAGTTTATTCATGCAAGCCCCGAAGGGGCGAAATAGATTAGCGTGGGGGCTTGCCCCTACGTAAGATATTTTCTTCCTTAACTCCCCCGCCCCGCTTGCGGGGAGGGGGTAGGGGGCGGGGAAATATTGAAACTGAGTCAATATTATATTCTCATTGCTTTCATCCTCTACAGCAGCAACTTCGTCAGCAGCAGGTCGGCAAATAGTATCACAATACTCGAGTTCACCACGGCATTCGTACTCGCGCGCCCCACATCCAGCGCCCCGCCTTTCACAAAATACCCATAATACGATGCCATAGAGGTAATCAGAAACGCGAACACCAACGCCTTGATAATACCATACCACACGAACCACGAGTTGAACGCATACTGAATACCCACCACGTAGTCCTGCACAGTGATGATATCTGTGAACGCCCCTATCGCCCAGCCGCCGACGAGTCCCATCGTCGAAGAGATAATCACCAAGAACGGCATCATTGTCATAAAGGCGGTTATCTTCGGCAATATCAGGTAGTTAGCCGAGTTCACGCCCATTATCTCCAGCGCGTCTATCTGCTCCGTGATTCGCATCGTGCCTATCTCCGACGCGATGTTCGACCCCACTTTTCCCGCCAATATCAAGCACAAAATCGTCGAGGAAAACTCCAGCAACATCGTCTCCCGCGTCAGCAGACCCGTGATATACGTCGGCAGAAACGGATTCTCCGTGTTCGTCTTCGCCTGAATAGTCAATATCGCACCGATGAACACCGAGATGATAACCACTATCGGCAGCGACTGCAAACCCTGCTTCTCCAGTTCGCGTGAGTACTGCCGCCAGAACATACGCTGCCTGTCAGGCAGACGCAACACCCTCCCCAGCAGCAGGAAGTATTCGCCTATATGCTGAAACAATTTTTGAAACATACGCTTTGTTTGCCTTTCGTTTATAAATCGCCGACAAAGTTACTGCTTTTTTTTGAGATACGCAAATTTTGGGCGGATTACTTCCCTATTATTTCCCCTGCGGATTTTCATTGCGCTTTTCAAAACGAGTCGCCCCACCCCGCCTTATTTGTTACATGCTATCGTAAGGGCTTACAGCAGACCTAATAAGGGTTTAACAATACTAAAAAATAATGTGGCAAATGTTACAAGTTACCTCCAATCACATGCAACACATGCAACATTTGCAACAATAAAATTTAGTGTCCCCACTGTTCAACGATGTCGTCCATGATTTGGAATACCTCGGCTTTGGTATCCGCGCGCAGGAGTGCGATGCGCGTCTGCTTGAAGTCGGGCAGCCCCTTGAAGACGGGCGAGGCGGCGAAATGACGGCGGGAGTGCACAATGCCCTTGCGCTCGTCGCCTATCCACTCGATACTCCGCTCCACATGCTCTTTCAGTATCTCCACGCACCACGCCATTGAGCGCGTCGGCACTTCCTTGCCCTCCAATCCGAGGCGCATATCCTCGAAAATCCACGGGCAGCCGAAGGTGGCGCGTCCAATCATGATGGCATCCACGCCATACCGCTCGAAGCACTCCCGTGCGCGCTCGGGCGTGGTTACATCGCCGTTGCCGATGATGGGGATGTGCATGCGCGGGTTGTTCTTCACCTCGCCGATGAGCGTCCAGTCGGCGTCGCCGCGGTACATCTGGCTGCGCGTGCGCCCGTGGATAGCCAGTTCGGCGATACCGCAGTCCTGCAACGCCTCCGCCAAATCGACGATGATGAGGTGCTGCTCATCCCAACCGAGGCGCGTCTTCACGGTAACGGGCGTATGCACGGCGTTGACCACGGCGCGGGTGATTTCCAACAAACGCTCGGGCGTCTGCAGCAAGCCCGCACCCGCTCCCTTGCCCGCCACTTTCTTCACGGGGCAACCGAAGTTGATGTCGATGAAATCGGGCTTCGCCTGCTCCACTATCTGCGCCGCGTCCGCCATCGCCACTGGGTCTTTGCCGTAAATCTGTATCGCCACGGGGCGCTCCGCGTCGCTTATCTGCAACTTGCGGACGGTGGACGCCACATCGCGCACTAGCGCGTCGGCATTGACGAACTCCGTATAGACCCTGTCCGCGCCAAACCGCTTGCAGAGCAGGCGGAAGGCAGGGTCCGTAACATCCTCCATAGGGGCAAGATACAACATTTTTATCACGATTTTTTGATTCAATGACCGCGCTTCGCGCTGTCCGACCACTTCGTTGTCCGACTGATTTACTGTCCGACTGATTTACTGTCCGACCGCTACGCTGTCCGACTGATAATCAGTCTGACAGTCGTAAGACGGTCGTTCAGCATCAGCGGTCGTTCAGCGCGAAGCGCGGTCTGATAGCGCAGCGGTCGTTCAGCGCGAAGCGCGGTCTGACAGCGTAGCGGTCGTGTTCAGCGTAGGATACGCTATGCGGTGGTGGTTGATGGTGGAGATACGCTCTTTGAAGACACGGCGGATATCCTCCACATCCTTGAACGACAGCGGCGTCTCGGCGAACTGCCCGTCGGCTATCTGCTGGTCAATCATCTGGTCCACCGCCTTGGCAATCGCCTCCTCGCTGTAGTCCGTGAGGCTGCGGCTGCGCGCCTCCACGGCGTCTGCCATCATCAGGAGAGCCGCTTCCTTGGTCGTCGGCTTTGGTCCGGGGTACTGGAACAGCATCTTATCCACTTCCTCGCCCGGGTGGGCATTGGCGTAGGTGTTGTAGAAATAGCGCGTGAGCGTCGTGCCATGGTGGGTGGTGATGAAGTTGATAATCATCTCCGGCAGGTGGTGTTTGCGTGCCATTTCCTCGCCTTCGGTTACGTGTTTTATCACCTCCTGCGCAGCTTCTTGAGGCGACATGGTCAGCAGCGGGTTAGGTCCGCCTTGCTGATTCTCAGTGAAGTAGAGCGGTGCACGCAGTTTGCCTATGTCGTGATAGAGCGCCCCTGTACGCACGAGCAGGGCATTCGCGCCAATGGCTTTAGCCGCCTCCGTAGCGAGGTTCGACACCTGCATCGAGTGCTGGAACGTCCCCGGCGCCTGCTCCGCCATCGTATGCAGCAGGTCGGAGTTGATGTCCGTCAACTCAATGAGCGTAATCGAAGAGATGAAGCGGAACATCTTCTCGAAGAGGTAAATCAAGCCGTAGGAGCCGATGATGAGAAGCGCATTCACGAAGAAATAGAGGTAGGTCATGGGCTCCAGCGTGCGGTAGTCGCCCGTGGCGGCGAAAGTGAAAGCGGTGTATGCCAAGGTCTGCGTAACGAATATCCACGCTGCCGTCTGCGCCAGTTGCGCGCGGCGCGTCATGTCGCTCAGGCTCGACACCGCCACCATGCCCACCGCCACCTGTATGAAGAAGAACTGCACCGGCTGCGGCGCGATGATCGAGACGATGAGCACTGTGGTGAAATGCAGGAAAAGACCCGTGCGCGCGTCGAAGAACACGCGCGTCAGGATGGGTACCCAAGCGAAAGGTATCAGGTAGATATTCAGGTCGGTATAGCGCAGCGTCAGGCACGACAACACGATGACAATCCCCGACAGCAGGCAGAAAAACAGCACCGTCCGCATGTTATTGATGTAGATAGGTCGGAAGACGTAGAGATAGAGCATGAAGAGGAACAGGAACAGCGTAACCAGCACCGCCTCGCCGATGATAGACCATGTGCGCTGGTGTTGGGTGAGGGTGTCTTCCTCGCACGCTCGGCGCAGCGACTGCAAAATCTGGTAATCGCGCTCGGTAACTATCTCGCCGCGGTCGATAATCTTCTCCCCCGTCTGCACAATGCCCTGCGTGGGAGCGATAGACGCTAACAGTTTCGTTTTCAGTCGATTAGTCATCGCAGTATCCAGCACGATGTTCGCAGGTGTAGCCACACCAAAACGCTCGTAGGCTGACTTCTCCGTCAGCACATCGTCCAACGAAAAGGTCGTGGAAACATGATTACTGAGCACCGCCAGTTTCTGATACCCCTCTTGCTCCATCCACGCCTGGTCCTCATAGCGGATAACCGGCACCACGGCATTGTCCGCCACCCACGACTTGCTGTCCACGGGCGCAAAGCAGGGGGCAAAGGTCTCCAGCAGTTGCCGCTCCTCTGCCGCCAACTGCGCCGAAGTCTTGTAGATGGGGAAGTTAAACTCCGCCGTTACAAGGTCATACGCCCACGGCTTGCCCACCTCGCAGTGGTAGCGAAACGAAGTCGTATAGCGCGGGAAAAGCAGCGCAGAGAGCACCGCCAACGCGATGAAAGGCAACATTAATCCCACCTTGCGCAGCACGGTCTGCCAACGAATATGGATAGTCTGTTTCATAGTATGTGTTTGTTTATCAGAGTGTTAATAAACACCGATTACGATTTACGATTTACGATTTACGAAAATCTTTTCTTAAAATTCAAAATTCACAATCCCTAATTGCCCTTTAATGTACTTTTAATGGTCTTTAATGGAGAATAATTAATGTCCTATTAACGGCAATTAACGGAGAACCATAATTCATAATTCCCAATCACCCTCTCTTCTTCCTAAAAAACGCTTGCATAAGCGCTCGGCATTTGTCTTCGCGGACGCCGCTCACCACTGTGGCTTTAGCGTGCAACGCTTTGGGAGCCAAGCGCGTGAAACCCCGTTTCTCATCGGCGCAGCCGTACACCACTCGCTTCACCTGTGCCCATCCTATCGCTCCCGCGCACATCACGCAGGGCTCCACCGTAACATAGAGCGTGGCGTCTTGCAGGTACTTCCCGCCTACGGTCTGCGCAGCGGCGGTCAGCGCCTGCATCTCAGCATGCGCGGTTACATCCTGCAAGCCCTCCGTCAGGTTGTGTCCTCTGCCTATCACCTGCCCTTGCGACACCACCACGCAACCCACGGGCACCTCGCCCGCCTCAAACGCTTTCTCTGCCTCCCGTAAAGCCATTCCCATATACCGTGCATCGTCTTGACCCTCTAAATCTCCCTTAAAGGGAGACTTCTGGTTCTCCCCCTTCAAGGGGGAGTTAGAGAGAGTCTTAAATTCCTCCAGTGCTTCGGGGTGCTCCTCCAACCAATTCCCCACCACCACAATATCTGCCCCCGCGTCGAAGGCACGCTGCATCGCCTCCGTAGAACGGATACCGCCGCCCACAATCAGCGGGCACGAGATAGCCGCCCTCACCGCGCGAATCACCTCCGCGCGCACAGGCTCCAAAGCGCCGCTGCCCGCTTCCAGATACACCACCTGCTTGCCCATCATCTCCGCCGCCATAGCCGTTTGCACGATCTCATCCACCGCCTCCTGCGCTATCGGCTGCGTGCCCGACACGCGCGCCACGGCGCTCTCTATACCCCCGTCCACAAGGATATACCCCATCGGTATCGTCTCTATCCCCGCCTGCCGCACCGCCTCCGCCGCGCGAACCTGCTGACCCACCAGCATCTCCGCATTCCTACCCGACAAGAGCGACAGAAAAAGCAACGCGTCTGCCTCCGATGTTACCTGACGGACATTCCCGGGGAACAACACCACAGGCACATCGTATTGCGCTTTCAATTGCTTCACCACCTTCTCCGTCTGCTCGCCTCCGCTGCTTCCCCCCACAAATATCAGCATATTTGGCAGTTCGACCGCTTCGCTATCCGCCCTCTGACCACTAACCACTAACCACTGCCCACTACTCTCCGCCTTTTCCGGATCCACCAACCATGCGAACAACTTCCGTTGCTCCGCCTTTGCCGCTGCTATATAGTGCATTACCTCCATTCGAAACTCTCCACAATACGCACGACATCCTCGTGCAGATACTCATATATAGGCGCCAGCGAATCGGCATTGGGCACACAGTCGCAATATGCCGCCGCACGGAAGAAATGCCGCACACTGTCGGTTAGGAAAAACTGCAAGGAAGACGCCGTATTACCCTCTAAATCAAACAGTACGCCATACACCCGCGCATCGGGATTCTCATATCCCTGCTCTGGGATAGACGAAGCGTGCGACGCATGCCGATACACAAAGCGAATCGCATCGTCAGTCAGTTCGCGCAAGTTCTCACGCACAGGCTGGTAAGAGCAATGCACCGTGGCGTTCAGCGCGGGATAATGCAGGTCTATCCAATACCGCTCACCATGCTCGCCGCGAACAGGCAACACCTCCGCGTTGCACGACACATCAAACCGATACGGAAACCCCGCAGGCACAGCGTCCGCATAGCAGGTATCGGGCATCGTCAGCCGCACATAGCCGTAAGGCTTGGGCACCGACACACGCCGACAACTGCTTAGTCCGAGTATAAAGAAAATGAGCAGGAAACTATATCCGAGAGTATGCCTCATCTTTACTTCACTTCCACTGCCTTAATCCCGTCGCGTTCGAGCAGGGCGTTGATGTTCGGCTCGCCGCCGCGGAACTTGCGGTAGAGGTCTGCTGCGGGCTCGGTGCCCCCGCGCTCAAGGATATGCTTGCGGAAGAGAGCCGCCGCTTTCTTGTCGAAGATAGTGCCGCTCTTCTGTTGCGCTGCCTTGAAGACGGAGAAGGCGTCTGCGTCCAACAGTTCCGACCACTTATACGAGTAGTAGCCTGCGGCATAGCCGCCGGAGAAGATATGCGTGAACGCCGTCTCCATCTGCGTACCGGGCACGTCGGGCAGCACTTGCACCGAGCGCATCGCGTCATTACCGAACTTAATCACAGCCTCCTCCGTAGTGAGGTCAGCAGGCACCGCGAAAGGCGCGTTCAGCGTATGCCAAGCCATATCAAGGTAGCAGAACGAGAGTTGGCGTGCACAAGCATAGGCGGCGTGGTAGGTCTGCGCACGCTTAATCTTGTCTATCAACTCCTGCGGCATCGGCTCGCCGGTCTTGTAGTGCTTTGCAAAGGTGTCGAGGAACTCTTTCTCGCCGAGGAAGTTTTCGTTGAACTGCGAGGGCAGTTCCACGAAGTCGCGCGGCACGTTGGTGCCCGAGAGGGCACTGTATTGGCAGCGGGTGAGCATGCCGTGGAGCGCGTGCCCGAACTCGTGGAGGAAGGTCTCCACCTCATCGTAGGTGAAGAGCGCAGGCTTGTCGGCGGTCGGACGCGTGAAATTCATCACGTTCACGATATGCGGACGGTGGTCTTTCTTGCCGTCCATCCATTGCCCTTGGAAGTCGTTCATCCACGCGCCGCCGCGCTTGCCGTCACGCGGGTGGAAATCAGCGTAATAGACCGCAAGGAACTTGCCTTTCTCGTCGAACACCTCATAGGCGGTTACCTCGGGGTTATACACCTGAATAGCCTTGTTCTCTTTGAAGGTCAGCCCGTAGAGCCGTTTTGCCAAGCCGAACACACCCTGCTTCACGGCTTCCAACTCAAAGTAAGGACGGATATCATCGTCCGACACGCTGTATTTCTCGATTTTCAGTTTCTTGGAGTAGTACGACCAATCCCACGGCTGCAAGGTCGCGTAGAACCCGTTGGCGGTAGCGAACTGCTGCAACTCCTCCACCTCCTGCTTGGCGGCAGGCATGTAACTCTCGCGCAGTTGGTCAAGCAGTTTATACACCTGCTCGGGCGTCTCCGCCATGGTCTTGTGGAGCGACTTCTCGGCGTAGGTCTGCTTGCCAAAGAGGTTCGCCAGCGCGAGGCGGGTATTGACGATGTCGATGATAATCTGTGTGTTATCGAACTCGCCGCCTATGCAACGGCTGTTGTAGGCAGTATAGAGTTCACGACGGATATCGCGGTTGTCAAGGTCTTCCATCACGGGGCGATAGGTCGTGGGCTTCAGGTCGAGCAACCAGCCTTCCTGCCCTTTCTTCTCTGCGTTGGCACGCAGCAACGCACGGGTGTCCTCGTTCAGTCCGCTGAGGTCTTCCTCGCGGGTGAGGAGCATCGTCCATGCGTTGGTGGCTTTCAGCACATTCTGCCCGTAGGTGAGCGTCAGTTGGCTCAGGCGCGCCGTCAGTTCGCGGTAGGTCTGCTTGTCCTTCGGCGAGAGGTTAGCGCCGTTGTTGGCAAACGATTCGTAGATGTCGTCCAGCAGTTTCTGTTGCTCTTTGTTGATTTTCAGTTGGTTGTGGTTATCATACACCGCCTTGATACGCTGGAACAAACCTTCGTTCAGGCGGATGGTGGACGAGTAGTCTGACAACTTCGGTGAGAGTTCCATCTCTATCTGTTGCAACTGTTCGTTGGTCTCGCTGGAGGTCAGGTTGTAGAAGCAACCCGCCACGATGGTCAGCATCTCGCCCGATTTCTCATACGCCTCGATGGTGTTTTGGAACGTGGGCGCAGCGGGGTTATTGACGATGGCGTCGATGTCCGCCAGACCTTGCTTCATCGCCTCCTCGAAAGCAGGCATGTAGTGCTCGGCTTTGATTTCGTTGAAAGGATAGGTCCCGTGCGGGGTCTTCCACTCCTTATAGTGGAAGAACGGGTTGTCGGTAGCCGCACCGGCAACCAGCGTAGTAGCAGCAAGTGCCATAGTAATCAGTAGTTTTTTCATATTCATATTGGTTATTTTAGTATGTTATAAACTCCGCTTCGCTTCGTGTATGAAACTTCGTGTCAGAAACTTCGTGTAATGAACTCCGCTTCGCTCCGTGTTAGAAACTCCGTGTACAGCGCGCAGCGCTTTCTTACAGCCTCGAAGAGGCTTACCTCCCTCTCAGCAGATTGATATCTCCGGACAATTGATAAACCCCTATTATTGACTCGTCAGCCTTGTCTTTCGCCCGCTTGTAGGCGGCTTTGGTGCGATATTCCGCATTGGCTGCCGCATCGGTGCCGAGTGCACGAATCACGTAGAAATACGCCCCTTCGGCGGCAGGATGATTGTTGATGGTGCCGTCCCAGCCTTTGGCGGGGTCTGTGGATTCATAGACCAACTTCCCCCATCGGTTATAGACCCATATATGGTACTCCTTGATGGAGCGATAGAGCACGCGAAACTCATCGTTCTTCCCGTCTCCGTTGGGCGTGAACACATTGGGCACAAGGAGCATGGACTCGCTCACGCTGATGCTTATCTCCGTGCTGTCGCGTTGGCAGTCTTCCGGAGTGTCGCCGCAGGGGCAATGGCTGTTGCTCACGTAGGACACGGCGCGGTAGTTACCAGGCTCGGTGAAGGTATAGCGCGTCTCGGCATCCATGCGCGAGACAATCAGTTGGGTGGCTTTATAGATACGCCACTCATAGTATTCTGCCGTAGGCGTGGCATTGGCTTTGAAGAGGATCTCTAAGGGTGCAGAGCCTGTGAGCACAGAGGCGTCGGTCGGTCGCTCCACCTCGTTGCATAACTCGCCTGCCGTACCGCGCACCGTCGTTACCGAGGTAGGCATGCTGCGCACCGCAATGGGGGCATCCAAATAGGCAATCACCGAATCCTGTGCTAAGCCCAACTGCTCTGCAAGGGGCTCGTAGGTCAGCACGATATCCGTTGCCTTGCAGATAGCCGGCAGGCTGTAGGTGCCTATTTTGAGCGGTTGCTCGTCCAGAACGGCAACCGAGTCTTCCCATTGCAGGCTCCCGCCGTTCCACGCAAGGTCGGTGTACGAGATACGACACTTGCGCGCCACAGTGCGCGTCTGTCCCGTGGGGGTGATATATTGAATCTCAGGTAATGCCCCTTCCACGTGCAACTCCGTAGCTGTGCAGGAAGGGCTCACCGTGAGCATGAGGTCTCGAGGTTGATAGGTGGGGTAGGAGAAAGCGTAGAAATACTCTTTCTCGCCGTTGTAGAGGATATAATAGCCGCCGTCGTCGGGGTATATCTCATCCGCGTTGGTGGCTACAACGCTGTTGTCGCTGATGCGATACCAGTCCACCGACGAGCCATCTGTTGTAGCCAGATGCACCTCGCCGGCAAAGAGGAAAATAGTGTCGGTCTTTTGGTTCACTATTTGCGTAGCGCTACCTACGCACTTCACATGGAGTGCATAGGTA
>JAXDTJ010000052.1:0-18294 GCA_034090015.1 Paludibacteraceae bacterium | reverse complement strand
GGTAATGATATACGAGTTGACCCAAATTCTCTATCAAGCATAAGCCCCGAAGGGGCGACATAAAACAGCGTAGGGGCTCGCCCCTACGTAAACGGGAATCATCCACAATGCAAGCCCCAACGGGGCGACATAACTCTATTTTGAATTGATGGGTCAACATGTATATCATTGCCTAAGTTTATGCCAAAAGGTGGTAAAAATGCACCTTTTAGTGGAAATTTTGTTGTGTTGAGGATGAGATATCGCGCTACGCTGTCCGGGGACGCACCGATAAATCGGCATGCCAGCACCTGCGCACCCGGACAGCGGTCGGACAGCCAAAGGCGGTCGGATAGTGAAACGGTCTTTCAGCATAGTGGTCTAACAAGATGCGACAATCACTACATGCCATTTCCCTCCCTCTTTATCATAAGAACGAACGATATAGCCTTTCTTCTGCAACTGGTCCAATTGTTTCTGAATAGCCGACCTGTTGATTCCGACTTTTCGACAAAGTTCGACGATAGTGGTATCCGGTTCTTCCATCAACGTGCGCAGAATAGTGATGGTGTTCGGGCTGCGGAAACTGACTTTTTCACCGTCAAACCACCAAACATTCTCATCGTGTTCGCACAGAAATGCGATGTCCTGTTCAATCTCATCAGCGGCAAGACGCTCAAAATACTTGAGGAACGCATCAATCTTATTCAAAGGCGCATGTGCACCCACGGAGGGAGTAACACCTACCTTCAAGTCGCTTTTGTGTAACGCCTCTAAATAGCGATGTTTCTTGCGGCTGCGTACCACTATCATCGGATAGTTGTGGCGTGCTAAGATGAAATTGACCATCAACCGTGCTATACGACCGTTTCCATCTTCGAACGGGTGAATACGGATATAACGGTAATGGAATAGTGCCGCCAATTGTATCGGTGTATATTCTCCGTTTTTCTCTGCTTCATTGTACCAAGCCACTAAGTCGCTCATTAGTGCTGGAGTTTCTTCGGGGGATGCGTACTCAAACCGGTCTCCGTAGCGCGTGATGACCGAGTTCGGACGTGTTTTGTAACATCCTGCGTGAATAGTGTAGGCGGTCTGTACACCACCCGGCAATGTCCGATAGACCGTGTAATCTTCGCGGAGCAGTACTTTGTGAAGTTGGCGAATGAATGTCTCTGTGAGAGGCTTCTGCAACTCCTTCGCCTCTACCTGCATCATTTGTAATCCCACGTTGTGCGCCTTCATCTCTT
The DNA here is from genome assembly GCA_034090015.1 of Paludibacteraceae bacterium. Lineage (GTDB taxonomy): Bacteria > Bacteroidota > Bacteroidia > Bacteroidales > Paludibacteraceae > Colicola. Next base: position 17,065 of record JAXDTJ010000052.1, on the reverse strand, counting down.
CCAATTCCTTCATGTCCGCCTCTGCCACCACCTTGCCGAACAAAAGCAGCAACTCGGTCTGTCCATAGGTCAGCGTATTGCCCTCGATGTGGTTGCTGTTGTAGTTGAAATCAATAGTGAATTTGCGACTTAACCGTGCGCGGTCTTCCTCGCTTAATGGTAGCAATGTCTTCCAACGATTGTAGGCTGCAGTAAGTTGTTTCAAATCTTGCATAGTTTGTATGTATTTTTTTTGTATAGGAGCTCAAAACCGCTGCAAAATTACAAATAAATAATGATACCACCAAATAAGTTTGTACAAAAAGGTGGTAAAAATGCACCTTTTAGTGGAAATTGTGTTGCGCTAAGGATGAAATACCGCGCGGGGCGGGGGAGTGTGCCTGCCCGGATAGCCGAAGGCGGTCTTTCAGCGTAGCGGTCGGACAGTGAAACGGTCAGGCAGCGTAGCGGTCTAATAGTCCTAAACAGACCTTTCTTAATAATTGTAATCTTTTTCATAATGGGTAGGCTTGTGGGTATGGAAAAATAGCAGTAATTTTGCACCCGAAAATTAAAATGCTATTTTTAGGTACAAAAAGCGTGATAAAGTTATGAAAAATCTTAATATGAGTACATTATTGGACTATTGGACTATTGACAATTGGACTATTAGCTGGCGGAGGGGGAAAGATGCTATGGGTGCGGCACGGATACCGCACCTCCATGTCAGCAGGCGAGGACGCACCGATAAATCGGCATGCCAGCACCTGCGCACCCGGGCAGTGGTCAGTCTCTTGCTGCTGATGGCAGGCACTATACAGGCGCAGCAGTTGCCGAATGCGGGCTTCGAGGACTGGAGTGGAGCGCAGTTCGATGGCAACATACAGCCCGCGAGTTGGAACGCCAGCAACGTAACGCAGTTTGGTTTTAAGTTCAACTTCGCCCACCAAGAGGCGGGGCACACGGGTAGTTATAGTATGCGTGTGCAAGACCAAGAGATAGGTGCCGCGGGTATCACAGAGGTGAGCCCGGGCTATTTCTCGCTGGGTCAGCCGTGGGTGTATATCGAGAGCCTAACGAAGGTGTCGTATGCCACGGCAGGTACTGCGGGAGGCATCAGTTGGACCTACCGCCCCGACTCGATGTCGGTGTGGATCAAGCGCACGGGCAACAACACAGATAAGGAGGACTTCTACCTGCTTTACTATGCGTGGTCGGGTACGGCAAAGAGCAGCAAGTACAAAGGCAAGAACGGCAGTTGTACTTCCGTCTCGAAGACCAATGAAGAGAGTGATGTGCGTATTGCGCTGGATGGCAATGAGTGCGGTACCGACCAGAAAGCCAATCAGATAGCCGAAGGTATGTGGCGCGAGCGCAATACCTACGGCGATTGGACGAATATCAAAGTGCCAATCTACTACTTCAACAATGACGCGCCCACGATGATGAACATCATCTTCTCCGCGAGCAACTACCCGAACTACCGTGCGAACTCCGGACTATACGACGGCAACTCGCTGTGGGTGGACGACGTGTCGCTCATCTATTCATCGAAGATACAGAAACTCTATATTGATGACAAGGAGTGGAAGGGCTTCGACCCGAATAACACCACCGGCGAGCAGGTCTATTCCTTAGGGCAGACCGCGACCTCAATTCCGAAGATAGAGGCAAAGCGCGGTATCGGAACCCTTACGAATGCGCACGGCGAGACGGCAAACTTCGCCGGCAGAACGCTGAGCGGCAGCGAGATAACCATCACCAATGGCGTGATAGATGGCACGCCAACCACTATCACGGTGCGGGCAGAGGATGGTAGCAGCACTACGACCTATAAGATAAAATTTGTGCGTGCAGCGAGCACCAACTCGAAGTTAGCAGGCTTGTCGGTCAACGGCGAGCCGATTGCTTCTTTTAATGCGAACACGTTGAATTACACCTGCGAGCTGCCCTATGGAACGACCGCAACGCCTGTCGTAAGCGCGGAGCAAGCCGAAGACGGGCAGACGGTGAGCATAACGCAACCGACTTCTACCACGGGCAAGGCAACCATCGTGGTAACGGCGGCGGACAAGAAAACCACCTCGACTTATACGATACAGTTTTCCGTGGCGCTGCTGGCGGACAACACACTCAAGGATATTAAGGTAAACGGCAACTCTGTAGCGGGCTTCACCCCCACGCAGACTATCTACCGCGTGTCGCTGCCCGTGGGTACGACCGACATGCCCGATGTGGAGGCGGTATCGGCTTATCCTGCCGGTGCGCAGACCATAACACATACCCCGCCCGCACAGGTAGAAGGCGGGCAGTATCAGATTTCCGTTACGACGCCCGGCAACCCCGTGGCGAAAGTGTATAAGTTGAACTTTAAGTTGGAGGCATCGTCGTACACTTACCTGAGCGACTTGCAGATGGGCGGGTATATCACGGATTTCCAGCCCGAAGTGCTGACCTACTACGTGAATCTGCCTTTGGGTACGACCGAGTTGCCGGAGGTTACATACGTTGCAGGCGATCCCTACCAGACCATTGCGGTGGAATACGGCGGACTGGAAGGCACCACGCGCGTTACCGTTACGGCTGCCAATGGCGACCAGAGCGTCTATAAAATAGTGGTCAGCACCGACCAATCGGATGTGAAGACACTTAGGAATATCTACTTGGATGGTGTGCCTTTGGAGGGCTTCTCCCCCGACCAAGTGTTGTACAATGTGGAACTGCCCATCGGCACCGAGACCTTGCCTACCATCACCGTTGACCAAGGCGATGAATATCAGACGGTAACCATTGTTTCCGGCGGACTCAACGGCACCACGCGAATCACCGTAACGGCAGGCAACGGCGAGACGATGACCTACCAAATCAAGTTCACCGTGCTCCAAGCCACCAACAACACCCTCCGTATGATTACGCTGGACGGCGAGGACTTGGAGGGCTTCGACCCCGAGGTGAATGAATATACCATTCACCTTCCGATGGGGACGACCAAGCAACCCGAGGTGGGATGGACACCGAATGATGCGTACCAAAGCGTTAGTGTCCGCAAGGGTACTGCCATCACCGATGACGTGAAGATTACCGTGCGCCCACAGAGCGGAGCAAGCCGTACCTATACCCTCCATTTTACAGTAGAGATGAGCGGCAACACTGCGCTCTCGATGATTTATATCGGTGGCTTGGCGTTGGAAGGCTTCGCCCCCGATACAACAAACTATACCTACTTCTTGCCGCAGGGCGTGAGCGAAGTGCCTTCGATTACCTACGACAAAGGGGAAGAGGGGCAGAAAGTGCTTGCTATCGCGGAAGGCTATGTCTATACCTTGACCGTTACCGCTCCCAGCAGCGCGAAGCGAACCTATACCATCACTTTCGTGGTGCAGAAGTCCGAGAACGCCTTTTTGAAGATGATTTACTTGGATGGCGACTCCTTGCAGGGCTTTGACAAAGACGTGCTTGCTTACGAGGTGGAACTGACCACCGCCACCTGCCCCGCTATCACCGTAGATAAGGAAAACGGGCAGCAGGTAACCATCACTTCGCCTTACGGCGAGGGTACGGCACGTATCCGTGTGCAACCCGAGCAAGGAGGCGTGCAGACCTATACTATCCGTTTTGTGAAGGTAGCACAGATGACCGTACAATTGCGTAGTATCCTGCTGGACGGCGTGGCAATGCCGAATTTCTTGCCCGAGCAGACCGATTATACAGTGGACTACGAGGGCACGCGTCCCGTGCTGACGTGGGAAGCAGGCGATGGACAAACTGTTCAACGGTTAGAAAAACAAGATACCGTGCTGTTGGTGGTGTCCGATGGTACCGACTATGCCACGTATCGTGTGGCGTTCCGTCGCACCCTGAGCGATGAGACCACCTTATCTGCTATCCTGCTGGATGGCTCGCCGTTGGCGGAGTTCGTGCCTACGACCGCCGATTATACCGTTAACCTGCCTGCGGGCGCGGCGCTACCGGTGGTAACCTACGTGGCAGGACATCCCTCACAGACCATCGTGATGGGAGAACTCCTGCCGAGGCAGACGGGTATCACCGTCCAAGCCGAGAATGGTGCACGCGCTACCTATGTGATAACCTTCTCTGTGGCGCTCTATGCGGACGCTACCTTGGCGGATTTGCAGGTGGAGGGGCATACACTGCCCTATCTGCCTGAGCAAACGGAATATAACCTCTCGTTGGATGAGGGTGCGCCACTGCCCGCGTTGCACTACACGGCAAAAAATGGACAGCGCATTGTGGTGAGCGAGCCGAACGATAGCGAGCAGCGCGTAACGGTTACCGCTGAGAACGGCACATCCCTTACCTATATAATAAGGTACACGCGCGCGGTATCTGCCAATGCACAGCTGGCGGATATCTTGCTGGACGGCGTGTCCCTGACGGGGTTTGCGCCCGACCGCTTCTCCTATATCGATAGCCTGCCTATGCGTACCGCGACCGTCCCGAGTGTGTTCCCTGTGGCACAGTTGCCCGGGCAGACTATCACCACTTGTTTTAGTGCCCCCGACGGCGTAACGACCATACACGTAGTAGCCCCCAACGGCACCGACACGCAGAACTACACCATCGCTTTCCCCATGCGCAAGTCGAGCAACGCTGCCCTTAGAGACCTATACCTCAATAGCGAGGAGACAGAACTCCTTTTCCATCCCGACACCTTGCACTATACCGTCCTCATGCCCTATCAGGCGGCCGCAGTGCCGCAGATGACTTACGAGGCATCGGCGGAGCAGACGGTGGAGATAGTGTCGCGCCCCTTGGGCGAGACCAGCGAGATACGCGTGCGTGCCGAGGACGGCACCGAGCGCGTCTATACCGTGCTGTTCCAAAAGCAGTACAGTCCGAAAGCCAATCGGCTGGATTCGCTCATCATCGTGGAGACTGGCGCCGTACTGCCCGTGAACACCCTCACGCAGACCATCTCGCTGCCTTACGGCACGCGCAACATGACGATTCAATACAAAAAAGCCTTCGACGAGCAGACCGTATGGGTGCAGACCGGTGGCATCAACAAGCCGACTGTCATCACGGTTCGGAGCAACCGTCCCGACGAGGAGGACGCGATCTATACGCTGACCCCCTCCGTCATAACCCAAGACCCCGCCACGCTGACGACTATCACCGTGGACGGCATCGCCCTTGCAGACTTCGACCGCAACCGCTTCACCTATATCTGCAACCGCACCTCCGCCAATACACCGCAGGTGCTGACCACGCAAGAGAGTGGGGTAGTGGTAACCGTGGTGAGCGACCTGTGGCACTGGCAGGCACAAGTAACGGCGCAGGACAGAACCAATACGTACACCGTCTATTTCCACTACCCCAATGAGGTAATTCCCAATGCCGACTTCACAGAGTGGACCAAGACCGCTTCTTCCAACTCCGACAAACCGGCTGATTGGAACGCCCCGGGCGACTATATCAACACTTACCTCGGAACAGCCAAAGCAGGCAACACGGTGCAGAAAGAAAGCGGGGCGGTGGTTCATCTTGAGAATACGCAATGGGCTGCACTGGCAGGACCCGTGCCCGCTATTATCAACCTTGCACAGATGTCCGCCAAGTTTGCCGTAGCAGGCGGTACTACCACTACTCCATCGGGATTTATTGCCTTCCACAATACGCCTGATGAGGTTTCTATGAACTATAAATATCCTACGAAAGCAGGCAACGGCGCACGTTTCCGCTATGTCTTCTTCGATGTCGCCGGCGAGTCTCACACCTTTGATAATCTGGATTCCACAGAGTCAAACGACTTCAAGACGGTCAGCCTTCCTTTGGCTACCAACGGTATCTCGGTCAACGGTATGGATGTTATCATCGATGCTTCGGGTAAGTACCCGAGCGGTAGTGCCTCGGCACACCTCTATGTAGATTACCTCCGCTTCTCCTACAATAGCCAACTGGCAGGTCTGAAAGTCAACGGGCAGCGTGCCACGAAATCGGGCAATGCGTTCACCGCACGTCTGACCAATTTGGAAGACGCAACACGGGCAGTCCTCACGTTTGAGGGCGAGGTCAGCGACCAAGCGCAGCAGGTTACATGGACAGACCGCCCCGACTCCATCAGCTGCCAACATCGCAGAGCCACCATCGTTAACTATGCCGAAGACGGCACCCACACCGACTACACGCTGACCGTGCTGCGTCCGCGCAACACTACCAACACCCTTGCCGATCTGCTGATAGACAGTGTCTCACTGGCGGCTTTCACTCCTGCTACCACTACCTATACTATCACCCTGCCTGCCAACAGCCCGTTGCCCTCCGTGCAACCCGTCTTGGCAAACGGATTGCAAAGTGTGGCTACTTCGTTCAGCGGCAATGTGCTGTCTATAAAAGTTACCCCCGAGTTGGGCAGTACGCTAACCTATAAGATAACCTTCCGTTACGAAACCTCCGACAACACCACCCTGACGGCTATCGCAGGCGTGTCCGACTTCGCCCCCGACACCCGCGACTATACTATCGCTGCTGCAACGATGCCCGACTTGCAGTTCACCAAGTTCTCCGACGCACAGACCGTCGTACTGACGCGACCCGCGGCGGACAAGGCGGTTATCACGGTTACCGCAGGAGATGGGACATCCGTAGGTACCTACACCATCATCTTGCAGCAACCCGTGCAGACCACCAGCGGACAAATCAAGAACATGACCATCAACGGCAGACTGTGGCAGGATTTTGCTGCTAACACCTATGCTTACACGCTCGCTCGTCCGACCGATGTGCAGTTCAGCCGCGTGGACGATGCCGATTCTGTGGTCTTTGTACAGTCGCCTATAGATATGCGTTGGGAGGTCTATGGCTCGGAGCAGCACACTTATACCCTCACCTATCCCACCACGCTCTCATCCAATGCCTATCTGGCTGCGTTGTATATCAACGACTCGGCGTATGCCGATTTCCTGCCTACCGTGGCAGACCAGACCATTGAGGTGGTGAGTGCTGACTATACCCTCTCGTGGGTACGGGCAGAGGAGACGCAACAGGTAGCATACGCTTTTGACGAGGAGAGCAATACCTACACGGTCACCGTAACGGCAGAGGACGGCACCACCACCTTCGCGTACCATTTCCTCATGCAGACGCGCCTGTCGGACGATGCTACGTTGCAGGGAATTTATATCGACGGCACGCTGCTGCCCGGCTTCACGCCGAGCGGGGAAGCCTATACTTATACCCTGCCCGTTGGCGAGACCAAGCAGCAGGAACCGCAGATGCCCTCTTTCACTTACCGCTCCAACCATCAAGAGCAGACCATCACGCTCTCCATGGGCACGCTCGGCACGCCTACATATATAGAGGTGCAGGCGGAGGACGGACTCTCGAGCAAGGAGTACGCGCTGACTATCCAAGCCGAACCCAGCCATTGCTCTGTGCTCACGGGCATACTCGTCAACGACCAACCGCTGTCCTCCTTTATGCCTGCGCAGCATTACTATTCCGTGCAGGTGCCAAACGCGGAGGTCAACCTGCAATGGACGAGCAACGATGCCTTCCAGACGGTTACCGAGACCGTCAGCGGCACTACCCACACGCTCCATGTGGTGGCGCAAGATGGCGTTACTATGGAGAACTACTATGTGGATGTCTATACCGAGAAAGTATCGAACACCGCCACGCTCGCGCATATATGGCTCGACGGACTGCCTTTCAACGAGTTTGAGCACGCACTCAACCCGTACCTCGGCTTCTCGCCCATGCAGCAGGCATATACCATCAACCTCCCGAGCGGCACCACCCGCCTGCCCGATGTTACCGCCGCCCTCATGGAGGACGGTCAGACCGTTACCACGCGCGTAGAAGGGCTGAATGTCTATCTGGATGTTACCGCTCCCGACGGAGTTACCACCAACACCTATATGCTCTTCTTCAGTGTGCCTCGCTCTGCCAACGCGCAGTTGGGCATGATTTACGTAGGCAATGAGGAACTGCCGGACTTCGCGCCCGACACCTACTACTACCTCGTTACCCTGCCCGTGGGCACGCATACCTTGCCCGAGGTGCTCACCCGCAAGGCGGAGACCGCTCAGACGGTAACCATGACCACCGAGAGCGAAGGCGAGACACCGTTCGTGAGCATCAAGGTGCTGGCGGAAGACCAGACGACGACCACCACCTACACCGTCGCCTTCCGCTACACCCGCTCCGAGGCGGACACCTTGCAGATGATTTACGCCGACGGCATGCCGCTGCCCGATTTCTCGCCCGCCGTGCATACCTACGCCTATACCCTGCCTGTGGATGCAACGCAGTTCCCCGAACTGTCGTGGGACGAGGCGGACGCATGGCAGACCGTACGCATGGATACTACCTTGCTTACCGACGTCCAACTGACGCGCCGTATCATGGTTACCGCCGAGAGCGGACGCACTGCGGTCTATACCGTGGCATACGAGCGGATGCTCTCCGATGTGGACACGCTGCAGATGATTCTTTTGGACGATAAGCCGCTGGACGGCTTCTGCGCCGACAGCACCGACTACCTCGTTACCCTTGCCGAGAACGCAGAGCGCCTGCCCGTGGTAACCTATATCGAAGGCAACGAGGGGCAGACTGTTACGGTGAACTACGAGGCAGTGGCATACAGCACCGACTCCGTGGCGCAAATCACCGTCCGCGCTGCCAACGGCAACACACGCACTTATACTATCCGCTTCATTCGTGCGCTATCGAGCGACACCGGCTTGCAGATGATTTACATCGACGGCACGCCGCTTGCTAACTTCGACGAGGAGAAATACACCTACCGTATTCCCTTGCCCGTGGAGGTAACCGTCCTGCCGATGGTAACGGCGGAGAAGAAAGAGCCCGCCCAGCAGGTTACCATCCAGCGCGACGCCGACACAGTACGTGTAGCCGTGGTAGCCGCAGACACCGCCTTCACCGCCACCTACACTCTCGTCTTTGAGCACCTGAAGTCCGGAAACACCCTGCTCGCCGACCTCCGTCTGCAATATACCGAGGAAGGTGCTGCTGCGGTGGAGTTAGACCCCGCTTTCACCCCCGAGCACTACGACTACGCCGTTACCCTGCCATACGGAGTGAACGACCTGCCGACTATCCTGCCCGTGAAGAGCGATGAGGAGCAGACGGTGGAAATCTCCGCCTTGCAAGTTAGTAGCGAAGTGGCAGCGCAGCAGACGATTATCACCATCACCGTTACCGCGCCCAACGAGGAAGACCAAGCCGCCTACACCATCACCTTCACCTTCGCGCAGAACGACGATGCGCGCTTGACGGCTATCTACCTCCGCGGTGAGTTGCTCGTCGGCTTCCATCCTGACACGCTGGAATACACGATCTCGTACCCCGCCCATAGCACGGAGGAGGACTTCGCTACCGAGGCGGATGTGCGCGTAGAACTATCAGACTCTCTTGCGTTGCTTGAAGTTTCAATAGACGATGCAGGCACTATCCTGCTTAGCGTAACGGCGCAAGACGGCTCCAACCGCACGTACTCCATCCGCCAGCAGATCATGCTCGACACCGACAACGCGCTTCGTATGATTTACCTCGACGACGCGCCGTTGGCGAACTTTGACCCCGAGCAGGACTTCTATATCTACTACCTCGTAGAGGGTATGACCCCGCCGGCTGTAACCGCTGAGGCGGAGTCCGACCTTGCGGAGATCAGTATCAAGGAGGTGTCGGCAGGCGATACCTGCATGGTCATTTGTACCTCCGAGTCGGGCGAGAGCCGCAGGTATCAGATATGGTTTGCCGTCTCTGAGACCAACGATGCCGTCACGCCTACGCCCAACGATGTGCTTGTGAAGCGTATAGGCGGCTCCTATCAGTTGCTCTTTGCCACCACCCGCAAGGACGTGTCCGTAGGTATCTACAACGCTATGGGCAGGCTGATAGCCTTGGAGAAAGTGCCGACCGCCAACCCCAACGATGTCTCGCTTGCCACCGACAGTTACGGCAACGAGGTGCTGATGGATGTCAGCAACGTGGAGTCGGGCATAGTGCTGGATTTCTCACCTAACGAAATCTATTTTTATACCTTCTTCGTTTCTGACAAGGAGGTTATTCGCTCCGGCAAGATTGTACTGCTATAGAGACTATGACGCAGGCGGAAGCCTGCAAGATGGACGCTGCTGCTTGACCGTTGACGGTAGGGCAGCAGCGTTTTTCTTGTTTTTGACGGTGTAAAATGCTACTTGTCGGTTTTTACACATTTTTAACCTAATTTTACCCCCCTACGGATTTTTTATAGTATTTTTGCACCGTGTTTCGCTGCAACGTATAATCAGCGTGTAATTCCGTTTTTTGTAGCGTGTAATTGGTGTGTAATTCCGTTTTTTTTGTAACGTATAATTAACGTGTAATTGAACATTAATTATTATGTATGGGGGATTGTAGGTTTGGGGTGATTGTATTGCTGAATTTAACGCCAAATGGGCATTTATAACAATAATAACAACAATAAAAATTTTTACAACCATGAAAAAGATTAAACTCTATTTTCTAATTGCTGCCGCCCTCTTCACCGGCAGCGCGATGGCGCAAACCACGGTGTTCGCCTACACAGTTGCTGAGGGAACTGCAATAGGTGCAAGCAATATCCCCGCAACTGGTGGTACGGTTACTTTGAGTGTGAATGCAGTCGAAACGAAAAACAACAATCTTGGAGCAAAGTTAAGCAGTGATAGTCACTATGTACTATGTACACTTGACGGGGGTGCTACTCTCCAAACGGATGATGTTATTGAATTGAAAATCTTCCAAAATAGTACTAGTAATCCTACGGAAAATACCTATGGAGTAACAGTAGCGTCTGCTATGGAGGGTGTTACCACCTTTGATGGAACTGTATATGTTAAGCCGGCAGATGGAAAAGGGGTGGCTACGGGTTCTTTTTCAGTAGGTGCAGATTTGAACGGTAAATCTACTTTCTACGTAAGAAGAAATAGTAGCAAATCGATGTATGTTCAAACAATTACGATATCGCGTTCAACGGCAACAGAACCCATTTGCCCGAGTGGTCTCACCATCACTGGTGATGAACAAGTGTATGCAGGTGGTAAGATGACGCTGACTGCTACATTGGCTGCCGGAAATGGCGAGATTGCATACCAATGGTATAAAGATGGTACTGCTGCAGAGAATGCTATTGCAGGGGCTACAAACAAGTCGTATGTAGTAGAGTCGTTCAGCGCAGCAGATGCAGGTTCTTATTACTGCCAAGCAAGCAAGGCAGACTGCGAAGCAACCATTAATGCAGAGGCTTTTGTCGTTGCACTCAAAGAAATTAAGAATATTACTTGCGAAACTGACAAATATGTGGCAGAGGTAGGTACTACCATTGAAGATAAGATGACTATTACAACTCCTTCCGTTACGTTAACTTTTGGTGAAGGTGCCGGTTGGAATGAAGTTGTGGCAGATGCTTCTGCACCTGCAGGCTATTCTGCTCTTATTGTAGGATCGAGTAATCCTACGGTTAGTAACAACGTCCCGACTGCCGGTTGCTTCTATAAATTTGAGGTCTCAAAGAGCGCAACCTTGAAAGTAGCCGTAAAGGTCAATGCGAACAAGCCTCTCTATGTTGTAAAAGGTACAGAGTCGATAGGTTATACCCTTGCCGGCGTAGAATACGCTGCCGGTTCTTCGGTGAGTGAGACTACATATTATGGTATACTATCTATTGAAGTAGATGCTGAAACTCCCTACTATGTTTATTGTACGGGTTCTAAGTTAGGTATCTATGGTTTTGAGATACCGGGCGAAGATATCGGCTCTGCTGTTGAGGAGGCTGAGGTTGGGGCTCAGGCTGTGAAGGTGATGCGTGATGGGCAGTTGCTGATTATCCGCGATGGGAAGACGTATACTGCACAGGGTGTAGAATTGCGCTAAACAAGCAAGAAAATCTCCGCCATGCGGAAATGATGGAATACGTGTTTTGGACAACTTTGTTTAGACCGCTTACAGACACGGTAAGAATACGTTATAGACAGCTCTATGTTACGATAAAATCTTATGCGATTGGCATGAAATTGTAGGCATTTACGCGATAGATTATGCGAAAAATGGACAATTATCGCTTCGGTAATGTGCATTGATTGAAAGCCTTGTCGGAAAAGCCATCGTAACATGCTTATCCTACAACACACCTATGCAACCGTTGTCTAATAGAAATGTTGTCAAAGGGTTAAATAGGTGGTGTTTTCCAGCCGCTTTGGTCGCGTGAGCGAGTGGGCGGTTGCAGGTAAAAAATTAATGTAAAAATTTTAGAATTATGGAGAGAGTCCGTCGCGAGACGTGCTCTCTTTTTTAGGGGCAATAGCTGTTTTTTCTTGCATCATTCACACTCTAAGCGGCAAAGAATGATATGCCACAGGTGCTATTTGCGGCTTTGTGGAGGAAAAGATTGCTTTTTTGCTCAAGTGGAAGAATTGGGGCAAAAGGTGGAAAAATTGGATGTGCATGTACTTTTTTGCAAAAAATGCAAAGTAGATATTGCAAAATTAAAAAAATAGTTGTAACTTTGCAGCCAAATTTTGAGACTTTTCCTGTTAAATCACGATACTTAGACCTATGGACAAAACCGGCCACGATACTATGTTAGACGCTTTCTTCCGTGTGCACGACTATTTAGTGGCGCACAGCGAAGCCCCCATCCGTCGTCTGCTGATGGATGAGATTGACTGGAGTGCCCGACTGATTGCTATCAAGGGCGGTCGAGGCGTGGGAAAGACCGACTTCCTGCTGGCGCGTGCAAAAGAGATTGAAGCCAAAGATAGAGAAATGAAGATGCAGCAGGAGAATACGGCTCGCCGCAGGAAGGTAACAATGCCGCATCGCCCGTGTCTGTACGTCAATCTCAACAATTTCTATTTCACGGAGCACTCGCTCGTGGAGTTCGCAGGCGATTTCGTTAGAGCAGGAGGACACACGCTACTCATTGACCAGATGTTCAAATATCCTAATTGGTCGAAGGAGCTGCGCAAGTGCTACGACAAGTACAAAACGCTGCATATCGTCTTCTGTGCATCGCCTGTGATGCGACTGATAGAGGACAACAAGGATATTGCCACCATCGTGAAGATGTATAATCTGCGAGGGTTCTCCTTCCGCGAGTATCTGAACCTGCAGACGGGGTTGAAGTTGCGCGCGTATTCGCTGGAAGAGGTGGTGAAGAGCCATGCCTCCATTGCCATGGAGATATGCGAGAAGGTGCACCCGCTGGAGTATTTCAAAGAGTATCTGCGGCACGGCTATTTTCCCTCCTATTTAGAGGCGAAAAATTTTGAGGATGACTTGCTGAAGACGATGAACATGATGCTGGAGGTGGATGTGTTGATGATCAAGCAGATAGATGTCGCCTGCCTTCCGAAGTTGCGCCGCCTGCTGTATATCATGCTTCAGGAGACACCCTGCGCACTGAATATCAGCAGCATAAGCGAGGAGATAGGGCTGTCGCGCGCCACAACGATGAACTATATCAAGTACCTGAAAGACGCACGTTTGTTGAACCTGCTCTATATGGAGGACAAGTCATTCCCGATGAAACCGACGAGGGTCTATATGCAGAACACGAATGTGGCGTATATGGATGTTACGCGCGACCCTGATTGGCAGTCGATATGTGAGACCTTCTTCTATTGCAGCCTCCACGGCAGCCACAAAGTGAATGCCACGGAGCGCAGTGCGATGTTTGTAGTGGACGGGAAGTTCTATTTTGATGTGAAAGGTACCTTGCCTGCCCGCGACAATATCCGCCCCTGCGCGGTAGGTGAGATAGAGACCGGCAAAGGCAATTTTATCCCGCTGTGGATGATGGGGATGCTGTATTAATTAAGAATTATGAATTAAGAATTAAGAGGGCGCATGCTCTGTATTCAGAATACTCAGATTATTCAGAATACTCCGATTACTCAGATTTTCAACTATAAATTAACTTTATAAATTACATTTCACACACATGAAAGAAAAAAAGTTTATGACATGTGATGGTAATGCTGCTGCTGCGCATATTGCGTATATGTTTACCGAGGTAGCAGCCATTTATCCTATCACTCCGTCATCGCCCATGGCAGAGAACGTGGACGAGTGGGCAGCTGCCGGCAGAAAGAATATGTTCGGTGAGACTGTCATGGTACAAGAGATGCAGTCTGAGGGCGGTGCCGCAGGTGCTGTACACGGTTCGCTGAACGCCGGTGCGCTCACTACTACCTTCACCGCTTCGCAGGGTCTCTTGCTGATGATTCCGAACATGTACAAGATTGCGGGTGAGTTGATTCCGACTGTGTTCCACGTATCGGCTCGTACCTTGGCAAGCCACGTGCTCTGTATCTTCGGCGACCACCAAGACGTGATGGCATGCCGCCAGACCGGCTTCGCGATGCTGGCTGAGGGCAGCGTGCAAGAGGTGATGGACTTGGCAGGTGTGGCTCACTTGGCTACCATCAAGAGCCGCGTGCCTTTCCTGAACTTCTTCGATGGTTTCCGCACTTCGCACGAGTATCAGAAGGTGGAGGTAGTGGACATGGAAGACCTGCGTCCGCTGGTGGACATGCAGGCTTTGCAGGAGTTCCGCGAGCGCGCATTGTCGCCTATGCGTCCCGTGATGCGCGGTATGGCAGAGAACCCCGATGTATTCTTCGCACACCGCGAGAGCTGCAACCCCTACTACGATGGCGTGGCAGACGTGGTAAGCGACTACATGGATAAGATTTCCGAGATCACCGGTCGCAAGTACCGCCCGTTCAACTACTATGGTGCTGCCGACGCAGAGAACATCATCATCTGTATGGGTTCTGCCTGCGAGGCTATCCGCGAGGTCATCGACTATGAGGCAGCCAAGGGCAACAACAAGTTGGGTATGATCAACGTACACCTCTATCGTCCGTTCTCGCTGAAGTACCTGAAAGAGGCGCTACCCGCAAGCGTGAAGCGTATCTGCGTGCTCGACCGCACGAAAGAGCCGGGCGCTAACGGCGAACCGCTCTACCTTGACGTGAAAGATGCACTCGATGAACTCGGCTTGAACAACATCCTCGTGGTAGGCGGCCGCTACGGCTTAGGCTCCAACGACACCACGCCTGCACAGATGCTGGCTGTCTTCGAGAACCTCGCTCTCCCCTGCCCGAAGAACCACTTCACCGTAGGTATCAACGACGATGTTACCTTCACCTCTCTGCCCGTAGGCGAGGAGATTGCGATGGGCGGCAAAGGTATGTTCCAAGCGAAGTTCTACGGCTTGGGCGCTGACGGTACCGTAGGTGCTAACAAGAACTCCGTGAAGATCATCGGCGACACCACCGACAAATACTGCCAGGCTTATTTCTCCTACGACTCGAAGAAATCCGGCGGTTTCACCTGCTCGCACCTCCGCTTCGGAGACGAGCCTATCCACTCCACTTACCTCGTTACTACCCCGAACTTCGTTGCATGCCATGTACAGGCTTATCTGCACATGTACGATGTTACCCGCGGCTTGCAGAAGGGCGGCACCTTCCTCTTGAACACCATCTGGGAAGGCGAGGAATTGGCAAAGAACCTGCCGAACAAAGTGAAGAAATACTTTGCTGACAACGACATCAAGGTATTCTATATCAACGCAACTAAGATTGCACAAGAGATTGGCTTGGGCAACCGCACCAACACCATCCTCCAATCGGCATTCTTCCGTATCACCGAGGTTATCCCCGTAGAGAAAGCCGTAGAAGAGATGAAGCACTTCATCGTGAAGTCCTACGGTAAGAAGGGTGAGGACGTGGTGAACAAGAACTACGCTGCTGTTGACCGCGGCGGCGAGTACAAGCAATTGGCTGTTGACCCCGCATGGAGCAACCTCGGCGCGGACGCTAAGCCCGACTTCGGCAACGAGCCCGAGTTCGTTACCAATGTCGTTCGTCCTATCAACGGACAAGACGGCGACCTGCTGCCCGTCAGCGCCTTCAAGGGCATTGAGGACGGTACATGGCCCGCAGGTACGGCGAAGTACGAGAAGCGCGGTGTATCCGCTTTCGTGCCCGTATGGAATGCGGACAACTGTATCGAGTGCAACAAGTGTGCTTACGTTTGTCCTCACGCTTGTATCCGTCCGTTCGTGATGGACGAAGAGGAGGTAAAGGGTATCAACGGCGCAACGCGCGAGATGAAAGCACCCGCTGCGCTCAAGGGTATGCACTTCCGCATGCAAGTGGGCGTGATGGACTGCCTCGGCTGCGGCAACTGCGTGGATGTATGCCCGGGCAACCCGAAACTTGGCAAGGCCCTCTCTATGGTACCCCTCGAGGGACAAGAGGCTGAGGCTGCTAACTGGAACTACTGCGTAGAGAACGTGAAGAGCAAACAATCGCTCGTGGATATCCAATCCAACGTGAAGAACTCTCAGTTCGCTACCCCGCTGTTTGAGTTCTCCGGCGCATGCTCCGGCTGCGGTGAGACCCCGTATCTGAAACTCATCAGCCAACTCTTCGGCGACCGTGAGATCGTGGCAAACGCTACCGGATGTACCTCCATCTACTCCGGCTCCGTGCCTTCCACTCCTTATACCACCAACGACAAGGGACACGGTCCGGCTTGGTCTAACTCTCTGTTCGAGGACTTCTGCGAATACGGTCTCGGTATGCAGATTGCGCACCGCAAGATTCGCGAGCGTTTGGCTAACCTGATGAAGAAAGGCTTGGAGTGCTCCTGCTGCACCGACGAACTGAAAGCGATGTTCACCGAGTGGCTCGCTAACCCGCAGAGCGCAGAGGTTACCAATCGTCTCTATGAGCCGATGGTAGCTGCTTGCGAGGCATGCGGCTGCGACACCTGCCAAGAGATTCTCAAGTACAAAGACCATATCGTAAAACGCAGCCAGTGGATTGTAGGTGGCGACGGTGCTTCCTACGACATCGGCTACGGTGGTCTGGACCACGTATTGGCCAGCGGCGAAGATGTGAATATCCTCGTGCTCGATACCGAAGTTTACTCCAACACGGGTGGTCAGGCCTCCAAGGCTACGCCTATCGGTGCCATCGCCCAGTTTGCCGCCAGCGGTAAGCGCGTGACGAAGAAGGACCTCGGCCTCATGCAGGCCACCTACGGCTACGTATATGTGGCACAG
>JAXDTJ010000049.1:0-4420 GCA_034090015.1 Paludibacteraceae bacterium | reverse complement strand
TGTACTGTCTAACAGCAAATGCAATTTGGTGTGCAAAGTTAGTCAAAGTTTTTGAAGAAGCAAAATTTAGGTGTGTCAAAGTTCAATTTTTCTCTGGGTCTGTTGTTTAACTTCTTCTGGATGTTCATTATTTTCTGTGGTGAGACAAGGTTAAAGTTGGTATGTTTTGGTATGTATCGTCGTATGAGTTTATTGGTGTTTTCTACACATCCTTTCTGCCACGAAGAGTATGCATCCGCAAAATAGACAATCACATCGTCTTTACCTTTCATGTGCAAGCCTTTGGTAATTAGTTGATGTGATGCAAATTCACTTCCGTTATCCGTAGTGATGGTTTTTACAGTCTTCCGATACGGCATGAGCAACCTCACAACCGTCTTGGCGATAGGCTCCGATTTTTTGCCTGTCTTTATCTTCTCCATCATCAGGAAGTTGGTACTTCGTTCCACCAATGTCCGTATCACCCGCTGACAACTATCCACTATCAAATCCATCTCCCAGTCTCCAAAGCGTTTGCCATTGGCTTCCGCAGGACGCTCGTGAATGCTTGTCCTGTTCGGGATATTAGTCGCTTTGGTCTGACGCAGTTGTTTCCTTTCTCTTCTCCGATAACGCAGTTTATGCGGCAGATATTGGCTTAGCCGCTCTTCGTTTTTGTGTACATAATTATAGATGGTCTGGTGGCAGATATGTATGCCCTCTTTGGCAAGGACACCGCTTATCTGACGGGGAGACCAATTGTCCTCTATAATCATCTGTTCAACACGCCACCACAAAAGGTCATCCTTGCGGTGATTAGGTAAGGTACTGTTCTTGCGCTTTAGGCATTTCTCTTGGGCGACTTTAAAAACATACTGATTATCGCGGTTGGCGTTGCGTCTTACCTCACGCGTGATGGTCGAGGGATGAACGCCAATTCTTTGTGCGATACTTTTTTTTGTAAGTTTGCTTTGTAAATCCACATAAATTAAGTACCTTTGCTCCGAATTTAGTTGTTTAGCCATATGCAAATGCAAAATTAACTATTTTCCGGGAAAGGAGCAAATCTTTTCCCGTTTTTTTCATTGCATTTGCTTTAGACCCCCATTTTGTCTTTTTCGCCCCTCCCCCTGTTAGCCCTGTGAAGGGTACCGAAACAGGGCTAACAGGGGGAGGGAAATATTGCGTTTCTAAATAGACACTATAGTCTCTATATTCACTATATCCCTTTTATCAACCTCACTGCTTTTTCGGGGTCTTTGGCGCAGAAGACTGCGCTACCGGCTACCAACACGTCAGCGCCTGCCTCGTAGATAGCGGCGGCGTTCTTGGTGTTCACACCGCCGTCCACTTCGATTAGCGTCTTCAGCCCGCGGCGGTCTATCTCCTCGCGCATAAAGCGTATCTTATCCATCGTCTCGGGGATAAACGACTGCCCGCCGAAGCCGGCATATACCGACATCAGCAATACCATATCCACTTGGTCTAAATACGGCAGCAGCCGTTTTACGTCAATATCGGGGTTGATAGTCAAGCAGGTGCGCCCCCCTTTGGCGCGGATAAGTTCCAGCGCGGGCATCGGGTCGTCCACTGCCTCCAAATGGAATCCTACGCTCCATGCCCCCGCGTCGCAGAAGCGCTCCACGTACTTCTCCGGATGCACAATCATCAGGTGTACATCCAGCGGCTTGGTGCAGTACGCTCGCATCGGCTTCATCAGCGGGAAACCAAAAGAGATGTTGGGCACAAAGACCCCGTCCATCACATCCACATGCAGCCAATCTGCCTCGCTGCGGTTGATCATCTCCATCTCGCTCCGAAGATTCCCAAAATCCGCGGACAACACCGATGGGGCTACTAATCGTTTCTTTTCCATCATTGCAGATATACTAAATAAGGACTTGCAAATGTATATTCCTTATCTATTTACCTTGGTAGATATAATCAAGTGCGCGGAGGAGTTGGTTGTCAATGCTGTAGTCAAAGAATGCTTTGGTATCCAACGGGCACTCAATGTCGGGCGTGTGTCCGTATCCCTCCAAGGAGCGGAAAGTACCATCGGGTGCAGGCAACTCCACTTGATAGGTACAGGTGTAGGCAAAGTATAACTCCTTGTTCGCTATTCCCCCGAAATTGTAATTGAACGGACCCGTCCATGTGTAGTCGTACAAGCCGGACATAAGGCATCCAGTGCCGCCGAAGGTGCGTTCGCCAACGGTTACGCCGTTCGGCAACGAAGAAACAAGATTCGCACTGACCTCCGACATGCTGACGGAGTGCATGTTTTGCAGATAAATGATGGGAATATCTCCAAGGTCTCCTAAATAATAAGAGTTGTTGGTTTGCGGGATAACGCTAAACTCCTGCCATGCGCCGAAGTCGTAATGCCCGAGCCCTGTCTTGTTGCGCTGGCGCTTGAAGACTTTTTCTTCGGAGATGTAATAGCCGAAGAGATAGTTCACATCATCTACGATTCCGCCACCATTGTCCCGACAGTCGATGATGAGGGCTTTGAGTTTGCCTTGTTGGTATAAGGACTTTGCGTTCTTGAAGAATGCGTGTAGTGCCGTGGTGTCGCCGAATTGGTCTTTCGCAGTAGTGATGCTGAAACACGAGAAGCGCAGGTAAGGAATGCTGTCGTTGATGATGGCGGACAGATACTCTGTGCCGTCAAGATAGCTATAATGCATATTCTTCACGCGGATTTTGTCTTGATTATCCATGATTTCGAGCGTCTCTTGCATAGTCTCCGAATCGGTTGCAGGATGGTAATCCGCGCGGCTATTGTTCGCATCATCCCCGGGGGAATAAAAGACATAATGTTGGATGGTCTTGTTCCATACGCCTATTGCCATGTGAAAATCTATCATTCCATGTGCCATGGTGCGGAGAGCATCCTCAACATCCCAATAGGACACGCTGTCTTGGCGGTCTAACTGTTGGACCATCGGGCAGACGGTCTCCCAGCGGGCATCCCAATCCACGGTATCAATATCCCAGAATATGTACGATTGGTCTATACCCTGCCATAAACCGTAGAACAGTTTCTCGTACGACTCGGAGAACTTGTATTGCGTAGAGAAACTACCGGGGTTGTATATTTCCGATGTGTGGTCGCGGCAGGCGGAGAGGAGTGCCGTGAAAGCCAAAAGGACGTAAATGTAATTCTTTTTCATATCAGTTACGTTAAAGAAAAATATTTGAACAATTTTTGGAAATTGAAATAAAAAGAACTTTGTTCGTGTTTGTATACCAATAGTGCGTTAATTACTATTGAATGATATATAAGACGATGATATATAGCTAACTACAAGTCTTTTTTGCTATTGTTTGATTTGGAAGTGGCTATAAATATATCCTTTCAGCAGTCAAGTAGTAATTTGGTTTTGGGAAATATAAAATATTTGGACAATATTTGTGAATATTTGTTGAATAAAAAGGTTTTTGTTTATTTTTGTCAAGTATTATAGATCGTTTTTGTATATAAGCCTTTTTGTTTCGAGTTCATGTTAATATAAGTCTGAAAAGTTAACGCACCACTAATAGTGTTTGTATAAAACTCATTTCTAAATTCACGTCAATTAATGAATAATTACATGATAATTATATGTTAAAATTATGGCAATTACATGTTGCCTTGTGAATAGAAACTTATTTTTGCGGGAAGACATATCCGATAGCGATTTGCAGGGCGGCAGTGGTGTGGTAGCCGGGCTGTTGGTAATGTTCGGAGCCGGTGAGGTGGTTGTTGACCAGACCGTAGTAGCAGACGCCTTCGAGGGCGAGGAAGAGGCGGACGGGGGTGGTGTAGGTGATACCGATGCGTCCCACGAGACCGGCATCGAAACGGCGGTCGCGGCGTTTGTCGAAAGCATACGGCTCTTCTACGACATAGTTGTCAAAGCCTAATGTTTGCAGGTCGTCCAGCCATTGCCTGTGGTACTCGTCCTGCATCTGTGCGGTGTATTTGCCGGAAGTCCAATGCCCTGCGTAGCCGCCTATGTCGGCATAGCCGCGCACGTGCTTGCCGCCGAAAGAGAAACTGAGGGTGAGCGGCAGGAGGTGGTAGGTATTGGTGTAGCGGTACTGCTCGTGCTGTGTGTCTCCGTTGAGGTCTGTCCACTCGCGGAGATAGAAGCGGGAGGTGTAGTTACGCTGCGCCATGGTCCAGTCGAGCCGCAAACCGAGCCATTCGAGGAAGTTGTACTGTGCGGTGATACCCATAGTGCCGCCCCAGCCGGGGGTGAGCACACGGTCGTAGGCATAGGTGTTCTCCTGCGTGTAGCAGTTGAGGTCAGCACCCGCGGTTACGCCCAGCCGCCATTGGGCATGAGCGGCTGCCAGCGAGCACATACCCGCCAGCAGCAAAACGAAGAAACGATGGAAAGTCATAGTCGAGTTATGCAGGTATCTACACCTGCTATAATACTAAATTATTGAT
>JAXDTJ010000047.1:0-4029 GCA_034090015.1 Paludibacteraceae bacterium | reverse complement strand
TGTAGAAACTACACTGTCGGGGTGGGTCTTATTAGCCGATATAGGTAGGCAGCAAAGTAGGCAGAGGCGGAGGGTTAGGGAATTTCCCTCTCCCCCTTTGTCGGGGGGGTTGGAGGGGGTCCTGTGAGGGTCGGGGTGGGTCCTCTCTCCCTCTCCCCCTTTGTAGGGGGAGTTGGAGGGGGTCCTGTGAGGGTCGGGGTGGGTCATCTTCTTTCCCATCAGTTTCCAGTACATCACGGGGAGGATAGTCACGGTGAGGGGGAGGGTGAAGATAGTGCCGAAGCAGATGACGACGCCCATCGGCATCCAGAGGCTGGTATGCGCGATAATCATCGGCATGACGCCCAATGCCGTAGTGGCGGAGGTGAGGAAGATAGGGCGCATACGGCGCACGCCCGCTTCGTAGGCGGCATCGCGGACAGAGAGGTGCTTGGTCTTGCGCAACTCCTCCGCATACTCGTACATCATAATCGCGTTGCGCACAATCACGCCTATCAGTGCCACCAAGCCCAAGAACGCCGTGATACTGATATCCAATCGGAAGATATACAAGCCAAGGAACGCGCCGTAGATACAGAGCAGCGCACTGGAGAGGGTGAGCAGCGCCAGCGGCACCTTGCCGAAATGGTAGAGCAAGAGCACCAACATGACCAGCAGTGCCGCCACCACCGACCATAGTATCTGCGGCACCATCTCACTATTGACCGCCGACAAGCCGCCGTAGGAGATGGTAACGCCCTCGGGGAGGTCGTTCAAATGGGTACTAATCCACTGCTTCACTTTCTTCTCCGCGGCAACGGAACTGGTGTTGCCCCGCAGGTCGCACCCCACGGTGATGGTAGGGATGCCGTTGTAGTGGGTGATAGAGGCATGATGCCAAGCGGGCTCAAGCGTGGCGACCTGCCTGAGCGGCACCCAGAGGGAGGGGATATTGGTGGGGATGAGCAAGCTCTCTATTTGACTATTTGACCATTTACTATTTGACAATTTTGCATCTCCTTGCTCCTCCTCTATTTGACAATTTGACAATTTACTATTTGACAATTTTGCGCCTCCTTGCTCCTCCTCCATATACAGCACTACGGGAATGGGGTAGTCGTTCTCGTAGAGGGTGGTCATGGTGGTGCCGCTGTGGAGCGTGGCGAGGTAGAGCGAGAGTTGAGCCTGCGTGATGCCTAAGCGCGTGGCTTCGTCTTCCTTGAGCACTATGCGCACCTGCCGCTTGAACTGGTCGTAGTCGGAGTGCACCCAAGTCATCTCCGGCTGCTGCGCCATGAAGGCTTTGAGCGAGTCGGCGAGCACTGCCATCTGCTCTAAGTCGCCCCCCTTGAAGCGCACCTCCACGGGGTTCTTCGCCGCTTGGTAGTCCACCTGCTTGAAACGGATATAGGCATTGGGGAAGTGGTTCTCATAGCGCGGACCATACTCGCGGATGACCTCCAGCGTGGCGTCGCAGGAGATGGTGTTGACGATGAACTGCGCATAACTCGGCTTTGCCATGTTGGGGGTATAGACGGCATGGAAACGAGGCGATGCCTGCCCTACGAAGGAGGTTACGGACTTCACACGCGGGTCCTGCTGCAACATACGCGCCAGCGAGTCAGCCACCAGCGCCGTTTCCTCTATCGGCGACCCTTCGCGCAGGTGTATCTCCACGGCGAAGCACTCGCGCTCCGCCTTCGGCAGCAACTGTATGTTCAGCCTCGTGAGCAGGAAGAGACCGAGCCCCAAGGAGAGTATCAGCAGCAGATAGACTGCCCACGGGCGGCGGAAGCAGTAGCACAACATCTTCTCATAGCCACTTTGCAGCCAGCCGAAGAACTTGTTTTGCCCGCGCTCAAACCAATTCATATCCTCGGGTCGCGTGCGGCGGACAAAGCGCGTTGCCATGTAGGGTGTTACCCACGTGGCATAGAAGATACTCGCCACGAGGGCGAACATGACGGCGAAGGGGAAGAGTTGGATGAACTCGCCCAAGGGGCCCGTGATAATCTTGGTCATGGGGAAGAACATGCCCGAGATGGAGCATGTGGCGAGTGCCATGGGGACAAAGAGTTGCTTCGTGCTGACCGCGGCGGAGTACCAGCGGCTGTGCCCTTTCTCCAAGAGATTGGTGTAGCCGTCGATGACTATCACCGAATCGTCCACTATCATACCCAGCACGAAGATGAGTGCCGCGAGCGTAACCGTGTTGAGTTCAATACCCATCAGGTACATCAGCCCCAGCGCAATCGCGATACATACGGGTACACCCGTGCTTGCCACGAGGGCTGTGCGCAAAGGGAAGAGCATGAGCATGACAAGGATGACGACCACGATAGAGATGATGATGTCGCGCAGGAAAGAAGATACCGATGCGTCCACCACCTTCGGCTGGTCGGTAATACGATGGAACTGCAAGTCGGGCGGCAACTCCGCGCGGGTAGTCTCCAACTGCGCCTCTACCTTTCTGCCGAACTCCACGATGTTATTGCCTGGCGTCATCTCCATGCTGATAATCAGGCAGTTGGCATATTCTTGCGTGCTGCCTTCGTAGAAATCGACATACTTGGAGGGCGTGGCATAGCGGCGCTCGATGGTTGCAACATCTTTGAGGCGCAGGGTGGCACCCGTGGCGGGGTCTGACCATATAATCTGCTCGGCTATCTCATAGTCGGTGGCGTAAGGGATGACCACTTGATACTGTGCGCCATTCTCGCTGCCGGTCATCGTGCGCAGCCCCTGCAAGAGCAGTTGCGCATTCAGCAGGTTTTGGTTCACGCCATACGCCGAGAGACGCGCAGGGTCAATGGTAACGGCTATCTCCTCCTGCCGCTGCCCCAAGATTTTTATCTTTCCCATCTCGGGGACGGTACGCAGGCGGTCAGAGAGCAGCCGCGCGAAATGCGCTAACTCGCGCGGGGTGCGCTCGGGGCTCTCCACAGCGAGCAACATCGAGGAGGTGTTGCCGAAGTCATCCACCACCATCATCCCCAGCACCCCCTTTGGCAGCGAGGTCTTGCGAAACAAGTCGAGGTTCGCGCGTATGCGGCTCCATGCTTCGTTGTTCGACTTGACGAACATCCGCAGCGACACATAGACATAGACGATGCCGTCTTCGGTAACGCTGTAGGTATGCGCTTTGTCCACCTCCTCAAAGCCGTTGATATAGTCCTCCAGCGGCTTCGTAACCTGCGCCTCTACCTCCTGCGCCGTGGCACCCGGGTACACCGCCACCACCACGCCCTGACGGATGGTGAAGAAGGGGAACTCGTCCTTGTTCATCTTCGTCAGTGCCCAGACACCGAACAGCGTCAGGCACATGAAGAGGAAGAACACCAGCCCGTGGTTCCTCATCGCTCCTTCTATGTGATTACGGTTCGTCATTTTTTGACTGTTTTGACCGCTTACGCTGTCTGACCATTTCATTGTCCGACCGCTCGCTTCGTTCGCTGAACGACTGATTTAGACTTGATACCATATCTGTCTGACAGCGCGGAGGCACGGTCGGACAGCGTCTGCGGTCGGACAGCACGAAAGCGCGGTCATTAAATCTCTTTCACTTTTGCTCCTTTGTATAGTTTCTGAAATCCGTCTGTTACCACGCGGTCGCCCGTCTGCAAGCCGTCTATGACCAGCACGCCATCGGGCACATACTGCCCAATCTGCACCATCCGCCGCACCGCGGTGCTGTCTTCCTGCACTACCCACACGCTTTTCCCTTCGGGCGTTACCTGCACACAGGCGGCGGGTATCAGCAAACCCTCGCTCTGCTGCCCCGTCATGCACACCTTGCTCACCATGCCGGGGAGCAGACCTTCGCGGCGCAACACCTCCGCCCGCACGGGATAGGCATGCGAGAGGGCATTCGCCTTCATCCCTTTCTCCACCACGCGCACGGGAATGGAAGCGGGGAGTTGAGCGTTGAAGGTTGAGCGTTGAGAGTGGAGAGTTGAGAGTTGAGCGTTGAGAGCCCCGCCCCCTGCCCCCTCCCCGCAAGCGGGGCGGGGGAGTTGATTAGAACCTTGTTTATCACAACTTGTTGGGGTC
>JAXDTJ010000044.1:0-3902 GCA_034090015.1 Paludibacteraceae bacterium | reverse complement strand
CTTCTACGAGCTGTTGAAATTTGTAATATAATGTAACATAATTATAAAAATTTAGTTAAAAAATAACGAAGTATTGATTGATTCAAAATTGAGTTATGTCGCCCCGTTGGGGCTTGCATGGAGGGAGTTCCCAGTATTCGTAGGGGCGAGCCCCTACGCTGTTTTATGTCGCCCCTTCGGGGCTTGCATTTGATAAAGAATTTGGGTCAACTCGTATATCATTACCATAAATAATGTACATTATGAAAGAGAAAGGTCTCTATATTGCATTGATTTTCTTGGTGATAATGGTGGGGTGCTCCGTGGATAGTCCGTTGCCGAGCAATGGAGAAACGGAAGAGGTGGTGATACTCGAAGAAGAGGAAGAAGTCGTGGTGTTTGAGAAATGTAGTTTTCCGTATGCAGGGGTGGAGTGGGGATATCGGAAAGCGGAGATTGGTAAGCACAGAGAGGAGAAGTTGGCTGTTATCATGTATCTGCATGGCGGTTCTTCCCGAGGAACGGATAACGAGAAACAGATGAGCGAACCTGCCATTGACACGATTGCCAACTATTTGGTTTCCAAACAAAAAAAGGCAGTGTTCATAGTCCCGCAATGTCCGGATAAAGATTCCAAAGGAAAGATGATGGATTGGGTGAAGATGGCATCCGTTTTGAAGGGGATGTTAGACGCGGCGCAAACGGAAGAAGAGGTGAGTGTTTATCTGTTTGGCGGTTCGATGGGAGGAACGGGTACGTGGAACATGCTATCTCTTTATCCGCACTACTTTTGTGCGGCTATGCCTTGCGCCGGCAATCCGAAGAACTGTGATGCCGCGAAGGTGGCTCAAACACCCGTCTATACGGTGATGGGTGGAAAAGATAGGGTGATGAAACCCGAGGAAGTGAAGTTACAGAGTTTCTTGGATAGCGTGGCTGCCTACGGAGGTGAGTATCAGTATGATATAGAAGAGGAATGGGACCACGAGACGACCTGCAAAGAAAGTTACACGACACAACGATTAGATTGGGTATTTGCACATTATTGATGGGATGGGCGGCGGATAGTGTGCAAATGTATGCCAAAAATCTTATTTTCTGCCTAAAAATGGTCAATCTGTGTAAGCAGATTTGCATATTCAGCAAAAAATCAGTACCTTTGCACGCGTTTTTCTATCACCATACAGCGCATGAAGCAAAGGGCAGCCATACCATATCTATTCGTTCGTACAACGGTATCGTTGTGCGTGCTATGGGTGTTGGCGGTATGGCTTTCCGCTTGCAGCGGTGTCGGTGAAGCGGAAAGGATAGTGGCGACTGCGGATAGTTTGGATGCCACACACGAGGTGTATTCGGATACAGCTGCCCTGCGAAGGGTTGTCCTGCGATGGGATAAACCTATTGTTCGGGCACTGAAACACAACGCATTAGGTCGGTTGTATTACTATCTCGGGCGCAACTATGACGATTTCTATGGCGACTATGCGTCTGCCGCCCAATGCTATGTCCTGAGCGACCGATTGGGGATGGATGCGCCCCTTGCCCGCGGGCGGGTGAATGCCTGCATGGGCTATATCTGTTCGCAGCACAATGCCGATTCGTTGGCGCTATGGTACAATGCGCGTGCGCTGCGCTTTTTTCAAACCGCCGGCGATTCCTTCTATTGCGCGAGTGCGTTGCTCACGCTGAGTGTTTCTTATGCTTCGGTGGGGGATTATGCGAAGTCGGACAGCCTATGGCAAGCGGCTGACCGATATGCTTTGTCGGATGCCGCTTTCGAGGCATACCGATGCGATAGCCGTATCTACTACTATATGCATCGGTCGGTGTATGATTCGGCTTTGGTGTGGTTAGAGAAAGTGGCCCCCTGCACCTCGTTACGGATGGTGCAACGGGCGCGTGCATGGGAACATACAGGCAGGATGGACTCGGCGGTGTGGTATGCCGAGCAGGTGATTGCGCGGAGTGAGGATAGGGCACATAGGGTGGGGGCGTACTATATCTTGCATCAGCAGGCTATCGCTGATGAGGATATGCTGCGAGCCAACGATCTTGCGGCTGCCAGAATGGGCGAGATGCGGCAGCAGACGCAAGAGATGGAGGGGAAACTGACGGCGGTGCATGCGCTGCAAGCCTATCGCGAGCAATGCGAACAGACATCAGTTTGGCGATGGCTGTGGGGGATGCTTGTGCTTTTGGGCGCCATAGGAGCAGGGTGTTTGTATATGGGTTACAGACGGTTTAAGCACCTTAGGCAGCACGAGAGCGATTTGACGCAGCAGTTGCATGACCTGACGCAGGCGCAGGCAGTGCATTTGCAACAAAAGAGCGAAGCCATGGAGATAACCTTGCTCCAATGTAAGCCGCTGTTTGCCATAGGCAACCCGATTTGGCAGGACGAGAAAAGACTGACGCATCAGGCGGATAGCCACCTCTTTAATATCTATACGAGGTTGCATGAACAGTATGGGATAGATATGCAGGATTTCCGTATCTGTCTGCTGACGCTGTTTGAGGCTTCGCGCTCGGAGATAGCCGAGACCATTCACCGTGCGGTGTCGAGTGTGCCAAAGTTGCGCAGCAATACCGCGAAGAAATTGGGGACGAGCAACACGCAACTGCGGGCATTCTTGATTGGGTATTTGGTGGCTTAGTTTACAAAAACAGACCATTTAATTTACAAAAACATACAATAATTACAACAAAAATAAACAAGAACTTTTCTTTTTTTGAAACAAATATTTTCAAAAATTGTTCAAATATTTTTTCTTCAACGTATAATTACCGTGTAATTAACCATTAATTTTATGCAACAATATGAAAAATAGAATCATTCGGTTTTGCTTGTTGGTGTTGATTGGGGGAATGGTGGTCGGATGTAGTCCGGCGCATGATGATAGCAGCAAGCCTACCGACCATACCGACCCGAAGCCGCCGACGCGATTCCGCTTTGACTTTCAAAAGGAGTGGTTGCATGTGGTTACGAACTACGACAAGGCGATGGAGATGTTTGTAGTGGATAGAGTTTCCGGCGAGGTGATTATGCGGCAGATGGTGCAAGATTCTACGCAAGTGCACTTCGATACCAACGGAATGTACAGGATTTACCTTGTGTCGGACGAAGAGCGATTGGTGCACGATGTAGAGGTGAAAACGAGGCAATAAAAGGTAAAAAGATAGGGGTGAAAAGAAATTTTTCCACCCCTGTTATTGATTATCAATAGGTTAGGTGCTGCTTTTTTCCACCCCTTTTGCTTGTGTATGTAGCGAAAATGCAGTAATTTTGCACTCGAAATCAATCAACCAACCAAAGAGATTATGAAAGAGAATGTACTTCGCAAGAAATGGGAGAAGTGCCTGCGGGCAGGCATTCGCCTCTTGATGGCGACCGGCGTATGTTTCACGGTGGTAGCGTGCTATGCTCCCTATTTTGGTCCGGAACCGCCTGATGGGTGGTATGAGCCTAATCCGGATGATACCACGCAAGTGGATTCAACGAACGATATGCGTGCACAGCGCGCAGCGCAGAAAGCCAAAATAGAGCAGATGGCAGAGGAGTTACAAAACAATAAATAACGTGTCTTTTTATTTCAACAAAAATGTCCAAAGATTGTCCTAATATTTTTTCTTTAACATATAATCAGGCAATGATATATATGTTGACCCAGCGATTCAAAATTGAGTTATGTCGCCCCTACGGGGCTCGCTTTTGAGGGGGTACCCGTATTCGTAGGGTTTCACCCTACGCTCATCTATTTCGCCCCTTCGGGGCTTTTGTTTGATGAATAATTTGGGTCAACTTGTATATTATTACGTATAATTATTACGTATAATTATTACGTAATAATTATTACGTATAATAATTCTTATAATTACTCATTAATTCATTACCAAAAACAAAATTAGTATTTGGGGATGGAGAG
>JAXDTJ010000039.1:0-53680 GCA_034090015.1 Paludibacteraceae bacterium | reverse complement strand
GCACAAAAATCAAGGGCTAAAAGAACACTATTTCAAAGAACTCATGCTATTCGGACTAAAATCAGCCGTTTAGCGATCATATTTTAACTAATTTAAGTCAAATTTTTAACGAACTATTGGTTAAATAAGATTTATACACAAAAAACGAATAATAATACTTTACAAAAACGAACAAAAACTCTTTTATTCAACAAATATTTTCAAATATTTCTCAAATATTTTATTTGACAATTTACTGTTTTACAATTAACAAAAACCAAATTACTTCTTGACTGCTGAAAGGATACATTTATAGCAAATTCAAATCGAATAAGAAAATCAAGGAATCACCATAATTTATTGTTTACTAATACTGTATAACGTTTTGAAAATTAAACCTATAAATAACAATGGAATATAAAATCAATTGTATTGGTGTCTTCACCTCGGGAGGTGATGCACCGGGGATGAATGCCGCTATCCGTGCGGTAACGCGGGCGGCGATTAGCAACGGAATCAGAGTGAAAGCCATCTATCGCGGCTACAAGGGGCTGATAGATGATGATATCAAGGAGTTTACCACGCAAGACGTTAGCGGTATTGTACAACGAGGAGGTACGATTATCAAGTCGGCTCGTTGCATGGAGTTTAAGACCCCCGAAGGGAGGAAACAAGCCTACGAGAACATGGTGAAAGAGGGCATTGATGCGCTGATAGCCATCGGCGGAGACGGTACTTTCACAGGGGCACGCTTGTTTGCTCAAGAGTACAACGTGCCTATCAT
This sequence comes from Paludibacteraceae bacterium, assembly GCA_034090015.1. GTDB lineage: Bacteria > Bacteroidota > Bacteroidia > Bacteroidales > Paludibacteraceae > Colicola. Next base: position 52,917 of record JAXDTJ010000039.1, on the reverse strand, counting down.
CGGACTTCCGGGTACGATTGATAATGACCTTTGGGGTACGGATGCTACCATCGGCTACGATACGGCGCTGAATACGATTATGCACTGCGTGGATATGTTGCGCGACACGGCAACGAGCCACGAACGTGTGTTCCTCGTAGAGGTGATGGGACGTGATGCGGGCTTCTTGACGCTGAATGCAGCGATTGCAGCCGGCGCGGAGGCGGCGATTATCCCTGAGCGCGCTACTATCTTGGAACAGATAGAAGAGGCGATAGGTCAAGGGCGACGCAAGAGCAAGAACTCGAGTATCGTACTCGTGCAAGAGCATGCCATCGAGGGCGGCGCACAAGCCGTAGCGAAGATGATGGAGGAAGCGCATCCTGAGTATAGCACGCGCGTTACCATCCTCGGGCATCTGCAACGCGGCGGCTCGCCTACCGCCAACGACCGCATCTTAGCGTCCCGCATGGGTATTGCAGCTATTCAAGCCCTGCTGGAAGAGCAACGCAATGTGATGATTGGTGTGCAGAACGATGAGATTGTGTACGTGCCGCTGACGAAAGCCATACACGAGAAGAAAGATATCAAGGCCGACAAGTGGGCGGCTATGCAGATTTTGAGCATTTGATACCCACGATGCCGAAAAGCACCGGCAAGAGTGTATTGATGAACCAAAGGCAGGTGGTAGCCAAAATGATATTGGCTTGTACATCATGGATGTATTGCCCAAAGACAAACACTGCCCATGCACCGCGGATACCTATATCGGCAGCAGGCATGTTGGGTGTTACTGTTACGAAGAGGTAGTAAAGCGGAATACTGACGAGTGCCACCGTAAGGGGAAGCGATACCCCGCAAGCGTAGAGTATCAGCCATAGTTGAAGGCTGAAACAGATGTAACGGAATAGCGATTGTAGCAGAATAATGCCGCAATCGCTATACTTTATGCTATATCGTTTACCCATGAGAGGGACAAGGAGCAAGACAAGGAGTAGTATGCACAAGAGCAAGGAAATCAGCCAAAGATAGGTTTGGCTGTTCCATGTGGAGAAGGCTTGATAGTTGGTGAAAGAGAGGGCGAAAGCGGGGATGCCAAGCATGAGAATAACCGCCGTGAGTGCAACGCTACCCACTGCCGCCATCGTTATGGCGGGAAGATAGTGGTTTTTGTCCTTCAGCAGGAGTACGCGGGAAGGGTAATCTCCTATGCGATAAGGGGTTACAAAGGCTCCCGCCATGCCATAGCAGACTTGTCGGAAAGCATTGCGGAGGGTCTGTGGCTCAACGGTTTTGAGGAGCGTTTGCCATTTCCAAGCCTCAAGCAAGAGATTGACGGGCATTAGCAGAAGGCAGGCTACCAGCGCGAGATAGTGGAGAGCGGAGGTTTGGCGAAAGAAGAGCAAAAAGTCGGAGTAATGGTCAAACGAGCAGAGCGTGTATATCAAAAAAGCATAGGCAGCGAGCATGATAGCCCACTGCAAAACTTTCTTGAGGATAGTGTTTACTTCACGCGCAGCCATGTCTGATTCCTGCCCAAGAAGCCGCGTTTGTCGAGACTACCACGGAGCACCAAATTGCCTTTCTCAAGGTAAATCTTTCCGTAATAGAACTTGCCATTGTCGGGGTCGAGGACCTTGCCGCCTTTCAGGCAACCGTCTTCCTCGTGCATGCCACGGATGATGACCATGCCCACCACGGGTTTGTTGTGGTCTTCTCCCTCGCATGCCACACAAAGCGCCTCATGCCCTTGGGTATCGACCAAGAGTTCAATGATTTTGCCGTAATACAAGCCATCGGAGCCTTTGTAGATATTGACAATAGACTGGGGCTCGCCGGACTTGTCGTCAATGGTTTTCCAGTTGCCGAGGATTTGATTTACTTGCGCCGTTGCAGAGAGAGAAAGGGCGAAGGAAAGAAAGATAAAGAATCGTTTTTTCATACCTAAATAGTTAATTTTCGGGTGCAAAGTTACAGATTTTCTTGCATATATCAAAATTTTTGCGTAACTTTGCGCGCTAAATGGCGCAAGAAAGTACATTATTACGAATTATCCGTAAATATAGAACAAAATGCGATTAGTGTTTGCAAGCAATAATGCCCACAAGCTGGAAGAAGTGCGTGCGATTTTGGGCGAGGTGGCGGAGGTATTGAGCCTTCGTGAAGTAGCATTTACAGAGGAGATTGACGAGACCGGCGAGACATTGGAAGAGAACTCGCTCTTGAAAGCGCAGACGGTGTGGAAGTATCTCTTTGAGGGTACACACAGTGGGCAAGAACGGATGATAGACGGTGTTTTTGCGGATGATACCGGCTTAGAGATACAAGCCTTAGGCGGCAAACCCGGCGTGCATACGGCGCGATGGGCGGCAGATGAGGGGTTCTGTGTGTTGACGGACGGGAATACGAGCGGTAATAATCGCCGATTAGCATTGCATTCGTTAGCGGGGAAAACAGACCGCGATGCACAATTCCGCACGGTGGTAACGTATATCCAAGCCAATGGTTGCGTGCAGCAGGTGGAGGGCATTGTAAAAGGGACTATCGCTATGGAAGAGAAAGGTGAAGGCGGTTTCGGCTACGACCCGATATTCGTGCCGGAGGGGTATGATAAGACCTTTGCCGAGTTACCCGCAGAGGTAAAGAACGGAATCAGCCACAGAGCGCGGGCAATGAAGGCATTGTGCGAGATATTGTAAACGTAATAAAATCAATGGAATATATGAGATATAGATTGTTGTTTATCATTGGGATGCTGTGCAGCAGTGTATATGCAAACACCGTGTCTTGGGAGACGATGTTTGCCTACAATGCGGTAAGCCAAATAGCCGTATCTTCAGACAAAGTATATGCGCTGTCTGACGGAGCATTATATGCCGTCAACAAGCAATCGGAACAGATTGAGATATTTAACTCCGGTAGCGGTTTACATGGGAAAACTATTGGCAGTTTGTATTATGATCCAGCCACCGACATGCTGATTATCGGTTATACGGATGGTAAAATTGACTTGTTGCACGATGGTATGATTGAATATGTGTCCGGACTTTATACGAAAGACATGACGGCGAATAAAACCATCAACAACATTACTGTGCATAATAATCAAGCGTACCTTTCTATGGACTTCGGTATCGTCACTTTTAACTTGAAGAAACATGTGATTGTTGATACTTATTACATTGGAGCCGAGGCGAGCGAAGTGAAAGTGAATGATATATTGATTTCGGGGGACAGTATTTATGCTTTCGGCAACACGTTGCTGTATAAAGCGTGCTTGTCGGACAACATTGTGGATTACCGAGTTTGGCAGACAGAGGCGTTAGGGCGCGTGCAGAAGGATGTAAACAAAGGCGTGCTTGTGACGGAAAGTGATGGCGAGATTTGGAAGGCAGGAAAAGAAGAGGGAGTGATTCGATATACGGTTACGAATGACACGTTAAAGTACAAACCCGACGGACCGTTGGTGAATACTCCGTATAGCATGACTACTGCTAATGGGAAACTATATGTAGTGCAAGGAGGAAGATGGGGTGTACAATATAATCGCCCGGGACACGTGATGATTTACGATGGAGACCGATGGCATAATATCTCTCAACAAACAATAGAAGCAGCCACCAACGGCAATCGTGCAAAGGATTTTATGAATGTGGCAGTTGATCCATTCGATGCAGAACACTTCTTTGTTACGGCATACGGAAATGGCGTATATGAGTTTAGAAATAACCAAGTAGTACAACAATACTTGCCCGATAATAGTACATTAGAGTCCGCAGCCCCGAGTAATCCTAAAAATTACACGCGTTGTACCGGAGGAACTTTTGATGACGCTGGAAACTATTGGGTCTTAACCTCGGGCGCAACAAAAAACATACATCGATTATCTCGTGATAGTAATAACTGGAAGGCTATTGATCTGAAATACGGCGGTAATAGTTTGATTATTCACACGATGAACGAATTAATTATAGATCATCGCGATGAACGATACAAATGGATACCAAGCGTACGAGCTCAAAAAGGTTTAGTACTTTTAGATGATAATGGGACAATAGATGATTCTGATGATAGGACTATTCTTCGTGATACGTGGCAAAACGAAAAGGGCGAATATGTCAGTGCGGAATGTGTTTATACCGCAAGACAAGATGCCAAAGGAAACATTTGGGTTGGGATATATCCAGGAATAGTTATTATACCTGTTGAAGTAGATTATTTCACTTCCAATAGGTGCAAACAAATAGAAATTGTAGAAGAAAATGGTGAGAATCCCTTTAAGTTACTTGATATACAGGCTATAGAGTTTGATGACAAGGGACAAATATGGATTGGAACAAGCACTGTAGGAGTATATGTGGTATCTGCGGATTGGCAAACGATTGTAGCACATTACACTACAGAGAATTCGCTGATGCCAAACAATTGTGTAAGGTCTTTGGCATTTGAAACAAATACTAAAAAGATGTTTGTGGGTACAGATGGTGGTCTTGTGGCATGTACAGAAACCAGTTCGAGCGGAGGAAGCGGAATGGATGAGTATGAGGAGACAGAAGATATAGAATACGGCGATATGCGACAATGGAAATTACATTACTCATACGCCAATATGAAAAGCGTTGTTCAATCTCCCCAAAAAATATATGCTTTAGCAGAGGGAGCACTATTCTCCGTTGATAAGACCGATGAAAGCATTGTGGAATGGAACAAGAGCAACGGGTTGAGCGGAAGTAGCATTGCTCACATAGCTTATGACGATAAAACGAACCGTTTGGTAATTTGTTACTCGGATGGCAGAATTGACTTATTGGACAAAGACGGCAATGTTACCACAATGCTTGACCTGTACTATAAAGCCTCTACAATGTCAGTAACCATCAATAGTGTATATACCAACAGCGGGAAAGCTTATTTGGCTATGACATTTGGCGTTGTGGTAATTGACATTGCCAAGGCAGAAGTGGCAGACACTTACTACATAGGCGAGGATGCAGCCAATGTCAACGTGCAATCAATCACTATCATAGATGACAGTTTGTATGTAGCATCGGAATCGGAATTGTATGTAGCCTATATCAAAGATAACATGGCAGACTATAGATATTGGCAGATACAAGACTTGCCTGATAGCAAGGGCTATTTGCGGCAGATGTGCAATACTTATCATCGGTTATATATCCTGCAAGGGGAAACGTTATATTGCCGGATGCAGGGACATTGGGCGACTGTACAAGATTCCATAGAATGGATTTCTCAAGACACCCAACGGCTGTTAGGATATAAGACCAATCGCATAGTGGTTTGGATTAACAATACAGGAGAAGTTACATCGGTAAGAAAACTGAATATTTCCGATGTGCTATATGATGCAAAAAATAATGCTTATTGGATGGCAGTACCCTACTATGGGCTTTGCAAATGGAACAGTTCACAAACACAATACTACCTTCCCGATGGTCCTATCAGCAACAACGCATATCGTTTGAAATATGACAATGAACAGTTATTCGCAGTTGCCGGAGGAAGATGGGGTGTACAATATAGCAGAGTGGGAGATATGAGCATATATGATGGGAAAGAGTGGCGAGGTATATCAGCAGGAAATACCAACATCCAATGTGGAACATATCCATTGGACTATGTCTCATGTGCTGCGGCAAAAGACCTCAAAGGACATTTCTTTGTGGCATCATATGGACGTGGCGTATATGAATACCAAGACTATAAAGCCATCAAGAACTATACACCCTCGAACAGCACATTGAAGAGTGCAGCTCCTAATAATCCTAATGATTACACTCGTACAGAAGGAGCAATGGTGGATCCAGCAGGAAATCTATGGGTATTAAATACCAGTAGTTATGCTTTCCCTATCAATATCATGACTCCTGAAAAACACTGGGTAGGATTAGAACTGTATAATGCCGCTAACAAGCAGAAAATCTCCTTATCTACTCCTTGGGAGATTGTTGTAGATAAGCGGAATAGTCAATACAAATGGTTCGTAGATCAGCGTGAGGATGTGATGGTTTATCTATTGAATGACGGAGGCACACCAACTAATAGCTCGGATGATTATTGCTATGGAAGACGTGAGTTCTATGACCAAGACGGTTTACAGATTGCTCCAACTACGATTTATTGTTTGGCACAAGACAACAATAATGATATTTGGATAGGTACACCGACCGGCGTATTTATTATTCCAGCCTCGGTTGATTTCTTCACGAGCAATGAATGCTACCGCGTGAAGATTCCTCGCAACGATGGGACAAACCTAGCAGACTACTTATTGGGGACAGAGCAAGTGAATTGTATAGCTGTAGATGGTGCTAACCGAAAATGGATTGGTACAGAGAACTCCGGTTTGTATCTAATGTCGGCAGACGGCTTAACTACAGAAGCACATTTCACAACAGACAACTCCTTATTACCTTCGAATACTATCTTATCCGTTGCTATTAATCCTGTGAGCGGGGAAGTTTTCGTAGGGACTTCGGATGGTATTGCCTCCTATAGGAGTGATGCCTCTGAACCACAAGAGGATTACAACAATGCCTATGCATATCCTAACCCAGTGCGGCATAACTACGCCGGGGTAATCACTATCACCGGCTTGATGGAAAACAGCGTGGTGAATATCGTGGATGAAGGCGGGAACCTTATCTGCAAGACACGCAGCAATGGCGGCACTGCTGTTTGGGATGGTAAGAATCAGCAAGGTCAGAGGGCAAGCAGCGGTATCTACACTGCGCTCTGCAATGCGCCGGACGGTAGCCATACGGCTATAAAAATAATGGTAATGAAGTGATTCATTACCATTATTTTCTTTATACGTTTAACGTGAACTTGAAATAAAGCCCCAATAAAACAACGATGATTTTTTTATTTCAACAAAAATTCCCAAAAATTATTCAAATATTTTTTCCACCTTTAACATATAATTTTCGTATAATTCTTCATTAATTCATTACCAAAAAATAAATTTGTCTTTGACTGCTGGGATATTCGTTTGTATCAAACTCACGTTACATTTACGCTCTTCAAGAAGTTATTGCTTTTTGGAGAGCGTTTTTTATTATCCTTTGATGAGGCGGAGGAACTCGTTGCGGGTTTCGAGGTGAGTGAAGGCACCGGTGAAGTCGGAGGTGGTGGTGAGGGAGTGGGGTTTTTGTACACCGCGCATCTGCATGCAGAGGTGCTCCGCCTCAATAACTACCATTACCCCAAGCGGGTTGAGGGTGTTTTGTATGCAGTCTTTGATTTGCGTGGTCATGCGCTCTTGCACTTGCAAGCGGCGAGCGAAGACATCCACTACACGGGCGATTTTGCTTAAGCCCGTGATTTTTCCATTAGGGATATATGCTACATGCGCTTTGCCGAAGAAAGGCAGCATGTGGTGCTCGCAGAGGGAATAGAAATCTATGTCTTTCACCACTACCATCTGGCGGTAGTCTTCCTCAAAGAGTGCGGAGCGGAGGATGGCTTCGGGGTCTTCTTGATAGCCCTTAGTGAGGAATTGCAGGGCTTCCCCTACTCTATGCGGGGTCTTTTCCAAACCAGAGCGGTGAGGGTCTTCTCCTATGGTTTTGAGTACTTGGTATACTTGCTCCTCCAATTGCTTGGTGGTAGCAGGATTGGGATTGAATGCTTGCAGGTTCATGCGCAACTTATTTTACTATTTGACTATTTACTATTTGACTATTTGACTATTTACTAGTTGACTATTTATTTTATTATTTGCGTACTTTTATTTTATCTCGGACGATATAGGTATCGCCTTGCAGTTCAGGGAATTGGGTGATTAACTGTGCCTTGAAGGCATTGGCTTCTTCCAAGGTACGGAAGTTGCCGAGGCGTACTTTCCAGAACGGCGATATATAGGTTACATAGACGGCAGTGGAGAGGGTTTCCGTCATTTTCTTCTCTAACGTCAGTGCTTCCTCTTTGGCAGTCTGCTGGCGGTTGGAGGAGAAAATCTGTACTCGAAATCCGTCTATCTCCACCTGCTCGGATTTGCCATAGATTTTCTCTTTGAGCAAGAGTTCTATTAGTGAGTCTTGCTGCACTCGGACAAGCGGCATATCGTCCAAAATATAAGGTTTTTGCAGGGAGTCGGTCTCAAAAAATGAGGTATCAACTACAGCCGTCTCCGGCAAGTGCGAGACAGAAAGGGGGGCTGCTCCCGTCTTGCTTATGCCATTGTTCGCAAAAAGCCCGATAGGTAGAAATGCAATCAGTATAAATAGTTGTTTTTTCATATTACTGTTTGTATTAAACAAATATTCCCAAAATTGTTCAAATATTATTTTATCAAACATTACATTAACGTTTCAAGTGGGGATACATGGTATTTTAGTTAGGCAATGATATACACGTTGACCCGGCGATTCAAAATAGAGTTATGTCGCCCCTTCGTTTTTTTTTCACGAAACAGACTTGTCCCACGTTAGGCTTAATATCTGAATGAACTACCACCGACAAACTCGCGTAGGAGAGAGGTGGGTGGGATTTCTTTCTCGGGTATGGCTACGAAGTACTGTAAGAATTTTATGAGTCGATGCGCTTCGGTGTATTCGTCGCAGAATTTCGGCACTTCGGCAAGGATGGGTTCGGCATGGCGTTTAAGGACAGCCAACTCGAAGAGGAGGGCGGAGTTGAACATTACATCGGCTTCTTCTTGGAAAGGGTAAATCCACTTCTCTTCTCCTCGCATGACGGATGGGCATCGGGAGATAGTTTCGCGTGCAGAGTAGTTGCGGTATTTGTAGTCGCGAACGATGCGGCGCAGGAGGCGGATGTCGATAGTAGGAATCCAGTTGTGGTTGTCGATGTTGATGGTGGTGAGGGCAGAGACAAAGATTTTGTAGGTTGCTTCGCGGGGGATGTTCGGCAGGAGCGATGGATTGAGCGCATGCAGTCCTTCCAAGATGATGACGCTGTCTTTCTCGAGCCGTAGTCGCTTGCCCTCGAAGATACGCTCGCCCTTCTCAAAGGAGTATGTGGGAAGTTCCACCTCTTTGCCTTCCAGCAAGTCGCTCATCTGCTGACGGAAATAGGGGAGGTCGAGGGCGTTGATGTTCTCAAAGTCCCAATCGCCATTCTCATCTCGGGGGGTATCCACGCGGTTGACGAAGTAGTTGTCCATGGAGATGATGACGGGCTTGATACCATTGACAAGCAATTGTATTTGCAAGCGCTTGGAGAAAGTGGTTTTGCCGGAAGAAGAAGGACCTGAGATGAGGACGAAGCGTGTGCCCTTTCGCGCAGCGATATCGTCTGCAATAAGGGCAATTTTCTTCTCGTGAAGGGCTTCTGCGAGTTTAATCATGATGAAACTCTTGTTGTTGCGGCACGCCACGTTGAAGTCGGCTACATTGTTGATATTGAGCAGTTTATTCCAGTCGCCATACTCCTGAAAGACATCGAACATCTTACCCATGGGGACAGACTCTTCGAGTTCGAGGGGGTTCTTCATGCTTGGGACTCGGAGGAGCATACCATCGTAGTAAGGCTCCAAGTCGAAGACGGTAACATAACCGCTGGAGGGCATGAGCACGGAGGTGTAGTAATCGATGTAGTCGCCCATTCGGAAATAGCGGCAGTAGGGGTTTCCGAGGGTCTCGAAGATTGTACTCTCGCCATCTGCTCGCTCACCGAACATCTTGATGACCTCCTTGGTCTGCTTCTCCTCCTCAATGATTTTGCGGTCTTCGCGAATGATTTGTTGCATGCGCTCTTTGATGGCGCCAATCATGTCGGGCGTGAGGGGTTGCTCGTAGTCTTTCTTCCATTGGAGGGTGCAGTAATACCCTTTGCTGATAGGGTGCTCCACGCGGAGGTCGGCTTGGGGATAGAGCTCATGGATGGCGCAAGCGAGAATCATGTTCAGGGTGCGGGTGTAGCATCGGATACCGCTGGCGCTGCTCGCATCGAGAAACTCTACGTCTTTGGGTTTGTAGAGGAGGAAGTCGAGGTTCTCCGCCTTGTAGTTGACATGCGCCGCGACCACGGGATAGGGCAGACTGATACCTATGCGATTCTTTAGTTCGATTAACGAGATGCCGCGCGGGACATCGTAATATCGGTTGGTGTTTTTGCAGAAGATGGTGATTGTTGGCGACATAGGCTAAGGGCATTTTTGTAATTTGCGTATTTTTCGTAGTTTGCGTTAAGACGCTAATTGAGCTTGCAAAGTTACGATATTTTTTTGATATGTGCAAAATAAAACACGTGGTAGCATAATAATTTGTAACTTTTTGTATGAAAAATTTGGAAATTGAGAAAAAATGTAGTATCTTTGCAGCCCGTAAAACGAAAAACAAATAATCAACAACATACCATGAACTTAAGTTTTCAAATCAACTACCGCGCGGAGTACGGACAGAGCCTCTGCGTTATCGAGACCAAAGCGTCTATCCTCGGCTGGACGGAGGAACATCCGCTGATGCTCAACTGCCACGGGCAGGACTTTTGGACAGCAAGCCTTCCTATCAGCGATTTTGCGGGAGAGGTGCAGTACAAATACGCTATCCGTCTGCAGAACGGTGGTTATATCTACGAAGCCGGCGAGCCGCGCAGGTTGGTGTTGAACGCCAATGATAAGAAGTTGGTGGTGCGCGACCAATGGCAGGTGGACGACTACGAGAAAGCGTTTATGACGACGGCGTTCAAAGAGGCGTTGTTTAGAAGAGATAAAGGATTAAGGACGCAGGATGAAAGACAAAATAGTTTCGACTATGATATGCCCCGCCCCCTTACCCCCTCCCCGCAAGCGGTGCGGGGGAATCGTGCGACTACCGCGGGCGAGACGCCCGCGTCCCCAGTGAAGGGTAATGTGCGGTTTAGTATTGTGGTGCCGCAGGTGTTGCCGACGCAGGGGGTTGCTATCGTGGGAAATATCCCTGAATTGGGTAAGTGGAACACGGATGATAAAGTGGCGATGTGCGACTGTGAGTTCCCGCTGTGGCAAGTGGCGATACAGGCAGAGGCGGACCAAGTGATAGAATACAAGTACGTGGTGTATGACCTGCACTCGGGCAAGGTGGTAGATATGGAATGGGGCGAGAACCGCGTGGCATGGGGTCTGCAAGAGAACATGGTGATATGCCAGAACGACCGCACTTTCCGCCGCACGCAACCTCGCTTCAAAGGGGCAGGTGTGGCAGTGCCGGTGTTCTCGCTGCGCACGGAGGACGGCTTCGGCATAGGCGAGTTTCAAGACCTGAAGAAGCTGGCAGACTGGGCAGCAAGGACGGGGCAGAAGATGATACAGACGCTGCCTATCAACGACACCACGCTGACGCATACCAACCGCGATTCGTATCCGTACAACGCCGTGAGCGTGTTTGCGCTACACCCGATATATATCAACATTGAGAAGATGGGCAGGCTGACGCCCGCGCAGAAGAAGAAATACGAGGCAACGAAGGCGGCGTTTAACGCGAAGGCGATAGCCGACTACCAATGTGTGTATGACGAGAAGATGAAGTACTTCAAGTCGCTCTTCAAGCGCGACAAGGAGGCGTTGTTCAGCAGCGAGGAATACAAATCGTTCTGGGCAAAGAACGAAGAGTGGCTGGAGCCTTATGCTGCGTTCTTGGCAAAGCGCGACAAGGAGCCGAAGGAGTTGTACTACTACCTGCAGTTCCACGCGGATAAGCAGTTGGCAGACGCGGTGGCTTATGCGCACTCGATAGGCGTGGCGATGAAGGGCGATATACCTATCGGCATCTCTCCGGACTCGGTGGATGCGTATATCCATCCCGAATTGTTCAACCTCGACGCTTCCGCCGGTGCGCCGCCCGATGACTTCTCCATCAGCGGTCAGAACTGGGGTTTCCCGACGTATAACTGGGACGAGATGGCGAAGGACGGTTTCCTCTGGTGGCGCAAGCGTTTCCAGAAGATGCAAGATTATTTCGACGCTTACCGCATAGACCATATCTTGGGCTTCTTCCGCATTTGGCAGATGCGCAAGTGCGATGTGTGGGGATTGTGCGGACATTTCGTACCGGCGCTACCCTACTCGGCGCAAGACCTTTGGAACATGGGGGTATGCCTTGATTGGGACCGCATGGTGAAGCCTTATATCCGCGCGAACTTCCTCGGCGATGTGTTCGGCTACGACACGGAGATAGCCAAAGAGCGTTTCCTGCGCACGAACGACGGGTATGTGTATTACTTCCCCGAGGAGTTTGACACGCAGGTGAAGGTGGAGAGCTACTTCAACCACCTGATAGCCGACGACGCGGCGCGGCAGGCGGCAGGGCTGAGCAAAGAGCAGTGTGAGAACCTGCGCAACGGCATGATTTACCTGCATTGTGAGGTGCTGTTCGTGCAAGACCAGCGCAATCCGGAGATGTTGCACCCGCGTATCAGTATCTATCAGAGCCACTCGTTCAACGAGTTGTACGACGACCAGAAGCGTGTGCTGATGGATATCTACAACGACTATTTCTTCCGCCGCCACACAGATTTCTGGTGGCAGAGCGCGATGCGGAAATTGCCGACGCTCATCAACGCGACGCACATGCTCTGCTGCGGCGAGGACTTGGGTATGGTGCCCGCTTGCGTGCCTGACGTGATGCACCGATTGCAGATACTGAGTCTGGAGATTCAGCGCATGCCGAAAGACCCGACGGTGGACTTTGCGCACCCCGCCAACGCGCCTTACCTGAGCGTATGCACCACGGGTACGCACGACACGAATCCGCTGCGCGCATGGTGGGAGGAAGACCGCGCGGTAACGCAGAAGTTCTACAACGAGCAGATGGGCTGGTGGGGCGAAGCGCCACAGGAGATGACACCGGAGATAGCCGAGTTCATCGTGAACCAGCACATGTACTCGCCCGCGATGTGGGTGATTCTGCCGCTGCAAGACTGGCTGGCGATAGACGAGAAAGTGCGGCTGGCGGATGCGCACGCCGAGCGTATCAATGTGCCCTCGAACCCGCACCACTTCTGGAACTACCGCATGCACCTGACCGTGGAGCAGTTGCTCAAAGAAGACGCCTTCAACGAGCATGTGAAACGGCTGACAGCGATTCGCTAATTATGAATTATGAATTATGAATTATGAGTGCATTATATGCCAAACTTCGAGCATGGCACTCATAATTTATAATTCATAATTAGTAGGGGCATTCATAAATTCATAACGGCCATGGGTATGAAATTGGAGAATGTTTTATTAGAAAAGAGCAAGAAATTCGCTATTCGTATCGTAGGTCTATACAAATATCTTACACAAAATCCGGATGTTTCCAAACGGGAGTTTGTGCTATCCAAGCAGATATTGAAAAGCGGCACGAGTATTGGGGCAAACGCTCGGGAATCGAGGAGAGCACAAAGCACCGCTGACTTCATTTCCAAATTAAGCATAGCAGAAAAAGAAGCAGACGAAACAACTTATTGGTTAGAACTTCTATATGCTACAGACTATATCAACCAAGAGATATACGATAGTTTGTATGCTGATTGCGAAGAACTGATAAAGTTATTAGCATCAATCATAAAAACAATAAGTAAATGAATTGTGTCAGCCGCATGGCACTCATAATTCATAATTCATAATTCATAATTGTAATATGGCTACGCAAGAAGAAACATTTAAGAAACTGGTGGCGCACTGCAAGGAGTACGGTTTTGTATTCCCAAGTAGCGACATCTACGACGGATTAGGCGCTGTGTATGACTATGGTCAGAACGGCGTGGAACTGAAGAACAACATCAAGAAGTACTGGTGGGACTCGATGACGCTGCTGCACGAGAATATCGTGGGTATCGATGCCGCTATCTTCATGCACCCGACGGTATGGAAAGCGAGCGGGCATGTGGATGCCTTCAACGACCCCTTGATAGACAACCGCGATTCGAAGAAACGCTATCGCGCCGATGTGCTGATAGAAGACCAAATAGCGAAGATAGACGAGAAGATAGAGAAAGAGCTGGCGAAGGCCCGCAAGCGCTTCGGCGAGAACTTCGATGAGGAACTCTATAAGCAGACCAACGAGCGCGTGAAAGAGCACGTGGAGCATCGCAACACCCTGCATGAGCGTTACTCCAAAGCGATGAACGATAACGACTTGGCCGAGCTGAAGCAGATTATCCTTGATGAGGAAATCGTATGCCCCATCAGCGGCACGCGTAATTGGACAGACGTGCGGCAGTTTAACCTGATGTTCCAAACGGAGATGGGTTCGACGGCAGACGGCGCGGTGAAGATTTACCTGCGCCCGGAGACGGCACAGGGTATCTTCGTGAACTTCCTGAACGTGCAGAAGACGGGGCGCATGAAGATTCCGTTCGGTATCGCACAGATTGGTAAGGCATTCCGCAACGAGATAGTGGCGCGTCAGTTCGTGTTCCGTATGCGCGAGTTCGAGCAGATGGAGATGCAGTTCTTCGTTCGCCCGGGCGAGGAGTTGAAGTGGTTCGAGCATTGGAAGCAGTTCCGCCTGCGCTGGCACAAGGCGCTGGGGTTAGGCGATGAGAAATATCGCTTCCACGACCACGAGAAACTGGCGCACTATGCGAATGCCGCCACGGACATTGAGTTTGAGATGCCGTTCGGCTTCAAGGAGGTGGAGGGTATCCACAGCCGCACGAACTTCGACCTGTCGCAGCATGCGAAGTACAGCGGCAAGAAGATGGAGTATTTCGACCCTGAGTTGAACCAGAGTTACACGCCTTACGTCATCGAGACCTCTATCGGCGTGGACAGAATGTTTTTGTCGGTGATGTGCGCAGCGTACAAGGAAGAGACGCTGGAAGGTGGGGACACACGCGTGGTGCTAAACCTGCCGCCGGTGCTCGCACCTGTGAAGGCATGCGTGATGCCGCTGGTGAAGAAAGACGGCCTACCTGAGAAAGCTCGCGAGATACAGGAGATGTTGAAGTTCGACTTCCACACCAACTACGACGAGAAAGACTCCATCGGCAAGCGCTATCGCCGTCAGGACGCCATCGGCACGCCGTTCTGCATCACCGTGGACCACGACACCATGACCGACAACAGCGTTACCGTGCGCTACCGCGACACCATGCAGCAAGAGCGTGTGAAGATAGAAGACCTGCACGCACTGATTCAGAAAGCCGTTGACCCGAAGGTGCTCTATCGGAAGATAGTAGCAGGATAACAAACACATAAAAAGGAGGTTGCTTGTTCGTAGGCAACCTCCTTTTTTATATTAATAACATTAAGAATCTCAGATTTTTACTGCCTTAAAGGACATGTCAAGCCCCTTCACGGAATGCGTGAGCGCACCTACGGATATGAAGTCCACGCCGCAGAGGGCATAGTCGCGCAGGGTTTCGATGGTGATACCGCCCGACGACTCTATCTCCATTTGGCGACCCGCCGTCTGCTCCCAATCGCGTATGAGCGCTACGGCTTGTTTGGTGCGCTCGGGGGTGAAGTTATCCAGCATGATACGGTCGGGGATGTTGGTCGCCAGCGCCTCGCGTATCTCCGCCTCGTTGCGCGTCTCTATCTCGATACGCAGGTCTTTGCCTTTCTCGCGGCAGTAGTCGCGCGCACGGGTCAGTGCGTTGGTGATGCCGCCGGCAAAGTCCACATGGTTGTCCTTCAGGAGAATCATGTCGAAGAGCCCGATACGGTGGTTCATGCCGCCGCCTATCTTCACCGCCTCTTTCTCCAGATAGCGCAGCCCGGGCGTAGTCTTGCGCGTGTCGAGCACATGGCAGCCTGTGTCCTCGATGAGCGACTGGTAGCGGTGCGTCGTGGTGGCGATACCTGACATGCGCTGCATGATATTGAGCATGGTGCGCTCAATCTGCAAGAGCGACAACTCCTTCCCATACACGCGGAACGCCACATCGCCGGGCTTCACCGCTGCACCATCCTCAAGGTACTGCTCCATGCGGCACTCGGGATCGAAATAGTGGATAATCTCCTTTGCGACCTCCACGCCCGCCAAGATACCTTCTTCCTTGATGATCAACTGCTGGCACCCCATCTGCGTAGCAGGGATACAACTGAGCGAGGTGTGGTCACCATCGCGTATGTCTTCTTCAAACCAAAGCGCAATCAGTTTGCGCAACTCTTCTGTTTGCATAGTTTATTTGACTATTTGACTATTTACTATTTGACTATTTGGATATTAGACCGTTCCACTGTCCGACCGCTTCGCTGTCCGACTGATTTACCTTTCGAGACTATATCAGTCTGACAGCGTAGACTTGTCCCGACTTGTCGGGAAGTGAGCGGTCTGTCAGTCGTTAGACGGTCTGTCAGTCGTTAGACGGTCTTTCTACTTCTTAATTTTCTTATAGACCATCTTCCCTACATAATAAACCACCACCACGCCCACGAGGGCTAAGATGATGATACTCAGTTCGTGGCTATATTGGTTGATGAGGTCTGCCTGCCCGTGGGCGATATAGCCGAGCAGTGCCAGCACCGTGTTCCATATAAACGCTCCAAGGAAAGTGTATAGCATGAACTGCCCGAAGTGCATCTTTGCCAAGCCCGCGGGGATACTGATGAGTTGGCGGATACCCGGGATGAGTCGCCCGATAAAGGTGCTCACCTTGCCATGGTCGTTGAAATAGTTCTCCGCCTTCTGCACCTTCTCGCTGCTGAGCAACAACAGGTGTCCCACGCGGCTGTCGGCGAACTTATAGATGATTGGACGTCCCAGCCACATGGAGAGCAGGTAGTTGATGACTGCCCCAAGCATAGCACCAATGGTTCCAAATAGCACTATCAGTGCCACATCCACGGGGTAGTTGCCCGTAGCGCAGAGCGCACTGGTTGGCTCCGATGCCACATAGACGGCTGGCGGAATAACCACCTCACTTGGAAACGGAATAAACGATGACTCGATGGTCATCAGAGCCGTGATGGAGGCGTAGTTCATGTGCGCCGCATACCACGATGTTATTGTTTCTACAAAAGACATTTAGTATTTGACTATTTAGATGTTAGACCGCTCCACTATCCGACCGCTTCGCTGAACGACTGATTTACCTTTCGAGACTATATCAGTCAGACAGCGAACGAAGTGAGCGGTCTTTTGTCTTTCAGCGTTAGCGGTCTTTCAAATTCTTATTTATCTTCTTAACCACCCACCCCATCGGCGTTGGGTATTTTCCTCTGCAGGTTTGACGGGGGCAGGTGCTTCGTCTTCTACATGTATCACCACCTCATCTGCCGATGGCGTGTTGCCCCATCTCGGAGCATTAGCGTTCTCCTCGTTAGCAGAATTTGCCTCCGCTGCTTGCAGGGTGTCCTTCAGGTCGATGGTTACCGCCTGCTCATCCTCCTTGGGTTTGTCGAGCGTCTCGTAGTTTTGCCGAATAGCATCTTGTATTGACTGCTCCTCGTTATCGGTATCTATCGTGGGCAGTCCGTCCACCTCATAGCCCGTAGCGATGATGGTTACACGCACATCCTCACCTAATGTCTCATCCAACGCGGCACCCCACTGCACCTCCACCTCGTCGCCAATCTCGTCCACGAAGGCGTTTATCTGGTCTATCTCCTGCATCTGGATGGCATGCTCCGTAGAGCAGTAGAGCTGGAGCAGCAGGCGTTTGGCACCGTGTACATCGTTGGTGTTCACCAGCGGCGAGTTGAGTGCATCGTTGATGGCATCGGCTATACGGGTCTCGCCGCTCGCGCGACCTACGTTCATTATCGCCACACCGCCATCCTTGAGCGTGTTATACACATCCGCAAAGTCGGTATTGACGATACCGGGCAGCGTGATGATCTCCGCAATAGCGCGCGCCGCGTTGGCGACCACATCGTTGGACTTCTCGAAAGCGTTGAGGAAAGAGAAGTCGGGATAGATATCTTTCAGTTTCTCGTTGTTGATAATCAGCAGCGCGTCCACATGCTTCGCCAGTTTGGCTACGCCGACCATCGCCTTGTGTATCTTCTGCCCTTTCTCGAACTTGAAGGGGATAGTAACGATACCCACGGTCAGGATTCCCATCTCCTGCGCCACTTCCGCCACGATGGGCGAAGCGCCCGTGCCCGTGCCGCCGCCCATGCCGGCTGCCACAAAGAGCATCTTCGTGCCGTCGTTGAGCGCCGTCTTGATGTCCTCGCGCGACTGTTCGGCGTACTGGCAGGCTACCTCAGGCTTGCCACCTGCACCCAATCCGGGACCTAACTGCAGTTTGGCAGGGACGGACAACTTGCTCATCGCCTGCTTGTCAGTATTGCATACAAGGAAAGTAACGTCTTTGATGCCCTGCTGATAAAGGTAGTTGACCGCGTTGCCGCCGCCGCCACCTACGCCTACCACCTTGATAAGGCTATCTTCCACTATCTCCAAAGGGAGAGTTATCAATTCTTCGTTCATAGTTTTATGTAATTGAGACCCCCTCCGACTCCCCCTACAAAGGGGGAGAGAAGAGAGAATAGTCTTAATGGTTAATTGTCATTATATTCCCCCTCCCTTTGTAGGGAGGGTTGGGGAGGGTCATCATTCCTGCTCCGAGAAGAGGTCTATCAGTTTCTTTTTCGTTTCTCCTATCAGGCTCTCTGCCCCTTTGATGACGCGGTCTTGATGCCGGTCGCGATAGTCTTGCCCGAGCAGTATCGTCCCGACGAGAGGCGCGTAGGTCGGTTCGAGGTACTGCTCCGCGGTGTCAGCGGTCAGGAGTAAATCGTGCCCCCCGTAGCGAACGGTGATAGCGGTGCGCCGCTGTATGTAGTCGTCCACGCCGCGCAGCATGCTGCCGCCGCCTGTAATATAAAGGGTGCGGATACGCCCGGCGTAGGTGTTCAGTTTCGCCAGCAGCGGACTGAGTATCTCGTCTAACTTCTGCGCAATGGTCTCCGCCAGTTGCTCGCTCGTCAGCGAGAAATAGCCGCCCAGTTCGGGCGCAGCAGGAATACGCATAGTGATGTTCTTCTCCACCTGTTCAGGCGAGGCATAGCCGTATTGAGTCTTCAGCAGTTCAGCAGTCTTCGCGCTCACGCCCTGCTGTTGCAAGAAACGGGTGATATGTGCCCCGCCCTGGGCGACCACTTCGTTGCAGATATATTCGCCTGCCTTATATACCGTCAGCGTAGTAGTCTCATGACCCATATCCAACACCGCGCAGCCCTCGTCCAATATCTGACTGCCGTCTTCTGCCGCAAACAACGAGAGCAACACATCGGGGCGCGGAAACACGCTCTCCACCACCTTCTTCGCTTGCAGGAAACTCTTGCGGAGGTTGGCGTCTATCGCTTTGTTGCCGTAGAACGCATTGTAATGCCCCTCGAGCACAGTAGCACTCTGTCGCTCCGCCACTTCCTCCTGCCGCATACCGTCCAGCACATAGAAACTCGGCACTATCCCCAGCACCGCCAACTGCGGGTACTTATTCTCTATCTTCTGCTTGCATTCCTCTTCCAGCGTCTCCAATAGGGTAGCGGGTATCTCGCGGCGACGCACTTGGTCGCGCTTTGCCATCACCTCCACAACGCCCATCGAATGACCGCCTACCGAGCAAAACGCGCTCGGTATCTCCACCACATCAATACGGTTCGCCAGCAGGGCCAACACCTTGTTGATGGCAAAACCCGTGTCAACCGACTGACGAACTATGCCCGCCTCCACCGCACGCGGCTTCTCATTGCACTCCTCTACCCCCAATATCCGAAACAGACCGTCTCCCACACGCTGCGCCGCCATAGCACGCACGCCATTGCTACCCAAA
Organism: Paludibacteraceae bacterium; assembly: GCA_034090015.1. Taxonomy (GTDB): domain Bacteria; phylum Bacteroidota; class Bacteroidia; order Bacteroidales; family Paludibacteraceae; genus Colicola. The sequence continues at coordinate 33,255 of JAXDTJ010000039.1, read as the reverse complement.
TCCACCGCCACCAAAGGCAGTTCGGTTGCTTTCTGATATTTGTTTCCTCTCTTTGCCATAGTCTTTGTTCTTGGCTCTTGGTTCCTGGTTCCTATCTTCCCGCCACCACCTGCCCCTGATAGCGGAGGTCAAGGGTGCGGTAACGGGGTTTCTCTATGCTTGCCGTGCGGCGGTAAAAGACAGCGGCTTTCTGCAGTTTGCCCTCATAGTCGTCTATCTCGCCCAGCACCAAGTCCTCTTGTTTCCCTTTCTGCTTGATACGTATATGCTTGGGTGTCCACACGTCTATCGCCTCCACGCGCGCGCTCCAATAATCATCTTCCAGCACCCACTCCGCGAAGTCCGCAAGCACAGTCGATGCCGTCTCAAAGCCCACTTTCCCCATGGCTACGGGCACCGTGTCGTGTATGCTCGCCCTAAGCGGCATCTTGCGGCGGTCGGTGTCGATATAGTACGCCTCATCGGAGGTAACCACTTTCAGCAGCGGCACTCGCTGGGTGATACGGATACGCGCAGTGCCGTCCTCAGCAGTATAGCACTCCGCTGTGCGCACCATCGGGTGCTGACGGATGATGTTCTCCATATGCTGCAGGTTAATCCGGTGCAGATACTCGCCCACAGGATAAGCATTATGCTGCTTCAAAAGCGTGAACAACTCCTGCTCGCTCACATACGAACGCTCGTCCTCATCGGCTATCTTGCACACCAACTCCTTGCACCGATCCTCTCTATCCTTTCCCCTGCTCGTTCCCACAGCCACTACTAACAGGGCTACTAACCCCACCACCAGCAGCATTTTCAGTATATCAGATTTCATTGTTCGATAAAGGATTAAGGATAAAAGATTAAAGACTAAATAGTTTTTGTTTTGATTAAGGATATAGGATTAAAGACAAAATAGATTCAACTTTGAAACGCATAGACAAAGGTAATAAGTCTTTCATCTTTCATCCTTCAGCGCTTGTGTTATTTGCTCCACTAACCTATCTATATCCCCCGCGCCGAGCGTAATAACCACCGCAGGAGCCTGCTCGTGCGCTTTCTGACGCACGAAATCCGCCAACTCCTCTTTGGTAACCAACCACCGCTCAGGGCAGGTAAGTCGCTCCAGCAACATACACGAAGACACCCCCGCAATGGGCTCTTCACGCGCAGGATATATCGGCAGCAACACTACCTCATCCAGCGTCGAGAGCACCGACGCGAACTGCTCCGCAAAATCACGCGTGCGCGAGTAGAGGTGAGGCTGAAACACACCTATCAAATGCCTATTAGGAAACAGACGCCGTATCGAATCTATCGCGCTGCGTATCTCCTCGGGGTGGTGCGCATAGTCGTCCACATACGCCACCTCGGGCGTGTTCACATGGATATTAAAACGTCGATAAACCCCACTAAAAGAGTCTATGCCATGCCGCAGTTCGTCCACCCGCACGCCGTTCAGCCACGCCGCCGCCATCGCCGCCACAGCGTTCTCGATGTTTATCCACACGGGCACGCCTAAGTTCATGTCCACTATCGTCTCCGTCGGCGTGTGGAAATCGAAGCGTATATGCCCATCGCCCACGCGAATGTTGTCCGCGTAGAAATCTGCCTCCTCCGTCGCGCTGTAAGAATACAACTTCACACCTTTCTTCGTTTTCGGCTGCAACGCAATGCCTTTCTTCACAAGCAGTGTATTCTTTACAAGCGATGTAAACTCCTGAAAAGCAGTGCGATATGCTTCCTCCGTGCCGTATATGTCGAGGTGGTCTGGGTCTGCGGAGGTGATAATCGCCATATAGGGCGTCAGTTGCAGAAACGAGCGATCGTATTCGTCCGCCTCCACCACCACGTAACTCGAGTCTTTCTGCATCAGCACGTTCGAGTTGTAGTTGTTGCTTATGCCACCAAGAAACGCGTTCGTGCCTATTTCCGACTGGTACATGATATGCGCCAGCATGGTTGACGTCGTCGTCTTCCCGTGCGTGCCCGCTACGCATAGCGCACGCATCTGCTTGGTAACCATCCCAAGCACCTCCGCGCGTTTCTGTATCGAGAAACCGCCGCCGAGCAGGTACTGATAAATAGCGCAGTCATCATGCACCGCAGGCGTGCGCACCACCAGCGTATGCTTCGGTGTCAACTCCACACGCTGCACATGCTCCACAAGGTCCGTGTAGTGCACCTCTATACCTTCCTTCTCCAACTCCTTCGTCAGAGGCGATGCCGTCCGATCATAGCCCATGACCAAGAAGCCCTGCGCCTTGAAGTAGCGCGCCAGAGCACTCATGCCGATGCCGCCGATACCTAAGAAATAAAGAGACTGTATATCTTTGTAATCAATCATAAAATATCAGTAAGTGAGTGATTTAATGTTTATTTAACAATAATCTATTTGGTTTATATTTTTCAGTCTGCAAAGGTACGGTTTTTTTTCGGAATACGCAAACCTTTCCCTAAATTTTTCTTTACCCCATCTTTTCCCGCTTTCTATCCACTCTAACCTACTCTGCCCCGCCCCGCGCAAAAAATGTACAATGATTAAGATTTCCCTTCCCTCACCCCTGCTTCGACTCTCCCGAGACTTTACCGAGACCTAACCGAGACCTAAGCGGTATCTCATCCTATCTCAAAAATATACAATTATTAAGATTCTGCCCACCTGATGACCTCATCCGCCAGTTGCTCAATAGTCTTCTGCCCGTCATTATCCACTCGCAGCAAGGGCTTCGTGGTCGGACAATCCTCATGCGCCTGCGCCGCAATCCGCTGCTTTACTTTGGCAACATTCTCCGCCGTCCGCTCCCCGCGGTAATCACGCTGTATGGTGCGCTCAATGCGCAACGCTTCCGGCGCGGTTACCACCACTACCTTGTCGCAGAGTTTGTCCAAGCCGCTTGCAAACAAGATAGCGGACTCTACAAAACATATTTCAGCCCCGACCTGTCGGGGCGTACCCGGACATATCGGTCTTTTATCCTGTGTCCTTAATCCTTTATCCTTTTCCTGCTCCTTTGCCCATTGCTTGAGGTGGAAGGCTACGGCGGGGTGGACGATATGGTTCAGTTCCGCCAACAGGTCGGGGTGGTGGAAGACCTGCTTGGCTACTAACTGCGTTCGATAGACATCTCCCTCGAACACTTGTGAGCCGAAGAGCATCTCTACCTGCGAGCGCACCATCGGATTCTCTACGATAATCCGCTTCGCCTCGGTGTCTGTATCGTACACGGCATACCCCCGACTGCGCAGTGCCTGCGCTATCGTGGACTTGCCACTTCCTATTCCGCCTGTGATGCCGATTAACATGTCTTTTATTTGACTATTTGACTATTTGACAATTTACTATTTGACCATTTTATTGTCCGACCGCTTCGATGAACGACTTATTTACTATCCGATACTATATCAGTCTGGCAGCGCGAAAGCGCGGTCAGTCAGCGTCAGCGGTCTTTCAGCGAAGCGGTCGGACAGCGCGACCCCGACTTGTCGGGATAAGAAGCGCGATCTGCTGATTAGAACTGGAAATAGATGAAAGGCTGCATGTCTGCTGTAATGAACTGATAGACAATGAACACCACTGCAGCTACCGCTATCAGCATTGCCCACAACGGCATTGAGGCAAAGCGCAAGCGATACCACTGCTTCCACTTGCTCGGCAGCCAGTGTATCACCATTCCCAATACAAACAGCACTACCACTGCCCAATACTCCTGCAAGAATGCGGGGATGATACTGCTGTTCCATGCCCCGCCTATCTGGTTCATCATGTTGGTTGCCGTCTCCCATGCTACCTGATTGGCAGTAGCAGGGTCAAGGTTCGAGCCCGAGCGGAAGAACAGACGCGTGAATGTGATGAAAGTAAAAGTCTGTGCTATTGCCCAGACTTTGGAGCAATGAGCCGCGAGCCAAGAAAAAGGACTTATTACTTTCCTCTTTGAGGTAGCCCCGCCCCCTGCCCCCTCCCCGCAAGCGGGGCGGGGGAGTTCGTTTACGGAACTAATTAGTCTTTGCTCTTGGTTCTTGGTTCTTGGTTCCATCAGCGTTCTATGCACATATCGTATCATCGTCCCTATCCACACAATCAGTGTCCAGACCATAAACACCCGAATGGCGGGCAGGTGGGTGCAGTAGTCCGCAAGCATTAAGGAGAAGGTCAGTGCTGTCATCAGGATAAGCCGTAGGTTCCAGCCCATCGTGCGCCAGAACTTATTGACTATCATCCCTATCCCGTTCAGTCCTCCCCAAATCATGAAGTTCCAACTGGCACCATGCCATAAGCCGCCGAGGAGCATGGTGATGAACGAGTTGAGGTTGGCGTAGAGCAGTTTGCGGTGAGCAGGTCGGAAGTAAGCCACCAGCGCTACTACTATCGCCACCACGGCAATCACCGCCGTTGCCGCCCACGAGCCTGTCAGTACCAGCGCGATGAGCGCGATGAGCGCAATCCAGAAATAGGTGCCAAAGGTGGCATTACGGTTGCCGCCCAGAGGGATATATAGGTAGTTCTTCAGCCAGCGGGAGAGCGACATATGCCACCTGCGCCAAAACTCCTGCGGGTTCTGCGCCTTGTAGGGAGAGTCGAAGTTCCGAGGCAGGTAGAAGCCCATCAACATCGCCACGCCGATGGCTATATCCGTGTATCCGGAGAAGTCGGCATACACTTGCAGCGAGTAGGCAAAGAGCGCAAACAAATTCTCAAAGCCGCTGAACAGCAGTGGGTTATCAAACACGCGGTCGATGAAGTTCACTGCCAGATAGTCGCTGAGTATGATTTTCTTGGTCAGTCCGTTGAGTATCCAAAAGATCGCCATCCCGAACTGTCGCCTGCTTAGGTGGAAAGGTTTGTACAGCTGGGGAATGAACTCTTCGGCGCGGACTATCGGACCAGCCACTAACTGCGGAAAGAAGGACACATAGAAACCGAAGTCGAGCAGGTTGCTCACCGGCTTTATCTTGCCGCGATAGATGTCTGCCGTGTAGGAGATGACTTGGAAGATGTAGAAACTGATACCTACGGGGAGCACGATACTCTCTACGTCGAACCGCCCTGTTGCCCGAAAGCCGTTGCCTACGTAGGCAAAGACATCGAACACCTCAAAGGAGCAACCAAACAGGTCGTTCACCATATTGGTGAAGAAGTAGGCATACTTGAAGTATGCCAACAACCCCAAGTCAATCACTACGGAGAGGACTAAAAGTAAGGACCCTCTCCGGCTCCCCCTTGAAGGGGGAGAGGCAGGTGCTGCGTATCGTGCACGGTATATCCCTTTGGCGATGAGCCAGTCGGACAGGGTAACGAAGGCGAGTATCAGCAGAAACAGTCCGCTTGTTTTGTAGTAGAAGAACCAAGATACGAAGAGCAGAAAGACATTGCGCAGGTGCAGTCGGGCACTTGTCTGTTTACGGACTATCAGGGCAAAGATAGAATAGACTATCGCAAAGAACGCCCAGAAGTAGAACTGGGTGAAAAGCAACGGCGAGTTGCTGTCGAAGGCGAATATGTGGTGAAGGAAAGACAAGTTTAATGATGAATTATGACCGCTACGCTATCTGACCGTTTCACTGTCCGACCGCTACGCTGTCCGACTTATTTACTTCTGACTGTGAATCAGTCTGACAGCGAACGCCGTGAGCGGTCTTTTGTCTTTCAGCCGAAGGCGGTCTGATAGTCGTTATTATGTATTCTGATAGTTTTTCTCCTGCTATCTCGGCGCCGCGGCGGGTGAAGTGGACACCATCGCTGCCTGCCCAGCCGTTTTTCTGCCAGCGCAGCATGCTTTCTTTACCGCCCATCATCTCGTAGAGGCTGAAGTACGCAATATGCTCTTCCGCAGCCATCTTGCGGAGCAGTCTATCCATATAGGGGAGTAGGGGATAGGTGGTTGTCTCGCCGTCTATCAGGGTGAGCATGTCGCCGGGTCCGACAAAAATGATACTTGCCTCGGGGGCACATTGGCGCAGGTAGCGCACCTGCTTGCGCAGGCTCTGCACGGTGCCTGCGATGGTGCTCGGCTGCTCGTTGAAGGGGATGGCATTGCCGCCGAACTGCATGATAATCAGTCGAGTATTGGTCTCTTGATAAAAGGTTGCCAACTGTGTGCTGTCGATGTCGGTGAATATGGTGCCTGTGCAGCCGCGCATGGGGACGTTATCCACGATAACCCCTTTCTCCGTCTCAAGCGAGATGCCAAAGACCTCTCCGCAGCCCACCAGCGCAAGGTCGCATGAGGTGGTGCTGTCCGCGAGCACATAGGAGGTGCAGTCTCCAGGCCGCACCGCTATATCGTGCGCACCCATCTGGTGCGGCCTGGAGACCGCACCTCCTTTGGGCATCGGTTGTCCATTCAAATAGTAGCGGAAGTCTCCGTTTACCCAGAGGTGCAGACGGTTAAAATAGGTCTCGGAATGGTGTTTCTTCCCCATCGGCTCTACATGCAAGACTGCGCTGTCTTGCCGTTGCAGTACGGTGTCGCCGATAAACGCCACCTGCCCCATAGGACCATACAAACCGTCGCCGCGGCGTTGCGCCTTCGGTCCGTAAACCAAGTGGCGGCGGGGTCCCTGCTGCGTGGTCTGTCTAATGCCGTTGACGGTGAGGGTCTGCTTGATGGTGCGCGTGGGGATGGTCTGCTGCAAGGGGAGCATGCCCACTCCTCCTCCGCCGTAGACGGCTTGCAATCGGCGGCGCAGGGTCTGCGTCATGCGGTCTTCCTCTATCTGCGAGTCGCCGTAATGCACCACGCGCACTGTCCGCCTATCCGCCTCCGCCAAGCCTTGACGGAAGGCGGTCAAGGCATCGGAATCGCCCTCCACATCCTCCACGGTGGGGATATTCACTGTGCTTCGGGAAGTATTCGGTTTGCTTTCGTTAGATACTGAATCAAGGTTTAGGGAAGAAGGACTTGCTGCTGGGGACGCGGGCGTCTCGCCCGCGGTAGATACACTCATCTTTGAATTTTCAGAGACGAAACTATTATATCTTTCATCTTGGCTCCTAGTTCCTTGTTCTTCAGCGCCCAGCACTTTGTTGAGGGTAGTCCATCGGAGGGTGAGTTCCCCTATCTGCATACGCTCGGGCAATGCTACACACATCACCCCTAACAGGGCGATGGCACACCAAATCAATATCGCGATACGAGAGGGCTTCACCTAAACCTGAAACATTGAAACCTGAAACATTAAAACTTGATACCTGACACTTGAAACTTAATCGCCCTATTTCTTCCACAGTGCTTTCGTGAAGAGCAAGAGCACCGTGAAGATTTCCAGACGACCAATCAACATCACGAACGTAGCCACCCACTTCGCCAATGCGGGGAAAGAGGCATAGGTTCCTTCTGCGGGGGCGAACTGCCCTATCGTAACTCCCATGTTGCCCATTGCCGATACCGCCGTACCCAGCGAGACGTCAAAATCCAATCCGGTAGCGGCAAACACCACCGTTGCCAGTACAATAATAAGGAAATAGAAAAACAAGAACGCCATAACATTGCTTATCGTTGACTCGCTGGCGGCGCGCCCGTTAAAACGCACGGGAAGGATGGCATTCGGGTGGATACGTCGTTGCAATTCCGCCAAAGCCGATTTGGCAAAGATACCCAACCGCACCCACTTGATACCGCCCGCCGTAGAGCCGGAAGATGCACCCATAAACATGATGAACAGCACCACCACCCACAGCAGATGCGGCCAATGGGAATAGTCCGATGCACCAAATCCGCAACTCGTCATTGCCGTCACCACCACAAAGAACGCCTTTCGGAAAGCACACTCTATCGCTCCCCACACACTGCTCACCTGCGCAAAATCATCCGGCATCACCGCCGCGTGCTTGAAATAGGGGAACAGCAACCCCGCCATCACCAGCACCGTGCATAGCACCACCGCCCGCACATACCATCGCGTCTCCTCATCGTGCAGCAACCGTGACGGCTGCCCGCGAAGCACATAGATGAGGTAGGTGAAGTTCACACCGGATAGGAACATGAAAACGGCTATCGTATATTGTATCGCGGGCGCAAAGCCTGCTATGCTGGTGTTTTTTGTGGAGAACCCGCCCGTAGAGGTGGTGGACAGGGAGTGGCACACGGCATCAAAACCGCTCATGCCGAAGAGGTAAAGCAACCCTACCTCCGTCACGGTAATCAGGATATAGATGCCCCACATGTGCTTGGCTGTGTCGGCGATACGCGGCGACAGTTTTTCGTAACTGACACCCGGCACCTCGGCGGCGTACAACTGCATGCCGCCCAAGCCGAACATCGGGAATATAGCCACCGAGAGCACAATGATGCCCATACCGCCCATCCACTGGCTGAGGCTGCGCCATAGCAACACGCCGTGCGTCAGGCTCTCCACATCGCTCGCTATAGTGGCACCCGTGGTGGTGAAGCCCGACATGGTCTCGAACCAGCAGTCAGTGAAGGAAGAGAACGCCCCGCTCAGCCAATACGGCAGCACCCCGAAGATGGAATACACTATCCACACCAGCGCCACGATGGCGTATCCCTCGCGCTCCGCCACTTTGCGCTCTGCCCGCCTGCCTATCAGCAGCCCGAGCAAGCCCGCGAGCAGGGTGATAGCCGTACTCACCAGCCATGCCTCGAAGTCCGGCTCGCGGTACGCCAGCGATGTGAACATCGGTATCAGCATGAACAACGCCTCAAGGCACAACAGCGCGCCCAGCGTCTTCACTACTATCTTCCTATTGAATGTACGAGTCATGTTGATTTTTGATTATTCGACCGCTTCGCGCTGTCCGACCATTTCACTGTTCGACCGTTTCACTGTCCGAGCGCTTTGCTGTCCGACCGTTTCACTGTCCGAGCGCTTCGCTATCCGACCGCTTTGCTGTCCGACTGTTTTAGAGTAGTATATCAGTCTTTCAGCGAACGAAGTGAGCGGTCGTTTGTCGTTCAGCGTAGCGGTCAGACAGTGCGTAGCACGGTCTCTTACCGAAAGAATTTCTCCATCTGCCGTATGGCTTGCTGCTTGCAGAAGACCACCACGTGGTCGCCCGGGAGTATCAGCGTCTCGCCGTTTACGAGTATGCCTTCGCCTGCGCGGACGATTGCCCCGATATTCACCTCCTCGGGCAAGTCCAATTCGCGTATCTTGTGCTTGGTGATACGGTTGCCCTCGGCGGCGACAAACTCCACTATCTCTGCGTCCGCACTCGTCAGGTTGCGCACATTGAGCACACTCGCGTCAAGCAACATCTGGTAGATATATGCCGCTGTGATGGTCTTCTTGTTGAGCACCGTACCGATATCCAGCGCCTCTGCCATGGGGATGTAGTCGATGTTCTCCACCTCCGCGATGGTCTTCTTTACCCCAAACCGCTTTGCTGCGAGGCAGGCGAAGATATTCGCCTCGCTGCGGTCGGTTACTGCGATGAAGGCGTCCGCGTCCTGTATGCCCTCCTCCTGCAAGGAGTTCATGTCGCTGCCGTCCGCGTTGATAATCAGCGCGTTATTCACCTTGTCGGAGATATGGTAGCAGAGGTCGCGGTTGGCTTCCAATATCTTGATGCTCATGCCCTCCGGCAGTTCCTGCACGGCTTTCTGCGCTATGCGCGAAGCACCATAGACGATGATGTTCTTTATCTCGCGTTTCTGCTTGCCGGTATGCTCGCGGAGCACTTTCATGTTCTCGCGTGTGCAGACGGCATAGACCATATCGCCCGCCATTATTTCGTCGTTGCCGCGCGGGATGATGGTGTCTTGCCCGCGTTTGATAGCAACCACGCGATACAGCCCGTGTCCGAAGAAGCCCGATAGGAACTTCTTTCCCAATACCTGCGCGCCCTCGCGCACTTTGACGACGCAGAGTTCCAACGCCCCGTTGCAGAGTGTGATATGATAACGCAACCAATTGACTTTCAGCGCTTCCTCTATCTCGTGCGCTGCCAGCACCTCGGGGTAGATAAGGTGGTTGAGCCCCATCTGCTCGAAGATACGCTTGTTCTCGGGGATGAGATACTCGTAGTTGTCTATCCGCGCGAGGGTCTTCTTGGCGCCTAACTGATTGGCTATCAAGCACGCCGTGATGTTCTCTGACTCCGAGGGGGTTACGGCAATGAAGAGGTCAGCATCGCCCACGCCCACGTCCCTGAGGTCGTGTATCGAAGTAGGACTGCCCACCTTCGTGAGCAGGTCGTAGTTGGCATCCAAATCGCCTAAGCGTTCTGCTTTGGCATCCAACAGACTAATCTCCATATCTTCGCGCGAGAGCAGTTTGGCAAGGTGCGTGCCTACTTCTCCAGCGCCTGCAATAACGATTCGCATATTCCTTCCTTATCTAATTTCAACAGATGATACAACTCTTGCGTGCTGCCGTGCTCTACAAATCGGTCGCGCACGCCCAACCGGATGACGCGCGGGGTGAAGCCATGGTCAGCCATCCATTCCAATACTGCGCTACCCAATCCACCATCTATCACGCCGTCCTCCACAGTTACGATGGTCTTGAATCGCTCGCCCACCTCCCGCAGCAACTCCTCGTCTATCGGCTTGAGCCAACGCATGTCGTAATGGGCAATGAGTCTTGGTTCTTGGTTCTTGGCTCTTTCATCCACTAAATCAATTGCTTCCGCCACGGTGTTGCCTATCGCGCCTATGCTCAGCACCGCCATATCTTTGCCTTCTCGCAGGCACACCCCTTTACCAATACATATTGGTCTTTCATCTTTCATCCTTAATCCTTCATCCTCCATGCTCCTCCCTCTCGGATAGCGTATCGCCACAGGTCCACCCAGTGTCGGCGCCAGCCGCATCATTCCTCGCAGGTCGCTCGCTGTCCGCGGAGCGCAGATAGCAAGGTGGGGTATCGGTCTGAGATAAGCAAGGTCGAACAAACCGTGGTGGGTCGCGCCATCATTTCCCACTATCCCCGCGCGGTCAATGCACAGAATGACAGGCAACTGCGCTATCGCCACGTCGTGGATGATATTATCGTATGCGCGTTGTAGGAACGACGAATAGATATTGCAGAACACCACCGCGCCCTCTTTCGCCATCCCAGCAGAAAATGTAACCGCATGCCCCTCGGCTATCCCCACATCAAACACCCTGTCGGGAAACACTTTCTGCATGATACTCATCGAGCAACCCGATGGCATCGCCGGCGTAACGCCCACTACCCGCTTGTCTTCCCGCGCCATCGCCAGCAACTCCTCGCCGAACACCTCCTGCCACAGCGGCGGCACTCCTGTTTTTGCCGTATGGGCTGCCTTGCGCTCGCCCGTCTCTACGCAGAACTCCCCGGGCGCATGCCATGTCGTCTGGTCTTGCTCCGCAGGCGCGTAGCCCTTGCCTTTCTTCGTGATGATATGCAGCACTTTCGGACCCTTGTGGTTCTTTATCTCCCGCAGGATACGCACCAAGTCCACCACGTCATGCCCGTCTGCCGGACCGAAATAGCGGATGTTCATCGCTTGGAAGATGTTGTTCGGCTGCTTGGTGAGAATGCTCTTCAGGTTGTTATGCCGCCGCATCACTTGCTGCCGCTTCGTCTCGTCCATCAGGTGTAGCCGCACAGCCAACCGATAGAGCCGCCAGCGCCAGCGGTTGTAGAACGAACTCGTGGTGATATCCAGCAGATACTGCGTGAAGCCACCTTTCAGCGGGTCTATCGCCATATTGTTGTCGTTGAGCACGATCAGCAGGTCGTTCTTCCGCATGGAGGTGTTGTTCAGCCCCTCAAACGCCAATCCGCCCGTCATCGCCCCGTCGCCTATCACCGCCACCACATGCTGCCTCTTCACTGGGGACGCAGGCGTCTCGCCTGCGGTAGAACCCAAGTCCCCCTTTGAGGGGGAGTCAGAGGGTTCACTAACCACTTTCTCCCCCACATCCATCCCGAGCGCCACCGATATAGAATTGCTCGCGTGCCCGCATACGCACGTGTCATACTCGCTCTCCATCGGCGTTGGGAAAGGCGCCAGCCCCTTGAACTGCCGGTTCGTATGAAAACGATCCCGCCGGCCCGTCAGTATCTTGTGCGCGTATGCCTGATGCCCCACGTCCCATACGATGCGGTCATCGGGCGTGTCGAACACGTAGTGCAACGCCACCGTCAACTCTATCGCGCCTAACGACGAGCCTAAATGCCCGGGATTGTGGCTCAACTCCTCAATGATGAACTGCCGCACCTCCGCGCACACCTCCGGCAACGCCGACACCGGCAACTGCCGCAAGTCCGCAGGACTATTTATTGTATCCAAGTACTTCATTCTCTTAACAAATCACAAATAGGATATTCCAGCCCGCAAAGATACTACATTTATTTGATATACACAAGAAAAATCCGCTTTTTCTAACCCGACCCCTTCCTCGCAAACCTTTCTTGCAGATATTCTTGTTCCGGCTGCCCGGGGGTGGCAATCAGTTCGGCTTTATCCAAAAGATGCATCGTTGCCAAATCCATAATCGTGGAATACCCCGAACGGGCAATGATTCGTTGTGCTTGTTGCAATGCGACCATCAGTTGTGCATCGTCCATATAGGGCACAATGGTAATGTTTCCTTTGCTTACTTGCAGCATAGGCTTGCTTGGCTTCCCTTCCACAATCAGCACCCGCTCCTCTCTGTCGCTGTATCGGCTCACTATCTCCTCCTCCAGCATACTCCGCTGAGGCTCCAACCCGCTCAATACTGCCACTACCTCAAAACTGCCGATTCTGCTCGGTTTCATCGGAATTTCTTTTTCCTCAAACCGTGATAAAGGTCCGATATATCGGACCGCTCCGTAGCCCTGCTTCTTGGGATGCCCTAACTCCCCCGACAGGCTCCTTTCTGCCTCCTCATAATCAGGTACCCACACCTCCGCATAGTGCCGACCAATCCACCCGTGCAACCGCTCCGCAAGCGGCTCTAACCACTGATACATACGAGGCAAACGGATATGCAGTTGGTGAGTAACATACACGCACCGTGTCCTCCGAGAGAACAGCCCGAACCGATTGTCCGAGACTACCAAATCAAAAAGCTCTTTATCCAATAGTTCCCCTAACAAACGGTGGTCTGCCAATGCCGCACGCACAATCTTGGGCAATGCCCGAAGCATTGCACCCACTTGGCTTCCGCCTGATGAATAAGATAAAGATAAATCGGCAAGACGCACCACCGGCAGAGTAGGGAAGTGCTTTCTGAGCAGTACCAGCGACTCGCCGTCTCCGCCCAGCACCACCTCATCGCCTTGTGCCAAGAAGCGATTTACCAGCGGCACACATCTCGCGGCATGCCCTAATCCCCAGTTCAATGGTGCTACCAGTACCCTCATGCACTTACTACCACATCTATTCCTTTTGCCCGCAATGGTGCTGCGATACGCTCCATCTCCTCTCTGCTCACTTTCTCCAACGTCTTCACGGGCGTAGCGCGGTCTATCACATATATCATCACTTGCTTAGGATGCAACCGCTCCACTGCGGCATACCATGCTGTTAACTCTTCGGGTGTGGTGTTATCTATCGTTTGCCCCCGATGCTCGCCTCGCAGGAAACAGGTTTGCAAGGTGAAATCACCGTTGAATACGGACAGATATGCCTCTATTTGCGCCACGGTCAGGCTACTATTCACCGGCTGGTCAATCAGCCGCATAGTGGCATCAATGGCAGAGTCTAATTTCAATATCCGATTGTCGCACAAACGCAATGCCTCTACCACATCCTTCCGTCCTAACTGTGTGCTATTGCTCAAAACCGACACTTTCGCTTGCGGGCAATACACATCGCGCAGGTGGCATGTATCTTCAATGATACCGAGGAAATCAGGGTGCAGTGTGGGCTCGCCGTTGCCGCTGAAGGTAATCACGTCAAGCACCACACCCTCAGCTGCCAATGCCAGCAACTTCTTCTCCAAAGCAGTTCTCACTTCTTCCCTCGTGGGCAATACGGGATGCGACACAGGCTGATTAAAACCGCACTCACAATAGACGCAGTCAAACGTACATAGTTTGTTGGTCAACGGCATCAACTCCATCCCCAACGATGTCCCCAAACGCCTTGAATGGATAGGACCATACGCAATCTCACCAAATAACATAATGATTATGATGTTTCAGTTCTAAGTTTCAAGTTTCAGGTTCCAAGTGAGTCGGTAAAGGTAACTGTACTTGAAACTTGATACTTGAAACAAGAAACCTTTAACCCATTTTAGTTCATCACCCTATTCCCCAACAATCTGCAATACTCATTGCGCACGCTGAGCAACTGCGGTTGCAATGCCAGCAGCGGTTTCATCTTATCCCAATCGTTCTCGTGCTGCGCCTCCTTCAACTGTTTCTCCAACTCATCAATGCGCTCGTTTACAACGGTCAGTTTCAGTTCCAATAGCAGGTTGGTGATGGTGGTGGGCAACTGCTGTATCTCCGTGTTGTCCTCTATCTTCTTCACCACATTCTCCGATACCGTCTGCTTCATAAACATCTGGCTCAACTGATACCGCTCTGCTATCAAATCCACTGCCAATGCACTCACTTGCGGGTCAGTATGAAACTTAAAGTATGTCTCTGCTACAAAGCCTTCTTCGTGGCTATGCGCCTGAAATTCATCTACTATCTTAGCGAACAACGCATTGGGTGCGGCTATCTGGTCGGCTGCCAACTGCCCTAATATATAGTCTCCTGCGCTGATAAACGTCCCGTCCTCCAACTGATACAGCGGACGCTCCCCGTATCGCACTACCACTTGCAGCAAGTTGCGGTAGTTCTCCTCCAGCCGACTGGTAGCGCGTACACTTGTTGGAATAGTGCGATTATCTGCGGTTTCATCGGTATTTCTTCTTTCTTCAGCTTGCTCGTCCATTCGGGCAAAGGCGGCGAGTCGCTCCTGCTCTTCCTTCTGTTTGCGTGCCTCTGAGGCTTTGGCTTGGCGCAGGCGCGTTACTTCCCGTGTGAGCAGTTGCTCGTTTATCTGCAACTTGTCCGCCGTATCTTTGATATAGACCTGACGGGTAATCATATCGGGTATTTGCGCAATAGATTGCGTAACGTCTTTTATCAGGTTGGCGCGCTTCTGCGGGTCGCCTCCGGCTTCCTCTTTCAGCAACGCGGACTTAAAGCGGATGAAATCGGTCTGGTGCGTTTGGATATACTCGATGAAATCGGATGCATTATGGCTCTGTGCATACGAATCGGGGTCTTCCCCATCGGGCAGCAACACCACTTTCACGTTAAACCCTTCTTCCAAAAACATGTCTATCCCTCGCAATGCCGCATGAATACCCGCAGCATCGCCGTCGTAAAGCACGGTGATGTTGTTGGTGAAGCGTTGTATCAGTTTTATCTGTGGCTTGGTCAGTGCGGTACCGCCGCTGGCGACCACGTTTTGAATACCCGACTGATACATCGAGATAACATCCATCTGCCCTTCTACCAAGTAGCACAAATCTTTGCGGGCAATCTCCTGCTTGGCTTGGAAAAGCCCAAAGAGTTCGTTGGTCTTGGAATAGATGATGGAATCGGGCGAATTGATATATTTCCCCACATTATCTTTCTTCTTCATGATACGCCCCGCAAACGCCACCGTCTTGCCCGAAATCGTGAAGATAGGAAACATCACGCGGTCGCGAAAACGGTCGTACAACCTGCCGTCTTCGCTCTTGCCGCATACGCCGGTACCAATCTTGGTATCTGCGTTGTTCACAATGTACTTCTCCTGAAAACCTTTTTGTTTGAGCGCCGCCATCAAGGGCGAACCCTTCTCCGGCGAGTAGCCCAACTGGTACTTGCGGATGATATCATCGCGCAATCCTCTCTCGCGGAAATAACTTAATCCTACCGCCTGCCCCTCGGGAGTGTTCCATAGTTGGTCTTGAAACCACTGGTTGCAGAAATCATTCACCACGAACATTGACTCCCTATCGTCCTGTCGCTGTTGCTCCTCGGGCGTCATCTCGCGTTCGGGGATATCAATATGATATTTCTTACCCAACTGTTTGATGGCATCCACATACGAGCATTGCTCAATATCCATGATAAAACCCACTGCGTGCCCCGACTTGCCGCAACCGAAACACTTGTAGATACCTTTGCTTGGGCTTACCGTGAACGAACCTGTCTTCTCGTTGTGGAACGGGCACAACCCAATCAAGTTTGCCCCGCGACGGCGCAAGGTAACATAATCGCCCACTACCTCCTCTATCTTGGCAGCGGCGTAAATTCTATCGATGACTTCGCGGGGAATCATAGGTTTTTAGTTGTTCCAGAGGTAGATACCCAATCGGATGTTCCATTGGTCAAGTCGTCCGCGGGTGCGTCTGTCTAATGAGTAACCCATCTCGTTGAAGTTGCCTACTTTATATGGGTTCATCAATCCGAAATCGTAACCGCCGCGCAGGAAATAGCGTTGGTATTGAAAGCCTGCACCCACGCCCCACGTTACGTTCATTCGCTGATAGTCGTGCGCCATCTCGGCATCGGTGTAGTCGAAGCAAGACACCTTGCCGTTGTTTGTAACATCGCCCGTGCCTTCGTTTTTCACAAATACCCGTTTGCTCATTTCCACGGCGCACTGAATGGACGGACCCGTATAGAGGATGATATAGGTCTCTTTGGCAATCTCAAACTTGTACTGCCAATCCACAAACAACTCCAGTTGGTTGTAGGTCGTTTTTGTCCGTGTCTTGGTTAGTTGCTGTATAACGTTGGGTGTTGTCCAGTTGGTACTACCCGCAGCAAACGTATAGTTGATACCCACAGTGGCACCAAAGCCCTTGATAATCGTCCCATCATACACCAGACCTACTTTCAGTCCGTTCATAATCGTCTTGTTTACCAACGAGTCTTTGGGCATATTTCCATCTGGTGAGTTCAGCCGCATAATAGGCTCTGCAAAACCAATCTGAATACCCAATCCTTGCGGCAGACTTTGTGCCACAGCGGCAGTAGCCACTGCCACGCACATACATAATGTTGCTAAAATCTTTTTCATATAGTCGGTTTATCTTATTTCGCTGCTTTTCGTTTCATTTTCCCCGCTGTTTTCGGGGCGTTATTTTCGATTTCCTCCGATTTCATCGGTACTTCTACTTCCTCAGTGGCACTCATTGCCCCGCTCCCGGGTCGTGGTGTACGTGCAGGGTGCAGGAACACATCTCCGGGTTTCAACGGTCTCTCCTGCTCTGCCCAAAAGAATCCCGCCAACTTGTCTTTGCCTGCAGGAATCTGCTCCATAGGATAAATCACCCCCTGCGGCTGTGGCAGGATAACGATATGGTGTATCTCTTGATTTTCCAGAAAGACCTTTACGTAACTGGACTGCGTGGTGTTCATGCCAAAGAAAGTGCCGTCCTCCTGCTTGGGATAGAATACGGTCAGCGCATTGCCGTTCACATCCACTTGCCGCAACTCGCCGTCCCGCACGTATGCAAACATCTCTTTGCCCGCCATCTGGTCGAAATAGTCGCGTGCCTCGCGCTTGATGGTAATCGCATTGTTGATGCCGTGCGCATAATCCACCACGCCGTCTTTCATATACACCCGCATGGTGTCCGCCGACATCTGATTCTCATTGCTCCAGCAGACGGGGTCGCTATAGAGTGTCATCACCGAGTCGCGACTGTTATAGTCCAGCGAGTCGCACACCGCCTGCAAATCCACCCGATAGAGTCGCACGTTGTGATAGGCGCGCATCTTGCGATAGGTACTGTCCTGCTCCGTGGAGTCGGGCTGGAAATATACGGTCTCGGTATAGAGCGTGTCGGCGTGCATGTAGGCATAGTCCTCCTCCGACCAGTCCACCGCCAGTGCGCTGTCGGTGGCGTAGCCGTAATCTCCGTCATTGAACATCTCGCCGAAGTTGCCGTAAAGCGTGGTCTTCTGCACGGTGTCGCGCATCTCCATGTTTCCAATGATACGCCCGTGCCCGATGCGTTTGTCGTAGTAGATGGTATCGCCCGTCATCGATTTGCCGTCCGAATGTACCACCTCCGACCGTTGGAGCAACATCGACTGCTCTGTCTCCGTGTTGTACCACCCCAAGGAAGAATAGATATTGGTTTCTTCCTCATACACGATGGTGGACGGGCTGACCAAATCGGCTATCTTCGTCTCGGTATTGTAAAGTAGCGTATCGCTTGTCAACACAAACTTCGGGTTATCCAGTCTCACCTCTTGGCTGAACACAGCCTGTTTGCTGTTTGGGTAGTATTTCCCGCGAATGGAGCGCAGCGTGTTCAGGCTGTCGGCTATCGTGCCGCCTGAATAGTAGTATGCCACATCGCGCGCACGGTCGTAGTTGAGGCTGTCGGTGGTCAGCACCGTGGGGTTGTCTGCCTGTCCGTGCACCAGCCGCACATTGCGACGCAAACGTGCCAACTTGGTATTGCCGTCGTAGAACAACTTATCCCCATATCCTTTCAGTGTGTCCCCCTGCTCAAAACGCACATGTCCGAAGGCATCAAGTGAGTTCTCTTGGTCGTAGAAATACGCCGAATCGCAATACATCAGGGCATCCTCATGGCGGAAAATCACGTTCCCGCGGAGTATCTGCGCATTGGCTATCCGCTCTTGGTCGAAACTGAGCGTTTCCGAATGCTCCAGATACACCAATGTCTGTGCTGCAACGCTTACCGTACAACACAGACATAGAAACGCTATGTGCCTCCATCTTCTCACAATCAACAATCCCTTCCCTTAATCGTGTATCCACCCGGGATATTCAAAATCGCAGCCTGCCCATTTCGGGTCAATCTGAATAAAGGTGTTCTTCTGCTTTTGCAATATCCAGTCGTGGATGAACTCTGCCGCCTGCTTTTGCTCCAGCATACCCTTAATCGTTTGGAAGTCATCGGTCAGGTTGGCGCGGTGCATGTCTGTCTTCTTGCGTAGTTTCACGATGGCGCACACCTCTTTGTTCTTCGTCTGGTCCATCATCACGAACGGAGCGGATATGTCCCCTTCTTTCATCGTGTAGATTTGCTTTGCCACCTCGGCGGGGAGGTCCTGATATTCAAACCGTGTGCTGCCTGTGTTGGGGTTGGTCATCAACCCCGCGTTCATTACGGTGTTCTTGTCTTGCGAGAAATGAATGATGGCTTGCTCGAAGGTGTATTCTCCGTTGCGCACTGCCGTGGCGATGGTGTCTAATTTGTTGATAGCCTTTATCTTATCCTCCGCACTCACGCGAGGACGCAGGAGGATATGCCGGCAGTTGATACGCTCGCCTTTCTTCTCTATCAGTTGGATGATATGGTAGCCGTACTCCGTCTGCACGATACGCGACACCTTCTTCGGGTCGTTGAGGTTGAACGCCACATCGGCAAACTCGCTCACCAACTGCCCTCTGCCCACGAAGCCCAACTCGCCGCCTCGTTTGGCAGACTCGGTGTCTTCCGAATACAGCCGCGCCAGCATGCCGAAATCGGCTTTTCCGCTCGTTACGCGCTCGGTGAACTCGCGCAAACGTCCCTTGATACGCTCCGTCTCTTCCACCGGCACAGGGGGCTCAAAACTCAGTATCTGCACCTCCACTTGCGCCGGCATCATCGGGATAGAGTCAGCGGGCAGGCTGTTGTAGTAGCGACGAATCTCCGCCGGCGTGGGTTTGATATGCTCCGTCAGTTTCTGTTGCATCTGCTGGATAATCATCTGGTTGCGCACGCTGGTCATCATCTCTTCGCGTATCTCGCTGCTGGTCTTGCGGAAATACTCCTCCATCTTCTCTTTCGAACCAATCTGCGAGATGTAGTAGTTCATACGCATATCCACCTGATGGCTCACCGACGACTCGTTGGCATAGATAGAGTCCAACTCCGCTTGGTGCAGAAAGAGTTTCTGAATGGCTATCTGCTCGGGAATCACACAATAGGGGTCACCTGCTATTTGCTGTCCCTCGTATTGGGCACGCAAACGCTCTTCCTCCACCTCGCTGCGCAGTATAGCCTCATCGCCCACTATCCATATCACCTCGTCTATCACATTGTCTTGCGCATGGAGAGCATTGCCAACCATCACCGCGCACCACAAAACCACTGCTATCTTAAAAAATCGATTCATATCTCACAAATTGATAAGCAATTAAAGAATAATTTCACAAGAATATTAGGAAAGAATTAATGAATAATTACATGAGAATGCTTGCATCCCGACTCGTCGGGATTATATGTTAGAAAAAATATTTGAATAATTTTTGAAAATATTTGTTCATAAAACCCGCATAGCATTTTCAGCAGTCTAATGGTAATCAAGTTTTTGGTAATGCATGCAAGGAATTATAAGGTAAATATAGAAATTTTAGTTCTTGTTTTTGGATATTTTTGTTGCAAAAAATATATGTCTCAGTTCGATTCAAAAAACTGTATCTTCTTATGCCGCAGGGCTTCTTCGTACAACCGTTCCCGCTCTTCTTGCAAGAAGCGCACTCTCCGCTGGCTCAGTACGGCTTTCTCTATCTCCGGACGGGCATACTCTATCGGCATCGGTTCGCCAGCCATACGCTTGTCGGTAACTTGCAAGATATAGGTCGCCAGCGAGTCCTGCATTTCTATCTGCTGCTTGCTGCGTAGCAGGCGGTTCAACTCATCTCGCTCAAACGGCATCGACAGTAGTAATTGTTGCCCCGTGCGCCATTGGTCGGTAAACAACTCGTAGCCAACGGCGTAGTTGTAGGCAAACTTCTCAATGTTCTCCAGATTCTCTTCGTTCAGGTCGGTCAACCATTCCCGCAGTTTCTTCATGTTGGGGGCACCGTTAGGCACCACTATCAGCACACCTTTCGCCAAACTCTCGCGCAACTCGAACTTCTCCGGATGTGCCGCGTATATCTGCTCTACCACCGTGTCCGCCACCTGTTTCGGCATGCGTCGCTCCACCAACTCCTGCTCGTAGGCGTGCACATAGAGCGACCGCCTGTAATCTTCCACCAGTGCCTCTATCTCTTTGTCTGCCGTGCCTTTGGCTTTATCGTACACCAGTATGTCTTTCGCCCATTGTTTCAGATACAACTCCACCACCCTTGCGCTATCTTCGCTTGACAGCCCGAAACTCAACGAGTCCAGCGTGGATTGATACAGATACTGCCCGTTCAACGCCACTGCCACGCCCGTCATCCGCTTCTGCTCAAACCATTGGCATCCCGATAACACAGCGCACAGCAACAAAGCACCTACGCCTGCCAAATATCCGTGTATATGTATTTTAGTATTCATGTTCATCAGCAGTTGAAAGGCAAAATAATAACGTGAGTTCGATATAAGCGAATACTTCCAGCAGTCAAAAACTAATTTGTTTTTTGGTAATGAATTAATGATTAATTATATGACAATTATATGTTAAAAAAAATATATTTGAATAATTTTTGGAAATTTTTGTTGAAATAAAAAACGTTGCGAAACAAGATTTAGAGGGTCTGAGTGTACTTGTTTCGTATCGTATAGCACAAGTGTCCGTCAATCCGTTCCGCCTCTGTCGGCAGACACACACGGGGTGCCTTCGTGCCTTGTCCGCACACCACTTCCGGCGCCACCTCCACGTGTATCTCGTCCCACACCCCGCTCTCTAAGATATGCGTATGCAGCGTTGGACCACCCTCCACCAATACAGAGTGAATGCCTCGTCTCGCCAAGTCTTGCAGCACAAACGCCCAATCGGTCTGCTCGCGATACACGATCGTCTCTGCCTCCGCTGAGAAAATCTTGCTGTCAGCAGGCAACACGCCCTTTCTGTCCAATACCACGCGGATGGGGTTTCGCCCGCTCCAGCGGGTGGTAAGCAGACGCGGGTCATCTGCCAATGCCGTGTGAGTGCCCACCATAATTGCCATGTTCTCCGCCCGCATCTGATGCACCAACTGCTTCGTCAGCGGCGTGGAGAGCACCAAAGGCTGATTATCAATTTGAAAATTATCAATTTGAAAATTTGAAAATGAGAAGGTCCGATTATCCACGAATCCATCGCTACTCTGTGCCCATTTCAGCACCACATACGGGCGCTTTTTCTCGTGCAGGCAGACAAACCGTTTATTCAACTCGCGGCATGCCTCTTCCTCCACGCCCGCAATCACCTCTATCCCTGCTTCGCGCAACATCTGTATGCCGCGCCCCGCCACTTTCTCATTGGGGTCTTGCATACCTACCACCACGCGCCCAATCCCTTTGTCTATCAGCAACTTAGCGCAAGGTGGAGTTTTCCCGTAATGACTGCAAGGCTCCAGATTGACAAACAGCGTGCAGTCATGCAAGTCCTTTATCCTGTGTCCTTCATCCTTCATCCTTCCGAGGCAATTCACCTCCGCGTGCTGACCGCCGTATTGTTGGTGCCAGCCCTCGCTCAGCACTTTCTCGTCGGCATTACGCACCAACACCGCCCCAACCATCGGGTTGGGCGCTACATAGTAGGCACCATTACGGGCTATTTGCAGACATCGGCGGATATATTTTGCGTAATCCATACTTTTTTTGTAACTTTGCACCCGATTTGAAACTTGAAACCTGAAACTTGAAACCTGAAACTTGAAACCAGAAACTTGAAACCAGAAACTTGAAACTTGAAACTTGCGTGCTATCTTTCGTCCGCCATATTGAATCTGCCTTGCAAGGCTTTTATCCTC
Source organism: Paludibacteraceae bacterium (assembly GCA_034090015.1). Classification (GTDB taxonomy): domain Bacteria; phylum Bacteroidota; class Bacteroidia; order Bacteroidales; family Paludibacteraceae; genus Colicola. The sequence goes on along the minus strand of JAXDTJ010000039.1, from coordinate 10,724 downwards.
CCGATGAATGTCGGGCGTTGGCGTGGTGGGTAGCCGAAGAAACAACGGGACTCTCTCGCACACAAATCATTACGGGCTGCAAAGGTACAAAAATTATTCCAAATATAGAAATTATTTTGCAGAGATTGCAAAAAAAAGAGCCCATCCAATATATTTTCGGGCATACGTTGTGGATGGGGCTCGACTTGCAACTCTCTCCCGCCACCCTCATCCCCCGTCCCGAAACGGCAGAGTTAGTCGATTTCATCGCCCAAGACCAAGCGACACAAATCTCCTCTCCCCTTTCGGGGTCCCCACAAGCAATGCGCAGTGGGGTGGTTTCAGGGAGGGATGGGGTGGGTCTTTCTGTCTTGGACATCGGCACGGGCTCCGGTTGCATAGCCATCGCCCTCAAGCGGCAACACCCCGAGTGGAACGTCTATGGGCTCGACATCTCCGAGGAAGCCCTCGCTATCGCCCGAGGCAACGCCGAACGCAACCACACCCCCGTTGCTTTCGCCCAATGCGACATCCTCCGCCAAACACCTCTGCCCACCAATCAGGAAGGCAAGAAGGTTACTTTCCAAATCGTGGTATCCAATCCCCCGTATATCGCCGATCGGGAAAAGGCACAGATGGATGCCTCCGTATTGGACTACGAGCCGCATTCTGCACTTTTTGTACCCGACCGCGATCCGCTCCTTTTCTACCGCCGTATCGCAGAACTCCGATTGGCACCTTATCTCTATTTCGAACTGAACGAAGCTTATGCCCAACAGACTGCCGATATGTTGCAGTCGATGGGTTATCGGGATATTATACTTAAAAACGACTCCTATGGCAAACCGAGAATACTCGCTGCAAGAACTGACCTCCCGCGCTGAGACCTACTGCGCCCGCGCCGAGCATTGTGCCTCCGAGGTGCGCATGAAAATACTTGCTTGGGGTGGCACCCCTGCGCAGGCGGACTCCGTCATTGACCATCTCTATGAGCAAGGCTACTTGGACGATGCCCGCTACTGCCGTGCTTACACCCACGACAAACTGCTCTATCAGCATTGGGGAAAGGTAAAAATCCGCGCCATGCTCCAAGCCCGCCAACTGCCCTCCACGGCGATACAGTCTGCCCTCCAAAACATCGATGAGACCGAGTATAATCGCATCTTGCTCACCGTCCTTTCAACAAAGAAGAACGCCCCCCGCGAAGTCCAAATACGCTTCCTCCTCCAACGCGGTTTCGAGTACACGAGCATTAGCCGCGTGGTAAGAGACTTTTAACATTAATTATCGTATAATCACTCATTAATTGTAGTAATGATACACGAGTTGACCTAAGTTCTTTGTGAAGCGAAAGCCCCAACGGGGCGACATAAGACAGCGTAGGGGCTTGCCCCTACGTAAAATGGAATCGCCCACAACGCAAGCCCCGAAGGGGCGACATAACTCAATCTTGAATCGCCGGGTCAACATGTATATCATTGCCTTAATTTTTCCTTTTTTATACAAAAAGAGGCTGCCTAACGTTGTTAAGCAGCCCCTTTTGTTTATGCGCTATGTGTTGCGCAGGGTGAATCTTATTGAATCTTTGCGCCCAATACGTTGTACTCTACGCCGTTCATGCGGATGATGAGTTGCCCATCGCGAACGAACTTCTCAGCCTGACCATCAACGGTAGTGTTGAAGATACCCTCAGGTTTAGCAGGGAAAGTAATGGTCAGCGTGTTGTCAGCGTATTTCCAAACGAAGGTATAAACACCATCTACATCGGCAGTGAGGGTCGGGTTCTTGCCGCTGACCTCTTTCTGGTTGACAAAGACGAATGCGTTAGCCTCGCGGGTGAAAGTGTCGCCCTCGGTGTTAGCAGTCCACAACCATGCAATTTGTGCACCCGCAGCATCAATCTGCTTGATACCGAAGCCGTAGTTGCCAGCGTTCATTTCTACCGTAGCAGTAGCGGTTGCTTTGTCCTCTGCAATCTCCAATTTAGGACCGCCCCAATTCTCAACCCACGAGCCGTGCAATTGATATTGAGCAATCTCAGGTTCGGGCTCAACTGCAGCCTTGCGTACTTCTACCAACTGGCATTTTTCGTTCAACTCATACATGTTTTTACTTGCATAGTAGGTAAGAGTACCCTTTGCAATCAAAGTATCGCCTGCAACAAAGGTAGGTTCTGCAATAAATGTAGAGTCAAACTTAACACCGCCAATATTCAACATGCGGTAGAATTCATACTCCAAAGTATCTTGTTTTAGATAAACATCTATATTACCGTATTTGATAATGTTGGCATCAGTAGTACCAATGTGGTCAACAACACCAATTACATAGACGGTATCATCGAGTGCTACGCCAGCCTTGGTCAATTCAATAGCCTCAGCAATTGTGTAAGGATTCTCAGCGGTGTTTGCAATAGAAGGTACAACAAGTTTGCGTACTTCTACCAATTGGCATTTCTGGTTCAACTCATACATGTCGTTCTTTGCATAGTAGGTAAGAGTACCTTTTGCAATCAGTGTATCGCCAACGGCGAAGGTTGCACTAACTGCGGCAGAGTCTGCAAACTTAGCACCTCCTACATTTAGCATACGGTAGAACTCATAGGTCAATTCGCCATCGGTCAGATATACATCTACATTACCATATTTTGTAATGTCAGCTGCACTTGTACCTATTCTATCTACAATACCAATTACGAATACAGTATCTGTCAAAGCTAAACCTGCATCAGTTAACATGATAGCATCTTCAATGGTATAGGGAGTCTCAACTGTGTTGGCGATAGACAAAGGCTCGCCCAATGTAATAACTGTATTGGCAACTACAGGAACTGTGTAAACACCCTTGTATGCCATAAGCTGTTTACCGTCAACCGTTACCGTAGCAGCAGTCTTGAAGGTAATCTCAGTATTTTCCAGCACACTATACTCCTTGGTTGCGTCAATAGCAGTGATATGGTCTTTCTTTACATCGCTAATCTCTGCTCCTTCAGCCAAGGCAAAGGAAACGGTATAAACCTCAGCGGTGTCAGCAAAGATTTTGAATACATCACCGTTAGCGAAAGTCGGATAGCAGTATGTTGTATAACTATATGCTGTTTCAAAGATGGAATCGTTCAAGTAGTATACAGCTTTAGGTGCAGGGTATGCCCCAGTTGGATTCTTCAAATAAGCAGATATACTGAAATCATTGTCAATTGCTGCGAATTTAACTTGCGTATATCCTGAAGGAATCGGGCTAGTAATCATGTCCTCATAGTTTGCATTCGAGAATCTTATGCTTGAATAATTGTTTGCATCATCCACGTACAGCATTACCACGGAATCACGTTTAATACTATCTGCAAACACCTCTATCGTCATATTCTCAGTGCATTTGATTCTTGAATAAGTAGATGTATTAACACCATCAACCAATACAGAGTCAATCAAGCAACCTTTGTTCTTTTCGATATAGATTTGGCTGGTACCTGTATTCATGGTTATCGTATTCTCTCCTTCAACTAACTCGTAGTTAGTGCCGTAAGTAGCCGAGTTTTGTACGTAGAAACAAGTAACGTTATGAGCAATTAACTTTACATCGAAATCTTTAAATGGGATAATCTCAATATTCCAAATAGTAGTGTCTGTGATAACTTGCTCGAACGAATTATTATATTGAGATAATACGTTCTCATTAACCGAAACTTCGTTGTTTGTGGCATCAAACCACATCTCAACTATTTTCCCCCATTGTACGTCAATAGTATCCTTCAGAGAAACGGTAACTCCATTAACTTGCACACTATCAACCTCTGAACGGATGCTATCAGCATTGAACTTGAAGATAATAGGGAATGTAACATCCACTGGTGCATTTGCAAGAATCTGAAGTGAATCCCCACTTTCCAGTACACTCAAGTCATAATAGTATTGTCCACGGAAACCTTCCGTTAGTTCCAACTTGTTTCCATTGTGTAATACTCTATACAATGGCACATCGTAAGAAGCAGAGTTTAAGAAGAATGGGAAATCCTGTACGTCCTCTTTAGGAGAATAATAAACGACCTGCCATGTACTATCTTTCAAAGTGATCTTTCCGCCGTTGTAGTATTGGAACAAAACCTTGGAACTTTGGTCAACCCATACTAAAATAGAATCCGTACGGATAGAACTATAATCAAAAGTTACAACGGTATAAGTCAATCCTTCAGCACCGGCATTCGGATACATCATCCATTGAGAGGCGTTTTCGGATTGGAAATATGGCAAACTATAGTCATCCGGATCTCCATCGCTCTCAATACTTGCAATACCGAACCCTTCTTTTGCGTTAACATACAGCATTCCAAATCCATAGTCCCCTCTACCTAATTTTAAGAGGTTTGTACCATCAACGACTTTAATAGTGTCGTAAGAAACATAATCTGTGTGAATCACTTCAACTGCTGCGGCATGATCCACCTCTAAAGTAAACGAGATAGAATCTGCCGTTGTTTGAGCAGATAGTTTCCCTACGCAGAGCGTTGCAAGCAACGCGAGCATAATTGAATAAATCTTTCTCATAATGAATAGAAATTTAGTTAGTAATTATAGTTGTTTTGTGTGTAGTTGCAGTACAACAATCGTCTGCAAAGGTACGCATTTTTTTGCGAATAAACAAATTAAATGGCAAAAAAAGCGCAATTTTTTGCATTTTTATCCAAATAATCTGCATAAAAGGCAATGAGGTATGTCGCTGCAATAGTATGGCAATAGTAGTTTGGTATGTGAAAAAGATAGGGATTAGTGCCAGCAATTTTGGCACATCTCGGGTGCTTGCGGAAAGGGTGCGCGGATAGCCGTTCGGCGGAAAGTATTGGCTTGCTTGGATTGGAAGATGGTGGCGAGGGAGGCGGCGTGTATGTTGCCGTAGGCGTGGATGTGTTGCTTGTCGTAGCAGCAGGGGAGGACAGTGCCGTCGGTGGTAAGGACACAGCCTGCCCACAGGCGGTAGCAGGGAGAGACCCCCGTGAGGCGTTGCCACAGTCGGCGGAGCGGATTGCGTTTCAGGCGGTAGGTGCCATCGGCGCATTGCTCGTAGCGGCGCTCTCGGCTGTGCGTGGGCATCAGCGGGTTGCCGTATCGGTAGTCGTAGAACTGTGCAGTCTTGAACGTGAGGCGGTCGGTGCCGAGGCGGCGGTAAGCCTTGCGGAGCAGTCGGCGCTCAAACGCATTGGAGCGGAGCAAGAGACATTGCAGTTCAATAACGGGATAGTTGCCCGTAATCAGGCGTTGGCGGCGGGCTGCCTCCCTTTCCTCGTGCAGGTAGCGCAAAGCATTCTTCACCTTCTCCACGCTTCCACCCTGTCGATACGCTTCGTAGGCAGACTGCGAAAGCCCGTCCATAGAGACGATGATACGGTGCAGTCCGCTCATCACCAGCCGTTTAGCCATCGTGCGGTCGAGGGCTTGCGCGTTGGTGGAGACGATGGTGTAGCAACCTTGCTGCGCCGCCTCGCGTATCATCTCGGGAAGACGCGGGTTGAGGAGCGGCTCGCCTTGGAAATAGAACTGGACGGTATGGGCATAGCGGAAGCCCTCGGCAAGCAGCGAGAGAGGATAGTCGGGGAAGGGGGTATGCAGTGAGTCGCCTGCACCCTCAGTGGTATTGCTTATCGGGTGCGGCCTCGAGACTGCACCTCCATGAGTGTGCTTTTTCGCCATGCCCACGGGGCATTGGGGGCAGGCGAGTTGGCAGATGTTGGAGGGCTCGATAGTGAGGAAAGTGGGATAGTGCGAAATATGCACTATGCCGAAGAGGCTTAGTGCATAATTCATCCAACACCGGAGTTGATTGGCTATTCTGGCAGGCGTCAGCAGCATGGAATCTTGTTCACTCTGCGCTCGTGTCGTCCGCCTTCGAAGTCTGTTTGGAAGAAAGTAGCCACGATGTCAAGGGCTTGTGGCACGGTGATGAATTTCGCCGGCAATCCGAGGACATTGGCGTTGTTATGCTGTCTCGCGAGTTGGGCAAGGCGTTTCTCCCAACAGAGCGCTGCGCGTATGCCTTGGTGTTTGTTGGCAGTCATGCAGATACCGTTGCCCGTGGAGCAGATGACGATGCCAAACTCGTATTCACCTTTCTCCACTGCCTCTGCCAAGGGGTGAGCGTAGTCAGGGTAGTCGCAACTCTCGTCGGAGAAGCAACCGAAGTCGTGTACTTTGGCGCCGTTGTCTTCAAGGAAGAGCTGCACCTGGTTCTTAAGTGCGAAGCCGGCATGGTCGCTGGCAAGGGCGATGGTTAGTTCACTGAAAGGTTTCATGGTGGTATGGGGATTTATTCGTGGGTTACTTCAGGGGCGATGGTGCGCAGATAGGTCTCGGGGAAGGGGAGACGATCGGGGTAAGCCGGTTCGCCATAAGGATTGCGGACAAACTGCCCGTTCTCCACCTTGCGCTCTTGTCCATCCATATACTTAGTTACCAAATAGATATATAGCCGTTGCCACTCCGTCATGGTATTGTCGGCTTGGGTGTCGCAGAAGTTGGTGAGGTATTTGCGTGCGTCCTTGTCGCTCGGGAGGGCTGCTACCTCGGCATCTACGGTGGCTATCTGTGTGTTGAAATGCTCTTCCAACGCATTCTGCACTGCTTTTATTTCGGGGAACATACGGCTATACTTGGTGTATGCCCAGTTGGCTACGAGGTTGAATATCCACCATGCGGAGGTGTATGAGAAGGTGTACATATCGCCGTTGCCCTCGGCAAAGCACTCGGGCACGTGGTTGATACGGCTGTAGATGGGCACATACACACTGGTTGCTGCGTCGTCCACGCCAAACCAAAAGATACCGCCTACTTTGGGGTCGGCGTAGCCTCGCATCTGTGCGACGAAGGAGAAGCCCGTCTGCTGAGTAGCGGTGGGGCGCTCATACCAGTACTGCACGCTATCTACCTGAAAACCAAGTCCTCCATAGCGCAGTTTGCTATTCCAAGGACCTGCGTCGGTGCCCTGCGTGATGTCGAGCGGCGTGCCCTCATACTGGTCGCGCATGCAGTCTTTGATGTCCTGTGCCGACACTTTGCGGTTGGGCTTGATGAAGAGCGGCATAGGGGCACCTGCGTCTTTGCCGCCGGTCGCTACGAATGTCTTACCGGTAGCGTAGTCGTAGTATGGGTCCATGTCATCGGAGAAATGGCGGAAGAAACTCCACACGCGCGCCTCGCAGACGAAGAGCCCGCTGAAGTCGAACGGCGCATAAGCGGCTTGGAAAGAGAAGTCGGCGTCCTTACCCTCGAAATAGCCCATCTCGCGGGCGAACTTCACTACATCTTTGCTCCAACGCCAGTTGGCTTTGTCTTTGAAGTTGATGGTGGTGATACGCGCTTGGTTAGCATGCGCACAGATACAATCGTCCGGCACTCGGGTGGCTACCCATACGGCACCCTTTCTTCCGGGACCTTTGCCGATAAGGTCCATAATCCATACCTCGTTGGGATCGCCAATGGAGAAGGTCTCGCCGCTGGAGGCATAGCCGTATTCAGCCACAAGGGAGGTCATGCAGTCGATGGCTTCGCGGGCGGTCTTGCAGCGCTCCAGCGCGATGTAGATAAGGCTGCCGTAGTCGATACCGACGGTGTCTTCCAACTCGTGGCGACCGCCCCATGTGGTCTCGCCGATGGTGAGCTGGTGCTCGTTCATATTGCCCACGACGGTGTAGGTGTGCGCCACCTGCGGGATTTGGCAGAGGGGTCTGCCCGTGTCCCAGTCTTTTACCTCGCGCATGCTGCCTGCGGGGTGGTCGGCGGCAGGCGAGAAGCGCAGGAAACCGTAGAGGGTGTAGCTATCGGCGGCGTAACTGATGATGGTAGAGCCGTCGGTGGAAGCGTCTTTGCCTACGAGGAAGTTCGTACACGCCCATGCCGCTGCCAGCGGGCAAAAGGCGAAGAGGAGAAGGAGAGAACGTTTACGCATATTGATTGTTAATGTTTAATGTTTAATGTTTATTTTGGTAATGATATACAAGTTGAACCAAATTATTTATCAAATGCAAGCCCCGAAGGGGCGACATAAATTAGCGTAGGGTGAAACCCTACGAATATTGAACACTCCCTCCTTGCAAGCCCCGAAAGGGCGACATAACTCTATTTTGAATCGCCGGGTCAACATGTATATCATTGACTTAATTTTTAAATTTGCCACCGCATGGTAATTGTCAAATAGTAAATTGTCCAATTGTCAAATAATTTGCATTCTGCCGTCAATGGTGGCGGAGATGGTTTGCTGCTCTTGGACATACTCGAGGTAGAGGTCGCGGATAAGCAGGTCGGAGTCCCAATACGCTATGTGGTGGGTGAGGGGTGTCATGTGGTCAGTGCCGCCTGCGAGGTAGTCGCTGGTCGCCACGGTGTAGTACGCCTCGGGGTCTATGGAGCGACCATCTATCTGTGCGTCAATCAGTTGCGCTTCCTCTGCCTGCATGCGCAGTCCCGCCACTCCTTCGCCGCCCACTTCGGCAAAGACCTGACAGAGTTCGAGGATGTCCTCCCCTTTCAGCGTGAGCACCACAAGACGGTTGTCGAACGGCATGAGTTCAAACACATGCTGCTTGGTGATGTCGCCTTTGCGCCACTCGCAGCGCATGCCGCCGATGTTCACCACCGCCATATCCACACGCCCGTCATAGTATTGCCGCGCCTTGGCAAGCAGTGCATCGGACGCCCAGTTGAGCATGTTGCACTCGGGGCGATGTACGGTCATGTCCTCGGGCGCATAGCCAAGCACCGTGGACATCTCCTCCTCGAGGGCGGCTTTCTTGGGGGCTAAGAGTGCGGTATAGGTTTCTGCCACCTCGGGCGCGGCGGCAATACAGTCGGTGGTAACAGGGATAGCCTCGGTGGAGACGGAGGCAACCTGCGCAGGGCGGTGGCAAGCCGTCAGCACGAAGAGTAGCAGACCAAGGCAGGGGAGAAAGGGGATTCTTTTCATAGTCGTACTTGATTTTGCGTGCAAAGGTACGAAAAATAATTGAGACATACAAGCAAAACACCGGAAAAATCATACTCCTTTCGGCAGGGAAGCGGTCAAAACGGCAGAATAAGCACCCACATAAACCAAGAGACTACCTGACTTTAGTTAGTCGGATAGTCTCTTTTTAGTGGAGCTAGCGGGATTCGAACCCGCGTCCAAACAAGGAACACGTATGCTTTCTACACGCTTATCTCAGCCTTCGTTTTCGACCCGTGGCAAGACCTGAGCCACCAACCACGGGCTTATCTGCTTTGTTTTCGCTCACCCATCGCAGCATGGGCGAACTATTCTGTATATTTCCGCACCGCTTGATCCATTCAGCCTACAGACTCGGCTTGGAGCGATGTCTCGTCTCTGCACCTTGTGCGGAGAATAAGCAAACCTACTATACTTCGGTTTAAGCAGCGAGAGCTACAGTGTTGTTGCCAGTTATAGTTTGATAGACAGTATTTACGAGCGTCTCTATCGGTGCTCGGCGTGCTTACACACCCATTCTACCTGCTGTCAAAACCGGATAGCCCCAGTGTGAAATCGGCTGCAAAATTACGACATTTTTCCCATACCACCAAATTTTTGAGAAAAAAGCGAACGCTTTTCTTTGTTTTTCCTAAAAAGCGGGAAGAGGCTCATGATAAAGTTGCTCGAACACCTCGCGTGCCGACACCTCTCGGCATCCACCTTCTCCATCGCTTTGTACAATTGATAAATTGTGCATCGCTTTATCTCGCAACATACGATACTCTGCCAGATCCAGCCCCCGCTGCAAATCACGCCGATATTGTTCTCTTTCTTTATTTGACATACGTTGTTTGAATTTCATTGTATAAAGGTTCGTTGTATATTCCATCCATATCTGCTATCACCCTCCTTGGGTTGCCGGCATTATCAACAAGCGTCCAAAAATCTACAAGGTCTTTGTAAAGCGTAAAGAAATTGCTAATTCCCAAATAATAACGCCTTTCTATCACTTCTGTGGGGATATCATGTCCTCCTTCCGCTACTCTTTTATCAACACGCTTCCGCGCCATGTTCGGACTCGGCAGCCAAAAGAACAATAAATTCACCACATATCCTTGTTCTTTTGCCCGCTTTATCAATTGTGCATAACGCGAGTAGCAAGCGTTGTCTCAATGGAAAAAGTAACCTTCTCTTTGAGTAAATACTCTATACGTTTGAGCATGATTCTTCCGGCTTGTATAGCAACTCCTTCCGGGTTGAATGGCGAAAGACCTCTCGCTATCTCATCTGCGTTCACGAACTCTTTGCACTTCCATATCTCCGGCAACATTGTCAAAGATGCCGTTGTTTTCCCGGCTCCATTACAGCCCGCAATTATATACAATGTTTCACTAGTGTCCACTAAAACTTTTAAAATTGTTCTTTGACTTATTGAAAATTAGTTAGTTACGAGCGAATTTTACGCGAACGGATTTGATTTGGTAATTTGCCGTCCAATTGTTAACTGTTTATGAATCAAGACAAATACGTGTTTACACAAATTACTGTGTTTCGTAATCGGAGTAAATTCAGTCGTGTCGTAGCCAAGTACAATGGCGATCACTATGTAAAAAGCTATTCCTATTAGAATCAGTGACTTGCGTTGAACAAAAATGTTTTTCTGATAGAAAAAATACATTTGTGAGTTGTATTTTACAAAACCAATTCTCAAAATAACGAAGACCGTTTCGATTAAAGTGAACTATATAGTTTTAGTCTTAATATCTTATCAACTATTTTTTAGTGGACAGTAGTGA
>JAXDTJ010000033.1:0-12035 GCA_034090015.1 Paludibacteraceae bacterium | reverse complement strand
GTCAGGTTGCAGTCCCACTTGCCGAAGCGTTCATACCAATCCACGCTCGCACTCACAGAGTTAGAATACTCCGGTCGCAGCCCCTCCACCAGACTGATAAGCGACACCTCGCCGCCCACGGCTCCCACGTGCAAATCCTCCTCGTAGGCCTGCGGCGCGCGGTAGCCGCTGGCGTAACTCAGGCGCATAATCACTTGTTCTATAGGCGTATAGCGCAGGTTCGCCCGCGGCGAGAAGACGGGCTTCTCCAGCAGGTTATGCTTCTCCAGCCGCCCGCCGATAAGCACCGACCATAGTTTATTCTTCCATTCGTTCTGCACATAGCCGCCATAGAGGTGCACCTGCTGCTCTATGTTGCGGTCGTAGCCGAGGATACGGTCGTGCAGGTCGTTGAACGAGTACTCCACCCCCGCGCTCAAGTCGGCGTTCATCCGCCCGCAAGGATACGAGAAACGGTATTGCGCACCCGTAACGGAGGTGATATCGCGCGAGTTACCGTAGGCATTGGGGTTGTAGTTCGTGCCGAAATAACTATCGCGGTTGATATGCTGAAACGAGGAATAGACACTTACAAAGTGCTTATTATCAGGCGTGTAGTAATCCCATTTCAGCGTCGCAGCATCGATGTTATGCTTCAGTTGCTCTGTCAGCGGCGACTCATGCGGTTGCAGGCTGTCGATACCATAGCCGCCGCGGCGTTGCTCGGTCGTGTGGTGGTATTCGGCAGTCAGTTTGGAGTAGTCGGTCGTCTTGAAGAACGAGCGGAAGCCCAGCGTGGTAGTACCTAAAAGTGGGTATTCGGAGTAGCCGTCTTGGTCGCGGTCGTAGGGTTGACGGTTGCGTTGCACACCGAAGAGGAACACCCCCGCTTTCTGGTTCTCGCTCACCACGCTGGCGTTCATGTTCGTACTGATGTCGTAGGTGCCATGCTCCGTGAAGGAGGTGGTGTTAGATACATTGAAGAAGTTGCGCACGGGCTCTTTCGTGATGATATTCACCACGCCCGCTATCGCATTCGCACCAAACAGCGCACTCCCGCCGCCGCGGATGACCTCCACCCTGTCCACCATCCCCGCAGGCACTTGCTCCAGCCCATAGACCGCAGCGAGCGATGAGAACAGCGGGCGCGAGTCCAGCAGAATCTGCGTGTACTGCCCTTCTAAGCCGTTGATGCGCAGTTGCGGCACACCACAGTTGGAGCACGACATCTCCACGCGCAAGCCTGTCTGAAAACTCAGCACATCCGCCATCGACGCGGCGTTGGTGCCTTCAATTATCAGCGGCGACACCACGTTCACAATGGTCGCCACCTCCTTCTGCTTCGTCTCGTACTTATTGGCGGTAACCACCACGTTATCAAGCACAAACGACTGCTCCTCTATCTGTACTTTCAGTTCCAGCGTGGTGTCTGCTCGGATGATTATTTCCCGCTCCAGCGTCTCATAGCCCATCATCGAGAACACCACGGTCTGCCTGCCCACGGGCAGGTTCTTGAGGAAGTAATGCCCCGACTCATCGGTCAAACAACCGATAGTCGTCCCCTTAATCTGCACATTCACAAACGGCAAATGCTCGCCCGTATGTGCATCCAACACATGCCCTGTCAAATGCGCATCCGCAGCAGACAAGAAAGACCAAAAACAACTCGCCATCGCAGCGAGCACAAAACAACACAATCTTTTTTTCATACCTGTACCTTATATTATTAGTTTAGAGTTAGCGTTAAATTACTCTTAAAATAACAGAACTCAAATCCCGCTGCAAAGGTACCGCTTTCCCGCCGATACCGCAATACCTAAAAAGGGGGATTTTCACAGATTTCCCCCCGCGCTCAACACCTGCGCAAGCGTGCTTATTCATTCGATAATCACTAACTAATCACTAACTTGGCGCACAGGAATGGCAAAGGTAGATAGTATTTAACAATATCTTAACATCCGCTTAATAAGTACTTAACGGATTTCGGATACTTTTGCAGCGGATTTCAAAAACAATTTGAAAATGTGTAAATCCCGACAGGTCGGGACAAGTTCAGATAATTTGAAAATGACCGTGCGGAACTAATAATTTTCAAATTTACAAACTTTCAAATTTACAAATTGAGTTTATTAGGTACTATGCGAAGAGATTGGTTTGTTTTGATTTTATGTTTTGTGTGTTGCGCAGGCGCGTCGGAAGCGCAAGGTGCGGAGGAGGTTCGTGAGCGTGTGGGTATCGTGATGGATGCCAAGAGCCACGAGCCGCTGATGGGTGCCGCCATCTTAGTCAAAGGTAGTACAACGGGTACGACCTGCGACTGGGATGGCGTCTTTCGTATCTCGGTGCAGAGCGGCGACACGCTTAGTATCAGTTATGTAGGTTATAGAAGTCAGTTGGTAGTGATGGGCAATACGGCTGCCGACACCTTATATATATACATGCACGAGGACACCGAGGTGCTGGAGGAGGTTGCCGTAGTCGCCAAGCGTCGGACGAACAGCGACATAGCGGTGCTGCAAGCCACCAAGCAAGCGCTGACGATTCAGGAAGGTATCAGTAGCGAACAAATCAAGCGGTCGCAAGACAAAGACGCCGCCGAGGTGATTCGGCGCGTGCCGGGCATCTCGCTGATAGATGATAAGTTCGTGATGGTGAGAGGTCTGTCGCAGCGCTACAACCAAGTGTGGCTCAACGGTGCTGCCGTGCCGAGCAGCGAAGCCGACTCGCGCGCGTTCTCCTTCGACCTGCTGCCTTCTTCGCAGTTAGACAACATGGTCATCGTGAAGTCCCCTACCCCCGAGTACCCCGCCGACTTCTCCGGCGGCATGGTGCTCATCACCACGCGCGATGTGCCGGACTATAGCAGTTGGTCGGTCAGCATTGCCGGCGCGATGAACGACCGGACCCATTGCCAGCCTTTCCTCACCACCGCCTCTGCGCCCTACAAAGGTACGGACATCATGGGCAAGACGCTGAGCGGATTCGAGGGGATTGCCAACAGCGTGTCGCTGACCGGCAACGGGCTGAACAACGACTGGCGCGTGAAGCAAATCACGCCCGTGAGCGACCTCTCGCTCGCCATGAACGGCAGCGAGAGTTGGCGGCTACCGCAAAACCAAACCTTTTCCCTCTTGGTCGCTGCCAACTACAGCCGCTCCTACAAGCACTACCGAGACATGCTCAACAACCTCTTCGGCGCCTACGACGAAGAGAAGCAGCAGAGCACCTACCTACGCCATTCGACCGACGACCAGCAGACTATCCACAACCGTGCCGGCGCCATGCTCAACCTCTCCTACTCCCGCCGCGAGGGCAAAGACCGCATTGAGTTGAAGAATATCCTCAACTACCTTGACCGCGAGCGCTACACCGACCGCGTGGGTATCTCCGCGCAGAACGACGAGGAGCGGCAGGCGGAGTATTCCTACCAGTCGCGCCTGACCTACTCCGCGCAGTTGTCGGGCAAGCACGAGGTGGCAGGTCAAAAGGGCAAACTGCATTGGGACATAGGCTATGCGTACAGCAACCGCAACCAGCCCGACCGACGCCGCTACCTCATCAACGATGCCTTGGAGGTCGGACTGCTGCAACTATCTTCCAGCAACGACATCTCCCGCGAGTTCACCTACCTCTACGAGCACATCGCATCCATCGCCATCGGCTACGAGCAGCAGGTGGAATGGGGCTGGTTTAAGCCTACATGGAAAGGCGGCGTGTATGCCGAATATCGTACACGCGACTACCGCACGCGCATGTTCTACTACAACTGGAACCAGAGCAACAACACTCTGCCCGCCAACTTCCGCCAACTCGACATCCCCACCGAACTTATGACCGACGCCAACTACGGCGAGGACAAACTCTACCTGCTGGAGCAGGTGAAATGGCGCAACAACTACGAGGGGCAGAACATCCTCTGCGCGGGCTACGTGGGTATCAACATGCCTTTCGGTCCCGTGGATGTGTATGCCGGCGTGCGCTACGAGTATGCCCGCATGACTTTGGTGCGCAACACCCGCGACCGCGAATACTCGCCCCTCGCCACACACTACCCTACCTCCGACTTCTTCCCCTCGCTCAACGCCACCTACCGCGTGAATGCCCACCACCAACTCCGCGCCTCCTACGGCATGTCTATCAACCGACCCGAGTTCCGCGAAGTGTCGCCCTCGGTCTATTACGACTTCGAGTTGGCGAGCAATGTGCAGGGTAATGTAGACTTGCAAGCGTGCCGTATCCAAAACGCAGACCTGCGCTATGAGTTCTATCCCTCCAACAAAAGCGAGGTCATCTCTATCGCTTTGTTCTACAAACATTTCCGCAACCCCATCGAGTGGACCTATACCGTAACGGGCGGCACCGACCTGACCTATTCCTACCAGAACGCCGACCGTGCTTTCAGTTACGGCGCAGAGATAGACCTGCGCAAAGACCTCAGTTTCATGGGCATGCGCGGCTTCCAGTTCTCCTTCAACGGTGCCCTTATCCGTAGCCGCGTGCTCTTCCCCGAAGGCTCGCGCGAACTGACGCGCCCCATGCAGGGACAGTCGCCCTACCTCATCAACACGGGGCTCTTCTACGCCCACGACTTCAACGACCAACACGGCATCTCTTGCGCCGTGCTATACAACCGCATCGGTAAACGACTGATTGGCGTCGGACGCAGCGTGGGACTCACAGGCGGCAGCGATGTCATCAATATACCCGACTCCTACGAGATGCCCCGCAACGCCCTCGACCTGAATATCGGATACACCTTTAGGATGGAGCCAAGAGCAAGGAACCAAGAACAAGGACAAAATAGCAAAGATGATTCCGCTAAATCGAATCCTTCAAGCCTTTCCATCCGCTTTGCGGCGAAGGATGTGATAGGTGAAGCGGTGGTCTATCAGCAGATAGGTACCTATTCGCTCCCCGAAGGCAAGACCCAAGAGGTGAAAGAGACCACCCGCTCCTTCCGCCCGGGCAGGAACTTCACCCTTACCCTGCAATATCAATTCTAAGCACATACGCGCTGTTGGAAACTTTGTGTAGGAAAGCCCTTCGGGCTGTACACGCAGCGAAGCGAAGTTCTGTACACGCAGTTTCCAACACGAAGTTTATAACTAACCAAAAACAAAAATCAACAATGAAAAGAAATCTTTTCAACCTGATGGCAATCGTAGCCATCGCTGCCGCTACCCTCGTAGCATGCCAACCCACCCAAGAACCTACCGATGAGACCAACCGCAACTGGTCGGAAGACGGCGGTCTGCGCGCAGCGGACAACCTGCTCTTCGGCGACACCATCGGCAACGGCGACGACGAGTTTGTCTTCACCGGCACACAGACGCTCAAGAAAGGCAAATACCTCCTCCACGGTTGGGTATATATCGCTGACGGCGCTACGCTCACCATCGAGCCGGGTACCGTCATCCTCGGCGACAAAGACACCAAGGCGTCGCTCATCGTTGAGCGTGGCGGTAAACTCTACGCCAAGGGTACGGCAAGCGAACCTATCGTCTTCACTTCCGAGCAACCCAAGGGGCAACGCCGTCCGGGCGACTGGGGAGGACTCATCCTCTGCGGACGCGCCAACAACAACCAGACCGAGCAGCAGATTGAGGGCGGTCCGCGCTCCAAGCACGGCGGCAACGACAACGCCGACTGCTCCGGCGCACTGAGTTATGTCCGCGTGGAGTTCGCAGGATACCCCTTCCAGACCGACAAGGAAATCAACGGTATCACCCTCGGCTCCGTAGGTAGCAGCACGCAGATCGACCATGTGCAGGTGTCCTACTCCAACGATGACTCTTTCGAGTGGTTCGGCGGTGCTGTCAACTGCCAATACCTCGTGGCTTACCACGGATGGGATGATGATTTCGACACCGACAACGGCTTCTCCGGGCATGTGCAGTTCGGTCTCTCCGTGCGCAACTCCCGCCTTGCAGATGTCAGCCAATCCAACGGCTTTGAGTCGGACAACTGCGCCGACGGTGCGTCTGTCTCGCCTTACACCACCTGCGTCTTCTCCAACATGACCTTCATCGGTCCGAAAGCCGACGCACAGTTCCAGAACAATGCCGACTATATCAACGGTGGCGACTTCTTCCCCAACAACGGCTCCTCGCTCGGTAAGTTCCAAGCAGGTATGCACCTGCGCCGCAACACGCGCCTCTGCTGCTTCAACTCTGTCTTCGCAGGGTGGCCTATCGGTATCATCGTGGACAACGAGAAGGGCAACTCATGGCAAGCAGCGAAGGACGGACTGCTGCAAGTGCAGAACACATGGATTGTGGACGCAGACATCCTCGGCTCCGACATGAACAAGCAGTACAAAGACAGTTGCGCGCTCGACTACAAGGAGAAGACCTTCGACCCCTCCAAGCCATACTCTTTCTCCCACGAGTTCTTCCTCTCGCAGACGGGCAACCGCCAAGCCACTGCCGCAGAAGCAATGCTCAACTTCGTTTACCCCGATAGGTCGGGGTCCCAATCTATCGGGAGCAACTACATGCCTCAGTCGGGCAGCCCGCTGCTCACCGCCGCGGCTTTCACCGCTAGTGCGCTCAACGGTTTCCAACCCGTCTCATATGTAGGTGCCTTCGACGCCTCCAACGACTGGACCAAAGGCTGGACCAACTTCGACCCCCAGAACACCGACTACTAAGTATTCGTATTATTCAATCAAAAAGCAGGTACCGAATAACATCGATACCTGCTTTCTTGATTAGAGCGTTGCGGAGGGGCGATTTTTGCCCGCTCCATCGTTCGGCATTACTCTGCCATCAGGAGTTCCATGATGGTGCATGCAGACTGCGCTACATTGGAGCCTGGACCGAAGATAGCGGCTACGCCTGCCTTATAGAGGAAGTCGTAGTCTTGCGCGGGGATGACACCACCGGCAATCACCATGATGTCCTCGCGTCCGAGTTTCTTCAGTTCCTCAATCACCTGCGGCACGAGGGTCTTGTGTCCTGCAGCGAGCGAGGATACACCCAACACATGCACATCGTTCTCTACAGCCTGCTTAGCCGCCTCGGCGGGAGTTTGGAACAAGGGTCCCATATCCACATCGAAGCCACAGTCTGCGTAGCCCGTGGCTACCACTTTAGCACCACGGTCGTGCCCGTCCTGACCCATCTTGGCAATCATAATACGCGGCTGACGACCTTCTTTCTTGGCAAATTCGGCGGTGAGGGTTTGTGCCTTGACAAACCAATCATCGTTCTTAGTTCCTGATGCGTACACGCCTGAAATAGTTCTAATAGTTGCTTTATAACGTCCTACCACTTTCTCGCAAGCGTCGGAAATCTCGCCCAACGATGCGCGGAGTCCTGCTGCTTTCACAGCAAGGTCAAGCAGGTTGTGGCTGCATTTCTTGCCGTCCGCCCACTCCTGTACGGTAGCGGTGATTTCTGCCAATGCGGCTTGCACAGCAGCCTCATCGCGGTTAGCACGCAGTTCTTTCAAGCGAGCCACCTGCTCTTCGCGCACGGCGGTGTTGTCGATTTCAAGGATGTCGATGGGGTCTTCGTGGTCAAGACGGTACTCGTTCACACCGATAATCTTCTGCGTGCCGGAGTCGATACGCGCCTGTGTGCGGGCAGCGGCTTCCTCGATACGCATTTTGGGGATACCCGTCTCAATAGCGGCAGCCATACCGCCGAGTTTCTCGATTTCCTGGATATGCTCCCATGCCTTGTCCATGATTTCCTTGGTCAAAGCCTCTACATAGTAGGAGCCGCCCCATGGGTCAATCTCCTTGCAGACCTTGGTCTCTTCTTGGATGTAAATCTGCGTGTTACGTGCGATACGTGCGGAGAAGTCGGTCGGCAGCGCGATCGCCTCGTCCAGCGCATTGGTGTGGAGCGACTGGGTATGTCCGAGCGCTGCGCCCATCGCCTCGATACAGGTACGACCCACATTGTTGAAGGGGTCTTGCTCGGTGAGCGACCAACCGGAGGTCTGGCAGTGGGTACGCAGCGCCATCGACTTCGGGTTCTTTGCACCGAAGGACTTCACAATCTTCGCCCACAGCATACGACCGGCACGCATCTTCGCAATCTCCATAAAGTGGTTCATACCGATTGCCCAGAAGAAGGACAGACGCGGTGCAAAAGTGTCCACATCCATGCCGGCGTTGATACCTGCACGCAGGTATTCCATACCGTCAGCGAGGGTGTATGCCAACTCTATGTCGGCGGTAGCACCTGCCTCCTGCATGTGGTAGCCGGAGATGGAGATAGAGTTGAACTTCGGCATATTCTGCGAAGTGTACTCGAAGATGTCAGCGATAATCTTCATGGAGAACTTCGGCGGATAGATATAGGTGTTGCGCACCATGAACTCCTTTAGGATATCGTTCTGGATAGTACCTGCCATCTCCTCGAGTTTAGCGCCCTGCTCCAGACCCGCGTTGATATAGAACGCAAGAATAGGCAGCACGGCACCGTTCATCGTCATGGAGACGGACATCTTGTTCAAAGGAATACCGGCGAACAGAACCTTCATATCCTCGAGCGAGCAGATGGACACACCTGCTTTTCCCACATCGCCCACCACGCGCATGTTGTCGGCATTGTAGCCGCGGTGGGTCGGCAGGTCGAAGGCTACAGACAGACCTTTCTGACCGCTGGCGAGGTTACGACGATAGAAAGCATTCGATTCCTCAGCAGTGGAGAAACCCGCATACTGGCGAATCGTCCACGGACGCAGCGGGTACATCGCGCTGTACGGACCACGCAAGAAAGGCGGGATACCCGACACATAGTCAAGGTGCTCCATACCCTCCAGGTCTTCCTTGGTGTAAACGGGCTTCACGTCGATGAGTTCCGGCGTTTGCCAGTTGGCTTCATTGGCTCCCTCTACATGCGAAACGGGAACCTTGTTGATGTCTATTTCACTAAAATTAGGCTTCATAATTGATACATTGTATTGCGTTCACAGTTTGGATTTACTTTTTTCTTATACAAAAACTCACTGCATCGTGATTTTTTCAAACGATTTTCTTTTAGATTTCTGAGCGAAGCGAAAGGAAACGAACGAATAATCAATATATTTTCAGTATTGATTTTGCTGAGATTTTGTAAACGATTTTTTGTATGTACAAAGGGAAATCGCATCAATAATCTTACTAAAAATCTTTTCTAAAATATTTTGAGCGATTATTTTGATTATTTCGCTACGCTCAGAAATCTATATAAAATCAATTCAAAAATCTCCTCCTCAAATCACCATTTTTGTACAAGATATTTGGTGGTTTTTGTTCAAGTCAAAAAGTACAATCTTTGTGCAAACAAGTTCCGTTACTATTTGTTTAAGAGTTGAGCGTTAAAGGCTTTCAGTGTTTCGAGGACGTTGGAACGGACGTTGATGAAGTTGTTGATACCCAGCGCCTTGAGGTCTTCGGAGCAAGCAGGTGCGCCGGCCACGATGAAGAGTTCCTTGGCATCTTTGAGCGTCTTCCATGCCTCGGGTGCGAGCGTTGCGTACTCGTCGTCGCTGGAGCAGAGCACGATGATGTCCGCCTTCGCTTTGCGAGCCGCCTTGATACCTTCGGCTACGGTCTTGAAACCGTTGTTGTCTATTACCTTATATCCCGCGCACGCGAGGAAGTTGCACGAGAACTGTGCACGCGCGATACGCATAGCGAGGTTGCCGATGGTGAGCATGAATGCCACGGGTTGCTTCTTCGCTGCCTCGGTCTCCAGACGCAAAGCCTCGAACTCCTCGGCTGCACGCGCGATGTGGAGCGCAGGAATCTGCCCCTGCTGCGTAGCGCAACAGCCGCAACCGCAAGCGGTCTCCTTGATTTTCTTGGCGGCTTTCTCGGTGAAGTTAGGATACTGGTTCGAGCCGAGCAACGCCTCTTTGCGTTTCGCCACGTCTGCCAGACGCTTGGTGAGGTTCTCCTGCATAGCCTGCTGCACCTTGCCGGCAGCCACCATCTCGTACATGCCGCCTTGCTCTTGGATAGCGAGGAACTGCTTCCAAGCCTCCTCGGCGATGGCGTGAGTCAGGTTCTCCAAGTAGAACGAGCCTGCTGCGGGGTCAACCACCTTGTCGAAATGTGCCTCCTCTTTGAGCAGGAGTTGCTGATTGCGGGCGATACGCTCTGCGAACTCGGTCGGCTGCTCATAGGTTACGTCAAACGGCGTAACAACAATCTCGTCCACGCCTGCGATAGCCGCCGACATAGTCTCGGTCTGCGAGCGGAGCAGGTTCACATACGCATCGAAGACGGTCATGTTGAAGCGGCTGGTCTCGGCGCTGACGTTCATCTTCGCTGCCTCTTTGAGTGCAGCGGTGAAGAGCGGTGCTTTGTATGCCTCTACAATCTTCGCCCACAGCATACGAGCGGCGCGGAACTTAGCAATCTCCATGAAGTAGTTACCACCGATACCCATGTTGAAGCGGATGGCGTTTGCTGCTTTGTAGTTGGGCACGCCTGCCTCGGTGAGCATGGTCATATATTCAGCACCCCATGCGAGCGCGTAAGCCAACTCCTGTGCGCAGTAAGCGCCGGCGTTGTTCAGGATAACGGAGTTGACCCCTACCACGCGGTAGCCGGGGAGCGACTTCGCTGCCTTCACCACGGCTGCAATCTTCGCACTCACCTGCTCGCGGCTGAGCAACTTGCCTTTCAGCAGCATGTTGCGGATGGGGTCCACGTTGATGCTACCCTTCATGTTCTTCAGGTTGTAGCCCATGCGGCCGTAGTAGCGCACGAGGATACTTGCCAACTCGGGAGCAGCGCAGGCGCATACTTGGAAGTTCAGCGTGATAGCGTCTGCCTGAATACCGTTGAGCAGGTTCTTGATGAAGCGGTAGTTCAGTTTCTCTTTGTCCAAGCGGAAGCCCAGCGAGGTGATACCCTTGTTGAGGACATCGAGGGCTTTGGCGTTGGCCTTGCGAGCGTTGGTTCCCGCGCAGATGTTCTGACGGATAGCCCACTCGTTGTTGGTCTTCGTGCCCCGCACGTAGGGGAACTGCCCGGGTGCGGAGGTGGTGGTTTTCAGGCCTTTGAGGTCTTCACGACGGTAGAAAGGCTGCACATTGAAGCCTTCCGGAGTGCGCCATACGAGTTTCTTCTCGAAGTCGGCACCTTTCAAGTCGGTCACGATTTTCTCTTTCCATGTCTTGGTAGAGATGGCGGGAAAATCAGCCAA
This sequence comes from Paludibacteraceae bacterium, assembly GCA_034090015.1. Classification (GTDB taxonomy): domain Bacteria; phylum Bacteroidota; class Bacteroidia; order Bacteroidales; family Paludibacteraceae; genus Colicola. Next base: position 906 of record JAXDTJ010000033.1, on the reverse strand, counting down.
CAAATTCAATTTTTCTTCTGCCATGATTTGAATTGATTTATTGTTGTTTTATGGTTAATTAAAAGATTTTCTTATTGATTTTTATCAAGATTTTTTTCAGATTTCTGAGCGAAGCGAAAGGAAACTAATAATCAATCAATATATTTTTAGCAAAGATTTTTGCGTTTATTTTATACTAAGATTTTAAGTGGTATGAGAATAAAATCATATCTATAATCTTACTAAAAATCTAATCTCACACACATTCCTTATACCCTCACACATTTTCTCGATAAAGCATCCTCTAACATCCAGTTCTCAGAATAAACACCTTTTGGACCGAAGTTTATTAGCATACCATATCTTATATTCAACAGTTTCATGTATGACCATAGTTGTGAACGTTGTGCGTCATATATGTAATCCAAAGCTTTTAGTTCCAATACAACAAAACCAAGTAATTTATCTCTTACCACCAAATCCATTCTGCGGTTAACTTCTGTAGGTTTTCCTTTATAATAGATTGGAAACTCCTGCTGTCTAAATACTTCATATCCCAATTCTTCCAATTCTGCTTTTAGTCCCGCTTCATATACAATCTCATCAAATCCCCAATGAAAATAGTTATATGAACGAAACTCACATCCTACGATATCAGAGAATATCTTTGTTCTTTGGATTATGATGGCTTGATCTGTCATACTAAATTTTTGGATATTAATTTAACGTAGAGCCGAAATAATTCACGACATATAAGATTTTCATAATAGATTTTTTTTAGATTTCTGAGCGTAGCGAAAGGGCATAAAATTATCAATCACCATATTATCAGTTAAGATTTTTAAGTTATTTTTTGCAATGATTTTTAAGGCATAACATCGGAAAATCTAATCCATAATCTTACTAAAAATCTTTTCTAAAAATAGG
>JAXDTJ010000025.1:0-14333 GCA_034090015.1 Paludibacteraceae bacterium | reverse complement strand
CGTCCCGATGCATCGGGACGGGGAGGGAGAGGGGAGATTTGAGGGGAGTCTCTTTTTACGTAGGGTTTCACCCTACGCTAATTTATGTCGCCCCGTTGGGGCTTGCAGGAGGAACACCTCGTATTCGTTCTGATAAGTCGGGATGCTAATTTATGTCGCCCCGTCCCGATAAATCGGGATAAATCTCGGCTTGCATTGTGGGTGATTCCCTTTTACGTAGGGTTCCACCCTACGCTAATTTATGTCGCCCCGTTGGGGCTTTTCGCCGGATAAGTAATTTGGGTCAACTCGTATATCATTACAAAAAAATAGAGACTGCTAAGCCTCTATTTTGAGCGGAAAGAGAGGGATTCGAACCCCCGGACCCGTGAAGGTCAACGGTTTTCAAGACCGCCGCGATCGACCACTCCGCCATCTTTCCAAAATCGGGTGCAAAGGTACGGCTTTTTTTTCAATTATGCAAATCCGTTATTGCATTTTTATGATTTTTTGTCCATTTATTTGTATATCTCATTTTTTTTCCGTACCTTTGCAGCCGCTTTTGGTGTGAGCAAGGAGCCAGGAACTAGGAACCATGAGCCAAGACTTATTACTTTCGTCTATTAGTGTGCGGCATGGAGACCGCACCTCCTTTGAGACTATTTAGTCCTTCATCTTGTGTCCTTTATCCTTAATCCAAAAAAGAATATAAACCAACATTATAGTAAACATGAACGTTAAAGTAAGTAATGTGAATCAACCTCAGTGGAAAGAGGTGAACGTGCGTGCTAAGTTGCCCGCAAACCTTGACAAATTGCAGGAACTCGCCTATAACCTTTGGTGGGTATGGAACTCGGAAGGGAAGAACCTCTTCCGCCAAATCGACAACGAAGCATGGCATCGTGCGCAGTCTAACCCCATCATGCTGATTAACACCATCAGCTATGAGCGCATGCAGGAACTGAGCAACGACAAAGCCTTCATGGAGCAACTGGACAAGGTGTATGCCGACTTCCGTCGCTACATGGACGCGCCGCGCGACAAGAAAAAACCTTCAATCGCTTATTTCTCCATGGAGTACGGCTTGAGCCACGTGCTCAAAATCTACTCGGGCGGTTTAGGTGTGCTCGCGGGGGACTACCTGAAAGAGGCATCGGACTGCAACGTGGACATGACCGCCATCGGTTTCCTCTATCGCTACGGCTATTTCACACAGACCCTGTCTCCCGAAGGACAGCAGTTGGCTAACTACGAGGCGCAGAACTTCAGCAACCTGCCTATCACGCAGGTGAAAAACCCTGACGGCAGCCCCATGGTTGTGGATGTACCTTATCCCGGGCGCACTGTGCATGCCTACCTATGGAATGTGGCAGTAGGCCGAATCAACCTGCTGCTCCTTGATACCGACAACGAGCTGAACTCTGAGTGGGACCGTCAAATCACCCACCAACTCTATGGCGGCGACTGGGAGAATCGTATTAAACAAGAGATCCTGCTCGGTATCGGCGGTATGCTGGCGCTGAATAAATTAGGTATTAAGAAAGACGTTTACCACTGCAACGAGGGTCATGCTGCGCTCATGGGCTTGCAGCGTATGGTAGACCTTGTGCAAGGCGAGGGCTTGACCTTCAACCAAGCGAAGGAAGTGGTGCGCGCGAGCGGTCTCTACACCTGCCACACCCCCGTGCCTGCGGGACACGACTACTTCGAGGAGGGACTCTTCTACAAGTATATGAACGAGTATGCCGGAAAGTTGGGCATTGAGTGGCACGACCTGATTGGATTGGGCCGTACTAACCCGGATGACAACAACGAGAAGTTCTCTATGTCTGTCTTCGCCCTCAACACCTGCCAAGAAGCCAACGGCGTAAGTTGGCTCCACGGTGAGGTGAGCAAGAAGATGTTCTCGCCCGTATGGCCAGGCTACTACCCCGAGGAATTGCATGTGGACTATGTAACCAACGGCGTACACATGCCTACATGGGCTGCAAGCGAGTGGAAAGCAGTCTATGAAAAGACCTTCCCCGCTGAGTGGATTAACGATCAGTCGAATCTTGAGATGTGGAAAGCCTACAACGATATACCCGATGAGGATGTGTGGGCTACGCGTATGAACTTGAAAAACAAGTTGATTAACTATATCAAAGAGAAGTTCCAAGAAGACTGGATGAAGAGCCAAGGGGATCCCGCACGTATCGTGCGCGCGCTCAATGAGATGAAGGCGGAGAACCTCATCATCGGCTTCGGTCGCCGCTTCGCTACCTACAAGCGTGCTCACCTGCTCTTCACAGACCTCGAGCGTCTCGACAAGATTGTCAACAACCCTCGCTACCCCGTGCAGTTCCTCTTCACCGGTAAGGCGCACCCCGCAGACGGTGGCGGACAGGGACTTATTCGCCGTATCATCGAAATCAGCCGTATGCCACAGTTCCTCGGTAAGATTATCTTCCTTGAGAACTACGATATGCGTCTTGCTAAACGCCTCATCAGCGGTGTGGACATCTGGCTCAACACCCCGACCCGTCCGCTCGAGGCGTCCGGTACCTCCGGCGAGAAGGCACAGATGAACGGCGTCCTCAACTTCTCCGTCCTCGACGGATGGTGGTACGAAGGATATGTCAAGGGCGCCGGATGGGCACTCACCGAGAAACGCACCTACGAGAACCAGGCACACCAAGACCAACTCGACGCCGCTACCATCTACCAGATGTTGGAGAACGAGATTATCCCGATGTACTATGCCAAGAACTCCAAAGGCTACTCGCCCGAGTGGGTTCAGACCATCAAGAACTCCGTTACCAAAATCACACCGCGCTTCACGACCAAGCGCATGATGGACGACTACTTCAACAAGTTCTACAACAAGTTGGCAAAGCGCCATGCCCTGCTCGCGGCTAACCACTACGCTACCGCCAAGGACATCGCCGCTTGGAAAGAGAACATGGCTGCCCACTGGGACGAAATAGAGGTAGTGAAGGTAGAGATGCCCGACATGTCGCAACCCAATGTCGGCGAGAAAGTGCGCGTAGCCGTAGAACTCGACACCCACGCACTCAACGACAAGGGTCTCGGCGTAGAACTCGTGGCTATCCGCACCTCGCTCCACAACAACGACAAGTTGTACGAGGTAGAGCCGCTGAAACTCGTCAAGGCAGAGGGCTCGCACCTCTTCTTCGAGACGACCTATCAGTTCGACTATGCCGGCGGCATGAAGTTCGGCTTGCGTATGTACCCGCAGAACGACCTCCTGCCCCACCGCATGGACTTCTGCTACGTCCGCTGGATTTAATCTCGGATTAAAGAGTATATAACAAAACAAGGAGCAAAGATTGCATCGGCTTATAATAAGTGATGTATCTTTGCTCCTTGTTTTTTGTGTTTTATATCGTTTATATGGCAAATACCTCGGTTAGTACTTCCAAAGAGAGTGGGGTTTGCCAACCGTCAATGTGCAGGGCGAAATAGTCGCAAAGCGCATGCAGTTGCTTTTGACGCGCTTGACGGTTTTGCGGGAGGGTGAGTAAGTCAGGGTGTGCTTCTTCATCGATGGCGAAACCTAAGTGCACTGCCAACTGGATAAGAAAGGCAAGGTGGATATTCTCCGGCTGCTCGGTACTGTCTAATAGATGTATGGTAGTTGCTATAAAGTCAAACAGCACCTCGTCTGCCATCGGATGACGGAGCGTGCGATAGAGCACCTCTGCGATGAACAACGCCACTGTCCGGCGGCGCATGTCGGTGTGCAGATGTTGGGGAACGAAAGCGAGATGTGCTTCTTTCACGGAGGGCAATGCCTTGGAGGATGGGGAGACCTCTATTTCCAACAGCGAGAGGGGCGCGTAGAGGGCTTGCGACTTCTTCTTGCCTAAGCCGTAGAGCATATAGTTCATGCGCCCGTGCTCCCGCGTGTAGGTATGCAGGATATGGGCGCGGTCGCTGTAGGGCTGGATGGAAAGAACGATGGCAAGCATGACTTATAATTATGAATTAAGAATTAAGAATTAAGAGATGCAAAGGTAGTTGTTTTTTCTTGGATGCGCAAACAATTTTGCAAAAAAAACGAAAAAAGTTTGGCTATGTCAAAAAAAAGCAGTACCTTTGCACCCGATTTTCGCCCCTGCAAAATCGTAAATCGTAAATCGTAGATCGTAAATTACTATAACTCGTCCTCGGGAGAGGGCATAAATACAGACAATAACACTATGAAACGTACATTCCAACCATCTCAACGCAAGCGTCGTAACAAACATGGTTTCCTCGAGAGAATGGCTACTGCTAATGGTCGCCGCGTGCTGGCTGCTCGTCGTGCGAAAGGTCGTAAGAAACTGACTGTTGCTGACGAAGGTCGCCATAAGTATTAAGAAGTTCTGACGGCTTCCCCTTTTGACCGTATTTTTATTTAGAAGTTAGACCGCCTTCGGCTGTTGGCTCGCGTTGCGGGCGGAGAACGCCGTGGGTGGGTTTCTTCGTAATACAACCATTACTATGCAAACCACTCGACAACACAAGATCGCAAGGCTTATACAGAAGGACCTTAGCGATATCTTTTTGCGCTTTGCCCGCACGTTGCCCGGGACACTGATTTCCGTGAGCGAGGTGCGTGTGTCGCCCGATTTGGCGATAGCGCATGTCTATCTATCTATTTTCCCGCAGAATAAGGTGGCAGATACGATGGCGGCGATACAAGAGCACACGGGTAAGTTCCGCGGCGAACTCGGGACGCTGGAGCGCCATCAGTTGCGTATCATTCCCGAACTGCATTTCCACCTCGATGATACCATCGACCGCATGGAGCATATTGATGAACTGCTGAAACAGTGAGATTGGAACTGCACATCGCTTGGCGCTACCTTTTCTCTAAGAAAGGGCACAATGCCATCAATATCGTCTCGGGCGTGAGCGCGGCGGCGGTAGGGGTGGTGGCAGCCGCCATGGTGTGTGTGCTGAGCGTGATGAACGGTTTTGGGGCGCTGGTGGAGCAGATGTTCTCGGAGTTTGACCCCGAGATTCGTATCACAGCCGCCGCGGGTAAGTCGTTTCGTTTAGACACGCTCCCCGTGCAGGAGGCATTGGCGTTGCCCTTCGTGCAAGCCGCATCGGAGGTAGTGGAAGAGACGGCGCTCGTGCGCTACAAAGACCATCAGCAGCCCGCGCGCGTGATGGGTGTGGATACTGTCTTTCAGCAGATTACGCATATTGATTCTATTCTCTCCGATGGTTATTTCTCCGTCTATGACGGTGCATTTGACCGTTGCGTGATGGGGCGCGGCTTGGCGGCGCAGATAGGGGTTAATGCTCATTTCGTGGGGGCGGTGCACCTGTATGCCCCTAAGCGATTAGAGCGGGTGAACATGTTGCGCCCCGATGATTCTTTCCTTCACGAGACCGCCTTCATGGCAGGAACTTTTGCCGTCAATCAGACGACCTATGATGACCAACTTCTTTTGGTTTCCTTGCCTCTCGCGCGCAGACTTTTTCAGTACGATACACTCACGGTAACGGCACTCGAGTTGCAGTTAGCCCCCGATAGTCGCTTGTCGGACAGGCAGATGAAGACGCAACTGCGGGAGTGCCTTGGGGAAGGGTATGTCGTGGCAGACCGCTACGAGCAGCAGGCGGACTTCTTCCGTATTCTGAAGATTGAGAAACTGCTCACGGCGCTATTGCTGGCTTTCATCCTGCTTATTGCCTGCTTCAATGTGATTGGTTCGCTTTCGATGCTTATCATTGACAAGCAGGAGGATATCCGTATCCTGCGCCATCTCGGTGCTGCGCCAGAGACCATACGCCGCACTTTCCTCTATGAGGGATGGCTTATCACCACTCTCGGGGCACTTGTCGGGCTGGTTATCGGGCTTGCGGTCTGCCTGCTTCAGCAGCACTACGGCTGGCTCAAACTCGGCTCGGGGACAGACTATGTCATCTCGGCTTACCCCGTTTTGGTGCAGGCAGGCGATGTGCTCGCCGTTGCCGCCGTGGTGCTGCTCATGGGTTTCCTCGCTGCATGGTATGCCACGCGGAGCCTACGCACTATAACATAAATTCAAAGTTACGTCTTTGTACGCAAAAACGATAATGATTTTTTATTTCAACAAAAATTTCCAAAAATTGTCCAAATATTTTTTTTGTTAACATATAATGTCCGTATAATTTAATCATTAATTTATTACCAAAAAACAATTTGTGAAAGTATTCGCTTGTATTGAACTTGTGCTAATTAAATACTTTATAATGCCTAATCTCCTCTCTTAAAGGGAGGGTGGGGCTCTAAATTCATCATTCCTTATGCAATTTTTAGCCAAAACATTCAAAGGACTGGAAGATGTTCTCGCACAGGAACTGACGGAACTCGGTGCGAACGATATACAGAAAGAGCGCCGTGCGGTCTCTTTCACGGGGGATAAGGCGATGCTCTATCGGGCGAACTTGTATCTCCGTACTGCCTCGCGCGTGTTGGTGCCTATTGCTACCTTCCGCGCCAAGGATGCGGATGCGGTATATGAGCAGGCGAAAGGCATTGATTGGAGCGAGTATATGACGGCAAAGACCACCTTTGCCATTGATGCCACCGTCTATTCGGAGACTTTTCGGCACTCGAAGTATGTTACTTACCGCGTGAAAGACGCTATTGCCGACTATTGGATGGCGCGCGAGAATCAGCGCCCGAGCGTTAAAGTGACCGACCCCGATTTGTCGCTGAACGTGCATATCGCCAATGAGACGGTTACCATCTCGCTGGACAGTTCCGGCGAGAGTTTGCACAAACGGGGCTATCGTGCGGCAAACACCGAAGCACCCATTAACGAGGCTTTAGCGGCGGGTATGATACTGATGACGGGCTGGCGCGGGGAGTCGGATTTCTACGACCCTATGTGCGGTTCGGGTACGCTTCTGATAGAGGCGGCACTCATCGCGCAGAATATCGCCCCGGGTATCTTCCGCAAGGGTTTTGCCTTTGAGAAATGGCGCGATTTCGATGCAGACTTGTTTGAGGCGATATACAATGATGACTCCCGCGAGCGTGCTTTTGAGCACCATATATATGGTTCTGATGCGGGTTACTATGCCGTGCAGGCTGCCCTGAAGAATGTGCAAGCCGCTAATCAACAGCGATTTATCTCTGTGCGGCAGATTCGTTTGGAGGAAATCAAGGAGCCCTTTGCGGCGCCATCTTCTTCTGAGGGGAATCCTGCGGCATTGCCAATCGTTATGATGAACCCGCCTTACGGCGAGCGACTGGCGCAGGATAAGAACGTGCTGCAACTTTACCAAGCCATTGGTTCGACGCTCAAACATCAGTTTGCGGGGGCGACGGCGTGGATTATCTCTTCCAACGAGGACGCGCTGAAAAGTATCGGACTGAAGCCGAGCCGCAAGGTGCACTTGCTCAACGGCGAGTTAGACTGCCTCTTCTGCCGCTATGACCTTTTCGCGGGTACGCATAAGGATTTCAAGACGCAGCACCCCTCCAAAGCGCGCGGGGATGAGCGGAAACCTTTTGCTGACAGAAAACCTCACAAAGAGAAAGGCAAACGCGACTTCCGCGAGAAGAAAGACTTTAGAGGTAAAAACGACTTCAAAGACAAAAGAGGCTCAAAAACTTTTCATGGAGGTACAGTCTCAAAACCGCACCCAAAGAGGCAACAACCCTAATTCGTTTTTGGGAGAAATAACCAAACGGTCGAATCAAATAGTGGTAATGATATACATGTTGACATAATGATTCAAAATTGAGTTATGTCGCCCCGTTGGGGCTTGCATTGTATGGTTGCTCCTCTGCGTAGGGGCGAGCCCCTACGCTAATCTATTCCGCCCCGTTGGGGCTTTCGTTTGATAAATAATTTGGGTCAACTTGTATATCATTTGTATAATTTATAATTTTTATGGTGTTATCCATTTCAGACTATAATTACCCCCTGCCTGAGGAGCGGATTGCTAAGTATCCGCTGCCGGAGCGCGACCACTCCAAACTCCTTATATATAAGGACGGGGCGGTGTCGGAAGACCGTTTCTTCCGCGTGGGCGACTATATCCCTGCGCATTCACTCCTTGTATATAATAACACGCGCGTGATACAGGCGCGGCTAGTCTTCCATAAACCCTCGGGGGCGCGCATTGAGATATTCTGCTTGGAGCCCCTTGCGCCGCATGACTACCAGTTGTCGCTCTCATCCACCGAGGGTTGCACGTGGAAGTGCATGATTGGCAATGCGAAGAAGTTCCGCGATACCTCTATCGACCTGCCTTTGCAGGTGGCAGGCGGCACGGTTGTGTTGCGAGCTACCAAAGGCGCACAGACGGGGAATACCTTTGCGGTAACATTCTCGTGGGACGGCGATATGTCTTTTGCGGAGATATTGGATGCAGCGGGCGAGTTGCCTATTCCGCCGTATCTCAACCGGCCTACGGAGGAGAGCGATAAAACCACCTATCAGACCGTCTATTCGCGTATCAAAGGTTCGGTGGCAGCCCCCACGGCGGGATTGCATTTCACGGAAGCGGTGCTTGCCGACCTTCGGCAGCGCGGCATCAAGACCACCGAACTGACCCTGCATGTGGGCGCCGGTACTTTCCAACCGGTCAAGACCGAAGATGCTAACCTGCATACGATGCACACGGAGATTATCGCTGTGCCGCGACAGGCTATTGCTGATATTCTCTCCAACTTAGGGCATGTCGTGGCGGTGGGAACGACCTCTATGCGTACATTGGAGAGCCTTTATTTCTTGGGGTGCATGCTGCTTCGCGGCGACTGTTCCATGCATGTTCCGCAATTTATGCCGTATGAACAGGAATGGACTCTATCCACGGCAGAGGCGCTGCAAGCGCTGTTGGTTTACCTCGACGAGACACACCAAGCCACGCTCCATGCCGAGACGCAGATTATGATTAAGCCCGGCTACCGTTTCCGCGTGGTAGAGCAACTGATAACCAACTTCCACCAACCCAAGTCCACGCTTCTGCTTCTGGTGAGTGCTTTCGTGGGCGAGGACTGGAAGAAGATATACGACTACGCCCTTGCGCATGATTTCCGCTTCCTCTCCTATGGCGACTCCTCCATCCTCTTCCGTAACAACAGTCAAAATCGTAAATCGTAATTCGAAAATTGTCAAATAGTTTTTTATGTATTGGTTTTGGTTAATTGTAAAATAGTAAATTGTCAAATTGTCAAATTCGTAAGTTTCCCGATGATTGATACCCATTGCCATATAGACGATCCGCAGTACCAAGAGGACTTGCCTGCTTTTTTGCAGCAGCAGAGAGATGCCGGCGTGGAAGCCATCTTGGTGCCCGGTGTGGATGTGCATTCCATTGATACCGTGCTGCCCTTGTGCACACAGTATCCTGATTATCTGTACCCTGCGTTGGGGTTGCATCCCGAGGAGGTGAAGGAGGATTGGCAGCAGCAGTGGCATGCTATCGAAGAGAAAATCCAAGAGTCTCGGCGCGAGGGCAGACTGATTGCGATAGGCGAGATAGGGCTGGATTACCATTGGAACACCACTTATAAAGAGCAGCAGCACATTGTTTTTCGCGAGCAACTCCTGCTTGCCCGCCGCTTGAATCTGCCGGTGATGGTGCATATCCGCGATGCGATGGAAGATACCTACCTCATCCTCCGCGAGGTCGCCACGCTAAAGGATGATGCGCTTTATCCCCTCCGCGGCGTCATTCATTGTTTCTCGGGCAGCCGCGAGATGGCAGAGAAGTTCATCGCGCTGGGCTTCTACCTCGGTATCGGCGGGGTGCTGACTTTCAAGAACTGCAAATTGGCAGATATCCTGCGGCATATCCCCTTGCAACATCTTGTTTTGGAAACGGATGCCCCCTATATGGCACCGGTTCCCCACCGCGGGCAGCGCAACGAGAGCCGATGGATGACCCATGTTGCAGAACGGCTGGCGGACATCTATCTGGTCTCTACTGATGATGTGAAAAGGGTAACAACCGCTAACGCGAGAGCTCTTTTTGGTATAAAATGAAGAAAAAACGAAAAAAAACACGAAAAACTATTGCAGTTTCAAAAATTTTTCGTACCTTTGCACGTCTTTTTGAGTGAATAGCCCTAAATTACGACGTAGGAGAGATGCTCGAGTGGTTGAAGAGGCACGCCTGGAAAGCGTGTAAACTCCAAAAGGGTTTCCGGGGTTCGAATCCCCGTCTCTCCGCAAAACTAACTTATTAATAATCTATTTATTCTCATGAAAAAAGTATTTGCAACCCTTACCGTGCTCGCAATGCTCGCTTTTGGCAGCAATGTTGCATTTGCACAAGAGGAAGCTGCTCCTGCTCAAGAGGCAGCTGTAGAAACTGTTGACGAAGCAGCCGCTCCCGCGGCTGAAGTGGTAGAAGAGGCTGCTCCCGCAGAGGAGGAGGCTACCGGTCTCGTGGCTCTTCACAAAACACTGAAAACCAAATTTATTGAGGGTGGTGCAGGCTTCATGGCTGCAACTTTGCTCTGCTTGGTATTTGGTTTGGCTCTCTGCATTGAGCGTATTATCTATCTGTCGCTGTCGAAAACCAACACGAAAGTGTTGCTTGCTAACGTTGAGAAGGCACTGAACGAAGGCGGTATTGAGGCTGCATTGGATGTTTGCCGTAACACTCGCGGTCCTGTGGCAAGTATCTTCTACCAGGGTCTGAGCCGCTACAACGAGGGTGTTGATGTAGTAGAGAAAACCGTTGCTTCCTATGGTGGTGTGCAACTCGGTCTGCTTGAGAAGAACCTCTCTTGGATTTCGCTCTTCATCTCTATCGCTCCATCGTTGGGATTCTTGGGTACCATCATCGGTATGATCGCAGCATTCGATAAGATTCAACAAGTAGGTGATATCTCGGCTACGGTCGTTGCCGGCGGTATCAAGGTTGCTCTGTTGACCACCTTGCTCGGTTTGATCATCGCTATCGTGCTCCAATTGTTCTACAACTATATCCTCAGCCTTATCGAGGGTCTCGTTAACGAGATGGAGGATTCTTCTATCAGCCTCCTTGACCTCGTTGTTGAGTACGACAAGAAACAGGCAAAATAAATAACGAATTTCAATGCAGGGGATATGTGTCCCGCCATTGGAACTTTTAGAACATTCTCTAACTCTTAAAAGTAAGTATATTCGTTATGAAAAACTATAAATTATTGCCTAAAATTACCCTTTGGGTGCTCCTTATCATAGGCGTCATCTTCTCGGTGATGTTCTATGCAGGAGGCTCCGCGGGTACTCATGAGGTGGCAGGCGACTTCTTGGACATCCCGAGATTCTCTGACCTCTTCCTTACTTGGAACTATATCCTCCTCGCTATCGTAATTTTGGTTACGCTGGGCGTAGTGATTGTTGAGTATTTCAAAAACTGGAAGTACGATAAGAAGAAAGCCATTGTTTCTTCTTGTGTGGTTCTTGGATTTGTTGCGCTCATCGCACTCTGCTGGGGATTGGGTAGTGATGCAAAAATAGAAATTGTTGGTTATGAAGGTACGGACAACGAAGGTTTCATGGCACGATTGAGCGATGCTATCATCTATCTGTGCTATATCTTGGCAGTAGGTACTATCGGCTCCATGATTTTCGGATTGATTTTCACTCGTCTCCGCAAGTAAATTGGTAACATTGTAAAATTGGCAAATTAGTCATGGCAAAGAAAATCCCACAGATAAATGCCTCTTCAATGGCGGATATCTCTTTCTTGCTATTGATATTCTTCTTGGTTACCACCAGTATGGATGTCAACCAAGGTTTGGCACGTCGTCTGCCTGCTCCCGTTCCTCCCGACCAAAAAGTGGAGAACACGGATATCAACAAACGTAACCTGATGGTCGTAAAGATTAACTCAGCGAACCAGTTGATGGTGCAGGGACAACTGCTGGATGTCAAGCAATTGAGAACAAAAGCCAAAGAGTTTATCAAGAACGAGAACGACGATGCTACATTGCCCAAACTCGTAGAGGAGGATTTCGGTGAGCCTATCGGTGTAGTCAAATATACCAAAGACCACGTGATTTCTGTACAAAACGATGTGGACACGCAATACCAAGCATACCTCGACGTTCAGAACGAACTCGTAGCGGCATACAACGAACTGCGTGACGAGTGCGCACGCCAGTATTTCCACAAAGGTTACGCCGAATTGGATGAGGACCAGCAGAAGCAAGTGCAGAAAGTGTATCCTCAGAAGATTTCCGAGGCTGAACCGAAAAACTATGGAGGAGAATAACTATGGCAAAGATTCGTAGAAATGACAAGCGAGAAATGCCTGCTCTGAACACATCTTCGCTGCCCGATATCATCTTCATGCTCTTGTTCTTCTTCATGTCCGTGACCTCGATGAAAGAGGTATCCTACAAGGTGCAATTCAAAGTGCCGCAGGCTACGGAGTTGGTGAAGTTGGAAAAGAAGTCGTTGGTGCGCTACATCTACGTAGGTACGCCTACCGCAGAGTTCCGCAAACAGTATGGTGCTGAGACTCGTATCCAGTTGGACGATGCGTTTGCAGAGACCAACGAGATTGGCGAGTACATCGTGAACGAGCGTTCTTCGATGAAGGAGCAAGACCAAGGTCTGATGACCGTATCTATCAAGGCTGACAAAGAGACCCGCATGGGTGTGATTGCAGATATTAAGCAAGAACTCCGTCGTGCCTATGCCTTGAAGATTAGTTACGCTTCTACCCAGCGCACAAGTTTCTAATACAATTTTCGATTCGGTTTTGTATAAACATAGCAAAGGAGGCTGTCTAACAAGTCAAGTTAGGCAGTCTCTTTTTCCGTTTTATGGGGCTTAGAGCGAGTTGGTGAAAGCGGAGTGTTCAAATATGTTCATAAAAAACAGATTGATAGAAAAAGGCTCAAAGTCGATGATTATGTACAAAAAGTCGCTCTTTACCTACAATAAAACGCGTATGACCGATTACATACGCGCGAAAGACAACCAACAGCCTTTATCACCTCGTCTCTTGCTGTTTTCTATACATCTCTTGGAGGTTATGTGCCATCGCTTTCAGTCCAAACCCCAGACTCACCCCTTTCATCCCACGCAAGCGCATACGGCGAAACGCACCATTCGCCTTAATCTGTCCGAACACTGCCTCCGGCTCTATCGGACGCTTGCTCCTGTGCATCAACCCCTCCTCGCTCAACAGCAATTCACGTGCCTGAGACTTGTAGTAATTGAGTTCGTGATTCACCTCTATCCGTCTGTTCCCCCTCGCCTTGAAGCACTGCCCGCGCAACGGACAACCCTCGCAATTCACTGCCTCATAGATACTCACCGTACTCGCAAAACCACCCTCGCTCACCCGACGTACATCACCTTTCTTACGCAGGTGTTGTCCCATCGGGCACACATAGTAATCTTCCTCCGCATTGTAATACAGATTATGCACCATGTATGCATTCTCCCGATAAGGCTTGTGCTGCTCTTTGTGGAATAGAGGATATTTGACAAATGCCGTTATCCCTTTCTGCGCAAAGTATTGATAGTTCTGTTCACTCCCGTACCCCGAATCGGCTACAACCGTGGTGCTGTGAAAACCATACCTCAACGCAAACTGCTCTTGATACGGGATGTTCGTCAGATAGTCCGTCGGATTAGAGAACACTTGATAATGCGTGATGAACTGATTCTCCGTGGATTGCTGAATGTCATACCCCGGTTTGAGTTGCCCGTTGCCCATATGGTCCTCTTTCATCCGCATGAACGTGGCATCGCGGTCGGTGCATCCGAAGACGGTAACTCCCCGCTCGATAACTCATGCTCCTGCTCTATCTTCTGCAATAGCATAGATAAACGCTCTTTCTGTTTCGACTGATTCTTCTCCACACTCTTGCGCCACACAAACGTGTACTTGTTCGCACAAGACTCCACTTTCGTTCCATCCACATATTGCACGCGCAAACTCACAAAACCCTCTTCCTGCAACAACAATACCACCTGCGTAAACAACGCATCAAAATGTTCTTTCAAACGCTTTCCGCGAAAGTAATTGACCGTCCGCCAATCCGGAGCATTCATGCCCGACAACCACATGAAATGGATGTTCTCCACGGTGGCTTGCGCTATCTTGCGAGAGGAATTGTTTTGTACTGAAAAAGGTTTACAGATTTCCGGATATGTTTTCTTAATAATCGTACACTTTTGACATGTTTCCTAAAAAGGTTTCCTTGTATGCTAAATGGGTTGACTTAGAGGATAGTTGGTCTGGCTTTGTTTTTTGTGGAGTTGCTGCAGCAACTCCACAAAAAACGCCAAAATGTCTCCCCTCCAATTCCCCCTATCCATCTGCCTTTTCCACCTCCTTTCCATCTCGGATATTATACCACCTTTCCGCCGGCGTGATGGTCGGGTCATCTTGATAAACCGCCA
>JAXDTJ010000024.1:0-28214 GCA_034090015.1 Paludibacteraceae bacterium | reverse complement strand
CAAAGATCTCTTGCTTTACGGACTCAAAGCCTCCGCTTAGCAACATATATAAAGTCAAATTTTTAACGGACTATTGACGATTTACGAATTTACGATTTGGTCACAGGGGAGATGTACCCGATGAGTATTGCACCAAAAAGTGCGCAAAGGTAGCAATATTTTTTGATATACGCAAATTTATTTGCAAATTTGTTGTAATTTTTGCTATTTGGCAGTATACAGAAGAAAAAGAAAGGCTGTCTCCTGCGTAGGAAACAGCCTTTGAATGGATAGTTGAATAGATTAGAACAAGTAGCGAACGCCGATGGTGATACCGGTGTAGAGACCACCGGCATTGAAAGCTGCGCCACCATTCCAGAAATAAGCACCGATATTCGGACGCCAGTCAACAGACAGTTCCAGCGGGAACCAGAAGTCGTAAGCCACGCCGCAGTGCCCTACTACGCCGGCATACCCACCGGTAATGCCCCACAGGAAACCTGCACCGGCACCAACACCGAGGCTCCAGTTCCATGTACCCTTTTCGTTCCAAGGAATCTGTGTGCCAAAGGGGTTAATCCAGTCATAAGTACAGGTTGCACCGATACCGCCGAAGCCCGGCAATTCAACTGCCAAATCAATCATATTGGCAGGACCAAGGTTGTGTTGATACGATACCGACACGCCATAACCGATGTTTGCACCGATAGCACGAGGTTGTGCCACTGCAAGCGAGATGCTTGCTACTGCCATCACGGCAGCGAGAAGAAGTTTCTTCATAATCGTAAAAAAAATTGTTTTAATTAGTATTGTTTTTTGTTGTAATGTTCCAAAATTTCAATTTCTATGAACGAGCTTAGGTCGGCTTTAGGTCCGCTCTTAGTCTCGGCAAACTCGGTCTATTCTTTTTAGGGAAGAATGTTCCAAAAAACGCAAGAATTAGAGGTTGGGATTTGTGCTGTCGGAGAGATATCCGCCGTTTAGCTCGGGGGTATAATTGTAGTTTTGCAGTTTGCCTGTTACGACCACTGTGTCACCCAACTGCACTTGGTTGGTCTTAGTAAACTTGGCACCATCCATTCCTTTGCAGCGATATGCGATAAGGAAGGACTTTCCATCGGTAATGCGGAAGGTGGCGTTGCCATAAGAAGTGCTTACCGCCTCGTCTATGCTATTGACTACACCAATAATGTCGTATGTTTCAGAGGTCGTGGCTTTGTTTTCAAGGGCGCGGCAGATAGATTCAGCTTCGGTTACAGATATCTGCCCGATGGCAACATCGGGTTCGGGGCAGCCCTTGAAATCGTAGAACGCATCGTTGAAATTGGGGTTGGTGCTCGACGCAATGCAAGCGCCGCTGGTGGTCTCGTAGGTTCCATTGTAATTGGTAATATATGCGCTAATCAGCACAAAATCACCCTCTTGTATCACCGTTGCATCCGGCATCTTGGCACCTAACTTACCCATACACTGGTAAGCGTAGAAATCCTTTTGCGCATTCGGGTCTTCTGTGGCAGTCATATAAAAGAACGCATTGCCATAACTTTGAATACCGTCAAGGTGCTTTGACTCGTTAAAACTTTTTACCCAGCCATAGATGTAGTATTTCTGATTGGAAACGGCACCGCTCGCCAACTTTGCGCACGAGTCGCGCACTTGATATACATTGAGTGCTCCCTCGGGAATCACAATCCCTTCCGGCGCGGGCGTGGGCTCCGGATCAGGAATGGGAATGATACTATCTTGGTTGAAAAGGTTATTACCCGGACCATTGATATATGCAGGCTCTTGGCATGCAACAGCCAATAGGGCGACAAGCACAGGAGCGAGGAGAAGGTATGAACGATGCATAAACATGATGAAAGGATTATTCAAGGGAACTACGGTTGAGGATTTACCGGCTATGATTTTCACTGATTCACCAAATATGGTAACCAAATCGTGTGCAAAGGTACGGCTTTTTTGCGGAATATGCAAGATAATTTGCGAAAAAATGAAGATTTCCTTAAAAAAATTTGCGAGAGTGGGAAAAAAGTAGTAATTTTGCGCACTTTTTTGAGTGAGATATGCTAATCAGTGCGGCGGCACATGCGAGAGGCTTGCCGACTGACATGAAAATAACATTATTTATAGGAGGAAAAAATTATCGCACCAAATGTACCCAAACGCCCCTTTCGCGGGCGAGTAGAAAAAGAAATGCCCAACCGCATCAACGACCGTATCCGCGGTGTGCATCAAGTGCGCCTTGTAGGCGACAATGTAGAGCAGGGAATCTACCCCTTCCAGACTGCGCTGCGTATGGCAGACGAGCAGAACCTGGACTTGGTAGAAATCTCGCCAAACGCAGACCCTCCTGTATGCCGAATCCTTGACTATCAGAAGTTCCTTTACCAAAAGAAACGCAAGGAGAAAGAGGCAAAAGCCAACTCAAAGAAGACGGAGGTGAAGGAGATCCGCTTCGGACCTCAGACGGATGACCACGACTACAACTTCAAGTTGAAGCACGCGCAGGAGTTCCTCAAAGACGGTAACAAAGTGAAGGCATATGTGTTCTTCCGCGGGCGTTCGATAGTGTTCAAGGAACAGGGCGAGTTGCTGTTGGCACGTTTCGCCAACGACCTCGCGGAGTTCGGGAAACCCGATGCCATGCCCAACTTGGAAGGCAAACGCATGATTCTGAATCTCAGTCCGAAGAAACAACAATAACAAATAGTCTGCGGGCTACCAATGGCTGCCTCAGACTCTAAATATTCACAAATTAAATTATTAACAAAATGCCAAAGGTAAAGACTAATTCCGGTGCTAAAAAAAGATTCGCTCTTACCGGAACGGGTAAAATTAAGCGTAAACACGCTTACAAGAGTCACATTCTGACGAAGAAGACCAAGAAACAGAAACGCAACTTGACTCACGTTGCACTCGTAGATCACTCCAACATGCGTTCTTTGCGCGAGTTGCTGTTGCTGCGCTAAGTTATTAACCACCAAATTTTGTATTGAACTATGCCAAGATCAGTAAATCACGTCGCTTCTCGTAACCGTCGTAAGAAGATCATGAGCCTCACAAGAGGCAATTTTGGTGGCCGTGCCAACGTATGGACAGTTGCCAAGAACACTTGGGAGAAAGGTCTCCAGTATGCTTATCGCGATCGCAAGAACAAAAAGCGCAACTTCCGCGCATTGTGGATTCAGCGTATCAACGCTGCCGCTCGTCTTGAAGGACTGAGTTACAGCCAGTTGATGGGCGCGCTGAAGAAAGCAGGTATCGAAATCAACCGCAAGGTGCTCGCTGACCTCGCTATGAACCAGCCGCAAGCGTTCAAAGCCATCGTAGAGAAAGCAAAACACTAAGTCTTCTTTCAGAATAGTGCAAAGAAATCGGCTATCCGACAGCAAGTCGGGTAGCCGATTTTTTTTGTGTAACTATATGAATACTAAAAGGATACTTGTTGCTTCTTGGTGGTAAAAACACCACCGAGGAGGGAGATGAGAAGATAGAATGGATAGATGAGTTCAAGTAGGAGGGCGGTAAAGAAGAGGTGAGGGAGTTTGGTTAAGGATTGAGCGTCAAACGTCGAGCGTTGCGCGTGCGATACGCGGGAGCGGATGAGGGCATACTCTACGGGGAATTTTACGAGCATGATGGGCGGGCAGAGGAGTTGTAAGATATTCGCTGTCAGCACGATAGCGCCGCAAAGAAGGATGTCGCGGTCTTGGTAGGCAGGGGCTTTGCCTGCCCAGCGCATGCGCTGGCGGAAGAAGGCACGCCATGTGGGGATAGGGCGGACGATGGCGGTGAGGTCTTCGTTTTCTGAGACGGCGATGCGCAGCCCGCGGCGCTTGAACGACTCAAGAAGGAACATGTCATCTCCGCTCGCCAACTCGGGGTGGAGGTCAGAGTACGACTCGAGCCATCTGTCGCGGCGCACAATCAGGTTGGCACTGCTGCACATCACGGGGTGCCCATGCTTGGCAGCAAAAACAGTAAGTCCTTGAATAGCAGCATATTCCGCCATCTGCAAGCGTTCGAGGAGGTTAGGGGTATGACCGGGCGCGGTCTGCATACGCAGCGGGAGGATGAGGAGGTCGGGATAGTCCCATTTCTCCAAACAGAGAGAAACGTCCCTCAACCACCCTTCCTTAGTGTGAGGGATGAACGAGGCTTCCTTGCCCGAACAGCGCAGGGCGGGGGCAGGAACGATGTCATCGTCCATGAGCCACACATAGTCAGTAGCGGCTTGGCTGATGAGGCGGCAGAGGGCGTGTTTCTTACCCTTCCCCTCGTCATTGATGCCGCGACGAGGGATGACGGGAGTAATCGGAGCATTCCGAGTGCTCTGAGTAATCTGAATAATCTGAGTTTTCAACCTATCCAGTTGAGATAGGAAGTTGGGGTATGATTTTTTGATACAATCGGTGTTGTCGCAGGGGAGGTCGGCGGCAAGGAGTGCCATGGCGATACGATGGTCGCCGTAGGTCTTGCGTTCGGAAACGGCTTGCAGACGGTCAGACTCTTTGATGCGGAGCGTCTCGGTGCCCGTGGCTTGCAGCGGGATACCCAACTGCTCGCAGGTGATAGCCACGGCGGGATAGAGGTCGGGGCAGGAGGAGAAGTCAACCATAAGCCCCTCCCCATCTCTCCCCCCGGGGGAGGAAGTGTTACTGTAAGAGCGAATCCATGTCCTCGTATGGGTAATCAAAGCACCTTCGGGGGTGAAGGTGGTGGATACGCCCAAGGGTACGAACAGGTCTGCCACCACCCTATCGCCTTGCAGGGAGATGTCCGTGAGCCCTTGCAGGAGGAGCTCCCCGCCGTGGAGCGCCACCCATTCATACCAAAAAGCGGCGGACGACCAATCGCGTTCAAGTAGGGGACAATCGGCGCTAATGGTAAAATTGTAATTTGTCAAATGGTCAAATATACGGGCACATTGCTTGGTCATCTCTATGTAGGGGGAAAGGCTGTCGGTTTCCACCTCTATGCCCATGAGGAGAAGGGCAGAGACGAACTGGGTTGATTGGGGGCGGTTGAGCACCACACGCAGAGCATCGGGAAGGGGCTTCGTGTTGGGCAGTATGCGTAGCGGCGGGAAGCCCTCCTGCCCTGTGTATGCTATATCCCCCCCGAGGGAGCGCAGGGCGTCCACCTGTTGCCCGATAGGGCGTTGCTGCATGCGAGAACAGCCTGTGAGCAGTGCGGGCTTATTCGCCAATGCACAATAAGCAGCGAGAAAACGCATGGCAGTGCCGCAGTTGTCCACATCAATAATAGGGGGAGTTGCTGTCTTTTCAGAGAGTTGCGCTAACCCATCGTGCAATATCCGCACATCATCCGGCGTGTCGTCCCCTATCGGCAACAACGGCATGCCTGCCCGCGCCTGCAAGATAAGCAGACGGTTGGCAATAGACTTGGAGAGGGGAAGGGAGATGGTGAACGGCATCGCAAACATCAGGAAATAAGCAAACGCCTGCAAAGGTACGATATTTTTTTTAAGTATGCAAATAAAATAAACCACATGCTTGCCTATTTGAGAAAAAAGCAGTAATTTTGTAGCGAAAATTGGAACCTAAATACGCAAAGTCATGAATATACAACCTATTTATCATCGTCGGAAGACCCACTGCGTGCGGGTGGGCGAGTTGCTCATCGGCAGCGATTACCCTATTCGTTTGCAGACCATGGCGAACACCTCTACCAACGACATCGAAGGCTCTGTGGCTCAGGCGCTGCGGTGCGCGGAAGCCGGCGCGGAGTTGGTGCGATTCACCACGCAAGGACTGCGGGAGGTGGAGGCGCTGGGGAAAATCAGGGAGGATTTACGAAGTACGATGTACGATTTACGATTGGCGGCAGTGCAGTTGCCTTTGGTTGCGGATGTGCATTTTCAGGCGGATGTGGCAGACGCTGCGGCGCAGGTGGTGGAGAAAGTGCGTATCAACCCCGGGAACTACATTGACCCTGCGCGGAAGTTCAAGCATATTGACTACACGGACGAGGAGTATCAGACAGAGTTGGAGCGGTTAGACGCGCGTTTCTGTCGGCTGCTGGATGTTTGCAAGGCACACCACACTGCTTTGCGCCTTGGGGTGAACCACGGCAGTCTGAGCGACCGAATCATGTCGCGCTACGGCGACACGCCGGCTGGCATGGTGGAGAGCGTGATGGAGTTTCTGCGCGTGGCAGTGCGCGAGTCGTTTATGGACATCGTGATTTCGGTGAAGGCGAGCAACACGCGTGTGATGGTGGAGACCGTGCGCCTGCTGGTACGGGAGATGGACAAAAAGGGCATGACCTTCCCGCTGCACTTGGGCGTTACGGAAGCCGGCGAAGGGGAGGACGGGCGTATCAAGTCAGCAGTGGGTATCGGGGCGTTGCTCGCGGACGGCATAGGCGACACCATCCGCGTGAGTCTGAGCGAGGCGCCGGAGCGGGAGATACCCGTGGCGCGGGCGCTGCGCGACTACTTCGCCGACCCGCAGTCGATACGCTATCGGACGGATGAAGTCCGACTGTCGGTGGAGGGGCAGACGGTGGTGTATGCGTCTTCGCAAGCCGACTGGGGGCTGATGCAGTTGCAAGCCGCCGCGGAGTGCGGGCGGGCGCTGTGGGACGAGGGGTGCACGGAGTTGGTGGTGCAGAACCCCAACTTCACGGCGGAGCAGTTGGAGCAGTTGGCGCGGGATATCCTGCAAGCCGCGCGGATACGGATGTACAAGACGGAGTATATCTCCTGCCCGGGCTGCGGGCGGACGCTGTTCGACCTCGAGAAGACCATTGCGGAGGTGAAAGCGGCGACGGCGCACCTGAAGGGGCTGAAGATAGGTATCATGGGCTGTATCGTGAACGGCCCCGGGGAGATGGCAGACGCCGACTACGGGTACGTGGGCGCAGGGCGCGAGCGCATCAGCCTGTATCGGGGGAAGGAGTGCGTGATGAAGAACATCCCGCAGGAAGAGGCGGTGGAGCGTCTTCTTGAATTGATTGAAAGAGATAAGGCGGAAAAATCGGAATAATCAGAGTACTCCGAATAATCAGAGTACTCAGCATACTCAGAAACAACTAAAAAACATCAGACACTATGAAAGAGCCAAAGCCTTTTCTGCCACAGCACGGACATTATAAAAACCTTCGTGTGTACAAGGTAACGGAGGTGATTTACGACATAACATTTTATTTCACACAACATTTCTTGCAGAAAGGGGATAGGACGATTGACCAAATGGTGCAAGCCGCACGAAGCGGAAAGCAAAACATAGCAGAAGGCAACCAAGCCGCCGCCACCTCTACCGAAACAGAAATTAAACTGACAAATGTGGCAAAAGCCAGTTTGGAAGAGTTGCTCCTTGATTATGAAGATTATCTGCGGGTGCATAATCTGCCCCAATGGACACCCGAACATCCTCGCTACGAGCGTATGAGGCAGTATGCACGCAGCGAGCAGTTGTTTGCTGATTACGCCACCCATATCCCTCGAATGTCAGACGAAGAACTGGCAAACCTGAGCATTACCCTTATTCACCAATCGAACTACATGTTAATGCGCCTCTTAGAGACTATGCAAAAACGATTTGTCAGCGAAGGAGGTATCAAAGAGCAGATGCTCAAGGCGCGATTGGCGTATCGCGGGAGTTAAAGATTTTGTAAAGCAGAGTGTGCAAATAGCATGTTTTTTGAAAAAGAATTTGCATAACTGTAGATTTTTTTGTAATTTTGCAGGCGATTTTTAAGCAAAAGGGCTCAGAATAATCAGAATGCTCAGAATATTCAGAATACTCAGAATATTCAGAATACTCAGAATACTCCGACAACTCCGAATACTCATTTAACATTACACAGATATGACTATGCAGAAAAGTCCACTTCAGATTGCGCGGCAGAGTTACCAGCCTAAGATGCCGGTAGCGTTGTGCGGCGCCGTACGCCTTGTAGAAGGCGAGAAAACACAGTCCGTAGCCGACCAGACGGAGATTCAATCGCTCTTCCCGAACACCTACGGTCTGCCCGTTATTACCATGGAGCCCGCAGAGGGCACCAACAGCAGCGAGCCGTTCAACGTGGGTGTGATTCTCTCCGGCGGTCAAGCCCCCGGCGGACACAATGTTATCTGCGGCTTGTACGACGGGCTGAAAGCCCTCAACCCGCAGAATCAACTCTACGGTTTCTTGGGCGGTCCGAGCGGCTTGATAGAAGGTAAGTACACCCTGCTGACCGACGAGGTGATTGACGACTACCGCAACACCGGCGGCTTTGACATCATCGGCTCGGGTCGTACCAAACTGGAAGAGACCTGGCAGTTCGACAACGGTATTGAGGTTTGCAACAAATTAGGTATCAAAGCCATTGTGATTATTGGCGGCGACGACTCGAACACCAATGCCTGCGTGCTGGCAGAGTATTACCTGCAAAAGAAATGCGGTATTCAGGTGATTGGCTGCCCGAAGACCATTGACGGCGACCTGAAGAACAACATGATTGAGACCTCGTTCGGCTTCGACACCGCTTGCAAAGTGTACAGCGAGTTGATTGGTAACATCCAACGCGACGCTAACTCGGCAAAGAAATACTGGCACTTCATCCGCCTGATGGGTCGCTCGGCTTCGCATATCGCCCTTGAGTGCGCATTGCAGAGCCAGCCGAATATCTGCCTGATTTCGGAGGAGGTAGAGGCAAAGGATATGACGCTGAACGATATTGTGGAGCAGATAGTGGAGGTGATTGTTGACCGTGCGAACGCCGGACTGAACTTCGGTACCGTGCTTATCCCCGAGGGGCTTATTGAGTTCATCCCCGCTATGCGCGTGCTGATACAAGAGTTGAACGACATGCTCGCACAGAACGAGGAGTTTGCCGGTTTGGAAGGCGATGACGCGAAACGCGAGTACGTGAAGTCGATGCTGACTCCCGCATCTTGCGAGTTGTTCCGCTCGCTGCCGAAGGCTATTGCCAAGCAGTTGACGCTCGACCGCGACCCGCACGGGAACGTGATGGTGAGCCAGATTGAGACCGAGAAGTTGCTCATCGAGATGGTTAGCAAGCGTTTGGCACAACTGAAAGCCAACGGCGTGTACAAAGGCAAGTTCTCCGCGCTCAACCACTTCTTCGGCTACGAGGGTCGTTGCGCTATCCCCTCGAACTTCGATGCAGACTACTGCTACTCGCTCGGTATGACGGCTACCCACCTCATCGCAGCCGGCAAGACGGGCTATATGTCGCTGGTGCGCAACCTGACCAAGCCCGCTTCGGAGTGGGTGGCAGGCGGTGTGCCCATCACGATGATGATGAACATGGAGAAGCGCAACGGCAAGATGAAACCCGTTATCCAAAAGGCGCTTGTTGACCTGAATGGTGCGCCGTTCCTCTACCTGAAGTCGCACCGCGCCGAGTGGGCAGACGCTAACACCAGTTATATCTATCCCGGACCTATCCAATACTACGGGCCGTCGGAGGTATGCGACCTGCCGACCCACACGCTGCGCTTGGAGCAGGAAGGGGAGTAAGAGGAGGACCCACCCCTGCCCTCCCTACAAAGGGAGGGAGAGTAGATAGCAAAGGATGAAAGACTGATTAGCCTTAGAGAATCAGAGGCGATTGGTCTTTCATCCTTTTTGTATCTGAACACTTTCTGGAATTTTTTTGTAGAAATAAAACCGAGAAAAATCACTCTGTTTTGCTTTCCATGCTGCGGAAGTAATCGCTTCGGATGATGAGGTCGGAGAGGCGGTAGGCTTCTTGTTCTGTACAAGGGCGGTTGTTACGTGCCGCAGAGTCCAACAAGTTGACGCCAAACCCATGCCAATAGTAGTCCTCTGCCCCTATCAGATGCAGAATGGTAGGGAAGATATCCATCTGGTAGCAAGTGTCTGTAACTTGTATATTTCCCTCAATCTCAGGCGAATAGATAATAAGCGGGGTAAAGGTATGCCCCGTCCGCATAGGTATGTTGTTTGCTTTAGCGAACCTGTCCATCTCTGCGTCTTTGCTGCGGAATATCGTATGGTCGCCGGAGATGACGATTGTGGTGTTCGCTGCCAAAGGACTATTTTGAATAGCATCCAGCAACGTTCCGATGCAGGAATCGGTGTAGGCAAGGCAATTCAAGTAGGCGGACATGATATTAGGCATCCCCTCCACCACATGCTTCGGATAAGTCGAACCCTGCGTAAAAGGCATGTGGGAAGAAATGGTTATTCCTAAAATGCAAAAACTGCTATCTTGTTGTAGGACATATCCCGAGACCCTTTCCAAAACTTCCTTATCATTTCCACGCTTTCCATTTTGGGAATTGATGAGTTCTTTGAATTGATAACTATATGTTACGATGGATTGCTGCCAGACACCTGGTGCTGGATTGATAATTGCTGAATGGGGATAGAAATGTGCGTAGTTCGGATACACATTTTTTCCGTACAAGCGACAAGTGGCTCCATTGGATATAGGTAATAGTCCCGTCACATTTATCAGTTGCCCATCCGCAGATACACCATGTCTAACTTGTGAATGTAATTTATCGGCATATAGTACATGCTCTTGCCATTTAAGTTGCTGCAAATAAGGCATATAAGTATAACCACAAATAGTATCAATTGACCACGACTCTAAACTTTCAAAGAGGATGAAAATAAGATTTGTTTTGGGAACAACGATACTATCTACCTCTGCTTTATGGATAAATCTACGAATTTCTATTTCTTGATAATCAGATAACTGCAAATTCTCCTCTCTGATTGAAAGCATGCTATAAACGAAGCATGCAGGAAGATAACTAATGATGGAGTTGTCTTTTATATAAGTACCTCCATTAAAATCAATCCATGTTTCTTCATAGATAAGGCTATATACTCTGCCAAAAGGAAAAGGATAAGTCTTTGCATTTGGTTCAATTTTTTTATACATTGACCCAAAAAAGTAGTTACAAAGCACTGCAAGAGCAATAGAGGATATCATAGTAACTGCAAAGTGAGGGTATTTTCTTTTCGAAGAATGGTATAGATGCAGGAGCAAGAGGACTCCTATGTAAACCAAACTGAGAATAGGCATGATGAAGATATCCCAGCCCATGTAGGTGAGCAGAGAGTCCCAAAAACCACTCATATTGTCTGCCATCTTCATGGTCTCCACGGAGAGGAAAAGCGTATTGGCTTTGTAGTAGAACAAATTGGCAATCAGCCAAATATCGGTCAGTACATGCACAATTACAGTCCAACCATAGCGCTTGGTAAGGAAGACAAAAGAGCCTAAAAAGAGAACAGGCGTAATCTTCCCTCCCCAAAAGCGAAAGAACTCGGTAGGGTTTTTCCATAGCGAGGAGATAAGGACGCTATGAAAGCAAGTCCAATGGAAAATCATCGTTTTGAGGAAGAGGACGAGGGCGAAGAGAATAAAGACTGCCCAAGCAGTGCGGTTGCCTTGCGCAAACCATGCGCGGAGGCGCGATAAGCGATTTGTTTGCATATACATTTGATTTTGTGTTGATTAGCGTCGAACACAAAAAGCGCGGGAGACTGTATATGCTTACTGCACAACTGAGGTCCTGAGAAAACCTTTGATTTCAATAAGCACGAACAGAAACCCGCACCATGTATAGGCACCCTCCAAAGCATGCAAAAGGGCACAATATGCCCTAAGCATGCCTGGGAGCGAACAATACACTCCGCGAGCATCTAATGTTCTGCTTGCTTCTAATCTTGAAATTTCTCAGGTTTCAGTTGTAAGAAACAAGCGTACACAGACGCTTTTTGTATTAACAAAGTGCCCTCTTCTTGCGAAGAAAGACGCGCAAAGGTACTACAATTTCAGCAAATACGCAAGTTTTTGGGTAAAAATTTGGATTTTTGAGCAAAATAAGTTGGTGTAAACTCGAAATAAGATTTTCACACCCCAAATCGACCATATTTATTTTATTTCAAGAAAAATTTCCAATAAACTACCAAAAATATTAGCAATAACATACCCGACATCATATTGAGTTGTATCGCCCCTTATGGGGCTTTTGTCTTGGATGCATAAGGATTTCCTTTTATTTTTTATGTACGATATTTATGATTTGTCGTCCTTTGGTATAGTTTTTGCAATTCGGAGTTCGTTGTCAGCACCGCCACTGCCCTTAAGGAACACCCCGAGATTTCGCGGGCGCGTAAGTTTCAAACAAACGGCATGGGAGCACAACCCGCTGACCACGAACCATTGACCACTATTCACTAACATGCAAACCAAACATCTTCTTTTCACCCTCTTCTCGGCACTCCTACTCTGCCCCGTCTTTCTTCGCGCGCAGTACAGCGACAAGGACCTATACAACGCCTACTTGCGCCGCGACATGGACCATTGGAAGCAGTATTTGGACGCGAACGCATGGCAGACCCTCTCGCTGAGCGAGAAGAAGCGCTACCTGAACTACGAGTACGGCTATATCGCCCCCACCATCGACACCAAGAAGCCTTGGGCGGAGGACTACCTGAAAGCCTTCGAGCGCCACGTGGAAGAGATGTACAAAGCCAAGCATATCTCCGAGGCACATTACAATATGTATATGTCGTCTGTCTGCGCCTACGACTTCATGCTCAACCGCGGGCATCTGTTCTCATCGGGTGTGAAATCGTTTAAGCACGTGAAGAAAGCCACCGAGTTGGCTCCCGAAGACCCCTTCGTGCTGACCCTGATGGCGAACGTGGAGTTCTACGCTCCTTCTGCCTTCGGCGGCGATAAGGAGCATGCGCTGCTACTCTTCCAAAAAGCCCGCCGACTCTTCGAAACCACAACCACCTACGAGTACCTATGGAACTACGCTTCCATGAGGCTCTGTATCGCCCAGTGCTATGAGAAGACGGGTGAGGTGGAGAAAGCCATCCGCACCTGCCAAGAGATATTGGAGAGCATTCCCGACTTCTCCTATATCCGCGACGAATACCTGCCCAGACTGCAACAAACGGCGAGAAAGTGATGAAAAGGAGCAAGGAGCCAAGAACCAAGAACCAAGACTTTGGGAACAAGGAACAAGGAGCCAAGAGCCAAGACAGATTACCTGCGTCTGATAGCAGGCGAGGACGCACCGATAGATCGGCATGCAAGCACCTGCGTACCCGACAAAACCGTTTTGTCTTTGCTCTTGGTTCTTGGTTCCTTATTCCAAAACTCCTGGTTCTTGGTTCCTTGTTCTTGGCTCTTGCTACCGTTTCTGCACAGACCGGCTACGAGCACCGAGAGGGGTACACGGCACAGTTAGTGCAAGTGCCCGTTTCGCATGCGGACACCGCCACGGGCTACCTGCTCATACCCGACAGCATTCGAAAAGCCCCTGCCGCGCTGGTGCTACACGACCACGGCGCTCATTTCTCCATCGGCAAGGAGAAAATGGTCTGCCCTATCCGTCCCGCTGAAGCCGACTCTGCCGACTATGAGGAGATACAGCAAGATGCTCGCCGCTGGGTGAACAAGTTCTACGACGGTATGTTCGTGGGCGACTCGCTGGCGAAAGCAGGCTACGTCGTTTTGGCGATAGACGCGGTCTATTGGGGCGAACGCCAACAGGCAGCCCTTACGTCGGACAGCGCAGCGATTTCCCCAAAAACCTATCAGCCCGCCTACTACCTGCGCCACCTCCATCAATACGGCGAAGCGTGGTTTGAGCGTATCCTGCGCGATGACAAGGCTTGCGTGGACTACCTCCGCGCGCTCCCCTGCGTGGACTCCGCGCGTATCGCCGCCTTCGGTTTCTCGATGGGGGCGTTCCGCGCGTGGCAACTGGCGGCGTGCGACAGCCGCGTCAAGGTGTGCATTGCTGCCCACTGGATGACCACCAAGGCAGACCATTTAGGCACCGCATTAGTGCCCAACGAGAGTAATCCGTCTGCCTATGCCATGTACCGCCCCGACTGCTCCGAAGACTCCCCCGAGACCGCCGCGCATATCGCCCCGCGCCCGTTCCTGCTGCTCTACGGCGAGCAAGACCCATTGTTCACCCCCGACAGCGTCCAAGCCGCTATCCGCACCATCGCCGCACACTACACCGATTCCCTGCCGAACGCACACGGACTTTTCCAAGCCACGCCTATGCCCTACAAGCACTTTTTCAGCCGAGGACATTGGGATGCGACACGGGAATTTTTAGATAAACACCTCTGAAAAGCGACTTACTCACACTTTTTTTTGCATTTTTTCGCGATAAAATTTGGTGGTTTCAAAAAAAAGCAGTAATTTTGCACCGCTTTTGAGAGATAGGCGTGTGTCTATTACGAATAAAGCGTGGTATTTCTGCCAAATGGTGTAATGGTAGCACTACAGATTCTGGTTCTGTCTGTCTGGGTTCGAGTCCTGGTTTGGCAACTTATATTGAAAATCAAAGAGTTATGTAGTTTTGGGTGCTAAAACCTAAACTGAATTTGAACACGAGATGTTTTATTAGTGGAGGCTTTTGTCTCCACTTTTTGTTTATTTGACTGAAAAATGTTCTCTATACCTGATTTTCTTGTAAAAATATTTGCCGGAAACAACTTTTATTCGTATCTTTGCACAAATTTCTGATATTATGAAACGTATATTGACTATCATCATGAGTCTATTATCTTTTTTCGGGCTACGCGCCGCCGATTTTCGGTCGGTGGATGTGTCAACATTTGCCAAACAGTTGCAGCAAGACAGCACCTTTTTGCTGGATGTGCGCACGGAGAAAGAGTATGCAGAGGGGCATCTGAAAGGGAGCGTCTGCATCGATGTAACGCAAACGAACTTCTTGGCGAAAGCAGAGAAACAACTCCCCAAAGACAAGACCATTGCCCTCTATTGTCGCAGCGGCAGACGCAGCAAAAAAGCCGCTGAGCTGCTCACCAACGCAGGCTACCGCGTGGTGGAACTAAGCACCGGTTTTCTTGGCTGGCAGAGTTGCGGCATGCCCATAGAATGATATTTTATTGGACAATTTCTTATTTGACAATTAACAGAAGATACTCAGCAAACGATTTTCCAATGACCTACGAAGAATACATCACGCAAGAGGACCTCGCCCGCGAGGAAGAACTGTTGGAAGACCAATGTTTCCTCACTAATCAACCCGAAGGGCAATTTGTCCGCGGACATTGATGAAATTTGACAATTGGACAATTTCCTTTTTTACAATTAACAGATGATACTCAGAAAACTCTGAACATTCTGCGTAACCAGATAAACTTCCAAAACAATCCAAAATACGAACTAAACACTATGACGAATACTTTGTTTTTTATCATCGGATTTGCCGCTGCGTGCTTGGTTGCAGCACTATTGTGTTGGCTTCAAATGCGCAAGACGCAGCAACAACACGCAGTACAAATGCAACAAATGCAGGAGAACGCCAACACGGAAAAGGACCTCCTTCGTGCCCAAGTGGAGACAGAATACAAAGCCCGACTGGCTCGCACAGAGGGCGACCGCGATAACGCACGACAGCAGTTGGAGGCACAGCAACAAGCCCACGAAAAGCAACTCGCCGCCATGCGCGAGGACTTCCAACACCAATTAAGTCAGGTGAAAGAAGACGCCAACACGCAAACGCAGCGTCTGCTGCAAGAGAAAGACAAAGCCTTCGCAGACCAAGAACAGCGCTTCAAAGAGACGACCGACAAACTCGTGGCGCAGATGAAGACTGCTACCGAGGATATGCTCAAGCAGCGGCAAGAGGAATTAGGCAAAGCCAACACCGAGCATGTGGGCAGGTTGCTCACCCCCATACAACAGGAGATGGAGAACGTGCGCAAACTGATGGCAGACACCCGCTCTGCCAACGAAAAAAGCACCTCATCGTTAGAGGGTGCCTTGCGCGAGATGCAGAAGCAGACGCAGCAAATCAGCCAAGACGCGACCCACCTTGCCGATGCGCTTAAGAACCGCGGCAAGGTTCACGGCGACTGGGGCGAGCAAGTGCTGGCGGAGATACTGAGCAACAGCGGGCTGCGCGAAGGGACTGAATACAACTGCCAAGAGAGTTTCAAAGGGGACAAAGGCAACGAACTGCGCCCCGACGTAGTGGTTACCTGCGCGGACGGCAAACGTATCATCATCGATTCGAAGGTTTCCCTTACCGCTTACACCGATGCGTTGGGTGCCGAAAACGAAGAGGAGCGCGCTGCAGCCGTGCGCATGAACTACGACTCCGTGAAGAAGCACGTCAAAGAACTGGCAAACAAGCAATACCCCAAGTTTGTGCCCGATTCGATGAACTATGTCTTGCTCTTCATCCCCAACGAGGGTGCCTACGTGATGGCAATGAACTACGACCACGCCATCGCGCAAGAGGCATTCCGCATGGGCGTGATTATCGTCAACCCCACCAACCTTATGCTCACGCTCAACCTCGTGGTGCAGACATGGCAGAACACACGGCAGGAAGACAACTGCAAGAAGATACTGGAGGCGGCTAACGGCATGTACGACAAGGTATTAGGGCTGGTGGACACCTGCAACACATTGGGCTCACAACTCGACACAGCACAAAGCACCTACCGCAGAGCCATGACGCAACTGAGCGAAGGAACCGGCAATGTGCTGCGCCGCGTAATGGGACTGAAAGACATGGGTATCACCAGCACCAAGCGGCTCCGCACCCGCAAAGCCGCCAACACCGACGCCCTGCCCGACACCACAACGGAAGCGGATACCGATGCCCTGCCCTCATCGGAAGAAGAATAACATGCGCGCCATTTCATTATGGAAGCAAGCAACCTCCCTGCTTTCGAAATAATGCGTAAATCAAGAATATGTGTAGTACTGAATATATAGATTTTGTGTGCCGACAACTGGCTCCGTTGGGCGAGGTCAAAGCGCGCAAGATGATGGGCGATTTCGTCATCTATGTGAATAGAAAGTGCGTGCTTACCGCCTGCGATGAACTCTGTTTTATAAAGCAGCACCCGTCTATTGCGCCGATGATGCAAAACGCCGAGGTAGGTGTACCCTACCCCGGCGCTAAGCCACGCTATATTCTTGATATTGACCACGCCCCCGATGCCTGCCGCGTCGTTGCCACGCTATGGGAACGTCTACCCTATCCCAAGAAAAGAAAATGAGGCAAATAAGCATTATTGTTTTCTTCCTAACAAATCAAACAACTGCCCTGCACGACGGATAATATACTTGTCCGTCGTGTATGTATTTGTAGTAGAGGGAGGTGCTTTTGCTGATAAACAGCACAACAAAAACGGCCAAAACTTTGGAATTGTATTATCCAAAACTTGATTAGGACACGTTACAGACAAGGTTATGTTACGATAAAGTCCGTGCGAATGTTGGGCAATATATTGAAAATATGGTACGGTATTTGCATATGTCGGCAAAAAGTAGTACCTTTGTCGTCGGAATTGCCTATGCGAAGGAAATCCCGACTTATCGGGAGCCGGCGCTCCGGCTAATCCTCCTCTCCGGCAAATCTCAGATTTCAGCGGATGGGATGCTCGCGCACTCGGGCAGCGTTTCGGCAACCGTGCGAGCAAAAAAGACATTGATAATTAAGCATAAAAAGCGCATTGATATATGAAAAAGTTTTTGCTATGGTTTTGGGGACTGTTTTGTGCAGGTGTGGTGGTTGTGGTGGCTGTCTTTTGGATGATCACAAAGGGCTGGTTAGGCTACTTGCCGCCTTTGGAGGAATTGCAGAACCCGAAGAATAAGTATGCGAGCGAAGTGTTCTCGGCAGACATGCAGTCGCTGGGGCGCTACTATCGTCAGGCTAACCGCGTGGGTGTGCAGTATAGCGATTTGTCGCCAGAGTTGGTGGAGGCGCTGATAGCGACGGAGGACGCACGCTACTACAGCCATACGGGTGTGGACTTCAAGGCGTTCATGCGCGCGGTGTTGAAGTTAGGTCGCGCGGGTGGCGGCAGCACGCTGACGCAGCAGTTGGCGAAGCAGATATGGTCGCCACAGGCAAATAACATCTTCGAGCGTGCGATGCAGAAGCCGATAGAATGGGTGATAGCGACGAAGTTGGAGCGGCTGTATTCGAAAGACGAGATACTGCTGATGTATCTGAATCAGTTTGATTTTCTGTACAATGCGGTGGGAATAAAGTCTGCGGCGCAGGTGTATTTCTCCACGACTCCAGCGGAATTGAAAGTGGAGGAGAGCGCAATGCTGGTGGGTATGTGTAAGAACCCGTCGCTGTACAACCCCGTTCGTCGTCCGCAGAACGCGCTGGCGCGGCGCAACACGGTGCTGAGCCAGATGGAGAAATACGGTTACCTGACGGAGACGGAGTGCGACTCGCTGCAGGCACTGCCGATAGAACTGCATTACAGCAGCGTGGACCACAAACAGGGCGCGGCGCCGTACTTCCGCGAGTATCTGCGCAACGTGCTGACAGCGAAAGAGCCGAAAGAGAGTCAGTACTCGGAATGGAACAAACAGCAGTACAAGATAGACAAATACCAATGGGACAACAACCCGCTGTACGGTTTCTGCAACAAGAACAGCAAGCCCGACGGGTCGCACTATGACCTTTATCAGGACGGCTTGCGTATCTACACGACCATCGACTCGCGCATGCAGCGGTATGCGGAAGAGGCGGTGGAGGAGCATATGCAGAGCCTGCAGAAGAGTTTCTTCCGCGAGTGCAAACGCAAGCGTAATGCGCCTTTCTCCATCTCGATTACGCGGGAGGAGACAGACGGCATCATGACACGCTCGATGCGGCAGACCGACCGCTACCGCGGGATGAAGAAAGCGGGTGCGACGGAGGAAGAGATACGCGCGGCGTTCAACACGCCCGTGGAGATGCAGGTGTTCTCCTACGAGGGTAACGGACTGATAGACACGGTGATGAGCCCGATGGACTCTATCCGCTGGCTGAAGACCTACCTGCGTTGCGGCTTCCTGTCGATGGACCCGCTGAACGGGCATGTGAAGGCGTATGTGGGCGGACCGGACTTCGCACATTTCCAGTACGACATGGCGACGATGGGCAGACGGCAGGTGGGTTCGACGGTGAAGCCCTACCTCTACACGCTGGCGATGGACGAGGGTATGTCGCCCTGCGACAAGGTGGTGAACGACTCGATAACGCTCTACGACGCGAACGGTCGTCCGTGGACGCCGCGCGACACGCATGCGAAGAACCAAGGCGACACGGTTACGCTGGCATGGGGCCTGCGGTACTCGTCGAACTGGATTACCGCCTACCTGATGTCGCTGTTCACGCCGGAGCAGTTGGTCAGGATGATGCAGTCGTTTGGTATTCAAGGGCAACTGGACCCCGTCATCAGTCTATGTCTCGGTCCGTGCGAGGTGAGCGTGCAGGAGATGGTGGACGCGTACACGACCTTCGTGAACAAGGGTATCCGCACGGAGCCGCTGTACGTAACGCGCATAGAGGACAACAACGGCAACGTGCTGGCGCGGTTTGCGCCGCTGACGCACGAGATAATCAGCGAGACGACCTCGTATAAGATGATACAGATGTTGCAGGACGTGGTGGACAGAGGTACGGGCGTGCGCGTGCGCTATAAGTACGGTATCAAAGCGCCGATGGGAGGCAAGACGGGCACCACCAACAACAACTCCGACGGCTGGTTCATGGGCTTCACACCGTCGCTGGTGAGCGGCGTGTGGGTAGGCGGCGAAGACCGCGCGATACACTTCGATAACCTCGCGGAGGGGCAAGGTGCGTCGATGGCGCTACCTATCTATGCCCTCTACATGCAGCGCGTCTATCGCGACAGCACGCTGGGATACAGTGAGGAGGAGCAGTTTGATATCCCCGACTGGTTTGAGCGGGCGAAGTGTGAGTAAGCGAGGCTACAGAAAGGGTGAAAAGTGTCAACACTGTTGACCAAATTGAGTTTGAGTCGAAAAATTAGTGCCCAAATTTTTTACCGCGGGCGAGACGCCCACGTCCCCAGTTTCTTTTTAGAAGAGAACTCTTTTCAAAAAAAAGTGCCGATAATCATGAGTGAAGTACAAAAAATAGAATTTGCTAATCAACTGCTTTCAGACCTGCGGCGCATTATTTCCGACGCACGCATGAAAGTGGCTGTAACCGCCAATGCGGAACTGACGATGATGTATTGGCATATTGGTGAGCGAATCAACCGCGAAATACTCGGAAACCAGCGTGCGACATACGGTAAGCAGATTATTGAGCAAGTGGCGAGGCAATTGCAGGCGGAGTTCGGTGGCAGAGGATTTGAACCGCGCAGTATCCGTCGCATGATGCAGTTTGCGCAAGAATTTCCCGATAAACAAATTGTGTCACCACTGGTGACCAAATTGAGTTGGAGTCATTTTTTGCTGGTTCTTCCCTTAAAAGACCCTCTCGCGCGGGAGTTTTACCTTACGATGGCAGCCTCGTCAGCATGGAGCAAACGCTCCCTGCAACATGAGATAGATGCTATGCTTTATGAGCGTACTGCGCTTGCCGCCAAGCCTGAGACTGTGGTAAAAAGTGAACTTGCCGACCTGCGAGAGAAGGAGGTTTTGAGTCCGGATTTGGTATTCAAAAGCCCGTACTTCCTTGAATTTACAGGACTGAAAGGAGCCTATAGTGAGAAGTCGCTGGAGGATAGTTTGGTGGCACATCTGGAACAATTTATTATGGAGTTAGGAAACGGATTCAGTTTCGTAGAACGCCAAAAGAGAATGATTATTGACGGGGAGGATTTTTATTTGGATTTGCTATTCTACCACCGCAAACTTCACCGACTCATTGCTATTGACCTAAAGTTAGGTAAGTTTAAGGCTCAATATAAGGGACAAATGGAATTGTACCTCCGTTGGTTAGAGAAGTACGAAATGCAAGAGGGAGAGGAAACGCCTCTCGGTTTGCTACTTTGTACAGAGGGGAATAGCGAGCAGATAGAATTACTGCAGTTGGATAAATCCGGTATTCGTGTGGCACAATACTTAACAGAACTGCCGCCGCGCGAACTATTGTTGCAACAGATACAGCAAGGTTTGGCGGCATCGCAAGGTTTGTTGGCGGAAGAAACAGACGAAGAATGAGAAAGCACTTCTACATATTTCTCTTGGTGCTGTGCGGATGGGGGTTGCCGATGAGGGCGCAACTGAATACCGACCGTATCACGGCGATAGGGCGCAATGCGCTCTATTTTGAGGACTATGTGCTGTCTATTCAGTACTTCAATCAGGTTATCAAACTCAAGCCCTACCTCGCAGAGCCTTACCTCTACCGCGCTATTGCGAAAATCAACCTCGAAGATTATCAAGGTGCGTTGCGTGACTGTCAGTCGGCTATCGCTTGCAACCCGTTCATGCCCGGTGCGTACTACACGCGCGGGTTCGTCTATCGTCGGTTGGATGAGGCGGCGTTGGCAGAGCAGGACTTCAGCCAAGCGTTGGTGTTTGCACCTGAGAACAAGACTTATCTACTACTGCGGGCTGACGCGCGGGCGGCACAAGAGCATTTCGACGAAGCGATGGCGGACATGGAGCAGTTGCTCAAGCGCGAGCCCGAATCGGCTTCGCTGCTCTTCGAGAAAGGGGCGATATGTATGCAGATGAAAGACACTGCGTGCGCGCTTGCAGCGTTTGAACGCACCACGGAGTTGGACTCGCAGAACCCCGCCAACTGGTCGGCACTGGGGACGGTGAACCTCATGCGTGAGGACTATGATAAGGCACTTCTGCAACTGACGCAGGCGGTGAACCTCGGGTCGAAATGGGCGGGGGACTATATCAACCGAGGCGTTATCTTCTATCATAACCATAACTACCGCGGTGCGCTGGCGGACTACGATAAGGCGATAGAGTTGGCGCCGCGCGATGCGCAGTGTTACTACAACCGCGGTGTGCTCAGGCATGAGTTGGGCGACTACAACCGCGCGCAGGAGGACTACGACCGCGCCTTGGAATTGGCGCCGGAGAAGACCGAGATGCGCTACCAACGCGGGCTGGTGCAGATGGAGTTGCGGCAGTGGGAAGCCGCAAGGGCGGATTTCGACTCGCTCATCGCCCGCTATCCTGATTTCCTGCCTTCCTACTACCTCGCCGCGCAAGCCGCCACGGCGCTCAACCTGACCAAAGAGGCATATCGCTATCGGCAGACCGCCTACGAGCGCGAGCAAGAGGCTAACGCTAAACGCTCAACACGCAACGCTCAACAGTCCGCTCCCAACACCTCGGTGCAGATAGCGCAGGCGCAGCCTCAGAAACGCGACCGCAGAAAAGAGTTCTCCGCGCAGACAGCGCAGACCAACCAAGAGCCGACGGAGGACGAACAGAAATACCAATCGTCCACCCGCGGTGCTGTGCAGAAGAAATACACTGATGTGGTGAACGAGCCGAACATCTCACTGTCGTACTACACGCAAGAGCAGCCTCTGCGTCAGACCAACTACTACCACTCCGCCGTGTCGGAACTGAACCGCCTTCAGTGGTTGCCTGCGCCGCTGCATTTCGTGGTGCAAGAGCAGCCGCTGACTGCCGAACTCGTGAACTTGCATTTTCAGCAGATAAGCCAACTGTCGGAGCAATTAGACAAGCAGTTGTCGCCTGCGTTGTTCTTCGCTCGTGCCATGGAGTTCGCGCTGGTGCAGGATTATTCGTCGGCTATCGACGACTGCACGCAGGCACTGCAACTGACCACCGACCGTGAGCAGGTGGCGGTGATTACCTTCTGCCGCGCCAACTGGCGCTACAAACTGCTGCAATACAGGCGGGCAACGGGCGAGCAAACGGAGAAGATGAGCATGGATTTCGAGATTATGCTGCGCGACTACGACCAAGTGGTGCGCCTATGCCCCGACTTCGCTTTTGCTTACTACAACAAGGCGAACATCCTCTGCATGCAACGGGAGTGGCAGGCGGCAATCAGCCATTACACGCAAGCCATCGGCGTGGACGCGGACTTCGCCGAGGCGTATTTCAACCGCGGGCTGACCTATATCTACACCGACCTGCCGGAGCAAGGCTTAGCCGACCTGAGCAAAGCCGGCGAACTCGGTATCTACCAAGCATACAACCTCATCACACGATTCCAATGAGAAGACAAGACCCACCCCGTCCCTCCCTACAAAGGGAGGGAGATAAGAGGACCCACCCCGTCCCTCCCTACAAAGGGAGGGAGACGAGAATAGTGAAGGTATGTGTTTTACTATTTCTATTTTTTCTTCCTCTCTTTGTAGGGAGAGGCGGGGAGGGTCATGGTGGAACTCTCTCTGCCCAAGTATTGTACGAGGTGTCGGGGAATAGTTGCAAAGGGAAGAGTTATGTTCTTGCTACCCATCGGCTGGTGGATATAGCCTTTTTGGACACCATTCCGAATGTCTTCACCTGCTTTGCCAAGTGCGACAAGGTGGTTACAGAGTTCGCGATGGAAGATTACGAGGCACTTTCGGCGCTGCGGCAGGCAGCATTGCTACCCGACTCGGTGAGGCTGACGAATTTCTACAGCGAGGCGGAGTACGAGCATATCGACCAAGCATTGCTGCTGAACCTCGGCATGGGGCTGAATCAACTATGCCGTATGAAACCCGCTTACCTCACGGAGATGTTCCGCGCCGCGCTCTTCAAGCAGTGGCTTGGATACGACGAGGCGCGGTCGATGGAGACTTTCTTCGAGGTGGTGGCGCAGGAGAAAGGCTTGCCCGTGTATGGGTTGGACGATGTGGGGGAAACCATGTACATGCTCTTCGACAGGGAGCCGTTTCACTGGCAGTGCGAAGAACTGCAGAAGGTGATTGACTACCCCGAGCGGGAGGTGCAGCAAGAGCGGACGCTGCTGGAGATGTACCGCATGGGACGACTGGCAGACATGGCATACCAGGTGTCGGGTCCCGATAACAAGACCTCCATCTC
The DNA here is from genome assembly GCA_034090015.1 of Paludibacteraceae bacterium. Classification (GTDB taxonomy): domain Bacteria; phylum Bacteroidota; class Bacteroidia; order Bacteroidales; family Paludibacteraceae; genus Colicola. The sequence goes on along the minus strand of JAXDTJ010000024.1, from coordinate 4,460 downwards.
CTATTCTGATTATCAGGTGTATGCGCAGCGCAACCGTACATGGGTAAAACGCCTGCAACCCCATCTGCGCGACGGGCATGCTTTTATCACGCTCAATGCCATCTACCTCGGCGGCGACAAGGGACTGCTTGCCGCCCTGCGAGAAGCAGGCTACCGTGTCCGCCCCGTGAATAGAGGGAGAGTAAAAAACATACCATAATCTCTACCGGCTTCCGCCCCAGGGGGCGCGGACGGTAAATACTTAATGGTCAATTGCCACTTGAATTTGTTGAATAACAGGGCGGTCGGCGGCTACCCAATCAAGGGAGTGTAGGTCAGCGAACGGACACCAGCAGTAAGCGTGGTGCTCGCGCATGGTGAAAGCAGGCATACCCTGTTCGTCCAAGCGCGACCCGCCGTAGCAAAGGTAGAACTCCAGCGTTACCTCAAAATCGGGGTAGGCATGGTGGTGCGTCGTGATATGGCGCAGGATGGTAATTTCCATCTCCATCTCTTCCCGAATCTCGCGGCGTAACGCGTCTTCCGCCTGCTCGCCGGGCTCAATCTTTCCGCCGGGGAACTCCCATTTGAAAGCAGTGTAAGGATACTTGGTCTGCCCACGTTGCATACAGAGGACACGCCCCTCGTGGACGATAATAGCGGCAACTACATGGTGGTGCATGGTGAAAGAAGAATTATGCATTAGTGCTGCAAAAGTACTACATTTTTTTGAATTATGCAATAGAGCGTCGTTTTTTATTTCCTAATTGAGCAATCAAACGGCAGTATGACAGTCGTAGGGCTGTCTTTTTTTATGTATTCTCCCTTGTATATATGGAAAAAAGTTTGTATCTTTGCAGACGATTAACAGAAACAAACAATGAAAGCAAAACCATTTGTCAAATGGGTGGGCGGAAAGACGCAACTCATTGACCAACTCGAAGCCCTGCTTCCTGCTGACTTTGACCAATGGGAGAACGTTACTTACATTGAGCCTTTTGTGGGCGGAGGAGCCATGCTCTTCAACATGTTGCAGAAACACTCCAACATCAAGTCAGCCATCATCAACGACATCAACTCTGACCTCACTACTTGCTACAAAGTGGTTCGAGATACTCCCTCTGAGTTGGTTGGTTCTCTAAAAGAAATTCAGAAAGAATACTATGCCTTGCATTCCGAAGAAGAACGCAAGCAGTTCTTTATGCGTATGCGTGATGAGTTCAACACAAAAGCATTAGAACCTATCCGCAACACCACGCTGTTTTTCTTCCTCAATCGTACTTGTTTCAATGGTCTGTACCGTGTAAACAAATCGGGTCTATTCAACGTGCCGTTTGGCAAATACGAGACCCCGATGATTTGCGACCCGAACACCATATATGCCGATAGTGAACTATTGCAGCATGTGGAGATACTGACCGGCGACTACCAGCAAACGCTATCACATGCCAAAGGGGATACGCTCTTCTACTTCGACCCGCCTTATCGTCCGCTTAACAACACCAGTTGCTTTAACGACTATGCCAAAGAAGCCTTCAATGACCTTGCCCAACGGCGTTTGAAGGAGTTTTGCGACAAGGTGGAGCAAGGGGGATTCCATTTCATGTTGAGCAATTCCGATTGCAAAGACATGTTTTTCGATGACCTCTATGCGCAGTATATCATTGAACGTGTATGGGCATCGCGCAACGTAAATGCCATAGCAAGCAAACGAGGAAAACTCTCCGAGATCCTTGTACACAACTATACAGAAACCAAACATAAAGCAGTATAATATGTCGGCACGCACTATCGGTTGGACATCTGCCCGCAACAAATTGGAAGAAGCCTTTGCTGCTATACCGAGTATCTATAATTTGACAACAATAACTGAGTTTATCTCCAAAATCAAATAGTTTATGGCAAAGAACGTATATTCGCATTCTATTGACTTGAAGAAGTTAAACATTAGGAATGCCCCTCGTGAAGAATTTGTGAAACAAGTGGCTGCTATTGAATACCGAGGATATGAGGTAGAGCAATGCGATGATGGTCGTAATATCGTCATTACGAAGCCGGGAGGGAAAAGTGTATATGGACATCCGAAGAAGGAAGATATCTTGGTCTTCATTAATGACCCAAGTAAAACTTCACTTTGGCAGATCTCACATAAACAAATACTGGAGGATGTAACGGCTAAGTGCAAAGAAAATCCCGTAGAGGGCAAAAAATTAATCTCGCTTCTCGAAAAGACATTGAAGGGTGAGGAACCTAATGATTTCATAAATGATATACGTGCCTTGTCTTTCCAAACAGGCGAAAAACCTGAAGAATTGATTAAGGCATACAAATGGATTTGGGGACAAGAAGACGTAAACTATCCCAATGGAAAGGGACGCTTTATGTCGTGGGCTGCTTACGAAGATTTATTGAAGAATCTATGATGGATATACCGTCTTCATATCTTGACTTTACCCTTCTGCAAGGAGATTGCATAGAACGACTGAAAGAGATAGAAGATAATTCTATCAATGCTATTTTTGCCGATCCGCCGTATTTTTTGAGCAACGGCGGTATCAGCGTGCAAAACGGTAAGCAGGTCTGCGTGGACAAAGGTGATTGGGACAAGGGCGGCACTCCCGAATATATCTATGCGTTTAACCGTCAATGGCTCGAACTTTGTCGCCCGAAATTAAAAGAAAACGGCACGATTTGGATTAGTGGCACGCACCATAATATCCACGTGGTGATGCGTTGTTTGCAAGAGTTAGGATATAAGGTACTGAATACTATCACATGGCAGAAAACCGACCCGCCCCCAAATTTGTCGTGCAAGTATTTTAACTTTTCCACAGAACTCATCATTTGGGCGCGAAAAAGTGAGAAGGTAACCCACAAGTTCAACTACGAGACAATGAAGCAGTTGAACGGTGGTACGCAGATGACCGATGTGTGGCGGATTCCTGCGGTAAGCCAATGGGAGAAAGAACAGGGGAAGCACCCCACGCAGAAACCCTTGCGCCTATTGTACCGCATCATTTTGGCTTCTACGAATGTCGGCGATACCATTCTTGACCCGTTTGCGGGAAGTAGTACAACCGGCATTGCCGCCAATCTCCTCGGGCGAAAGTTCATCGGCATAGAGCAAGAACCCCTATTTATAGATTTATCGCTACGCAGACGACAGGCGCTGGAGGACGGCGATAAGCGCGAGAAACTCTTCCGTAAAATGCGTGAGAATGCGCAAGAGGCAACGGTATTGGTTAATCACATGCGCGAGAAAGACCGCGAGTTGGCAATCCGCTTAGGCATCACTTATCTCCGCGCAGGAGACTCTAAGGGCTCATTGCTGGTCAAACAAGGTTTTGAACGGTTAGGCTATGTATGCCTTCATACCAACGGAGAGACTCCTTTGCTCTTCAAGCAAAAACGTAAAGGTTTTCAGATATGGACGGCTGAAGCATTGCGCCAAAAGGGTTTCTCTGCGGAGAATGCACCTTACTACGCTGTTATCTGTTTTGATGCTACACCGATTCCTTTTAACCAACCTATTGATTTACACAAGAAAAGATACACGCAAGTGGCGCATATTCTGCCCCTCGGAGACTTTGTGAGTGTTGAATAAATACGCAGGCGGGGACGCCTGCGTATTTAGTAGTTTATCGTGCTGTACATTTTGTGGGAAAAGATAAATGGTTCATATCCACCCCTTCGTGGTGTAAAAGCCATGACTTCAATGGAATGCCTCCGGAGAAGCCCGTAAGGTTGCCGTTTGCACCGACCACCCTGTGGCAGGGTATGATGATAGAAATGGGATTGCGCCCCACGGCTCCGCCTACTGCCTGCGCCGACATACTTTCAATGCCCCGCTGCACAGCGATTTTGCGGGCAAGGTCTCCGTAGGTAACCACTTGCCCATACGGAATCTCTGTCAGCATTCGCCACACCGTCTGGCGAAACGCACCACCAATGGGCGCCAAGGGCAAGTCCGAAATCAGAGGCTTTTTCCCATCAAAATATCTGCTCAGCCAGTCTTTCGTAAGGGCGAACACCTGCAAATGGTCATTGGGCAACATTGCCGTCGGCACCGTATAGCCAAAGAATCTCTGCCCTGCTGTCCATAAGCCCACCAAACTATCGCCGTCGCTCCCGAGCGTAATCTGCCCGATGGGCGACGCGATAGTGGTTTGATAGTATTGCCTTTTACCGATGTGCATACTTTTTCATTCTTTTAACATATAATTATTGTGTAATTGACCATTTATTGCTTTGAAAAATTATATGAATAATTACATGATAATTACATGTTATGGGTTACACGTAATTGTCCTGAAACGAACATGTAATTGCCGTGTAATTAACCATTAATTATTCATTGCTAAATTATATGAATAATTACACGGCAATTATATGTTACACATAGTACGCCTATTCAATTTATTAGGAGGGTAGCAACGCCCTCTTAATTCTTAATTCTTAATTCTTAATTGCCATGTATCAAG
>JAXDTJ010000022.1:0-56875 GCA_034090015.1 Paludibacteraceae bacterium | reverse complement strand
GACTAAATTGGTTTTCCCGACAGGTCGGGACAAGTTTGGTAATGAATTAATGGTTAATTACACGTTAATTATACGTAAAGAAAAATATCCCGACAGGTCGGGACAAGTTCCGAACAATTTTTGGAAATTTTTGTTGAAATAAAAGAGTCATCGTTGTTCAATGTATATGTATCTTATTTCGAGTTCACGTTAATAATAACCTAATAATAACCTAATAATATCCTACTATTGAAACGATTAGTTAATAGTTAATATTGCATAGTGTGCCATACGAGATATTAACTATTCCCTATTAACTAATCTGTTGTAATTGTACATTTTTGACATGGTTCCTTCTTTGGATTGTAAAATCAACTTGTCAAAAAACACAAAACTTACACAGAATCATGCAGATATTTGTATATTTGAGAAATTTGTAGTACCTTTGCGGCTCAATTTTAGACGACAAAGAATGCCTCTCCATCAGTAGCATGGGGGGGGGTATTTTTATCATGCTGAATATCAATAAATTAGGCGTTTTAATAATCATACTACCTAAATTCTTAATCATTGTACTTTACCCTTATGAATAGTTATATATCTTTCCGTTCCATCAACATCCTTATTCTTTGGCTATTTATCGTCATTGGTTTCTCTCCGTTGTACGGCGAGGAGCCCTGTGGGCTGACGAGCGAACAAGCGAACGAAACGGCAGCCAAAAATGTACAAGCAACTATTGCCTATCGGTTGCCTATCAACTATAAGGTTGATTTCTACAACTATTATAAGCATGCCCCTTACGATAGATACTTTGGCTGTTTGCGAGACGATGGTGCGGTATTTCTGATGACATACAATGATACAGCCAAGCAAGTACAATTTCTGCCATATGACCCCGCTAACAAGCCACAGACCATGCACGCCGGAATAGTGCAGAAGGATAACATGATTACGCTCTCGTTTCTCAATCAAACGGGAGACAAGGCTTCGCTGGGTGCGGAGGGACAGTTAGTCAATAGCAGCACGGGCAAAAAAGCATCGTTTCATGTCTTTAAGTTCGATGTGGGATATGTGGGATACAATAACACTTGCTATGAGTATGACCGTATATGGTTGATAGAGAAAGACCCTGAGACGGGAGTCTATTATAACTTGGATGTAGAGTGGAAGGATGCGAATACCCCTGTGCTCAAGCGGATGAACGAGGGCGACTACTGCCATTCCTTCCGCAAGGAGAGTTCGATGATTTTTGTTTGGGAGACAGGTACGAGACGCACCGTAAGGTGTCTCTCCTACCACGATGGCGACGGGAATCTGATTCGGCAGGATAATCTCTTCCCGGAAGGGACAGTCAGTTTTGTGACCGATAACTATACAAAGAGTCGCCAACAAGATACCGCCGTTGTGCTCAGCCGCACAGCTGCGCTGCTAACCGTGCCGACGGGCTATGATTTCCTCGGTTGGAATACGCTGGCGGACGGTAGCGGGCAGACCTACGCTGAGAAGAGCATATACAGAGGATTGCCCAAGACGATGGTGGATTTGTACGCGCTGAACATGAAATGGCAAGTGCAGTACGGCAATCGCCATACCACCGCGCGCTTCACAGCCACCCAAACACCTTCCATATATCAGGCGCAGGTAACGCTCGACCCGAGTATGGCGAACGGAAGCGGGGAGGTGGAGATAAGCCTGCTGTCGGAGCGGTATCCTTCTAAGAATACGAATACATGGGGCTACGAAGGCGACCTTGCTACAGATGGCAGCGACAATCTTTTCACCGCCGGAGCCAATGCGGCTACGATTCGGGTGAACAATACCCTCCCCTGCACGCTGCAATTAGACTTGAGCGACCCGAATCATCCGAGACTCCGCTTCTTGCTGCCGTATGTGCTCAATGTGTATGACGAGGCAGATGGTAACGGACTCTGGGCATTTGAGAAACAAAACAACGGGCGTTGGACTATCTCCGATTTCACCCTGCCTGCGAGCATAGACAACACCACGCCGCATCTATGGGTAGGCAAGGGGAAGCAAGAAAATGGCATATCTCAGGGTTGGTCTTTCGGTTGGTTGCCTATTACCGCACAGGGTTGCGATGAGCGTACCGTAGGCTCTGCTGAGGGTGCACGAGGCACACTCAGTATTGACACTACGAGCGCGAGACCCAACTACGACCTCCGCTTCGCGCCCGTGGGCTACTCGCTTATCTATGACAAGGTTACTCTGAACGACAGCGGCTATTTCCTGCCCTTCACGGAGAAACGCGCGGGCATATGGGAAACGGAGATGATAACCGACCTGCCGTCCACCGCGGGGAAAAACTATCGTATTCACCTCAACAAGCAGGCAGGTCCCGGCTCTATTGAGCAAACCGTAGCCGCCTACCGCACCGAAGAAGGTGTAGAGAAAGGCGTTTCGGAGAACACGGCGATGGAGCAGATGCCGCAGAAAAGCAGCGCCACCACCTTTAATGCCGACAACCTTGCCGCAAACTATGCAGGACGCGCGGGTATCTTCCGATTGGAAGAGACCTCGTGCGAGGGGAATATGCACACCCATTTCGTTCCCTATATCTTCACCTGCATCCTTCCTAACGCAAATAACATAAACTACGAAAACAACGCGACCTACCTGAGCCTTGAGGACCCTGTGTTTGAGGCGCCTGAATGTCCGTGGGAGCAGAAGGGCTATGTGTTCAAGAACTGGGATACGGACCCCAACGGCATGGGTCTGACTGTCAACGCCGGTGAGACGGTACAACTGAACGAGAGCAAAATTAAGCAACTTACCGGCAACGACTCGCTTCGTCTGCGGTTCTATGCCCAATGGCTCAAGCGCGACACCATCACGCTGCATCGTAACCTGAACGCGAACGACACGCAGACCCAACTGCAGTACACCGTGGAGACGCAGGTCAGCACCATTGACTCCTGCACGGTGTGGAAGAACGACAAGCCGGATTCGGCGATCATCGGATGGTCATTGGAGCCGCAAGGAAAGACACTCTACAACGCCGGCGGGCAGGTCATCACCATGGGCAAGAACATTGACCTCTATGCCGTATGGGAGCAGACATGCACCGTCACCTACCATGAGAATATGGGTGCCACTTCCAAGACGCGCCAAGAGCAGGGCTTTATCTACCGCGATTTCACCCTACGCCGCTTCCAAGAGTTCCGCAAGGATAGTCCCTCTTGGAGCCACATAGCGGACAACATGCAGTTCCGCGGGTGGGCAACCGACCCCGAGGGCACACAAGTGTTCTACGAGGACGGCGCACAACTGCGGCTGAGCGGCAACATCACGCTCTATGCCCAATGGGACAAGACATACACCATACGCTACTTCGCCAACGGCAGTGTCAGCACGAAAGACTCTGTGATAACAGCCACTGCGCGCTCGGGACAAGCCTATACGCTCGTTGGCTATTTCAACAACTGGAACCCCAAGAATGCCTCATACTACTTCATCGGCTGGGCAACCGACTATACGCAGGCGAAAAACAAGCAAGTAACCTATTCCAACAAACAGACTATCTACCCCAAGGGCAACATAGACCTCATTGCCGTATGGCGTACGCCTGCCATCGGCGACACGCTTTTCATCCGCCAATGGTTCCCCAGCAGCATTGCTGACGGTCGAACCAGCCATGTTATCGCGGAGGATAATAATTCAACCGTCTCGGATATGGAAAAAGGTTTCACCACCAGTACCATTGACAAAAAAAAACACGATATATGGATTGTAGAAAGGAATAATGCCAGCCAGTTCTTTCTCAAGAACTACATCACCGGTCATTATCTCTGTCGCCGGAGCGATGGTTCGCTCTATATAGAAGCAGAAAGCGGCACCCGCACCGTATGGAACTTGGACGAGAGTTATCGTATCTATTACCAAGGTACAGACGGGAAACACTACCTCAATTATGATACCCAAGGCTCCCAATGGACAACTATTTCCACCGTGCCCACAGGCACTATCGATTTGGTAACAGGCTCTATCGGGAAAAAAGAATACCTCTCGGAGAATACCTTAGCAACATCAGATAAAGAATCGTATCTAATCTACGATACGCTCACCACGCGCGAAATAGAAGGAAAAGCCTACCCGCTACCTGCTCTCGTTTATAAAAATGACAATTCAGGACACCAAGACCTCACGCTCTACTTTAACAAGAAATACGAGGAGAGGTTTTATATCCACGACCAAGCCGGCGATTGGAATCAGTTGATTGTAGATAACCCGTCCGAGATCGGTTCTTTCTCTGTTACCACGCGGTTCCCCACACAATCTGCTTTCACGCTCAAACAAACATCGGCTGTAAAAAGCAGTACCACGCAAGGCAAAGTGGTTATCTCCGTTACGCCGAAGGATGTGCCGCTGGAGAACTACAAGGTGCAGGGCAAGTATGCGGACTATGTGGACTCCATCCTCTGCACGGTGAGCGTAGATACCATTCGCTATACGCGGCGCGAGGCATTGATTCGCCGCACCAGTTACCTCTTGGACAACGACAAGGTTACGCTCTGGTGCAAGAAAGCAGGGAGCGACGATGTATTGCACTCCGTCCACTTCGGCTACAACCAAACCGACACGACCTACAAAGGCATCGTGGGCGGACACCACCACCGTCAGTGGGAACGATACTATGCCTACAACAATACACTTATCGCACCAATAGGCGATCCGCTCAAAGACCATGCGTTGGTGGTTAATCTTAACAACACCGATTCGTTCACGGTGCAGACAGTGGACAACGCGACAGGCGCGCCTGCCACATGGCTGCGCATCCGCCTCAACAAGGACACCATACACTTGCAAGCAACCGAGGAGAATACGCTCGGCTTCGACCGTGCGGCACGGCTCATCATCACGAATTTCCACCAAGACCAAGAAAACGGCGGCGGGGAACTGATGACCTCGCTCAGCATTCCCGTTACACAGTCCTCCCGCTTCACCGACACCAACGGAGACCTGCTGGTGCGCAACAAGGGTATTGCCAACAAGGAGTATGACGAGCGCGGGCTGCAACAGGTGCATACCCAAGAGCAGACGCTCTATTACATCCCCGGTGCCGATGAGTTCATCTACCTCCACCCCCGCGAGCGGCACATGTCCGGTTGGCAACTATGGTACGACTACGACAAACTGACCCGCATCCCCGACAGCATCGCATCTTTCCCCGATGACTATATCTGCTACAAGGGTACAAACAACAAGGCGGAGACCCTGCATATCATCGGTTCCGGCGAGTTCTCGCAGGGTATCTACGGCACGGCATGGGTAGCCACCACCGTAGACAAAGACACCTTGTCCCCTGTTGCCCGCGTGCGGCTGAGCATCCCGAGCGACTGGACAGGCGTGCATCGCTTCGCCGGTGAGTTCTCTAACTACGCCGACTATGGTACGAACTTCAACACGCAGGTGCGCGACACGATATGGAATGAAGAACATACCAAATACACGCTCAGTTACTATATCTATGAGCCCACCCTATCCTATCGGCAGATATGGACGCTGATACATGCGGACTCGATGGCTGCCAAGATGGAGACTTGCCACGGAGCAGACGGGCAATGGTTGGAAGACTACAACCTTATTGCACCCGCCGAGCAAGGCGTAACGCTCACCAAGGAGTATCATGCACATCACTACTCGTACAAGAGTCAACTTTGCTATATCTACAAAGATGAGAAGGGCTTCCACCGCGTGGGCGACACCACTGATGTCAACAACACGATGAAGGTACACCGCATTGTGCAAGTGGGAGACACCTACTACGAGATAGACCCCTCCAATGCCACTGAGTACTCATGGGATAAAGAAAACGATTACTTACATATTTTGCCCCTCAGCCAAGGAGACTATAACTACGATGGTACTCACCCCGTGAAGATAACCCACATGCTCTGCGCATATCCGGACGGGCTGAGCATAGAGCAGGGTATCGAACAGGGCTACAAGATTGTGCGCTGGCAGGTAACCTTCATGCCGCAGAGCCAAGTGGGACCTTGGGCGGAAGACGAGAGCGGGGTGGCGCTCATCAGCGACAAGAAGATTCAAGAGCACTATATCGTACTCTCAAAGCAGGATTTTGACTTTGACAAACATGATCAAGAAAGTCTGACATACTACACCACGCCGCTGAGTTGGGAAGAGAGTTCCTCGGGATTCTACTATCCTGCGTCTTGCGGGATTAGTTCAGTAAGATATTGCCGCCCCACGGGTTACCCGCACCGCGGCGAGTATGCCCTTTTGAACACCACCCAAAGCATGGGTGAAAAAAACTATTTTGCCACCTTTGAGAATCGTTCGGGACTAACGGAGGGCTATATGCTGATGACGGATGCGCCATCCACCCCCGGCTTGATGACCATGCTCAACGTGGATAGGCGCCTCTGTTCGGGACAGAAGATGTTCTGCTCGGCATGGGTAGGCAACCTCAACAATAACGGGCGCGATTATCCTCCCTACGCCAACCCGTCGCTAAAGTTTGAGATTCGCGGACGCTACACCGATGAAAGCGAGTGGCATGGCGTTACGGAGTTCATGACCGGCGAGATTGAGCGCAATATCACCATTGATGAGAACGACTACCAAATCGGCACATGGTATCAAATCAATTTCGAGATAGACCTTACCAAAGACTACGACCACTACCAAATAGCCGTCTATGACTTCGCCCCCACGGGCATGGGTAACGACTTTGTGTTAGACGACATCGTCATCTACGCCAACGAGGTACCCCTTGATGCCTACCAAGCCTCTACCGACTGCTCCGCTACCTCCGTGAAAGCCATTGTGCGATTGGATTACGAAGCCTCGAAAGAAGACATATCAGGCGATACGCTATACTATCAGATTTGGGACAACACGGGCAGCACTGCCGTTAATGTCTTCCCCGCTTATTGCACCGCCAACGAGAAGACGCCAAGCAACGACCACGGCACTGTTGCCATTCCCCAACGCAACACCCCCCCAAATGGCGCTATATTCAGTTCACTATCGGAACTCATGCAGCGATACAACGATGACAAAGAGCAATACCAAGCATGGGAAGAGGGTAGCAAAGAGGGCGATGCGCCTGGAGTTACTTGCATGGGATTTGTGAAGGAGTATGTAAGCAACATCGATGACCCCGAACAGAAAGAGACACGCTGGATTTTATATATCGTACATGAGGCGGAGATGACTGCGGCGCAGGACTACGAGGTACGCGTGGCATACAGCGCGGAAGACTTGAGTAGCACCGTCTGTGCACTGCGTTCGCCGCTCCCCGTCAGCAATGCCTTCCAGTTGGCGATTGACGGCGAACCGCAAGCCAACTTCGAGCCTACCACCTGCGGAAACGAAGAGTTTAACCTCTCGGTCAACGTGAACATGGTGGCGATTGACCCCGCTACCGGCAATCAGGTTACCCACACCGGCAAGGCGATGAACGACTGGCTGCTGCTGACCAACAGTGCAGCGACCGAAGAAGACAACTTTAAGTTGAATACATGGCGCTCCAAAGCCCTGCACCCCGACAGCACCAACGGACACGGATACTTCTTCAAAGAGATAGAAAACGCACTCGTCTATGACCTCCGACGCGAAAGCGAGAGCAACCCCAACCGCTTCGTAACCGAACTGGCAGCCATAGACATCCAATCTTTCTCCGACAAGAAAGATTACCAAATCATCTACGACCTCTGCATGAGTGGAGAGTTGCTTTTGGGTAACCTGAATACAAGCATCTATATCCGCCCGGGCAACCGCATACGCTATGCCGTGATGCCCATTGTTGGGAGCGTGTACGATGAGAAAGGCAATCCGATAGACATGTGCTATACCCACTCTATCGTAAACATCGCCGCACCGGAAGCACCCGAACGCACATTAGACATCGGCAAGACCCCGTCCAACCAACTGCCGGAGCAACTGCTCGACAAGCCTGCTCGCATCCGTCTCAGTAAGGAGCAAGCCGGCACGCAAACGATAGCACTGCCCATGCACGAGCGCAAGGGGGTTATCCTGCCCGACACCATCACGCTCGCCTCGTCCACCGACCCCAACTTCAACCCCGATAAGCACTGGTTTGCCTACGAGCCGGACAAGAAATACGACTTCTCTGGAGGTACTACGATTCCCTACTACAAGGAGACGGACGACACCTGCTATCTCACCCCCGTGGCGGCAGCCCTCTGCCCTGAGGGGAAGACCCTCTTCACGCCGCGTGCCGGCTATGAATATACCTTCCGCATTCCCTTGATTTCGCTCAAGGGTACTTCCTCCGATTCGGAGAACACCTGCCCCGTCGGCACCTCCTACTTCACACTCGCCATCACGCCGGACTACCTGCTATGGACCCCGCAGCGCAACAGCCAAAACCGCTGGCAAGACGATGCCAACTGGACGGCGGTAGATGCCATGGGACAGGTTATTTACGGTGCGAAAGGCATGGTGCCGCAAGCACACAGCAGCGTCATCATCCCCGTGCTCCCCCACGACTCACTCTACCCCATCGTCTCCACCACCCCCGACAGCATCAACCGCTACGACCTCTTCTATCAGCCCGCTTCTTGCCACGCTGTCTATTTCCAATCGGGTGCGAAACTCGGGCAACAACAGTTGCTGGACTACCAAAAAGCTTTCGCCGACATCACGCTGACTGCACAGCAATGGTATATCGTCTCCACGCCCATCCAAGAGACCTTCTCCGGCGATATGGCATTCTATATTGACGGCTCCGACTCGCAGCCCTTTGCACCCAAGTCGGGAGAGACCAACCGCACATACAACACCTCGTATATCTCCACCTACAGCCACAGTTATAAGAACTTCAATCCTGAGGGCGGTACTTTCAACAATCCCGAAGCCACGGTAGCATCCACGGGCTGGAGCAACGTGCTCAACACCCTCGCAGAACCGCTCAAGACGGGAAAAGCCTTCTCGATGATGCTATGGCGAGGAGATGATGCGGCAACAGACGCGACCATCCGTCTGCCGCGCCCCGACAACGCCTACTATTACTACTACGAGAACGGCACTCAATCGCCCTACTACGAGAATATCCCTCGCGACATGGCGAACATCGGCAAGTTGGCATTCACGCCCGAAGCAGACGAAACGATGCAGATTACCCTGACCGACACAACCGCTTCAGAATACTTTGCTTTCGGCAACCCGACCATGGCATATATTGATATGCGAAAACTGCTGGCGGAGAACACTAACCTGAGCAACACCTTCTACTACAAGAACGGCGACGCATGGAGCCCGCTTAGCACTTCGATGGAAGCTTATGGTGTGCTCACTCCTTCTGAGACGAAAAACTTCTTCCTTGCGCCCACCGAAGGCGTGATGCTCCGCACTGCCGATGGCACAAAGAAGAAAGAACTCACCATTACCCTCTCCGCAGACATGCTCTCTATTCAGCCTGCGGCAACCACGCCTGCACAGAGCAGCAAGCCGGCGCGCGTGCAAGCAAAAGGGCAGTCAAGTGCCTTGCTCACCCTCACCGCCGCCACGCCCTTCCGTTACGACGGCACCTACCGCTCCACCGTGCGCGTTGCAGAGCACACGATGGCTTCCAACGAGATAGTGGACGGCGAAGACCTGCTGCTCATGGCATCCAACGCCGGCACGGAAGAGGACGGCTATTTCACCACGCCGCTCAACCTCTATGTCCTCGACCGTCAGCATGCCCTCTCCGTGGACCTGCGGCAACAACTCACCTGCCTGCCCCTGCTCTTCCAATACGGCAACGGCTACACGCCCGAGCAGACCACGCGCCTGCAAGTGAACATCACAGGGCAGTTCGCCGCACCCGTCTATCTCTGCGACACGCTCAACCACACCGCCACACTGCTCCACGATGGTATGTATATCGACATCGAGACCCCGCAAGCCAACACGCTGCGCTATTACCTCCTCTCGCAGGAGGAGAGCGGCGACAACCCCACAGAGCCCGAAGTGCCGACCGATATGAACGATACCGATGCCGCGGAGACAGACCTTGACGTGCAACTGGTGTATGGCAACCAAGCGGTCAGCCTGCTCTGCAACTACCCCATGCAGCAAGTCTGCGCCTACGACCTCGCCGGGCGCATGATTCAATCCCGACTGGTCGGGAATGCACATACCGCAACCCTACCACTACAAGCCGGAGCATACATCATAGATATCACAACATCGAAAGGTACACGCACATGCAAAGTCATGCTTCAATAATGCCCTCTGCTTTCACCTCTACCTCTGCCTATCGCAGCGGCAGCGAGGCGGTCTCCGCCCCGCGCACATACGACGTGATGGGCAGGGATATTACCCCGATAGGGTACTATGGCAGCAACGAGGGCACAAGCATGGCGGGGAGGCAACAAGATGCCTTCCTCACTGCGGACATGTACCTTGAGCAATGCAGCCGAGCAGGAGTGGCACAGACCCCATACCAATACGCCACCATCGGGGCAGAGCAACCTATCTACAGAGAGAAACCCGGCGGCGGTACCGGCGTGATTCCTGATCCACCTACTCCCGTAGGCGATTCGGTGGGTATCCTGCTCGTCCTCGCTATTTGCTACACCTTTGTTCGCTATAGGCAACAGAAACACGCACGTAGTTGAGTAGGAATCAAGAACCAAGAATCAGGAATCAAGAATCAGGAAAGACCGCGCCACAAGCGCGGTTTGTTGTTTTTAGTATATCCATTAGACCACAAAGCATCCTAAAAAACAGTCTTATTTGTACGAAAAACTGTTCGGATTATCATATTTATTTTGCCGTTCCATACAAAATGACTACTTTTGCAAGCGGAAAGCGAAGAACTCCGTGTTAGGAAGCCCTGCGGGCTGTAAGAAAGTAAATGTAAGAAAGCCCTTCGGGCTGTACACGGAGCGAAGCGAAGTTTAATACACGAAGTTCCCAACACGGAGCGAAGCGGAGTTAAATACACGAAGTTAATTTATGGACGTAACAAGACTATCGGCAAATCAGTATCGAAGCATGGGTACGCTGTGCTTGGATGATGATGTGGTGCTGCTGGACAAGACGCACTCACTGTTCGACCGCGGCATCACCTACGAGGTGGACCACGTGTGCGTGGCGCTGGTAACCTGCGGCGAGGCGGATTTCCAGATAGACAGCGTGGCGTATCACGTGCAGAAGAACGACATGCTGGTGATTATCCAGCAGCAGCGCGTGAAGCGGTTGGGCTTGAGCAAGGACTTCGAAGCGCGGGTGGTGCTGATGTCGCGCGCGTACATTGAATATCTGAACCTGAAGAACAGTTATCAGATGTTCTTGAACCTGCGTCGGGAGCCGCTGGTGCACCTTGAGGGCGAGTCGCTGTCGTCGTTAGAGACGGCATTGGGTGTCCTGCGTTCGTCTCTTTCGCACAAGAACAACCCGTATCAGAAACAGACCATATACTATATCATCAAGGCGTATATCTACGGATTTGCCTACTACCTGCTGCCGTACAACGGTCAGCCGCAGACACGGGAAGAGGAGGTCAGCGCGCGGTTCATGGCACTACTGGAGAGCCACTACCGCGAGGAGCATTCTGTGGGCTACTACGCCGACCGGCTGCACCTGACGGCACGGTATGTGTCCGCCTGCGTGAAGAGCGTTACGGGCAAGCCTGCCATCGAGATAATTGCCGACAAACTGATGCTTCAAGCCCGCAAGAGCCTGCAGAACGAAGACAAGACCATCTCGCAGATAAGTTACGAACTGGGCTTCAGCAACCAGTCGGCGTTCGGGAAGTTCTTCCGCACCCACGAGGGGGTGGGACCGAGGGAGTATCGGAAGAATTAAGAATTATGAATTAAGAATTAAGAATTAAGAGGGCGCATGCTCGGAGGGCTCGGAATACTCAGAATACTCGGAGTACTCGGGAACTACGAAAACTACGCGGACCACCGCGAGCGAGACGCCCGCGTCCCCAGTAACTACGGAAACAACGAAACAATAAATGACAAATCTCACACAGTTATTTGAAGATTCGGTAAAAGCACACTGGTCGGCGGCGGCGCTGTCGGACTATCAGGTGCGGACGGAGACCTACGGCGAGTTGGCGCGCAACATCGCCCGCCTGCACCTCGTGTGGCAAGCCATCGGACTGCAAGAAGGCGACAAGATAGCCATCAATGCCAAGAGTTCGGTGCACTGGTCGGAGGTCTTTCTAGCAGCCCTGACGGGCGGCTACGTGAGCGTGCAACTCTACAACGCCTTCCTGCCCGCCGACGTGCAGCAGTTGGTCAACCACTCCGACAGCAAGATACTCTACACGGAGAAGAAATCATTCGCCTCGATGGCGTTCGACGAGATGCCGAATGTGGTGGCCATCTTCGATACCGACACACTGGAGTTGCTGGCGGCTACCGATGAGGCTCGCCGCGCCTACGAGCAAGCCGACGCTCTGCTCGCAGCGGCTTACCCGCAGGGATACAGCGCTACGGATGTGCATTTCCACCACCGCGACTTAGACGAGGTGTGCGCTATCATGTACACCTCCGGCTCCACCGGCAACCCCAAAGGCGTGATGCTGACGGCAAGGAACTTCAGTTGGAATGTAGAGGCATTCCAAAAGCATATCCCCTACTGCGCGGGCGACAACTACGTGAGTATCCTGCCCTACGCGCATATCTTCGGCTTGACCTGCGACCTCATCACGCCGATGTGCACAGGTATGCACACGATTATCCTCGGACGACTGCCGATACCGTCGGTGGTAGTGGAAATCATGCAGGCTTACAGCCCAAAGATTTTCTTCGCCGTGCCGCTGGTGCTGGCAAAGATGGTGGAATATGTGATAGGCGAAAGACCGTCTGACGACTGTCAGATCGCTGGCGCTGAAAGACCGCTATCGCTGAAAGACCGCGCTTCGCGCTGTCAGACTGATAATGCGGCAAGAAGTGAAACGGTCGAGCAGCAAAGCGAGCAGTATTACCGCATGCTTCGCGAGAAAGTGATGGCGGCACTGGGCGGGAAGATAGAGGTGTTCGCCACCGGCGGCGCGGCTATCCCGCCCGCGATAGAGCAACTGCTGGCATTCCGTATCGGCATGCCGTTCATCACAGGCTACGGCATGTCGGAGTGCGCGCCGCTACTGTCATTAGGGCACGTGGGGCGCTACAAAGCCAAGAGTTGCGGCGAGACGATACCGTCGTTGCAAGTGCGTATCGCGTCGCCCGACCCCGAGAACATCCCGGGGGAGTTTCAGGTGAAAGGCGAGTGCGTGTTCGCCGGCTACTACAAGAACCCCGAAGCCACAGCAGAGGCGTTCACCGAAGACGGCTGGTTCCGCACGGGCGACCTCGGCACGCTGGATAAAGACAGCACGCTCTTCCTCGTAGGACGGTGCAAGAACATGCTGCTGTCAACCAACGGGCAGAACATCTTCCCCGAGGAGATAGAGGTGCTGCTCAACAGCATGCCCAGCGTGCAAGAGTCGGTGGTGGTGCAACGCGAGCACCTGCTCCATGCCATCATCGTGCCGAAAGAAGATGGAAGCCTACTCCAACCCTCCCTAAGGGGAGGGAGTGAGGTATCCCCTGTAATGCAACAACTGAACGCCATCATGGAGGAGAACTTGCGCAACCTCAACAGCCGTCTGCCGCAGTATGCACAGGTGAAGACCTTTGAACTGCGCTTCGAACCCTTCGCCAAAACCCCGAAAGGGAGCATAAAGAGATATATGTATCAATAGATTAAAGACCGCGCTTCGCGCTGAAAGATAAAGGAGAAAAGACTTATTACCATCGTCTTTGACTATTCAAGACTAATCAGTCTTTCATCCTTCATCCTTAATCCTTCATCCAATATGAAACGAGTAGTAATCACCGGACTTGGGGCAATCTGCCCTATCGGAAATAACGCCGCCGAGACGTGGGCAGCAGCCATCGCGGGCAAGTGCGGCATCGAGACCATTCGCGGCTTTGAAGACGAAGTGCTGCCCATCCACGTGGCAGGACAAGTGAAGAACTTTGACCCTATCGCAGCCGGACTGACGGCGCAGGAGATACGCCACTACGACCTCTTCTGCCAGTTCGCCGTAGCGGCTTCCTTGGAAGCAATGCAGCAGAGCGGCTTGGTCAGCGGCGAGAACATCGCCCCCGAGCGACTGGGCGTCTATTTAGGCTCCGGCATAGGCGGTTTGCAGACCTTCGTGGCGCAGACTAAGAACTACCTTGACCGCGGTGCGAAAGGCGTATCGCCGCTGTTCATCCCCATGCTGATTGCGAACATGGGCGGCGGCAACACGGCTATTCGCCTCAACGCGCAAGGTCCTAACCTGACCTCTGTGGCGGCATGCGCCACCAGCACGAACACCGTCGGCGAGGCGTTCCTTGCTATCCAAGCGGGGCGCGCAGACGCCATCGTGGCAGGCGGCGCCGAGGCGGCTATCCACCCGCTGGCTATCGGCGGCTTCGCCAATGCGCGGGCGCTGAGCACCGTGGAAGACCCCGCTATGGCGTGCCTGCCGTTCGACAGCCGCCGCAAGGGTTTCGTGATGGCAGAGGGTGCCGGCGTGATGGTGCTGGAGGAGATGGAGCATGCCATCGCCCGCGGAGCACATATCATCGCCGAGGTATGCGGCTACGGACACACCTGCGATGCGCATCACTACACCGCGCCGCGTCCTGACGGCACCGTTACGGCACGCTGTATCCGCGAGGCACTCGACCAAGCGGGTTACCGCGAGGGCGAGACGCTCTATATCAACGCCCACGGCACAGGCACCGCCATGAACGACTCCGCGGAGACCAAGGCGATAAAGATTGCATTGGGCGAAGACGAGGCACGCCGCGCGCTCATCAGTTCCACCAAGTCGATGACCGGACACATGCTCGGCGCGGCAGGCGGACTGGAGTTGGTGCTGACGGCGCTGGCGGTGGAGAACGGTATCGTGCCGCCCACGATAGGTCTGACGGAGCCCGACCCCGTCTGCGACCTCTACTACACCCCGCTGCACGCCGAGGAACACAAGATAGACATCGCTATCTCCAACTCCCTCGGCTTCGGCGGCCACAACGCAACAGTAGCGATAAGAAAGACCGTCTAACGACTGTCTGACCGCCTTCGGCTGAAAGACCGTCTTACGACTGTCAGACCGCGTTACACGCTGAAAGACCGCTGACGCTGAAAGACCGTGCTACGCACTGTCAGACTGATAATCAGTCGTTCAGCAAAGCGGTCTGACAGTGAAACGGTCGGACAGCGTAGCGGTCGGACAGTGAAACGGTCAGACAGCAAAGCGGTCGGACAGCAAAGCGGTCGGACAGTGAAACGGTCAGACAGCAAAGCGGTCAATAAATCATCCATTAAACATGAACCGAGAAGAAATCCAACAAGTTATCCCCCATCGCGAGCCGATGTTGCTGGTGGATGAGGCGGAGGTGGCAGACGGCATAGCCACTGCACGGTACACCATCCGCGAGAATGAGTTTTTCACACAGGGACATTTCCCCGGCAACCCCATCGTGCCCGGTGTCATCCTGTGCGAGATGATGGCGCAGGGTAGTGCCTTGCTGCTCAAAGACGACTTAGACGGTAAGTTGGCGCTCTACGCAGGTATTGACAATGTGCGCTTCAAGCGGCAGGTGCGCCCGGGCGACACCGTCGTTACCCGCTCCACCATCACGGGCAAGAAAGGACCGCTCATAGTAGTAGAAGCCGAAGCCACCGTGGACGGCGCTATGTGCTGCAAGGGCAGACTGTCGTTCATGCTGACGAAAAGACCCACCCCTACCCTCCCTACAGAGGGAGGGAGTAAAGGACCCACCCCTACCCTCCCTACAAAGGGAGGGAGTAAATAAAATTACTTATGTCTAACAAAAACTAATCCCTCATACTCTCCCCCTCGCGGGGTCCCCGCAAGCAACGCGCAGTGGGGTGCTCTTGTAGGGGGAGCCGGAGGGGGTCCTTATGAACTTACTATCCAATAAAACAGCCCTCATCACGGGCGGGAGTCGCGGCATAGGTCGTGCTATTGTGCTGGCGATGGCAGCCGAAGGAGCAGACGTCGCATTCACCTATCTGCACCGCAAAGACAGTGCGGACGAGGTGGCGCACGAGGTAGAGAACATGGGTCGCCGATGCCTTGCCATACAGGCAGATGCCTCCGACTATCCCACCACCGAGCAGGTGGTCAGCTGCGTGCTCGAGACCTTCGGGCAGATAGACATCCTCGTCAACAATGCGGGTATCACGCGCGACAGCCTGCTCATGCGCATGGACGAGAGCCAGTGGGACACGGTCATCACCGCCAACCTCAAGGCGGCGTTCAACTTCTGCAAGTTGGTCTCCACCCACATGATGTGTCGCCGCAGCGGCTCTATCATCAACATCTCCTCCGTCGTCGGCTTGTTCGGCAACGCCGGTCAATGCAACTACGCCGCCTCCAAGGGGGCACTCATCTCGCTCACCAAGTCGCTGTCGAAAGAGATAGGTCCGCGCGGGGTGCGGGTGAACAGTATCGCGCCGGGCTTTATCATGACCGAGATGACGCAGGCGTTACCCGAGGAGGTGCGCGAGCAGTGGATACAAGACATCGCCCTGCGCCGCGCAGGCGAACCCGAAGACGTTGCCAACGTGGCAGTCTTCCTCGCATCCGACAAAGCCGCCTACATCACCGGCGAAGTTATCAACGTCAGCGGAAATATAAAGAGTTAAACCGCGCCTCGCGCGGAAAGACCGTCTTACGACTGTCAGACCGCGCTACACGCGGAAAGACCGCTAACGCTGAATGACCGTGCTACGCACTGTCAGACTGATAATCAGTCAGACAGCGAAGCGGTCAGACAGTGAAACGGTCGGACAGCGCGAAGCGCGGTCTATAAATCCAATAGCAACATGTACAATCTCTTAAAAGGTAAGCGAGGCATTATCACGGGGGCACTGAATGATATGTCTATCGCATGGAAAGTGGCGCAACGAGCCGCCGAAGAAGGTGCCGAGTTAGTACTAACCAACACGCCCGTGTCTATCCGCTTGGGTACGCTCAACCAACTGGCAGAGCAGACGGGCAGCCTCGTCATCCCTGCCGACGCCACCTCCGTGGAGGACTTGGAGGCACTCGTCGATGGCGCGATGGCGCATTTCGGAGGGCAGTTTGATTTCGTACTCCACTCCATCGGCATGTCGCCCAACATCCGCAAGGGTATCCCTTACACCGACCTCAACTACGAGTTCTTCCGCAAGACGGTGGACATATCCGCCATGTCGCTCCATAAGTTGCTCCAGACGCTCTACAAGAAAGACGCGCTGCGCCGCGGCGGCTCCGTGGTGGCGCTCACCTATATCGCCGGCGACCGCGCCATGGCAGGCTATGGCGATATGGCAGACGCCAAGGCGATGTTGCAGTCTATCACCCGCAACTTCGGACTTATCATGGGGCGCGAGAAAGGCGTGCGCGTGAACACCGTCAGCCAATCCCCTACCCTCACCACTGCCGGACAGGGTATAGCAGGCATGGACAGGATGATTGACTATGTTGATAAGGTCTCGCCCATCGGCAACGCTACGGCAGACGACTGCGCCGACTATATCCTCACCCTCTTCTCCGACCTCACCCGCAAGGTAACCATGCAGAACCTCTACCACGACGGAGGCTTCTCAAGCATACTGCCGAGCCCCACCGAGTAAATCCCCACGAAATCCCGACTTCCGGGTGCGCCCCGACAAGTCGGGGCTGAAAGAACAAACACCCGAGTCTATCTCGAGACCTTCCCGTACTATTCCCGTACTATTCCCGTACAATAAAGCAGCGTATAAGCAGAGGAAATGCGGGGAAGAGACAGGGGAAAAATAGGGAAGAAAAAAAAGCACACGTCAATTACTCTATTCCAACACCGCATTTCATATACGAAGGTAATAAGTCCTTCATCCTTTATCCTTTATCCTTCATCCTTTATCCTTTATCCAATCATGCAATACTCCGTAGCCCATTTTCAGACCTCTTTTGCCGAGCAGTGGCAAGCAGATGTGTTCGCACAAGCCCTCTGCGACATTGGTTTCGACACCATAGAGGACACCCCCTCCGACAACGACAATAGTCAAATGGTCAATTGTCAAATGGTCCAATCTCTAAGTGCCTACATTCCAACGGCTCAACTCGATAAAGCCGCCTTGCAGGCGTTGGTAGCGCAGACCGAGGGCGTGTCGTTGCTGTCGGTGGAGGAATGCCCCGACGAGAACTGGAATGCCGTATGGGAGAACGAACACGCCGCCGAGCAACTGCCCATGGACGTGGTTATCATCCCGCATTGTGCGTTCGGCGCAGGCCACCACGAGACCACCAGCATGATGACTGATGCCCTCATGGAGCGCGACCTTTCGGGCTGCCGCGTGCTGGACAACGGCTGCGGAACGGGCGTCCTTGGCATCTTCGCCGCCAAGCGAGGCGCAAACTCCGTCATCGCCATCGACATCGACGACAAGAGCGTAGAGAACACCCTTGAGAACGCCGCCCGCAACGGCGTAACGATAGAAACAAAGCAAGGCACCCTCGAATCCCTCGCCGACGATATACCATCGACAGGTCCCTACGACCTCATCCTCTCCAACATCCACCGCAACATCCTCCTCAGCCAACTCCCCCTCTACGCCCAACTATCCAAAGAGGTATGGCTCAGCGGCTTCTACGAAGACGACGCCCCCGCCCTCATAGCCGCCGCAGAAGAGGTCGGTTTCCGCCTCACGAAGCAACGCACCCGCAACAACTGGTGCATGCTCTGCCTACATTCGTAGCAGTCGGAATTAAAACCATGGGGGATTATATAGCCGTTGCCCCACGACTCAAAATTGAGTTATATCGCCCTTATCCCGACCTATCGGGACAAGCATCAGCTTGCATTAAGGAGGGGGCGACTCTTACATAGGGGCAAGCCCCTATGTAATGTTATATAGCCCCTTCGGGGCTTATTTCGCCGAGCGACTCGCATACATAGGGAAGATGTACTAAGCTAAATTAACATGAGTCCGATATAAGCAAAGCATATCAACAAGTACAGCAAACTAATGTGGTGATGGTCAGTTTGTAGAGAACAAATATTCTCAAATATTTATCAAATATTTTATTCGACTATCCGACCATATAACTCTTATACCTCCATTAAGAGCATTTTATTTCTCCATATAAAGCCTAAATCTTTTTGAGACTACTGATGGCAACTATCTGCCCCAAAAAACAAACCAAACAATAAACACAATGAAGAAACTGAAATTTGCAGCACTTCTGCTGCCTGTGATTCTGCTATCCGCGTGCGAATCGGTGGAAATGCCTATCGTGAATGTTGAATCTGCTACAATGACAGTGGGGGATTCCTTGTATGTGTCTGTGAGAAATGTGCCGAATAACTAAGCCTATTTTGATTTGATGTTCAATAGCAATCCTAACGGCATGGATTCCTTGATTTGCCGTTTGGAGGTATTGAGCGACACTTCCGCTATGGTTTATGCCTTGAGAAAAGGGCAAGACCTTTGCCGAGTGTATTACAATGTGGAAAAATTAGCCCATACGGATAGTTACCATATAGAGATTCCTATCACGGTAGTAGATAGTATTCAATGATTTATCTTTTTTGCCGTATTTAACGTAAATCCTGCGTGAATAAATAGGTAAAAAACATGGAACTATCCATCGAGAACCATTTTCTGTTTTTCTCGATAGAATGATTCCAACGACAATATGCCATATAACAAAAAAGAGACTGACTAATTTGATTTGTCCGGCAGTCTCTTTTATATGTATATTTGGCTATTTACACCCTCTTCTGGTAGTGGTAGTCGGAGTAGTCTTTGTCGGTACTGCTGTCAAGGCGAGGATGCTTGCGAAAGCGGTTGGTGAACTGCAGCCAACGTCGGCGAAGGTCGCTCGAACCGTTGTCGCTCACATGGCGCCACCAGAGCAGTAACAACCAGCCGAACAGCATGCCGCCGAGGTGGGCGAAATGTGCCACATGGTCGCCTGCTCCGACCACACTGCCCAAGCCCGCAAAGAGTTCGATAGCCGCGTAGATAATCACAAACACTCGCGCACGGATGGGAATAGGAATGAACATGATAAACAACGGCACGTTCGGGAACAGCCAGCCGAAAGCAAATAGGATGCCAAACACCGCACCCGACGCGCCGATGGTAACCAACGGATTGATATAGTACGCCGCTTGCGCCGCTGACATGGCGCTGAGCGTCGGCTGGTACATCATCGCCCATACAGCCTCCTGCACCAAGCCTGCACCTACGCCGCAAACAAGATAATAGGTCAGAAAACGCTTCCACCCCCACTCGCGCTCCAACACCGGCGCGAACATCAACACCGCGAACATATTGCAGAAGATATGCCCGAGGTCGGCGTGCAAGAACATATAGGTCAAGGGCTGCCAGATATGGAACTGCTGTGCAGTGAAATAGTGCAGACCGCAAACGTCTGACAACTGTATGCCGGCGCGGCGAAGCACCATGTCCAACAAGAAAACAATGATATTTGCCCAAAGAATAGAGCGGGTAACAACAGGGAGATTTCGCATGAACTATTTGACTATTTGACTATTTACTATTTGACTATTTACTATTTACAATTTTACTATTTACTATTTACAATTTTACTATTTACTATTTACTATTTGACTATTTACTATTTGACTATTTGACTATTTACACTGCATAGACAATTGTAAAATTGTCAATTGTAAAATTGTCAAATTATAGAACTTTCTTCGGCAAAGGTAGTGCTTTTTTCTGAATTAGCCATACAAAAACCGTGCTTTTTATAGAAAAAATGCTTTTTTTTGCCGAAAAAACACATTTTTGAGGAAAAAGACTTGGTAGTTTCATTATTTTATAGTATCTTTGCGGCGTGATTTTTAGCAATTTAGCCATAAAAAAACGAATGTTAGAAATCATTGCATAAGTAAACAATCTTTATATTAACCCAAAATCGTTACAATTATGAACAAGGCTGAACTTGTTGCTGCTGTGGCAGCAAAGGCAGAGGTTTCCAAAGTGGAGGCTGCAAAAGTGATTGACGCTGCTCTTGACGCTGCTGTTGAGGCACTGAAGAACGGCGAGACCGTACAATTGGTAGGTTATGCTACGCTCTCTGTGGTAGAGAAAGCAGCACGCAACGGTATCAACCCCGCTACCAAGCAGGCTATCGTTATCCCCGCTAAGAAGGCTGTTAAGTTCAAAGCAGGTGCTAAATTGGCACTCTAAGAACCTCTTTTTTAATTAAGAATTAAGAATTAAGAATTAAGAGCCTTAGCACTCATAATTCGTAGTTCTTAATTCTTAATTCGTGTTTATTAAGGTATTAGGTTTATGTTGAACATTATTCTTTGTGGTGCCCCGGGTAGTGGAAAGGGGACACAATCGGATTTCATTGTAGAGAAATATGGCTTGCAGCATCTGTCCACGGGCGATGTGTTGCGAGCAGAAATAAAGTCGGGTTCGGCACTCGGGCAGGAGATAGATGCGATTATCTCGAAAGGCAACTTGGTGCCCGATGAGAAGATGATAGCCCTCATCGAGAACTTCATCGCCTCGCTGCCTGCCGACAGCAAGGGCGTTATCTTTGACGGTTTCCCGCGCACCGTGGAGCAGGCAGAGGCGCTGACGGAGTTGCTGAAGAAATATCAGATGGAGGCGGTGATGCTGGATATGATTGTGGATGAGCAAGAGGTCATCACCCGCCTTATCAACCGCGGCAAGACCAGCGGACGCGCAGACGACAACGAAGAGACTATCAAGAAACGCCTTGAGGTCTATCATAAGCAGACACAGCCCGTAGCGACTTACTACCTCCACCAAGACAACTACTTCGCCATCAACGGCAACAACAGCATGGAGGATGTCTTCGCGCAGATATGCCATATCATCGACCGCTTTTTGTAATTATGAATTATGAATTAAGAATTATGAGTGCATTGCATGCCACACTTTATGGCATGAGCACTCATAACTCATAATTCATAATTATCGAAGCATAGGCACTCATAATTCATAATTCTTAATTCATAATTATTCATAATGCCTTCTTCTAACTTCATAGACTATGTAAAGATTTACTGCCGTTCGGGAAAGGGCGGCGCAGGCAGCATGCACTTCCATCGC
Source organism: Paludibacteraceae bacterium (assembly GCA_034090015.1). Taxonomy (GTDB): domain Bacteria; phylum Bacteroidota; class Bacteroidia; order Bacteroidales; family Paludibacteraceae; genus Colicola. The sequence continues at coordinate 34,798 of JAXDTJ010000022.1, read as the reverse complement.
GCCAAATACCTGCCTAAGGGCGGTCCTGACGGTGGCGACGGCGGCAAGGGCGGTAGCATTATCTTGAAAGGTAATCGAAACCTCTGGACGCTGCTCCACCTGAAGTACCAAAAGCATATCATGGCGACCGATGGAGGTAAGGGCGGCGACAGTCGCTCCTTCGGCAAAGACGGCGAAGACCGCATCATCGAAGTACCATGCGGTACCGTGGTCTATGACTGCGACACGGGCGAGTTTATCTGCGAGGTGCGCGAGCATAACGAGCGCGTGGTGCTGCTCAAAGGCGGAAGAGGCGGGTTAGGCAACTGGCATTTCCGTACCGCCACGAACCAAGCGCCGCGCTATGCGCAGCCCGGCGAGCCCGCGCAGGAGCGCAACGTAATTCTGCAACTGAAGGTGCTGGCGGATGTGGGACTCGTAGGATTCCCCAATGCCGGCAAGTCCACCCTGCTGAGCGTGGTCTCTGCTGCTAAGCCGGAGATAGCCGACTACCCCTTCACCACCCTCACCCCGCAACTCGGCATCGTCTCCTACCGCGACGGGCAATCGTTCTGCATGGCAGACATCCCGGGCATCATAGAGGGCGCTGCCGAAGGCAAAGGGCTTGGGCTGCGCTTCCTAAGGCATATCGAGCGCAATGCCGTGCTACTGTTCATGGTGCCTGCCACGGCGGAAGACATCGCCGCGGAGTATCGAATCCTGCTCCGCGAACTGGAGAAATACAACCCCGAACTGCTCACGAAAGCACGTATCCTCGCTATCAGCAAGTGCGACTTGCTGGAGGATACACCCGACTCTCAACTCTCAACTCTCAACTCTCAACTCACCGAGGAATTAGGTATTCCCGTGGTACGCATCTCTGCCGTCAGCGGACTGGGTATCAGCGAGTTGAAGGACATGCTATGGGTAGAGTTGAACAAAGAGCAGAATCAGGTGATCGAGATTTCGCACGCACCTATTGATGTGGCTGTTCGAGAAGAAGCAGAGGGCGGTATGGCGGACGAAGAAGAGGACGACGACGAACCGCAAACGATATACCTAAACGAGGTAGAGGACGAATGGGACTTGAACAAGTACAAAGGTATCGGATGGGATGAATAGGTCAATAATTAAGAATTATGAATTAAGAATTAAGAGGGCATTATGCTTTCTCTTTGTAGGGGTGGGTTTGCTCCTTTGCTTGGCGCTTGCGGGCTGCCATCGAGGTAGAGTCTATTTTCCTGCGGAGCGGGATATGGCGCCGCAGCATGTGGAGATAGTGCGGTTCGACAGTGCGTTGCTGGCAGACGGGCAGACGGCAGAGGGAATCAGACGGCTGTTTGCCGACTACCCCACTTTCATGCCGCTGTTTACGGAGGATATCTTGGGCATTGCCGCGAGCGACACCGCCTACCTGCAAGAGGCGTTGCCGCAGTTCCTCAACGACACTCTCTACGGCTTTCGGCAGACCAACGCCCGCGAGCAGGAGTTATTCACTGATATTCAGGATATTCAGCAGAGTCTGGACGGTGCTTTCACACGGCTGCATTACCTCTACCCCGACATGCCGATACCCACCATCTATCTCTTCATCTCGGGCTTCAACGCGTCCATCTACTTCGCAGGGGACGACATCGCCGTGGGGGCGGATATGTACCTCGGCAGCGACTACGAGTACTACAACCGCGTGGTGTACGACTACCAGAAGCAGACCATGCGCAAGGAGTGCATCCCCGCCGATGTAGTGAGCGCGTATCTCTTTCGGCAACTGCCTTTCACAAGCAAGAAAAGTCGCCTCTTGGAGCAGATGCTCTACCGCGGCAAGATGCTCTATCTATTGTCTGTCTTATTCCCCGAGTTGCCCGCCTACGAGGTGATGGGCTACACCCGAGAGCAGTGGGCGTGGTGCGAGCAACACGAGCGCGCCATTTGGCACCTGATGATGGACAAACGAGACCTCTTCAAGACAGAGCCGCTTGTGCTGAGTTCCTACCTAAACGACGGACCCTTCACCGCCGAGGTTTCGCAAGACTCGCCCGGGCGCTTGGGCACATGGGTGGGATGGCGTATCGCAGAGAGTTACATGGAGAACCACCCTGAAGTGAGCCTGCAAGAACTGATGGCGGAGGGCGACGCACAAAAGATACTGGAAGAAAGCCGATACAAACCCTGAATTTAATTAAGAATTAAGAGTTCCATTGCTCTGAATATCAGAGTACTCTGAATAATCAGAAAACTCTGAGCACTCCGAAAACTACCACTAACCACTGACCACTTTGAACCCTGATTTTCCCATATTGAACGAACAGGTGTACGGCAAGCGCTTGGTATATCTGGATAATGCGGCGACGAGTCAGAAGCCGCAGGTGGTGCTGGATGCCATCATGGAAGCCTATACCCACTGGAATGCGAATATCCACCGCGGCGTACACCATCTGAGCCAAGTGGCGACCGAGCACCACGAGCAGGCGCGCCAAGCCGTGGCGGACTTCTTCCACGCACGCTCTGCCAAAGAAATCGTCTTCACCAAAGGCACCACCGACGCCCTCAATATGCTTGCTTTCTCCTTCGGCGAGGCGTTTGTGAACGAGGGGGACGAGATTATCGTCAGCACGCTGGAGCACCACTCCAATATCGTGCCGTGGCAGATGCTCTGCGGGCGGAAGAAAGCGGTTCTCCGAGTGCTCCCCATGAAGGGTGAAGTGCTGGATATCAGCGGCTTGGAGCAGATGATTACCCCGCGCACCCGCCTCATCTCCGTGGCGCAGGTGAGCAACGTGCTGGGGATTATCAACCCCGTGGAGGAGATTATCCGCATTGCCCACACGCATGGTGTGCCCGTATGCGTTGACGGTGCACAATCGGCTCCCCACATGCCTGTGGACCTGCAAGCACTCGACTGCGATTTCTTTGCCTGCTCTGCCCACAAGATGTATGGTCCTACGGGTCTGGGCGTGCTCTACGGCAAAGAGACTTGGCTCGACCAACTGCCTCCTGCCGAAGGCGGCGGCGAGATGATAGAGCATGTGCGTTTTGAGGGGACGACATACAATGTGTTGCCCTATAAGTTCGAGGCAGGCACGCCCAACTTCATCGGTTCGTATGCTTTCGCCGTGGCGTTGCGGTACATGCAAGACAAAGGTATTCAACGCATTATGGAGCATGAGATGAGCCTGACGCGCTATTGCGAGGAGCAACTCAGCCGGCTGCCGGAGGTTAGAGCTTACGCCGCAGGCGAGCCGAAAGCGGGCGTGGTGTCGTTCAATGTGTATGCCGACAGCCGCGAGGAGAAGCGACCGGTGCACCCCTTCGATATAGGCACCTTGCTCGACCGGCAGGGTGTCGCCGTACGCACGGGGCACCACTGCGCCGAGCCGCTCATCGACTACCTACAAGTGCCGGGCACGGTGCGCGCCTCGTTCGGACTCTACAACGATGAAAAAGACGTGGATGACTTCATCCACGCCCTCCAACGCGCCATCGTGATGCTATCGTAGCAGGCGCTTTCTCAACAACGGCGAGCAGGGAACTCGCCATATTCCTCAAACGTATAGTTTAGAAAATCATTCATGGGCTTGGCAGCCACTGCCATATCCACGGCGCGCTCTATGAAATCGGGCGCGCACACCTCGGCATCGGTCAACGAGCAAGAAAAAGTGAAACTCTTGCGCTTGAGCCAATCGGCATGCACGAAGTCGGGGTCGAAGCCTGCCGGCACTCGCTTGAGCATATAGTCGGTATCAAAATCTGTGAAATAGCGCGCGAAATGCGGGTTTGCCATGATCTCCTCCACCTCATCGTAGTTCGCCTCTATCTCTTTGCGCAGGGCTTTCAGCAGTTCGGGCGAGGGATCCCATATCCCGCCGGCAAAGAGGCAATGCTCTGGCTGCAAGTGCACGTAGTAGCCTCCGCGCAGCGACTTACGCCCACCCTTGGGAGCTACGAACACCCCAAACCACTGCTTATACGGGGTCTTATCCTTTGAGAACCGCGTGTCGCGATAGATGCGCCAGATACAGTCTTTGGCTTGCAGGTCGCGGATGGCAGGGTCATACTCGCCGAGGCGATGGATGAACTCGGTAGAGAAATCCACGAAGCGGCTGTGGCAGGCTTGGTACTCCGCCTTGTGGGCATTGAACCACTCGCGGTCGTTGTGCACTGCGAGTTGAGAAAGGAAAGAAAGGATAGATTGCATAAAAAAGAGTAAACCGTTGATTCCGTAGTTTTCGTTGATTTCGTAGTTTTCGTTGATTGAAGATAATCAAAGATTTTTCAGGCAACGGTGGAGCGCTTCCGTCCAGTAGGGGACGGGCACGCCGAAAGTCTCCTTGTACTTCGACTTGTCGAGCACGCTGTAGTGCGGGCGCGGGGTCTTGTATTGGTAGGCAGTGCTCAAGATGGGGTTCACTTGACAGCGGATGGCGTTGTCGTGCAGGAGGTTGTACTGCCGATGTATCTCCACGGTGAAGTCAAACCACGAGCAGACGCCCTCGTTGGTGAAGTGGTAGATACCCGCGTGCCACTCGGGCGCTTCGATAACGGTGAAGATAGCCGCAGCGAGGTCAGCCGCATAGGTGGGCGTGCCGACTTGGTCAAAGACAACGCCCAAAGTGTCGCGCTCCAAGCCCAAGCGAATCATGGTCTTCATGAAGTTGTTGCCGTAGGGCGAGTAGAGCCATGCGGTGCGCAGGATAACCGCATCGGAGCGATGGGTAAGCAAACGCTCTTCTCCTGCCAGTTTAGTGCGACCGTAGGCAGTGCGCGGCGCTACGGGGTCGCTCTCTCGGCAGGGAATCCAGCCCTCGCCGGAGAAGACATAGTCGGTGCTGACATGGATGACCTTGGCACCTGCCGTAGCAAGGTTCTCCACCGCATCGGCATTGATGAGCAGCGCGGTAGGTTCGTCCTCCTCCGCCTTGTCCACGTTGGTGTAGGCGGCGCAGTTGACAATCAGGTCGATGGCATGGTCGCGCACGAAAGCATGTACCGCCTCGCGGTTGGTGATGTCGAGTTCCGCCACGTCGGTGAAGAGATAGGTATGGGCGGGATGCGCCTCGGATAAAGTGCGCATCTCGGTACCTAACTGACCGTTTGCGCCGGTAATCAAGATATTCATATTTGACAATTTGACAATTTGACAATTTACAATTTGACCTTTTAGCAGGAGATAATTATTCTTTTGGTGCGACCAGGAGACCGCACCTCCTTGATATATCAAAAAATCACTTGCAGGTCTTTCAGCAACGGGTGCTTTTGGTCTTTCTCGGAGAGGATACGCTTCTCTGCGGGCACTTGCCAGTCGATGTTCAGGTCAGGGTCGCTAAGGAGCAGTCCTCCGTCTGCCTCAGGGTGGTAGAGGTTGTCGCACTTGTAGGTGAAAACGGCAGTATCGCTCAAGACGGAGAAACCGTGGGCAAAGCCGCGCGGGATGAAGAACTGACGATGGTTCTCTGCGGAGAGTTCCACGGCATACCACTTGCCGTAGGTGGGGCTATCATGGCGCAAATCAACCGCCACATCCAGCACCTTACCGACGGTGCAACTGACTAACTTCGCTTGCGTATAAGGCGGTCGCTGGAAATGGAGTCCGCGCACCACACCATAGGAAGAACAGGACTGATTATCTTGCACAAACTGCGCGGTGATACCCGCCTCGCGGTAGCGCTGTTCGTTGTATGTCTCACAGAAATAGCCGCGGGCATCGTGAAACACCTGCGGCTCAATAACAAGCAGACCCTCAATGGGAGTTTTTATAACATTCATAATGTTCGATTTATTTGACCGCTACGCTGTCCGACCGCTTTGCTGAACGACCACTTCGCTGAAAGAACGCGGCTTCGCCGCTTTCCGACCACTTCGTTGCCCGATCGTTTCACTATCCGACCACTTTGCTGTCCGACTGATTTAGTGTAGTATGTCAGTCTTTCAGTGAACGCAGTGAGCGGTCTTTTGTCTTTCAGCACGAAGTGCGGTCGTTCAGTGCGTAGCACGGTCAGACAGTCGTTAGACGGTCTTTCAGCGCGTCAGCGCGGTCTATTACAATGCTTTGAGTGTTGCCAAGAGATAGTGGTAGAACTGCTGCACGGTAGCAATGTTCACGCGCTCATCGGGGCTATGCGGGTGCTCGATAGTGGGACCGAAGGAAATCATCTCCATACCCGGGTAGTTGCGCCCGATGATACCGCACTCTAAGCCGGCGTGAATGGTGATAACGCGCGGCTCAGCGTGGAACTCCTGCTCATACACCTGCTTCATCACTTCCAAGATATGTCCGTGGAAATTGGGCTTCCATCCCGGGTAGGAACCGCTAAACTGCACGTCCGCGCCTGCCAAAGAGAAAGCCGATTGGATGATGGACTGCAACTCCTCTTTGCGCGACTCGACGGACGAGCGGGTGAGGCAGAAGACAGTGATTTTGCCCGCCTCGGTATTGACCATAGCGAGGTTGTTGCTGGTCTCAACAATGTCGGGCATCTCGGGAATCATGCGATAGACGCCGTGGGGGCAGAGGGTGATGGCATGGATGAGGAAGTCCTGCACGTCTTCCGGCAGTTCGTGGTCGGGGCACGCCACCTCCTCGGCGGTGAGGCTGATGTTGTCCTCCACGCCGTCGAACTCGCGGATGAAGAGGTCTTCGTAGTCGGCTACCAAATCCATCAGTTCGTCTTTTCCCTCGGCGGGGATGGTGATGAGCGCACTTGCCTCGCGGGGGATGGCGTTGCGCAGGCTACCGCCCTCGACGGTGGCGAGGCGCGCCTCGTAGTTAGCCACCGCGTCTTTGAGGAAGCGGAAGAGCAACTTGATGGCATTGGCGCGCTGCAGATGGATGTCGCAGCCGGAGTGCCCGCCTTTGCAGCCTTTGAGCGACACTCTCAGCGCGATGTCGCCCTCCTCGGTGGGAACGGGTTCGTAGTCGAAAGTGGCGGTAGTGTCCACGCCGCCGGCGCAGCCTACATAGAGTTCGCCTTCCGACTCCGAGTCGAGGTTCAGCAGGGTCTTGCCTTGCAACCAGCCGCCTTTGAGGTCGAACGCGCCATACATGCCCGTCTCTTCATCTACGGTTACCAGCACCTCCAAGGGCGGGTGTACCACACTCTTGTCAGCGAGGATAGCCAGCGCCGTCGCCACGCCGATACCGTTGTCCGCGCCAAGGGTGGTGCCGTTGGCGGTTACCCACTCGCCGTTGTCCTCGATGTACGCCTCAATGGGGTCGGTCTCGAAGTTGAAGACCTTGTCGCCGTTCTTCTGCGGCACCATATCCATGTGCCCTTGCAGAATCACGCCCGGGTGGTTCTCCATGCCCGGGCTGGCGGGCTTGCGAATCAGCACGTTGCCTATCTCATCGGTCAGGGTCTCCAGTCCGAGCGACTTGCCGTAGTTCATCAGGAAATCATGCACTTGCTCTTTCTTGCCGCTGGGACGCGGAATTTGGGTCAGGCTGTGGAATACGCTCCACACACCTGCTGGTTGTAAGTTTTGCATACGCTTTATCAATTTGAAAATTTGTAAATTTGTAAATTTGAAAATTATATGTTCCGAATGGGCATTTTCAAATTTTCAAATTTTCAAATTTACACATTAACCATTTATTCTATCGTTACTTCTCCGCAGAGGTCTTTTTGGAGGAGTTCTTTGACGGTCTCGGGCGCATCGGGGTTCTCGCCCAGCAGGTACATCATCTTGGTCAGCAGTGCCTCGGTGGTGATGTCGTAGCCCGAGAGGACACCCGCCTTGAGCAGGTTCATTGACACGGCATACAAGCCCATCTCCACGGAGCCCGTGTTGCACTGGGTCTTGTTCACGATGATGATACCCCGCTCCACCGCATCGTGCAGCAGCCGATAGAGCCATTCCGACGAGGGCGCGTTGCCCGCACCGAAAGTCTCCAACACCAGCCCTCGCAGCCCGGGGGCAGTCAGCACCTGCTTCACAAACGCCTCTTGGATACCCGGGAAGAGTTTGAGCACCCCCACGTTCTGGTCGGTCTTCACCCGCAGGCGAAGCGGCAGCGAAGGGTTGTTGTAGTGAATCAGGTGAGGCTGGTAGATGATGTGCACGCCTGCCTTAGCAAGCGCGGGATAGTTGTAGGAGTTGAACGCCGAGAAGTGCTCGGCGTTACGCTTGGTGGTACGATTACCACGGAAGAGTTTGTCCTCGAAGAAGAGCGTTACCTCCGGCACGATGGCATTTCCTTCTTCATCTTTGGCGGCAGCAATCTCTATCGCCGTCAGCAGGTTTTCCTTTGCGTCGGAGCGCAGCGTGCCGATAGGCAACTGGCTGCCCGTGAAGACCACGGGTTTGTTCAGGTTCTCCAGCATGAACGACAGCGCGGAAGCCGAGTAGGACATCGTGTCCGTACCATGCAGAATGACGAAACCGTCATAATCGGCATAGTGGTCATATACCGCATGCGCCATGCGCGCCCAATTCTCGGGATTCACATCCGACGAATCAAGCAACGGGGTGAACGCCTCCATATCAATATGGATATCGCTCGTAAAAAGTTCGGGGACAAATGCCTTGAAGGTCTCCATATCCGCCGGTAGCAACGCGCCCGACTCGCGGTCGCATACCATCGTGATAGTACCACCCGTTAATATGACAAGGACTTTTGACTCTTTTTTCATTTCGCCCGCAAAATTACTAAAAACTATTGGAAACTCCAAATAAAATCGGGTAGAAATTGCAGTAGAAACGCATTTTGTTAACATTTTCATAGATTTTCGGGATCAAGAAGGGGTTTGGCATACTTTTTGCGACCATGAGCACGGAGAGACTGTCCGGGTGCGCCCCGACCTGTCCGGGCATCCCCGCCTACAAAATAGTCAAATAGTAAATAGTCAAATAGTCAAATCTATGAATCCTACACAAACAAGCGTATTGATTGCTGATGGCGATGTCAATTTGAGTACCGTATTGGCGGACTATCTGCGGTCTATCAGTTTTACCGTAGATGTAACGAACAATGCAGAAACCACCTCAGATGCTATCAAACGGAAGAAGTACGACATCTGTTTGATGGAGTTGAGTTTCGCGGACGGCAATGGTTTTGAAATAATGAAGACCTTGCGTGATAGCAATAACACGCTACCTGTAGTAGTGCTCAGTGCGCGGACAGGACGAGATGATGTGATTCGTGCCTTTGAATTGGGATGCGATGATTATATCCCCAAGCCTTTCTCGATGGATATTCTCATCCTTCGTATCCGCGCTATCCTTCGCCGTTACCATGCCGGCGAGTCGAAACCCGAGACGGTGTTCGACATCAACGGGCGCGTGTTCGACTCCGTGCACCAGACCTTCGACGGCAAGCATATGTCTTCGCGCGAGAGCGACCTGCTCTTGCTGCTCTGCCGCAACTTGAACCAACTCGTCGAGCGCCATGTGATACTGAGCGCACTATGGAAAACGGAGGACTATTTTTCCTCGCGCTCCCTCTCGGTCTATGTCAACCACCTGCGAGGTTTCCTCAACGAAACGGGCTACCGCATCATCGGCGTCCACGGCAAGGGGTACAAGATGGTGGACAACAAGTAAAGTAATAAGTAATAAGTAATAAGTAATAGGTAATATAAAAGAGGCTGCCTGACGATTCCCGTTAGGCAGCCTCTTTTTTAATGTAATGTATAGCCAATTTTGCATCCCGATTGCCCCGACGGGGCGACATAAAACAGCGGATACTTCGTGTAATAAAGCCCTTGCGGGCTGTAAGAAAGTAAATGTATGAAAGCCCTACGGGCTGTACACGGAGCGAAGCGGAGTTACCAATAATGAAAGAGACCACCTAACCATAGGTTAGGCAGTCTCCGTTCTATTCGTTAGCCCAAAGGGCCATTATACCCACTTATTGTACCATCAGTTTTGCCTGATATACATTGCCGTCTGCCTCTACACGCACAAGATATACTCCGGCAGCGGGGATACCCGGAACAATCAGCGGCTTGCATAAGTTATCCGCATGGTAGATAACGGTTCCCGTAGAAGAAATGACATCCAGTGTAGCGTTATTCATCATAGCCGTTGTAATCACTTGGACAGGTTCACCCACCTTTGCCGGATTAGGCGTCAGTGCCAATGTATTGACAAACGTAGTTCCGATACCCATCGGTTCGCCCACGGTGATAGCAATAGTAGCCTTGCCGCAGGAGAGTTCAATGGTCTTGGTATAAACGCCCTCGGCGGTGCCTTCCGGCAGCAACTCTTCGCCATTGAGTACATAGGGCAACTCACTTACGCTGATGGTATCGGTCAGTTGCAGCGACTCACCGACTACCAACAAGTGGAGCGTAACAATGCTGTCGCATCCCCAAACGGTCTGTTGCTTGGAAGGATAATCTCCGGCATTGCCCAATCCGCTCCATACATCGGAGTTGTACTTCTCCCCTTGGCATATAGCCGCACGTACCGTAGTAGCCGCAGCCTCGTGAGTATAGACGTGGAGCGTAGCAATACTATCGCAAAGAATAGCCGTCTGCAACGTGTCCACATATGTACCCGCTGTTGTAATCGTACCAAACTTGCCAAACTCAACCGACTGATCAGGACACAAGTGAATGTCAGTTTCGCCGGTCAAAATAGCATTGACAGTAAGATAGAGCGTTACGATACTGTCGCAGCCCGTTACGAGCGACTGCAAGGTGTCGGTCTGTACAGTAGTCGTATAGTACTTCTTGCCATTGAACTCATAGTAGTTGCCCTGGCAAATAGTCTCTTTAACATCGGTGTATAGACGCGGCAGAACAGTCAACTGCAATTCTACGATAGAGTCGCAAGTGTTTGATGCTTGCAATTTCTGCTTATAGACATACGACGAGAGCGCATTGGTAATATCAAATCCGTCAACATGATAATCTTCACCCTCGCAGATAGTCGCCTTCAAAACGGTAGTTACCGAAGTATTCACAGCAAGGCTCATCTCCACATATTGGTCGGCTTGTCCTGCTTTCTTCGCTACATCATAGCGACTATACACCGTGGTACTGTCCACATTGAGGTTGTACGCATCAATAGCAAAGTTTGCATCCTCATAGTCTTCCCATTGGCAGATGGATGCCGCGTAGGAAGCGGTCTCCACGTAGTTGAGAGCCACCTGTGCCAAACGTAGATAGTTCTTCGATGCCGTCTTTGTGGAAGAGTTGATGAAAGCGATACGAATCTTCTTTCCGGCATATTGGCTCATATCCAAGTAGAAGAGTTCACCCTTCATATTGAGAGCCGCGTAAGAATATGCAGCATTATCGTTCTCCGAATCGCTCCACCATGTGGTATTCTGCGCATTCCATGTAGCGCCGGCATCTTCCGAGACAGCCACAATGAACTTATCTCCCTCGCCGGTCATATTCGGTATGCCATCGGCAGTACTGGTCAGACCCAGTCGGAAAGTAAGCATGAGTTGTTCCTCGTTTGCCACCGTTGACAAGTCCACAACGGGAGTGATCAACCAATAGTTGTTGGTAGCAGCGGTTCCGGCAGATGTAGCCGCCCGGATCTCATTGTCTGCAATGAAGGTCTCACCTGCTACACGCGCCCAGTTAGCAGTAATCTCGGGAGCCACTATCGTTACCGTCTTCGCACCGCTGAACACATCTTCCGGCACTGCCGTACCACGCTCCCAGTTGAGCGGATAGGTGCGTACTACGGAGAAGTCCTCTGCAAAGCGGATAGCGTAGTTTGTTGCAAATGTCAATGTGGTACTCCAATCGGAGATTTCTTCTTCGTTGCAGAAATGCTGTGCACGCACATAATAGTTGGTACCCTGCTTCAGCATCGTTAGATGCGCTTGGTTGTTGGTGTTCACCATGATAGAATCAACCACCAACTTTTCAAACTCCTCATCCGTTGCCACTTGCAGCAAGAGACTATCCAAACCATTGTTGTTCCATGCCACGGTAGCCTCGGTAGTTCCTACGGAGGAAACGCGCAAGTTGCTGATAGGCGTACAATAGTCTGCCGTAACTACCTCCATATCATCTATGAAGAAATACGAGGTCTTGCCATTGTCAGGATAGTAGATAACGATACGTCCGTTGCCTTTGTAGTTCTTGAGAGGAATCAGCACCTCTTCCCAGTATTCATTGCCCAGCGGGTCATCCGTAGCAAATACACCCGTTGTGCTTGACCACGACTGCGAGTAGGTGAAGGTGTCGCGAGCCACAAAGGTACTCATATCTTCCATATCGGATATAGTACCAATCACAATGGATTTCTGGTAAGCCGCATTCGATGTGTACAGACGATTTCTCAACGTAGTAGACGAATACTGCGGCTGATAGAAGTAAGCGGCACGTGCCCAGAAATGGAGACTCAAGGTATCCATACCGGCTTCGTTAAACTCCGGCAGAATCACATAACTATCCGAGTAACTGGTGCTGTTGTACAGACGCAATGCCATACCATCTGTATTCTTAGCGGGATGATTATGAGAATACTGATACGCTGTAGTATTCGCAATCGCTTTCGGCACATAGGAATTCACCGATGTACCACCCACTTTCAGCAAGCCATACTCCCAACATATAGGCAACGGGTTATTGTTCTCGCGGGTTACGTTGTTGCCTTCGAAGTCCTCGTAGTAGCCTTCCAAAGCATGAGGCATACAAGGTGTCTCAAACGCAATAGTAGCCCATGCCGAGGTATCACCGTCCGCACAGATACTGCGTACCGCAAACTGGTAGAACGTGGTCTCTGTGAGCGTTGCGGTAGTTTTCCAAGTGCAAGTATCGGAAATAATTGTTTGCTCCACAACGCTATCGCCGGTGGTCAGACACACTTCGAACTGATTGCGGCGCGAAGTCCACTGTACCGTAGCCTCACTATACTGCAAATCAAGCACAGTCAGCATGGTCGGCGCATTGCATTGGTTCTCCACCTCTACGGTCACATCATCCACATAAGCACGGTTGGTCTTCGGATAGTCCGAAAGCAAGGTGATGTACTTGCCTTGCAAACCGTAAAGCGACAAAATGACCTCTGTCCAGTGCCCGTCTTCCACAATCGTCTTGTCGGTTACCACCGGCATCTGCACTTCTTGCAGCAATTGGAACGTACTCATATCATACGGGTCGGTCAATGCACCTACCTTGATAGCACGAGGATCAGTAGCTGTGGAATAGGTAGTATAATAGGTAGAGTCGGTATCCGTTACTTTGCTACCAACAGCATACAACGGGCGAACAAAGAAATGCAATTGCAGGGAGTCGAGCGAAGCGTCAATCTCCGGCATGATAGCATACGATGCTGCCGATGAAGAACTATTGAAGTAGAGCGCACAGGAATCAGACAACGCATAGTGGTTGTTGCGTGTGCCGGAAGCGTTGTAAGTGTTAATCAAGTGATACGGCATATTAGTTACCGCAGGTTGTGCACTGACGCAACCGCTTATCCACGTATTCTCTATCATGTACACATCCGTTGTGCTTGCCGGTGTACGCACTGTAGTAGTACGGTCATCGAAGTTCCAATGTGCGTCAGCGAGCGACACAAGGCTAATGGTCTTTGCGTCCAAAGCATCAGACCATTCCGACAAGTCGCCTTCACCACAGTTAGCACGCACATAAAGTTGATATGCAGTGCCTTGGTTCAAACCGCTGATGGTAGCTTGTGCCTCCGTCACTGTCGTTACAGCAGCAGTATCCAACTCTTCTGCATCAAGCACACACGCCACATCCCATGCTGTCTCCTTGCCGGTAGGTGTCCATGTGAAGGTCAGACTCTCGGTAGTGGCGGTTACCAACTCCAGATTGATTGGACGGAAGCAAGTCGGGGTCTTCTCTATATGGAAGTTATCCAAGTAGATAGCACCGTTGTTCGCCGAAACATCCGCCTTCGGAGCAAGCAACACGAGGTGTCCTTCCCCACCCTGATAGTGTTCCATCGAACGGGAGTAGTAGTGCCATACATTATCCGGCGCCTTGTAAGCAGGTACCTCTACGCTATCCAATACTACCAAAGTGGAGTCTATGCCTTCATAGGAAGTAATATCCGTAGCCACACCCAAAACAAAATATGCTTTGTTCGAAGTGCTTGCATTACGATAGTCAAAGGTGATAAACATCTGCTCAACCGGTGTATCAAACATAGGCAATACCGCTACAGAGCTAGCCGAGGTAGTACGATACAAGTAGAGCCCGTTCTTTCCGTCTTTCTTAGCCGAAGTGTAGGGATAAGGATAGAGCGAGGTGGTACCTACGCGGAATCCTTCCCAGCAATCCACCATGTTCCCGCTACCCGAACCATAGTCGTCAAAGTCTTCGGAGTAAGGCAACGGGTATTGAGCAGGACAAGCCGTGCGGAAGGATTGCGGCAGCGACCATGCGCTGGTATCGCCCTCGCCGCATACGTGGCGTACTTGTACCGAATAGTCGGTCAGCATGCTCAGACCATCAATGTTGAGTGCAGTGGTATCAAGCACAGCCGTATCCCTAACCACCTCTCCGTCTTCAGTGAGTTGAATCTCATACTTGCCCGTGCCAAGGTCTTCCCATTCGATAGTAGCATCGTAGGTATTCACCTCGGTTGCTTTCACATAGACGGGTTCGGGGCAGGCAGGAATGGTATCTACGCTGATATTCTTCATGTAGATATAGTTGGCTTTATCGCCCGATTCCGACAAGAAGACAATCTGCTTGCCATAGTCGCCGTTATAGTCGCCCGTATAAGTATCGAAACGAATAGTGAACCACTCTGCCTCATCAAATCCATAATGAGTAGAAGAGGTGGTGCTGCTCACCCGTGGCAACGAGATCGTAGTGATAGCCGAGAATGTACTCAGGTCTGCAGGGTTGGTGATAACGCCCACGGTCAACTCACGCAGATAGGTTACGGTGGATCCGCCGTGTGCCAAGAACTTCACCTGCAAACGGGTAATGCTATCCACATTCAACGGCGGCATGATGGCGTATGCACCATCGGTAGTAGTAGTGTTGAACATATAAAGATAGCCGTTCGTGTTGCGTTTGGGCAGGTTGCTTGCTGTAGCCCCCTCACGCATGCCTACCGTCCAGCAGTCCATCTCGTCCGCTTTCGAGAAGTCAATCACGCCCATTTCTTCCGGCGTAAGCGGTACACAAGTGGTCTTGAAGGTTGCGGGCATCGACCATTCGCCTTTTTCAGTCTCGCTGCATACAGCACGCACATAAACGTAGTAAGCGGTGTTCGCATCAAGCGTATCGGGCAAGAGGCAAGGCATTGCAGTGGCACGGGTGGAATAAACCACATCCTCTCCTACCGGAAGAGCATCTCCTAACTCCAATACCGCTGTGGATACCACTACATCCCACTGCGTTGCATTCTGCGTTTGCCAATGTATCTCCGCAGACGTAGAAGTCATGTTGCGAGCACTGACACCTTGTATCTTTTCGCAAGCAGGCAGATAGTCCACTACGATATCATCAATATAAACCGTGCGTGTCTGCTTAGCGGCAGGAATAAAGAACGCGATATATTGTCCCTTGCCGGTGTAGTGCTCAAAGGAAATGACATACTCATCGTAGTCCACATTGGTCAGACGCAATGCAGCCACGGTGTCTATAGTAGTTATGTCATCCAGATCAGTCATCACGCCCACAAACAATGTATCACCTACGTAGGCGGGACCTGCGGGAGCTGCCCAAAGCGTCATCTGCAACTCTTGCAGCGTATCAGCCATCAGCGGAAGCGCAGCATAGAGCGGTTGAGTGAGTTTGCCGCAAGAACTGCTGACATAGAAGTCCAAGCACTTGGAGCCTGTATGCGCCCAACTCTCAATACCGACAACATAGGGATTATAATAGTATTTCCCGCTGTGGGACTCGAAGTACTTGTAGCGTGGCATCGTCCAGCACATGGGCTCGCCTATCTCGTTGTCGGAATCGCCTGACCACGACTCAAAGTCTTCCTTATAAGGTATCTGCTCTGCCGGTACGCAAGTAGTGGTGAAACTATAGATAACTTCCTCCGTCTCCGTTTCCCCGCAAACGGCTGCAATGCTATAATAATAAGTAGTATGCGAGTTGAGTGCATGGAAACTGCATCCTGCCGAATCTACTGTAAGGCTATCTACGATAGTGGTAGCATCGGCATCAGCATAAAGACGCGCCTTCCATTGGGTCATGCCATTAGCTGACCACGAAAGGTTCACCTTGTCGGGAGCCACCTCCGCCTTGATATTCGAAGGCATCAAGCACCCGCCTTGTTTGCTGATCGTTACGGCATCAATATATGCCCCCGATATTAGGTAGGTGGTATAACTTCCGCTACTGCCTGAGGTGGTGGAGTATTTGTACTTTTTGCCCGACTCTACAGCCATGAGAGCAGGGAACACACCCGTACCCTTGTAATCGGTAAAGGTTACTACCTGCGGACGGAACACATCGCTCTCGGAATGCAGAATAGCCACAGTATCAAAAGTCGTTATATCAAACGGGTCGGTCATCACACCTACCGCTACGCAACCCATACCATGTACCGAACTGCTGTAATCGCGCATGTAGAACTCTAATACTACCTTGGTGATGGTATCCATAGCAGGCAGCGCAATGTAATCGCCCACTTTCTGCTCATTGAGCACTACCCCTTCCGATACCTCGTCCACACGTTTTACAAGATATAAAGCCTGACCACCTTCTTGATGATAGCTGGTAGATACATACGGCCATTGCTTGCTTTTTCCCGACTGATACTCTTGCGGACGAGTAATCACGCTGAACGGGAACTTATAGGAAGTAGAAGTGCTACTATAGTTCTCTATATCGCCGGAATACCATATACCGGTGGGATCGGTCAATTCAAAGCCCGTGGTGAACGGCAACTCGATAGCCTTCATCGGCACTTGCACCTTCTGCGGTTTCATCCATTCGCCATAGTTGGTACCGTCCGTAGTACGCATATACACTTGTACGAACTTACCGCCTTGGGGCAGTTGCACGGTGTAGGGCAGTTGGTTGGCACTGATGGTTACATCCGTCAGCCATCCGGAAGAAGGCACCTCAGTGGGGTCAAAGAGCACCTTGCCCGTCTTGAAGTCCGTCGTGTCTTTCGTTACCACTATCTGCACTTGTGAAGCACCATGCAAATCGGCATTCAGCGTAAACGATGCCGCACCGTATGTCTCTACCTCCATATCCGTTACGTATGGCAACTGAGGCGCATAAGAGATGGATACATCGTCCAAGAAGAAGATATTCTCTTTTTCGGTAAAGTTGGATGCAAAAGCCACATACTTGCCGGTACCTTTGTATGCAGATAGGTTCACCACAAAGTATTTGAAAGTTTGCATCGTAGGCGCATACACGGTATCCACCGCAGTGAACGTACTAAAATCAGCGGGGTCATTCATTACACCGACAATGATACCATTCATATAGTCGCTTCCACCGAGGTTGTAACACGTTCCCCAGAAAGCCACTTGCAGTTGGCTGATATCTTCTACATCCAATTCCGGCGTAGCAGCATAGACATATTGTCCTTTAGGAATGTACGAACTGATAGTACGCTCACCCGTAAAGACTAAGCAACTGGTACCCGAGTAGGAATAATACTTACGGTTGCTCTCCGAGGAATTAGCGTTGATAAACGGCATGAACTCCATGTCGCCATTCTCATTACGGATACTGGTACCATGCGTCCAAAAGTCCGCATGATATATCGTACCCTGCACATAATCCTTGTTAAAGGTCTGCACATACGGAATGGTATCGATATTCTTCGTGGTAAAAGTGCCATAACTCCAATCGGATTCGCTGTTACCGCAATAAGCCAAGACATAGGCATAGTACTTGGTATTACGTTCCAATTCGGCTATTTTGCACTCAAAGTCGGTTACCGTTTGCAGGCTGACCAAATCAGTAGGATTCTCGGGGTCGGTCTGCTGCATAGTGGAAACGGCTACCAAGAAACTATCCGTATCCAGCGAGCCGAGCCAACGCAAGGTCGCCGTGGTAGAGGTGAGACCATCTGCGGTAATGTTATAGGGGTTATCGCAGGTAGGTATCGGGCGGACAATCACCTCGTCAAGGGCAATACCGCGTCCCATCATATCCTCTCCTTCGAAAGCAATCTGGTAGGTGGCGCTCTGCGCCGTCAGGGCGATGGTGTCTTGCTGCCAACCCTTGGTCTTATTGGTGAACTCACCTATCTGTACCCAGCGTGCGTCCGCAGAAGTGCGATAATACACACGCAGCACATCCACATCCCCCGTACGCTGCATCTGCGCGTGTGAGAAGATGAGAATAGGTTGCAGCGTCTCCTTGATGTCAAACACGGGTGAAATCAATCGTGAGACGAAGTGTTGCGTTTGCGTAGTGTGGTTACGCAAGGCAACGAACGATTGGCCGGCAGCGGCTCCCTGCGGATAGACCGAAGTGGCACCATTCTCTATCTCCCAAGCCTGTTGGGTGGCAGAGACGCACTCCTGAGTCCACGTGCCGGGAATAGCCTGCTCAAATCCTTCGTACAGGACATAGGATTCCTCCTTGCCTGCATACATCGCTACTGCCGTCAAACAGCATAGCAACGTAACGAGTAGTTTCTTTCTCATACACTTGATTGGTTTAAAAGTTAATAAATTAGTATTACTCGCATCGGCAGATTTTCTGCTTACGGGATACGTTGAATAGACAAGTCAGTCGTATGCCCACCTCCAACGTAGGGGGCATGGTTCGATATAGCGTGGTATGCGTAATAGGGTTGTAGAGCAACTGGTTATGCAGTTGGTCTTTGGTACGTGTGTAGGGGTCTTCGTTCACGACAGTATAGTTGACCGTTTCCATTCTGGTCAGTTGTCCGATACGGAAATCCGCAGAGACATAGACACCCAAGCGCATACGGGTCTTGATAGAGGGCGTGCCGGTCTTGTCGGGCAGAATATATGCTCCCACCTCTCCGTCAACGCCTATGCGCATGAGGTCTTTGTAGTCTTGAGCAGCCGCATAGGTATCCGGGAAATAGTAATTAAGACTTTCCTCAAAGTCGGTAGCTTCGTTTTTGTCCGAGCGGATAGGAAAAGGTCCCCAACCCCAGTTGTATATCCCTTGCGTAAACATATCGGCTTGCGCCCGATAGTTCGCATAGAGCGGAATAGAAAAAGTGGCGCCGGCTTTGAGGTATGCCCAAGGTCCGAGGTCGCGTCCTATGTAAATCGGGATGGCTATCATGCCTATCCTATCTTGCGTATGCATATTCGAATAGACATACTCGTAGGCACGCACGGTCTGCGTGTCGCCGTTCTTGTCTTCGGAAACGGAATGAGAGTCAATAAAATCAGGCAGACTATCGTGCAGCGAATGGAATCGTCCGGATACGCCTATACCGAAAAACCAACCGCGATATGCCACCTCGTACTGCATGCCTATATGCGCGCCATATCCGGGCTCTGACAATACCGTATCGGGTACCGCCAAATAGGTGGTCCCTTTGCCTTGTATATCCTGTGCATAGCCACCGCCAACGGATAGCCCGAGGTAGTGTTGCGGAGGAAGACTCAAGTAATCATTGCCGGCGGCAAGGGCATGACAACACGCTGCGCACAACAGGCAAGCCGCCCAAACAAATCGGGATGCAAGCATCAACCGAAACAATCGGGGTACAAGCACGTGCAAGCGGATATATGGAGAGTTTTTCATTCGATAGATTCTTTGATGGGTTTATCGGTTCAGTATCTTGCGGGTGCCTTGCGGGGTGGTAAGCAGGTAGATACCTTCGGGCAGGGTCTGCAACTCGGCAGCCGACTCGTATGTACCCATATACGTACCTACGGGCAGATACGCCTTCACGGGATAAACGATAGCGGTACTCTCCGCATCTTCTATTCCCTCCGTGCCATAGCCCACCTCACAGGTCTTGATCCACATATCGTCTTCCGCACGCCGCACCTCGGCATAGAAAGTATGTCCGATGTCCTCCGGACTTAACGAGATATAGGGCACCGTGGTATGCTGCATCAACACGCCGTCGCGATACCAGCGGTAGGCGGTGAATGTATGCCCGCCGTTGTATTCCGTATTCATAATCGCCAAGATACCATTGTTCTGATAGAAGATAGCGCCGGAATACAAGAACGCTATGCAGATACGTTTGCTCGGAGTCTCGCAAAGGGGCGTAAGATATTCCAGTGTAGCCCAATAGTATTTCGGCCACAATTTGCTCGGTATAGGCACCATCATGTGGTCGTCTTTGGCAAACTGGTACGTATCATTCCACATCTCATCCGGTCCCTTCCCCTGCTCCGGGTCAAAATGGAGCGCCACCCCCTCGTAACGCCCCAAGGTAATATCCAAAGGCAATTCAAACTCGCTTAGTTCGGAGCAGACAAAGACCGTATCGGGAACAACAGCCTGAATCTTCGGGTCCACATAGAGCGAGTACTCCACAATACTGTCGCAACCCCAAGGGTTTTTCAAGACGGTGTCTATGTGGATAGTTTCTGTGAGTTCTCGGTCGAAGAACAGGCGCGTTTCCCCCTCACAGATGGTGTCAACACCCTGCTGATTGTTGTAAGGGAACGGACCTTTCTCATGGAAATTCACTTGCAAGTGTACCACGCTGTCGCAACCGCTGTCGGTAATAAAGGTCGTATATTCATCTGCATTTTCATAGTAGGTCTTCCCGTTATAACTGAAACCAAAAGGATAGTCCACACGACACAGATGGTGGATATCCTCTACTGCCGTCGGCTTTAGGTCAATCCAGAAAGTATCACTCACCACACAGGCATCATTGCTGATACCGGCAGAAAGCACCACAGGATACCTGCCGCCTTCAAACGAATACTGGTGCGTCAGTACCGTATCAAGACTATACATCGGTTCTGTCCCGTCTCCGAAATCCCACAGCAAAGACGTAACTTTCTCTTCGGAGGGGATGAGTCGCCGCGACTCATCATCGGTGGTCATATCTTGCACATAAACGCAAGAATAGTTGTGAAACGTTACCAAGTTGTTGCAATCCACACTATACGTAACCACCGGCACAGGTACGCGCGGCATACCGCACGCCGTGAGGGTGTACCAACAATCGGTATTGTTCTTGTTGATGACATTCACGTTGTAGATAGTCTGGTCCAACGGACCGATATGGAAGACTTGATCCGTACTGAGAATCACACCGGGATTGTCGGCAGCATACCACGCATAGTTGAAGCCGGAAGGTGCCGTCAAGGTGGTGGTAGGATTGTCCTCACCGCAGTTCATCCCCTCCAATTCACCGCTCTCGCAATCCAGCACAAAATAAACGTAACCCTCGTGTATCGTAGCGCTGCAATCGGTGGTTGCTATCTGAATGGTCAGTTTCTTGCCCACATAATCGCGTAGGTTAATGGCATGCTCCGTCCAGTCTTTCCATACCCATCCGTCTGCACCCGTTTTCCATCCGTTCTGCGCCCCATCGTTTGCACGGAAGAAAGCATAACCGCACTGGTTAGGAATGCGCTTGCCGTTCACCTTCACATCCAACCAGAACTGTGGATTGGCTTCCGGCTCGTGTCCATCCTCCAGCACCACGGCATATTTGATTTTCAACACGCCGTTCTCCTTTTCGCCCACGGTATAAGTATATTCGACGCCGTGTCCCAAGTGGTTTCCTTTTCCCTGTACGCCATATCCCAAGCGCACGGAAGTGATATAGCCATCGGGACAGGTTAAGAGTTCATAGTTGGTATTCGGATCATACTGATTGGGCATATAGTGGAGCGTATGGCGGCTGTACATATCCGCATAGCCATAATCTACCTTCTGGCGAGTTTGGAACGGATTTTCGTAAGTACCTATGTAACAGTTGTTATTTGTGAGATCCATGTAATCGATACAGCGTTTACCGCGGTGGAAGACGAAAGCGGTGTATGCCACAATATCCGAGGCACCATTATCACAATAACCCCGTATAAAGAAAGTCTGTACGCCTTCGCTCACGCCCGTAAGACGGCAAGTCTTATCCGGCAGAGGTGTCCCCACCTGCCATGTCTCGTTCTGCAGGTCGTAACATTGGACAGTATAATTGGTGATTTCGCCGTACCAGTGGAGAATAACCGTATCCCCTTTTATCTCATGGGTTATGTTTTGCGGACTTTGGCAGGACACTTCCGGAGCCAACTCCAAACCGTCAATACATCCTGACGGAGGATTAGCCGTTCCACGGGTGGAAAACCAGACAAAAACCAATTTATGTGGTGTACCGTCATGAGAAATCGGAACGTTCGCCACAGTCCACGAGCTGGCATCGTTGAGCGAATCGCACTGATAGGTCTTCACCCATTGGGGCAATCCGCCGGTGGAGGGGGCACTGTTTGTGGTCTGCGTAACGGGTACCCAGCAGACATAAACACCTTCTCCGGAAGTGCTCTTGGCATTGCCTTGCCAGAAGAAACGCAGTTTATAGTTACCCGCAGGCAAGTTCACAGGCATCTCGCGGGAGGCTACCACAAACATAGTCTGACTACCATCATACACTGCATTCTGCCCGCCATCGGAAGAGATAAAGAGCCCGTTTTGTCCGGTAGGGGAGAAATCGCCCGGGGCACCTATATACCACTTGTTCTTCAACTGACCTTGCAGAGTCGCATCTTTGGCAGGATTGAGCGTCCAGAGCGCACGCTCGGCGGGATCCTCAAAATCGCATGTGTATGCCGCGAAACTACTGCTCTGCGCATAGGATGTCGTCCCTAAGAGAAAGAGGCACAATATGAATACAACTTTTTTCATAATCTCGGTCTGCTTATAAAATTATGAACTCTACACGGCGGTTCTGCGCGCGTCCTTCCTCCGTATCGTTAGACGTTATCGGCTCACGCTCGCCTCGTCCTTCTGTCTCTATGCGGCTCGGGTCTATACCGCGCTCCACCATGTCCTGCTTCACACTCTCCGCACGTCCGCGAGAAAGACGCATATTAGCCATATCAGAGCCGATGCTATCGGTATGTCCTATGATACGAATACGCATCTCGGGGTTGTCTGACAACATTTGATACAGGTGCTGCAACGCCTCTTCGGAAGACGGCAAGATCGTGGTCTCGTTAAACGCGAAATAGAGCTGGTGGAGCACAATCGGTTCCGGCTCGGGTTCAGGCTCCGGCTCCACTACAGGCTCCGGCTTCGGAGGAAGAGGAGTCAATGCCAGTTGCAAACGTTCGTTATGCTCCTCGTGGTATATCGCTACTTCCTCACTGTCATAATAGCCGCTACGCCGCGCACACACCACATAATTGCCCTCTGCAAGCCCGATCTTCGCCTGTCCTTTGCCGTTGGTGGTCTTCTTGCGCACCTTGCCACTCTCGGCTGTAGCCAACACCAACGCACCCGGCAAAGGTTTCTCGGTAACGGCATCAATGGTATAAACAATGAGCGAAGGATTCTTCTTGACGAGTTTCTTCTCCTTATTCATCTGTATCATCGCCGTGAACTTCACGCCTACCATGAGGCTGTGCACCCCCGTGCTTGCCCACTCCGATTGATGGAGGGAGGTCGTTGCAATCGTTTGCTCGTTCGCCACGGCAAACGGCACCCCGGCATTGCCTACACCCATATTCAGCACCCCGTAGTCGGCAAACAATGCCAGCCGCATACGGAAAGGTCGTGCTTTGTCCTCATTATTCTTGCGCCACTCGGCATTGCACATTTGGTCTAAGTTGAGACCCACTTCCGCCGATACCGACACATCCAATCCAAAGGGATTTTTACCATGGGACATATATCCCATATCGCTCTCCAACTGATGGGAAGGTATGTTGCCCCAGTTTGGGTCGTAGGCATTGGGGTCGGTGAGCGTGGTGGTGAGCAGTCCCTGCTGATTATAGTTGTGCAGCAAGGTATACCCCACCTTCGCACCTGCCTTGAAATAGACCTTATCAAACGTACCGCCGAAGAGAATGGGCAACATCAGTTGTCCGATGACTTGCGTCTCTTTCATCTCCGTGAATTGGTAGTGCTTCACTTGGTTATACTCGCTCATCATGACATCGTAAGGTGCACCGAGGCGGAGTTTATCAGCCGAACTGAACACGCGGAACTCGGGTCCTGCCGATAGCAGAAAATGCTTGTACTTATACTCATATCCCACGCCGATAAGTCCGCCACCGCCGCCGACAAATTGGTTCCCGAAAGTACCATTGTAGCCTATGCCCGACTCCGCCTGCGGGAAACTGCTCAGCATACCGGAATAGCCCGCGCCGCCCCAGAAATAGATATTATGGATGTCATGCACACGCTTGGGGTCGGTCGTCGTACCCTTCTTAAGCGTGGTTTTCTTCTTCTGTTTGGGAGCAGACCAAACAGGCGAAGCACCCGCCGCCATGAGGCATAACGCCGCCAACAATATGTAGAATCTACTCTTCATCGCTCTCTAATTTTATACCTTGCGCGTTGTACCGTTCACCGTTATGAATAATCACAAGGCGTTGGTTCTCAATGATTTTCTTGTTTTGTAGTTGAGGTGCGCTATAAGGCTGAGGTTGGAAAGTGCAGGTAGTGAACCATGTGCTGTCTGGCATCAGCAGACGCACCTCGTAATCCGCCGTCAAGTCCAAGCCGCCTTCTTCCCAATAGTAAGACAAGGTGGCACCCGAGATGGCATTGCCGTTTTTCATCCATTGGAATCCGATGAAGTCAAAACCTCCGTTCAACTCCGCAGAGGTAACCGAGAGCACATCATCCCATCGCTGGAAAATAACAGATGCGGGGAAATGCACGGTAATCGGCTGCGAGAACACAATATCTTCACAACGTGGAAGCACATTATCGAATACCAGCGTAACGGGATACACCCCCGGTTTCACACCGGCAGCCATAGGGATGGTGATAACGCCCTCATGCCCGGCGTATCCCACCGCTATTTGGTCCGCAAATCCCACCGCATGCCCGATGGAGTCAAAAAGGACATTGTAAGTCGTAGGAATGCCGGAATCCACCTCAAAACGAAGAGACATTTCCGAGGTAGTGGTGCAAGCGAATGTCCAATCACCCGGCGTAATTCCCAAGCACTCGTAGTTCATCGTATCGGAGCGCGCCACCATACAACCGAAATCGTTGTAGAACTCAAGGAAGAAGATACCACCGTTCAACCCCGTGATATAGTTATCCGAAGCATCATGCCGCTCACCGTTGAGCGTATAGTAGGAATAACCCGTACCGCCCACCGTCAGACTGCCCGTGCCCAACTGCTCGGTAGGCTCCGTAACAGTCACTGTCGGCAATATCGAGTCCAAGACATGAACTTGCATGTGAATCGTGCTGTCGCAACCATATTGGTTGGTGCGGAAACGCACAAACTCGCCCGAAGTGGCAAACTTATAGCAATCGCCGTCTATGCACAATTTTGTCTCCGCGCAGATAGTGGTATCCGGCAGCGTGGTGGAACTGACGGGGTTGAGTTGCAGATTCAAGATAATCACACTGTCGCAACCGGCGCGGCTCACCAACGAATCGTAGTACAATCCCGTCAAGGCGGCATAGTACTTACCAAACTGCACGTAGTTACCATCACAGATGGTGGTGTCTATGGTCTGCTCGCTATCGCCGATGGCAGGCACATCTACCCACACCGTAGTGTCTTCTATACATGCGCCATTCGAGATACCCGCGTAAAGCGTAACAGGGAACAAACCGCCCGTCTGCGGGAAGACATACATCGGGTTTTGAGCACCGCTCTTCACGCCCGGCATCATCTCCCACTCGTAACTGTCGCAACCCTGATCATAGTGGTGGGTGGTGTCTTTCTCCTCCACGGTAATGATATGGCTGTGGTTATGGAAATACACGCGATTCTCACAGTTCGCAGGATCGTATGTATAAGAGAAAGAGGAGACGGGGAATCGAGGGAAGGACTGGGTGTAAAGACTGAAATCACATTCTTCGTTCTCCAAAAACACCAAGCGGCAACGATAAGTGGAGGTATCCCCCGGCGCTATCTGCAGCACTTTCGTCGAATCAACCAGCGTACCTTGGTTGTTATACCACTCGTAGCGGAATCCGTCCGGTGCCTCCACCGACAAGACGGCTTCCGACCCGCAACTGGTGCTCTTGATAGTCGCCGCCGCGCATCCCAACGTGAAATAAGCATAACCGAAGTGCGCACTCCACGCACAGTCTTTCGTAGTCAATCGTATGGTCAGCACATCGCCCGTCTGCACCCCCAACTCCGCAAGGTTCAGTCCGATGGTAGTCCATTCTTTCCAACTCACGGGACTCGTCGCTCCCGGCGCATTGCTGCATACATGCCAGCCGCCGTCCTTGCGATTCATGTCCGCATAGAAATTCGCCACACCGCAGGTCGGCGAAAGCAGAGTACCGTATTGGTCAAATATCTCCACCGAGAAATAGGGGTTAGAGCCTGTGCCATGGCTCGGGTCTTCCAGCACAATGGCATACTTCAGCAACATGATAGCGGCGTTCTCAATATCCGCCGTATAGAGATACTCTATACACTCCGCCTCGCCGCCGTTGTTCCAGTTACCCAAACGCACGGAAGCCAATTCCCCATCGGGTATAGTAGGCAACTGATTGCCCGTGCGGATATCATACTCATCCGGCTCCCAATAGACACTGTGGCGCCACATCCGGCTGTCCTGCGTTACCGTCTCATCCACCACGCCTATCTGCGCCTGCGGGTTGTTGTAACTTCCATAATAACAGGTAACTACACCCGTGGAGTCGTGCAAATTCACATAGTTGATACAGTGCTTCTCAGGACAGAAAATCTTGATGGAGTTTTGATAAGTGTACGCACTGGTATCCACATCGTTGCATATACCCCGCACACGCACATCGTACAATCCTTCTTCCAGATTGCTGACCACGCAACCGTCTGTGTAATACACCGCCGGCGTACTCCAATCCTGCCCGCGTTTGCGGTACTCAAACACATACTTCTCGCTCGTTCCCGACCAGTGGACAATCAGCGAATCACACGTGGTCTCCGCAGTTACCGACTTGGGCTTGGCGCAGTTGGCAGAGCAAATCTGGATGTTGTCTATCACGGCACTCAGCGGATAAGCAATCGTCGTATCTTGATTCGAAGATGCCCAAACAAAAAAGAGCCGATAAGTAGTCCGTCCGTTGGAGTTCATACGCATCGATGCATTACGCCAAAGGCTCGTACCGCTCATCTTGCCCAATGCAGAGCACCAACTCAGCACCCCGCTCGGGATGGCAGAACTGGTAGCACTCGCCTCTAAATTGACATTAGCAGCAGGTGCCAAACCGGCATAGAGATACGAACTCGCATTACCCAAACACACCCAGTCAAAGGACACCTCATACGTACCCTGCGCTATCACAAAATCACGATACGCATATTGTACACAGGTCGCCGAACCATATTGTGCGCTTTCTCCCTGATTATTAGAAATATAGAGCGCACGCTTGCCACTGCTCTTGGCTGCCGTTCCCACATACCACGCCTCGGGGCAAAGCGATGCAGCAGCACCCGGATTAAGTGTCCAATTGCTCAACTCACCGTCCTCCGATTCCTCAAATCCCATGCTGTACGGAGCCACTATCGTAGCACCCGTCTGAGCCATGCCGTAAGCACCGATCAGCAACGCCCATAGCACTGCCATAAAACGAGAAGGAGAAACTCTCATATCGGTTTGATTTATAAACAGTTATACAAACTTTATATGTATCAGTTTAGAGGAACGTCTAAACTTACACACTTTTGCAACGTATCCAACGTCTTAAAATTCGGGGGCAAAGTTACAAAAAAGAATTGACATAAGCAAGAAAAAAATTGAAAATTAACACGTTTTAATGTAGTTTCTTTGTCTCTACCACCCCGACCTGCCTTCTTTATGTATCATTATGCTTTTTTTGGAGCGATACTCAATCTTTTTATTGTATATTTATACAGTGAATCATAAAACAAGCAAGCACACATAACTCATCCCCTATATCACTCATTATTGTCCATTCTTCGCATACTTATCTTTATGTTCTCCGTCACGACACCACCGCACTTCCTATCCATTCCTTGCCTTTACCCTATATCCTATCCAAACTCTACATCTGATTATCACATAACATCAACATAAGTTCGGTATAAGTAAAGTATCTTTTTTTTAGAAGTTGGAAACTAATTTGGTTTTAGGGTAATGAATTAACTATGAATTGCATAAAAACGGAAGCCGTTCCCTTCTATAACCCTAATACAAGCAAAAAGTAAAATTATCCAAAACACGTATTCATATCACCTGCTCTTTGAGAAAAAAACTCTTCATGTCTTCGATTCTAAAAATGTCATTATCTAAAAAGAATGAATAATTATACTATCTTGAGCATATTTTATGCAATCATGATAGTAGTCTTCTTCATACCATTGCAGTGCAAAAAAATAGGTCAATTTAGACGTTCCTCTAAACTTACACGGTCAGAAAAAAACATACCGTAACTATAACATTTCAACAAAAAAAATAGAGAGCGTTCTATGCGCTCTTACTTTTTTTTTGTGGATTTATTTGCATATCTCTTTTTTTTGTTGTATCTTTGCGCAAAGTTTCTTTTCAAGGATGAAAGATGAAGGATGAAGGATGAAAGACTAAATAGTTCCGACTCCGAGTCCTCATCGAAAAAGGTAATAAGTCTTTCATCCTTCATCTTTTAGCGAAGCGGTCTTTAATCCATTATATGTATATCGCCATAGCAGGAAATATCGGTGCGGGGAAGACGACACTCACGAAGATGCTCGCCAAGCAGTACGGCTGGGAGCCGCGCTTCGAGAGCGTGAAGTTCAACCCCTACTTGTCGGACTACTACACCGACATCCCGCGCTGGTCGTTCTGCTTGGAGACCTATTTTCTGAAAGAGCGGTTCAAAGATATGCTCGCCATAGGGCAAGCCGAGCACACCATCGTGCAAGACCGCAGTATCTTCGAGGGCGTGTATGTGTTCGTCCGCAACAACTACCGCCGCGGCGACCTCTCCGAACGCGACTACGAGACGTACATGGAACTCTTTGAGCTGATGAAGCAGCAGATGCGGTTGCCCGACCTGATGATTTACCTGCGCAAGTCGGTGCCCGCCCTCATCGCACAGATACAGCAGCGCGGGCGAGAGTACGAGCAGACCATGCAGATAGACTACCTGCGAGACCTGAACGATGAATACGAGGACTTTATCTACCATCAATACGAAGGCAAGGTGCTGGTGATAGAAGCCGACGGGCTGGACTTTGAGCACCGCCCCGAGGACTTCCAACTGGTAACCAACAAGATAGACGCACAGTTGTTTGGATTGTTTTAAGACTACGCTGTCGCTCCGTGTTGTAAATTTCATGTATAGAAGCGCTTGCGCGCTGTAAGGCACTGCGTGTAAGGAAGCCTCTATGAGGCTGTAAGAAAGTAAGTGTACGAAAGCCCTACGGGCTGTACACGGAGTGAAACGGAGTTACCAACACGGAGTTTATTACACGGAGTGAAACGGAGTTGCCAACACGGAGTGAAACGGAGTTACTAACACGAAAGTTTATATATCATGCACATCGCGGTAGCAGGAAACATCGGTTGCGGAAAGACAACCTTGACAAAGATGCTCGCCAAGCACTATGGCTGGGAGCCGAGATTCGAGAGTGTGGAGTTCAATCCCTACTTGGAGGATTTCTATGCAGATATGAGTCGCTGGTCGTTCAACCTGCAAGTGTTCTTCCTCAACAAGCGCTTCAAGGACGTGGTGGAGATTGCCCAGTCGGATAAGTACATCATCCAAGACCGTACTATCTACGAGGACGCGCGGATCTTCGCGCCCAACCTCCATGACCAAGGTTATATGTCCGACCGCGACTTCGACAACTACCGCGACCTCTTCGACCTGATGATGTCGCTCGTGAAGATGCCCGACCTGATGATTTACATCCGCTCGTCCATCCCCACCCTCGTGGCGCAGATTCAGAAACGCGGACGCGCCTACGAATCGACCATGCGTATCGACTACCTGCAAGGACTGAGCGACAAATACGAGGCGTGGATTAGCGAGTACAAAGGGCGGTTGCTCATCATCGACGGCGACAAGATAAAGTTCGGCGACAATGCGAAGGACTTCCGCTGGGTAACCGACCATATCGATGCCGAACTGTTCGGTCTCTTCCCCTTCGAAGCCGAGACCGGCGTGGGGAGGGAGATATGACAATCTTCAATTTGAAAATTTGAAAATTTGAAAATTATTAGCCCCGCCTGTTGTCGGAATACTCAGTCCCGCATGGCAATTTTCAAATTTTCAAATTTACAAATTTTCAAATTAACTTTCTCCCATGCAACATTTCCTTGATTATATTGCCATTGAGCGGCACTATTCGCCGAAGACGGTCAGCGCTTATCACGATGACCTGCGGGATTTTTGCCGTTTCCTCGGCGTGGAGCCTGCGCAATACGACCCGAAGATGGTGGATGAAGAGGACGTGAAAGCATGGATGATGCACATGCTCGACGAGCAGAAGCAGTCCGTCCGCAGCGTCAAACGGCGGCTGTCCAGCCTGCGGTCGTTCTATAAGTACCTGCTGCGCATGGGGCGCGTGGAGAAAGACATCACGCAGCGTGTCATCGCCCCCAAAGCCGACAAGCCGTTGCCCGTCTTCTTTCGCGAGAGCGAGATGGAGCAAGCCACCGAGATGGACTTCGCCGCCGATGATTTCTGCTCTGCCCGCGACTGTCTCATCATCGAACTGCTCTACCAAACGGGCATGCGCCGCGCCGAGTTATGCCACCTCATGCCCGCCGACATCGACCTCACGCAGAAGCAGATACGCGTCTTCGGCAAACGCCGCAAAGAGCGCGTCATCCCCATCGGCGACACCCTCGCCACCCAGATACAGACCTACCTCGGGTTTCGCGAGGAGTTAGAAGCGCAAGGCAATGGAGGTGCCTCTTCCCTCCCCCTCCTCCTGAAGCAGACACGCAAAGAGGAGATAAAGCCCCTGACGGAGAACGATATCTACCGCATCGTGCGCTCGCGCATGGGCGAGGTGAGCACCCTCAAGAAACACTCCCCACACGTGCTGCGACATACCTTCGCCACCACCATGCTCAACCACGGCGCCGACATTCGCACCATACAGACCCTGCTCGGGCACGCCTCTCTCAGCACCACGCAGGTTTATACCCACACCACCTTCGAGCAGGTGCAGAAAGCCTACCAACACGCCCACCCGAGAGCGAAGAAACAATTTGAAAATTAACAATTTGAAAATTTGAAAATGATTAGTTCTGCATAGCAATTTTCAAATTTACAAATTTACAAATTAAAACTATTAACTACTATGAAACTCAACACCCAAGCCGTCAATTTTGACATCGCTGACCGTCTGTCAGCCCACATCGAGAAGAAAACCCGTCGTTATGAGAAACTATTGCCCGAGGCAGCTGAGATGGAGATTCGTCTAACCGTCATCAAGCGCGAGACCAACCTCAACAAAGAGGCAACCATCCGCGTGCGCGGTATCGGCAATGAACTCTTTGCGGAGAAGGTGTGCGACACCTTCGAGCAGGCGGTGGACGAGGCGCTGGATGCACTCGACCGCCAGATAGAGAAGCATAATGCGAAATAATCGCCTCCTTGCTCTTTTATCCTCCTGCACAAAGCGTTTGGCGTTGTGCATCGGGTGTTTGGCATGCAGCCTCGCGCTGTATGCCGGTGAGGTGATTCTCGTAGGCGACGTGCTGAACGAAACAACGGGCGAACCTATCCCCAACGTGCACCTCTACCTGCAAGGCACGCAGCAAGGGACGGTCACCAATGACGAGGGCAGTTTCTGCCTGAAAGCCGACATCGACCGCAAGCGGCGACTCATCATCTCCGCCGTGGGCTACCACACCCAGCGCTACGACATCGAGCCGAACACCATGGCAGGCATGCAGGTGCTGCTGCGCGAGAAGACAAACCTCTTAGCAGAGGTTGTCGCCCTCCCGGGAGAGAACCCCGCCATCCCCCTTATCGCACAAGTGCGCGCCCACCGCGCATTCAATGACCGAACATTACAGAGCCAAGACGCTTGCCCGGGTACGCAGGCGTCCCCGCCTGCTGAGGATACTGCGGCAAAAAGTCCGGGTACGTCCCGACCAGTCGGGGCTGATTTCAGACTTCACTTATCTGGCTCCGAGCAGACATGGGTCGCTTCCACCGAACTGTATATCAGCCATATAGGCAAGCGGCAACTGCAACGTCACCTGTGGAAAAGCCTGCGGGCAGGCTTGCTCACCACCGACGACTCCACCTTCCTACTGCCCCTCTATCGCTCCACCCAGCCCGTGCAACTCATCGGAAAAGGCATGCGCCCCGCGGGCGAGAAACAGGAGCAGGCACTCATCCTCTCCGCCTCCGACTACTCCGTCCTGCTCACCCCGCCGCAGAACCTGAATTTCTACCTCAACACCCTCGACATCCTCGGCGAGAGTTTCCTCTCGCCGCTCGCCTCCTCTGGCAACACCTATTACCACTATTACCTCGCCGACTCCGTGGCGGGCGCGTACTTGGTGCATTTCCGCACGAAGAACCCTTTCTATGCCACCTTCAACGGCGAGATGTGGATAGACTCCACCACCTACGCCGTGCGGTCGGTCTATGCCGAGGTGCCTGCGCAGAGCCGTGTGAACTACCTGAGCCAACTGCAGATACGCCAGCAGTTTGCCCCCGACCACAGCCTCAGCCGTGAGCAGATAAGTGTCCTGCTCGACTTCGCCGTCAAGACCGACACCACCCACCTCTTCCCCACCGTACTGCTGAGGACGGAGGTGAGGGATGAAAGATTAAGGACGCAGGATGAAAGACTAAATAGCAACGACTCTGAAAACTCAGAGACGAATGTAACAAGTCCTTCATCCTTCATCCTTCATCCTTCATCCCCATTAGATTCCCTCCCCATTATCCGTGTGGCGAAGTTCGCGGCGACGGTGCTCACCACGGGCTATATCCCTACGGGTACGTGCATAGATATCGGCAACATCCGCGAGATACTCGACTTCGGTGAGAGCGAGTATGTGCACCTCGGGTTGCCGTTGCGCACCAACGAGCGGCTGTGGAAGAACGTGTCCTTAGAAGCCGCAGCGGGCTATGGCTTCCACGACCAACGGTGGAAAGGACTCGGGCGTGTCAGTATCAACCTGCCCACGCAGCGACGCAACATCCTGCGCTTGGAATACCAAGACCATTATATCGCCACCGAGGTGGATGGTATGTACCCGTACTACCACGAGAACTTCTTCGGCAAGCGGCAGTTCGACATCACCTCGTTCCTCTTCCGCAACCTCTACACCAACGCGCAGGCGGTGAACACCTATTCGCGGCAACGCGAGTTCCGTATAGAGACCGAGAACGACTGGAGCGACCTGCTTGAGACCCGCCTCTACGCCCATGTCGGCAGATGGGACCCGTGGTACACGGCGCAAGCTGCCAACAACCTCGCGCCCGGCATCCTCGCCACCGCCCCCTATCGCTACCGGTCCATTGGCGCCGTCTTCCGCCTCAGTTGGGGCGAGCGCAAGGTGGACGGCTATTTCCTGCGCCGCTACGTCCACAGCCAATACCCCACCCTCTTCCTCTCCGCCGAAGCAGGAAGCGTACAGGAACAAGGAACAAGGAACCAAGAGCAAGGACTTATTCGTTTCGACTCTGAGAGGGGGGCGGGCGGCTATTCCATGTATGCCAAACTGCAAGTGCTCGTCAAGCAACGGGCGCGGTTGGGCATGGGCGGCACCCTCGACTGGGCGTTCTCCGCGGGCTATATCTTCGGCGATGTGCCCTACCCCATGCGCCACCATTTCGAGGGCAACCAGTCGTATGCCTTCGACCCCTACCGCTTCACGCTGATGAACAACCTGCAGTACAGCGCCCGCGGCTGGCTCTCGCTTCACGCGCTCTGGGACGGGCAGGGCGTGCTCTTCAATCTCATCCCGGGCATTCGCTACTGCCGGCTCCACGAACTCTTGGATTTCAAACTCGCGTGGGGCGACGGCGACCTGCTCCGCAGCCCCTACACCGAGGTGGGCGTCGGCATTGGCAATATCTTCCGCGTGGGCGAAGTGTTTGCCGTTTGGCGACTCACCAACCGCCAAGACCTCACCACCCCCACATGGGGCATCCGCTTCCGATTCAAACTTGGGTTGTGATTACTGCTGTACCTGATGAGTTATGTCGCCCCTTCCCGACAAGTCGGGATAAATCTCGGCTTGTATGTAGGGGTTGCGACGCATTCGTGGGGGCAAGCCACCACGCTGGTTTATGTCGCCCCTTCGGGGCTGGGGGGAGGGGAGCAAAATCGGGAATTGTGCAATCCATTGAACATTTTTGTGCAATCCATTGAACATTTTGTAAAGGCATGCACAAAATCATTTATTATCAACAAGTTACTAATTATCCCTATGTAACATCTGAGTAACTCCGTGTGTGTCGTTTAGTGGTATATTATGACCATGAGTTATGTCGCCCCTTCGGGGCTATGGGGAGAGGCAAAATCGGGGACAAAAGGCATATTCTCTGCATTTTTTACCCCAAACGCTTGCGTATTTCCATAAAAAGTAGTATCTTTGCCGCAGATTTTGAGATAGTTACCACGCTTTAAGGCGGGTCAATTTAGACGGTCGTTTAAATTGACCCACTTTTTTGTATGTTTTCCCTTTGTTTACTGCTCCGTTCGTGGGTCAAATTAAACAACCGTCTAAACTGTTCTATTGCGGTCTTTTTTCAGGTGCTATCTGAGGGAATCATATAACGCATTAACAATAACCATTTAATTTTTGGTCTATAGGTCAAATTGCAGTCTGAAAAAAAGTAGTATTGTTCTATAGGTCAAATTGCAGTCCGGCATTTGGTGGGTGTTATAAAACTATTACGCGGCTCCCCAAGCCGCATACTACGCAATCCCCAATTTAAGGATT
>JAXDTJ010000021.1:0-13055 GCA_034090015.1 Paludibacteraceae bacterium | reverse complement strand
AAATAGAGTTATGTCGCCCCGTTGGGGCTTGCATTGTGGATGATTCCCGTTTACGTAGGGGCGAGCCCCTACGCTGTTTTATGTCGCCCCTTCGGGGCTTATGCTTGATAGAGAATTTGGGTCAACTCGTATATCATTACCTAAATTTATTTGGTGGTATCATTATTTATTTATAATTTTGCAGCGATTTTGAATATGTATATTTGCGTAAAAATTTGGAACTATGGAATTAGCAAATAGTGAAATTGGGGTCGTTGGGAGAGACCTAATGGGATATCCATATAACATGAAATATCCTCCTATGATTAGTAAGTATGGCAACCAATATTTAGGTTATCCGAATTGGAATCAAGAAGTGTTTTTCTACGAGTTCGCGGTACAAGGCTATGATGTGTCGTTTGTGTATCATAATACCAAGTATTTCCTAATGGTAGAACCCGACTACTACTGCACATGTGAAGATATGCATTTTACGCCTTCTGAAAAAAGTATCTATTTTAAGAATGGGAACGAGTTGATAGAGCAACTAGAAATTGAAGGAAAGAAACTTATCTCGATTATTGATGATTTGGAAGATGTAGAAATTTGGTAAACACGTAGTTACCGTTTTCTTTTAACATGTATTTTCGTGTAATTATTCATTAATTCTTCGTTATGGTAACGGCGTAAAATTATACGAATAATTACACGAAAATTATATGTTATATGCCCGCAATACATTACATGTTAAAGCGATTTCCCGCTATCCACTCTGCCATCATCCGATGTCCCGCGGCGTTCGGGTGGATACCGTCGGCGCAGAGGTTCGCCTGATAGTCGCGGCTCAGCAGAAACGGAGTAGTGATATCCACTATCGGCACGCGCTCCTCCGCTGCCAAACGGAACAACTCCAAGTTGTACATATCGTGGTAGTTGCGCACACGCTCCACGTGCCCCAACCAGTCGTACACGTTTTGCCGCTCGGGCGCCGTCATGCCCCTCGTCTGGAAGTCGATAAACCGCTCCCCGTCCATCAACGGAAGAGAAATCATCACAGGGCGACTCCCTAATTCCCTAACACGCTGAATCATACTGCGATACACCTCCACAAACTGCGCTATCGGCGTGCGTGGCTCGTGCGCTTCACTCGGGTGCTCCGCAATCTCCTGCCAGCAAAAATCAGAGTCATTACCACCAAACTCCAGCACCGTGATATCTGCTTCTGCCACGGCTTCTTCGCGCTGTGCCAGCACTTGCTGACCACGCTCCACCGTACTGCCCATCTTGCTGAAGTTCTGCAAATTCAGCCCCAATCTCTCCGCACATAGTTCCGCTACACCCTCTTTCAGCAGCGTGTACCGCTCGCCGACCAATACCACTCCGCGACCTATTGAGTCGCCTAACAAAACAACATTCTTTGCCATAACCTTAAACACTAATTCACATACACTCAAACAATAATTACCATTTTCTTTTAACATGTAATTAACATGTAATTATTCACTAATTTTTTCGTTGATGCACCATAGAATGTCCGGGTGCGCAGGCGTCCCCGCCTGCTTGAGATATGCACCGCCCTCTTAATTCATAATTTTTAATTATTATTCCCTCATTTCCTGCCATAGACCATATACAGCAAATACAGGGAACAAGAAGACCAACAACAGGTTCCATAATAAACAATTCTTTTTCATAGTTTATTTTGTTTTTATAAGTGAAACATTTTCACGCCATGCATAGTGCGAATTGCCTATATTAAAACAGCGTAAGATTAAAAATTCGGTGCAAAATTAGTCCCTTTTTGGCAGGGGTGCAACAAATAGTGATTATGTGGCATGATTTTTGATAAAACATACTAAAAAGAGGACTAAATCGTCCATATAGGGACGAAATAAGAATAATTTCCCGTTCGTCCCACCAACAAAATTGACAAAAATCTATCCCTTTCACCTACAATACCCTCTTAATTCTTAATTCCCAATTCCTAATTTACCTATGTTGCCCCGTTCTATCCTTTCCGTCGCCTCGTTGCTGACCCATGTGCTGGCTCTCCCTGCCTGTTTTCTTGTTTCGGTGTTCATTTATCGTTCCGTATGGACGGTCGCGTATCTGGATATGGGAGTGGGACGCCTCACGCTCAACACCCTCATGCTCATGTGTATCATCTTGGCAGTACTCTGCGCAAGCCGTATCCCTATGGTGGCATGCCGTAAGTACCTGCACCTTAAATGGGTGCACTACGTCCTGTGGTCTATCGCTGAAATCATCTTGATGGCACTGTTCATGGGGCTTTATATGGCACTCATGTACAAGAATACCGAACTGGCAGTGGGCAGTATCTACTATTTCCCCAATGTGGGCAAGTGCATGTCCTTGTTGCTCACCACCATCCTTATGCCTTACCTCTTTATCAACGCCCTGTTCAGTAACTTCCGAGAGACAAGCAACGCCGCGCAAGAGGATAACCTTGTGCGCTTCCATGATGCCACCCAGCGGCTGAAATTAGTCATTTCAGCCGAAGCCATCTTGTACATAAAAGCCGATGAGAACTATGTGAATATCTGCTACATGGACGGCGAGCGGCAGAAAGAGTATGCCTTGCGCAACTCCATGCGCTCCATAGAGCCCGTTATGCAGCGAGCGGGTATCGTGCGTTGCCAACGCTCGTATTTCGTTAATCCGCGGCACGTTACTGTGCTTCGCAAAGACAAAGAAGGGGCTATCGTAGCGGAGTTAGACACTGCATCCTCGAAATCCATCCCCGTTTCTCCGAAATACTACGATTCACTCAACCAACTATTGTAGGCTCTTGCGACTGCAAGGCATTGACGAGCATGCCGCAGGCAGCGAGGATGTCTTCGCCTCGGGAGCGACGGATGGTGGTGGTGATACCGTGGTCGGAGAGGTAGTCGCGCAGCCACTCCATCTGTTTTTCGTCGGAACCCGTGAAACCCTCTCTGCTGAGAGTGGGGGAAGAGTGGAAACGGATGAGGTTAACGCGGCAGGGGAGATTGCGAAGCAGGCGCAGCAGTTCGTTGGCATGGCGGATGGTGTCGTTTTGACCATGCCAGCAGATGTACTCGAAACTGATGCGGCGCTGGTGCGTCCAGTCGTATTGTTTAAGGAGAGAGACTACTTGTAAGAGGGAGTACATCTTCTCAGCGGGCATTATCTCGCGGCGCTCTGCGGCAAAGGGATTATGCAGGGAGATGGCGAGATGACAGTCGGACTCGTTGAGGAAGCGTTGGAGGTTGGGGTGTCCGACAGAGGATACGGTGATACGCTTGGGCGACCATGCGCAGCCCCATTCGGCAGTGAGCACTTGGAGCGAGCGGAGGACATTGTCGAGGTTGTCCATGGGCTCGCCTTCGCCCATATAGACGACATTGGTGAGGTCGGGGAAGTAGAGTATCTGGTTGAGAATCTCGGCAGCAGGGAGGTGCCCGTGGAAGCCGAGGGTGCCCGTCATGCAGAATTTACAGCCCATCTTACAGCCTGCCTGTGTGGAGACGCAGAGCGTGGCACGGTCGGCGTCGGGGATATAGACGGACTCGATGTAGGACCCTCCCTCGCCCTCCCTGCTGAGGGAGGGAATATGAAAGAGGTATTTGCGGGTGCCGTCTTGGGAGACGGCTTCCGCTACGGGGGCATGGCGGCCTGTGGTGTAGTGCTGACGGAGGGCTTCTCTACCCTTCAAAGAGATATTGGTCATCTCGTCAAAGGTCATGGCACGGCGTACATACAGCCACTCGGCGAGTTGCTTACCCGCGAACTTCGGAAGACCTACGCGCTGCGCTACTTCCTGCAACTCTGCCAATGTCTTGCCTAAGAGAGACTCCATGATTTACGAATTACGATTTATTGGTGGGATTGACGATGTTGATGTCCATGTGGGGGTAGGCGAAGCCGAAGCCTTGCGGGGGTAGTTCGGTATAGAAGCGCAGGTTGAGGTCGTAGAAAGTGTCCCAATAGTTATCGGTATGTACCCATGCCTTGGCGACAAAGGAGATGTCGTTCTCGTTGAGGGAAGCGAGGGCGACATAGGGGTCGGGGATGGGTGTCTTGGTGCTTACTGCTACGCCGGAGCGGTCGTGGACAGCAGGGCGAGGGTCGGCGGAAGTGAGAATACGGGCGTCGGAATGGAGTATCTCCTGTATGGCATCGATACACTTCTGCGCGTCTACGCCGTACTCTACGCTGATTGTCCAATCGATACGGCGCAGGGGTTGGGCGGAGACATTCTCGATATTGCTGCTGAAGAGGGAGCCGTTGGGGAGGATGATGACCTTGTTGTCGGGGGTGAGAATCTTTGTGGAGACGATAGTAACCTCCATGACGGTGCCTGACTCGCCTCCGGCTTTGATGAAGTCGCCTGCTTTGAAGGGGCGGAAGATGAGGAGCATGATACCTCCTGCGAAATTCTGTACGGTGCCGGAGAGCGCCATACCGATTGCCATACCGCCGGCGGTGAGCAGGGCGGCAAAGGAGGTGGTGTCCACACCGAGGGTGCCGATGGTAGCAAGGAAGAGGAGGACTGTGAGGGAGATGCTAACAAAAGAAGAGATGAAGGAAGCCAGTGTGCGCTCGGTGTGTCGGCGCTCAAAGACCTTATTCAGCAGTTTCTTTATGTAGCGTATAGCCCATGCTCCTACTATATAGATGAGCAAGGCGATGAGCACCTTGATGCCAAAGCGGAGGGCACTATCCAAGACCCCCTGCCAAAAAGTCTGCGGGTCGGTTTGTGCCTGTTGA
This sequence comes from Paludibacteraceae bacterium, assembly GCA_034090015.1. Taxonomy (GTDB): domain Bacteria; phylum Bacteroidota; class Bacteroidia; order Bacteroidales; family Paludibacteraceae; genus Colicola. The sequence continues at coordinate 8,324 of JAXDTJ010000021.1, read as the reverse complement.
AGTATCTGCTGCGTTACCTGCCGAATGGAGTCAGCAGGTAACGGAGCAGGAGTCGGTATGTCTATTTGTAGGAGCATAGGAATAAGACCTATCCTACACCCTCCCTAAGTTCACCCCACTGCGCGTTGCTTGCGGGGACCCCACGAAGGGAGGGAATAGGTATTAGTTAGATTTCTTTTCTTGGATAAGGAAGACGGAGAGGGCGCCGAGGAAGAGGAGGATGCCGGCTACTACGAGCATGGCGGCTTGGGAGTCGTGGCAGCAACCTTTCAGGAGCAAGCCTCCGCAGAGGGCAGCGACGATTTGGGGTAGGCAGATGGTGCAGTTGAAGAGCCCGAGGAGGGTACCCATCTTGCTACTGCCTTCGATGGCATTGGTGAAGAGGGTGAAGGGCAATGCGAGCATGGCTGCCCACGCTGCGCCGATGAGGGCGTAACTCAACCAAAGGACATAGGGGTCGTGTACCCAGAAGATGGAGATGAAACCGATGCCGCCGACGATGAGCGAGAGGATATAGGCGCCTTTGTTGCCTATCTTATGCTCGATGGCAGGAAGGAGGGCTGCCCAGATGAGGGAGCCGACAGCCTGAATAGCAAAGCATACGCCCACCCAGTTGCCTGCGTCTTGGAAAGCACTTGCAGCAGTGTTCACACCATCCCATCCGAAGCATTGGGAAGCGATGGCACCGTTAGAGTATGTCCACATATACATGAACGCTGCCCAGCAGAAGAACTGTACGAGACCGATGGTGGCGAAGGCGAGGATGATACGCTTGTTGTCTTCCTTGCTATCGGCTTTAGCGGTGTTGTCCTTGATACCGTGGAACTCAGCGTACTCTGTGGGGTCCATCTCACGCACAGCGAAGAAAGTATAGAGGACGCAGAGGATGAGGATGGCGGCACCGATGTAGAAACTCCACTTGACAGAGTCAGGGATGATATGGTCGCCGGCGGTATTGGCGAGACCAATCCATGTGAAGAAGATAGGGAAGAGGTAGCCTACGAGTGAGCCTGCGTTGCAGAGCGCGGACTGGATGGCGTAGGCAGTACCTTTCTGCTCCTCGTTGACCATGTCGCCGACCATCATCTTGAAGGGCTGCATGGCGATGTTGATAGAGGTGTCAAGGAACATGAGTGAGAAGAGCCCGAACCACATGGCGGCGTTAAGCCCGAGGAAAGCACTCTGCTCGAAGGTGAAGTTACCCGCGTTGGGGAGGAGAATCATCACCGCCACGGCGATGATAGCGCCGATAAGGAGGTAGAACTTACGGCGTCCGAAGATGGGTCCGAGCCAAGTCTTGTCGGAGAGGAGACCGATGAGGGGCTGTACAATCATACCCATGAGCGGGGGCAGAATCCAGAAGAAGGAGAGTTGATGGGGGTCTGCGCCGAGGGTGGCGAAGATACGCGAGATGTTAGCCGACTGGAGGGCATAGGCTATCTGCACGCCGAAGAACCCGAAACTGAGGTTGAAGAGCTGCGCAAACGAGCGGTTGGTTGATTTGTTTTCCATGTTTGTTTGATTGGTTTTGTGTTGTTTATGTATTGTTTTGTAAAAAAATGCCTAACTATTTTGTTTTGATTTCAACAAATATTTTCAAAAATTTTCCAAATAGTTTCTTTTTAACATGTAATTATCGTGTAATTGAACACTAATTTGTTGGTCTTTTTGTCCTCGAACAAGACCCTCTAAATCTCCCCTAAAGGGAGACTTTGTAGCAGGCGGGGACGCCTGCGCACCCGGACAGCTGCGCACGCCGGACAGGGTTTTGCTTCGAGAATCACCTACTAATCACCTACTAATCACCTACTAATCAAGGCTTGAAATTATTACACTGATTTATGATAACCATTGACCAACTAAAAGACGTTCAGCAGCGTGCTGAGAAGTTGAAACAATACCTCGCCATTGACGAGAAGCGTATCCAACTGCAAGAGGAAGAGTTGCATACGCAAGCGCCTGAGTTTTGGGAGGATGCCAAAGCTGCCGAGGCACAGATGCGCAAGGTAAAGGGCATCAAGCGTTGGATTGAGGGCTACGAGGGCGTGCGCGCTGCGGTAGAAGAACTGCAACTGGCGTTCGAGTACTGCAAGGAGGAGCTCGTTACGGAAGAGGAAGTGGATGCCGCTTATGCGCATGCCCTCGGCGAGGTGGAGAGCCTTGAGATGAAGAACATGCTGTCGCACGAGGAAGACCAGATGCCGGCGGTGCTGAAGATAGTGGCAGGCGCGGGCGGCACGGAGGCACAAGACTGGGCAGAGCAACTCATGCGTATGTACCAGCGTTACTGCGAGAAGCACGACTACAAGACCACCATCACCAACCTGCAAGAAGGCGACGAGGCGGGAATCAAGACCGTTACGTTCAACGTGGAGGGCGATATGGCTTACGGCTACCTGAAATCGGAGAACGGTGTGCACCGACTGGTGCGCGTGTCGCCCTACAACGCACAGGGCAAGCGCATGACCTCGTTCGCATCGGTGTTCGTGGTGCCACTTATCGACGACAGCATCGACATCACCGTTGACCCTGCGGGCTTGTCGTGGGACACTTTCCGCTCGTCGGGCGCGGGCGGACAGAACGTGAACAAGGTGGAGTCGGGCGTGCGCCTGCACTATAAGTTCATCAACCCGCTGACGAACCAGCCCGATGAGATAGTGATAGAGAACACGGAGACGCGCGACCAACCCAAAAACCGCGAGAACGCGCTGCGGCACTTGCGTTCGCAACTGTATGAACTGGAATTGGAGAAACGGCGGCAGGCTGCTGCGAAAGTGGAGGCGGGAAAGAAGAAGATTGAGTGGGGCAGCCAGATTCGCTCGTATGTGTTCGACGACCGCCGCGTGAAAGACCACCGCACGAACTACCAGACGAGCAACGTGAATGCCGTGATGGACGGCGATATCGATGCCTTCATCAAGGCGTATCTTATGGAGTTTCCGGAATAGATTTTACGACCGCCTTCGGCTGTCCGACCGCACTGTGCGCTGAAAGACCGTCTATCGACTGAAAGACCGCGCTACGCGCTGAAAGACTGATATAGTATCGAAAGGTAAATCGGTCGGACAGCGAAGCGGTCGGGCAATGAAATGGTCGTTCAGCGAAGCGGTCAAATCATCAACTTATGCTTAGCAACAAGTTAAAAGGCTATCTCTTGGCGGCAGTGGCGGAAATCACCTACGGCATGAATCCGCTCTTTACGTTGCCGCTTTACGGGGTGGGCATGGACGCTAACTCCGTGCTCTTTTTCCGTTATCTTTTTGCCTTGCCTATTCTTGCGCTCATGCTTACCCTGCGCGGGCATAGTTTCCGCGTAGCGTGGCGGGAGGTGCCGGTGCTCGCTCTCTTCGGTGTGCTTTTTGCGCTCTCTTCGCTCACGCTTTATCAGAGTTACAACTACATGGACGCGGGCATCGCCTCTACGCTACTGTTCGTGTATCCGCTGATGGTGGCGCTCTTGATGTGGATATGTTTCCACGAGCGAATCACGCTACTCACTGTGCTCTGTATCGGTACGGCATTGGCGGGTATCGGACTGCTATATAAAGGCAGCGACGGCTCTACGCTGTCGTCCGTCGGCACGCTGCTGGTGATGGGCTCGGCGCTGTCGTACGCCATCTACCTCGTGGGCGTGGATCACGGCAGGATGAAGACCATCCCCACGCTGAAAGTTACGTTCTATGTGCTGCTTTTCGGATGGATGGTGTTTGCCGTCTCCGCGCTCTGCAACGGCAAGGGTAACATCTTTTTAGCAGGCGGGGACGCCTGCGTACCCGGTGTTTACCGCTTCGTGCCTCCTGCCGACAAATGGTATCTATGGGGGAATTTGTTGGCGCTCGGACTGTTGCCGACGGCTATCTCGCTGCTCTGCACCACCAAGGCGATTAGTTACATCGGTCCTACGCCCGTGGCTATCCTCGGCGCGCTGGAGCCTGCCACGGCGATTTTCTTCGGTATCACCGTCTTCCACGAGCAACTCACCCTGCGCGACTGCATGGGCTTGCTGCTGATTATCCTCGCCGTAACCCTCGTGGTCGCCGGCGGCTCCCTCACCAAACCCCTCACCCGTATCCGCAAACTCTTCCCGCGCCGAAAACGATAGGGTTCAGCTGTTTTTTTTAATGAATAGTTGTATAATTCATAAAAAAGCAGTAATTTTGTCGGCGCAATGCAAATGAATACTAATAATCATGCTATATAACAAAAAACAATGAACTTGAAAGATAGGGTGATAGCCGTGGTGGGTCTTGGATATGTGGGGCTTCCGCTGGCAATTGAGTACGGAAAGAAATACCGCGTGATTGGTTTTGATGTGAACAAAGCGCGTGTGGCGGAGTTGGAAGCAGGCGAAGACCACACGCTGGAGGCTGACCTCGCCGGCATGGCGCAGGCGCGCGCCCTCTTCGCGGAGAGCCGCGGCGCGAAAGGGTTGTCTTTCTCTTCCAATGCAGACGACCTCGTGCAGGCGAACACCTATATCGTTACGGTGCCTACGCCCATTGACCGCTTCAACAACCCCGACCTGACACCCCTGCTGAAAGCCAGCGAGACCATCGGAAAGGCCCTCAGACAAGGCGACCTCGTCATCTACGAGTCCACCGTTTACCCGGGCTGCACCGAGGAAGACTGCGTGCCCGTATTGGAGCGTTTCAGCGGATTGACCTTCAACCAAGACTTCTTCTGCGGCTACTCCCCCGAGCGTATCAACCCGGGAGACAAAGTGAACACCCTCACGAAAATCAAGAAAATCACCTCCGGCTCCACGCCCGAGATAGCCGACCTCGTGGACGCACTCTACAACAGCATTCTCGAGAACGGCACCCACCGCGCGCCGAACATGAAGGTGGCGGAGGCAGCGAAAGCTGTGGAGAACTCGCAGCGCGACGTGAACATCTCCTTCATGAACGAGTTGGCGCTTATCTGCGACCGCGTAGGTATCGACACCAACGACGTGATAGAGGCGGCAGGGACGAAGTGGAACTTCCTCAAATACCGTCCCGGACTGGTAGGTGGACACTGTATCTCCGTGGACCCATACTACCTCGCCCACAAAGCGAAATCCTTAGGCTACGACCCGCAGGTCATTCTCTCGGGGCGCGCCGTGAACAACTCCATCGCGAAGTTCATTGCGGACAAGGTGCTGAAACTCATGATTCAGCATGACCACAAGATAAAAGACGCCAATGTGCTGCTGCTCGGCGTTACCTTCAAGGAGAACTGCCCCGACTGCCGCAACACCAAGGTGGTGGACATCGCCACGGAGTTGGAAGAGTTTGGCTGCCACGTGGATATATGCGACCCGTGGGCATCGCCCGAGGTGGTGCTTCACGAGTACGGCAAAGCGCTCATCCCCGCCGTGGACCCCGAGAAGCACTACGAGGCGATTATTGCCTGCGTGGCGCACAACGAGTTCAAGTCTTTCCCCTTCGCACGGTACAAAGAGCAAGGAGCGGTGATCTTCGATGTGAAAAACTTCGTAGACAGGGGGCTCGTGGACGGAAGACTATAAGGACCCACCCCATCCCTCCCTACAAAGGGAGGGAGTAAATAAAATTACTTTTGTCGAACTAAACTAATCCTCTTACCCTCCCCCTCGCGGGGTCCCCGCAAGCAACGCACAGTGGGGTGCTCTTGTAGGGGGAGTCGGAGGGGGTCTTAACATGACTATCGCAGTAGCAGGAACAGGTTATGTGGGGTTGTCGATGGCAACCCTCTTGGCGCAGCACCACAGGGTGCTGGCGGTGGATATCGTGCCCGAGAAGGTGGAGATGATTAACCGCCGACAGTCGCCTATCCAAGACGAGTATATCGAGAAGTTCTTTGCCGAACAAACGCTCGACCTGACCGCCACTTTAGACGCGCGGGTAGCCTACTCGCAGGCGGAGTTCGTGGTGATAGCCGCGCCCACCAACTACGACCCGCAACGCAACTATTTCGACACCTCCGCGGTGGAGAGCGTGGTGCGCTTGGTCTTGGAGGTGAACCCCAACGCCATCATGGTCATCAAATCGACTATTCCTGTCGGTTTCACCGAGGGTCTGCGGCAGAAAACCGGCAGCCAAAACATCCTCTTCTCGCCGGAGTTCCTGCGCGAGAGCAAGGCACTCTACGACAACCTATATCCCTCTCGTATCATCGTCGGCACCGACATGCAAGACGAGCGTCTGCTCGCCGCTGCCCGGACCTTTGCCCGCCTGCTGCAAGAGGGCGCGGTCAAGACCGACATCCCCACCCTCTACATGGGCTTCACCGAGGCGGAGGCGGTCAAACTCTTTGCCAACACCTACCTCGCGCTACGCGTGTCGTACTTCAACGAGTTGGACACATACGCCGAGATGAAAGGGCTCTGCACGCAGGACATCATCAACGGCGTATGCCTCGACCCCCGTATCGGTACCCACTACAACAACCCCTCTTTCGGCTACGGAGGCTACTGCCTGCCCAAAGACACTAAGCAGTTGCTCGCCAACTACCAAGACGTGCCCGAAAACCTCATCGAAGCCATCGTGGAGAGCAACCGCACGCGCAAGGACTTCATCGCCGACCGCGTGCTTGCCAAGGCGGGTTACTACGACTATTTCCACAACGGCTCCTACAACGCCGCCGAGGAACATCCCTGCACCATCGGCGTCTTCCGGCTCACCATGAAGTCCAATTCCGACAACTTCCGCCAGTCGAGCATACAAGGTATCATGAAGCGCGTGAAAGCCAAAGGGGCGCAGGTGATTATCTACGAGCCTACCCTGCCCGACGGCTCCACTTTCTTCGGTTCCATCGTGGTGAACGACCTCGTGCAGTTCAAAGCGCAGTCGCAAGCCATCATCGCCAACCGCTACGACACTTGCCTCGACGACGTGCAAGACAAAGTCTATACCCGCGACCTCTTCCGCAGAGACTGACAGTGGGAAGGTTTGCACGTTAATCCCGATTAATCGGGATGCAAGCATTCTCGTGTAATTATTCATTAATTATTTGCAGAAAAGAACAGGGCTATCCTCGCGTGAGGGTAGCCCTGTTGATATGTGGTTGGAGAATGTGCTTATAAAAGGGCTATGCGCACCCATACGGGATGCGCATAGCAAAGGTTAATCTTTTATAAATCTTGAACCAAACGGACGGCTCGCCCGTAGTAACGACAATCGCCGTATCGGAAGTCCGCATTCGAGAGGAAGAGCAGGCAACAAGCGTAGAACGAGTCGAAGGTAAAGGGCGTAGCAAACCAGTAGTACCCGCTGTTCTGCACAAGACTGATACTCGACCCGTAGCGGTGCCCCGAAGCAGGTAAGAAGACTGCATCCGATGCCTCCAACTTTTGCCACTGCTCGAGGGTAAAGGTTTGGTAATCGGCGTATGCTTGTATGCTATACTCGCTTGCGAAACCGGGCTTGAAGGTAATGCCTTCGGGGCATGTCCAACTATCGGGCAAGAGGATAAGACCATTGGCATAGGTTGTTCCCTCCACATCAAGGTTGATACGCGCAATACCCATCAGGTTAGAAGCATTGGCACGAGTTTCACGCAGGTATGTCCACTCATCGTTGGTCAGCGTGCGCCATGAGGTGCCGTCTCCTATATTCTGTCCCCAATCCACAAAGTTACCCACATAATCATCGTAATCTTCGGAAGTACTGATACCCCACTTTGCATGACCCAAGTTGCCACTCCAACCGAAGAGGTCAATTTTATCTGCTAACTCATCATCATTGATATTAGCTTTTCCTATCATTTCATATTGCTTTGCGGCAAATGCCCAAGTGTCGGTACTTTGGGTGTATTGCAGGTTGCCGGGAGAAAATACCACTTGTTTATTGGCAGAAACAGAAAAGCCTTTGGCTACATAAGTACCACTTCCTCCACCTGTTTTGCTTGGTTCGTTCGATTCGCAACCTACGCAGCACCAGCCCAAAACACCCACCAATGCTGCAAATAAAAAGGTTTTGTGTGTCATAAGATTATCCCTAATATGTGTCGGGTGCTACTTCCTATTATTCAGATTCACTGCTCGGCGGGTGGACTTTTGCTTGGTCCGTTGGGTATCGGTTCGGCATGCGCCCCACCCGCAACCCCATCTTCGGTTTCGAGGGCAAAGATACTGCTTTTCTTTGAATTGTGCAAATAAAAGTTGATTTTTAACGTTATTCTTGGACACAAAAACACTCACGATTGTTTTATTTCAACAAAAGTTGGTCTATAGGTCAAATTGCAGTCTGAAAAAAAGTAGTATTGTTCTATAGGTCAAATTGCAGTCCGGCATTTGGTGGGTGTTATAAAACTATTACGCGGCTCCCCAAGCCGCATACTACGCAATCCCCAATTTAAGGATT
>JAXDTJ010000015.1:0-18358 GCA_034090015.1 Paludibacteraceae bacterium | reverse complement strand
CCCAGCAGGTTGCCCGCGCCGCGGATGTCGAGGTCTTGCATGGCGAGTTGGAAGCCCGCGCCGAGGTCGGCGAAGGTGCTCAGTGCCTCCAGTCGTCGGCGTGCGTCGGCGGTGAGCAACTCACGGTCGGGTGTAACAAGGTAGCAGTAGGCTTTGCGGTTGGAGCGCCCTACGCGCCCGCGCAACTGGTGCAAGTCCGACAAACCATATTGGTGGGCGGAGTAGATAATCATCGTGTTCACGTTGGGTATATCCACACCCGACTCAATGATGGTGGTGGCAAGGAGGATGTCGTAGTCGTAGTTGATAAAGTCCTCCAGCCGCTTCTCCATCTCTTCGCTCGGCATCTGTCCGTGCGCCGTGATGATACGCGCCTCGGGGCAGAGGGCGCGTATCTTGCGCTCTATGCGCGGCAACATCTCGATACGGTTGTTCACGATGAATATCTGTCCGTTGCGCTGCATCTCCAGCGTGATGGCTTCTTTGATGATATCCTCGTCGTCCTGCGTAATCAGTTCCGTCTGCACGGGGTAGCGGTTTTGCGGCGGCGTGGTCATCACGCTGAGGTCTCGTGCGCCGAGCAGCGAGAACTGCAAGGTGCGAGGGATGGGGGTCGCCGTCAGCGTCAGCACATCCACATTGGTGCGCAGCGTCTTCAGTTTCTCTTTCACCGCTACGCCGAATTTCTGCTCTTCGTCGATGATGAGCAGCCCGAGGTCGTGCCATTTCACGCTCTTGCCCACCAGCTTGTGCGTACCTATCAGGATGTCTATCTTCCCTTCTTCGAGGGCTTGCAGTATCTCTTTCACCTCCTTGGCGGACTTTGCGCGCGACAGATATTCTATCCGTACGGGGAAGTCTTTCATCCGCTCGCGGAAGGTGTTGTAATGCTGCAAGGCGAGCACTGTGGTCGGCACCAGCACCGCCACCTGCTTGCCGTCGGTGGCGGCTTTGAAGGCAGCGCGCATCGCCACTTCCGTCTTGCCGAATCCCACATCGCCGCACACGAGCCTGTCCATCGGCATAGGGCTCTCCATGTCGCGCTTCACATCAGCGGTCGTCTTCGCTTGGTCGGGCGTGTCTTCGTAGAGGAACGACGCCTCCAACTCGTGTTGCATATAGCCGTCCGGCGTGTAGGCAAAGCCCTGTTGCTGCTTGCGCGTAGCGTATAGTTTGATAAGGTCGCGCGCGATATCTTTCACCCGCTCTTTCGTCCGCTCTTTCAGCCGCTCCCACGCGCCGGAGCCCAACCGCGAGATAGTCGGCTCGGTCCCCTCTTTGCCTTTGTACTTACTGATTCTGTGCAGGTTATGAATAGAGACGAACACCGCGGCATTGTCTTTATAGACCAGTTTTATCATCTCTTGCGGCTTGCCGTTCACGGTGGTGGTAACCAGTCCGCCGAACTTCGCGATGCCGTGGTCGGAGTGCACCACATAGTCGCCCACTTGCAGTTGGTTAATCTCTTTCAGGGTGATGATGGCTTTCCCGCGGCGGGCGTTCTCGCTCGTGAGTGCCACGCGGTGGAAACGCTCGAAAATCTGATGGTCGGTGTAGCAGCAAATCTTCAGTCCGTTATCCACAAACCCCTCATGCAGTACGCCTTTCACGGGGACAAAGGAGATTGGTGAAGAGTTGAGAGTTGAGTGTAGTGTTGCCTCTCCGCTTATCGAATCGAATATCGCCGCCAGTCGGTCAGTCTGTTTCTGCTGCTCCGACAAGATATACACATGATACCCTGCCTCAATCCGTTGCCTCAGGTCGTCGGTCAGCAGGTCAAACTGCTTATGAAACACAGGTTGCGGTAGTGTGTCGAACGCCACCCGCACATGCGTCGGGAAGTGCGATTTCTCCGCAAACTCCACCGTCCGACAGAAGATTGTTGAAACCTGCAACTTGCCCCCCGATAGTTTGTACTCCACCATCGAGAAGTCGTTGCTCGCAAACACGGTCTCCTCCGGCAGGTACTCAAATAGGCTGCTTTGCTCCGCCGTCTCGCTTTGCATCATCGCGCATTGCGCCTCCGCCACTCTCTCCTTCGACAGTTGGCTCTCGATATCGAACTCGCGAATGCTGTCTATCTCGTCGCCAAAGAAATCCAACCGATAGGGGTCATCGTGCGAATAACTGTATATGTCCACGATGCCGCCGCGGATGGCGTATTGCCCGGGCTCGTACACGAAGTCCACCCGCTGAAAGCCCAACTCGCTCAGCACCTGCCCAACGCGACTAATCTGCACCGTCTGCCCCACGCGAAACACCACCGTCTGCGCGGCTAAGCAGACCGGCGCAGGCGTCTCTTCCAGCACCGCCTCAGGGTAGGTAACTACGATATAGTCGCCCTCTGCCTGCTTGTCCCGATCTATCGGGGGACACAGCCGCGCCAACGTCTCCGTCCGCTGTATCGCCAGCGCCTCGTCCACGCCCTGACGCCTACGGTGCGCAGTAGGAAAATAGTACACCCCCACGTCATGGAGGTGCGGTCTCCATGCCGCACCATCGTGTTGAGAGTTGAGTGTTGAAGACGCCTCTTGCGTAACACCGGGGGCGTCCCGTTCGTCTTGCCTGCGGTCGTTGCAATTTGAAGAGAGCAACTGTTTCAAATCGGCATAGACATACTGCGCCTCGTCCCCGTTGTCCGCCAGATACACCAGCACCCTACAACTCCCCCGCCCCTCCGGGGAGGGGGGTAGGGGGCGGGGTTCCTCAAAGAGGTGCTGTCCATGGGCGACACCATGCTCTCCACCCCATATCTCCGAGAGCAGCAGACTCCGCGCCGAGGCATGCAAGCCGCTGAGCAGGAGATGTCGCTCACCGCCTTTCGCCAATTCTTTATGTATAATGCCTATCTCGGGATGGTGTCCGAAGAGCGCACGAAGTTCTGTAATATCCATAGCCTTGAAATCCCGATTTATCGGGACTGCAAAGGTACTGCTTTTTTCGGAATTATCCAAATAATCTCGCTATAAATACGAAAACAACGTACGGAGTGCTAATCTACTCGGATAGAATCTGCTGTATGCGTTTGGCGTCGGAGCGGGTGAAGCCGTTGGCTACGGTGCGCTGCCCGCCTTTGGTCTCGATGATGATGTCGGCAAAGAGCAGCCCCGCGTTGAGCGACACGCTGCCGATGGCGCTACGCTGAATAACCGTACTCTCGTACCCGATGAGTTTGGCTTTGTAGAAAATCACTTTCTCTTCATCTATTTCCAACTTGTCAGGAAACACCACATTCCCACTCGTGATGTGGCTTGCTTTGAATGGATAAGACATAGTTTATTTACGATTTACGATTTACGATTCATGAATTACGATTCTCCCCACCCGCGAGAGATCCACGTCCCCAGTACTGCATATCTGGACATTTATGGTTGCTTTTACTGCCTCTGCTATATAGGGTATGGGTAGATAATCGTTTGATGGCAGGTGGATGAAAATGGCTTGTGTGGGCAGGTGGCGGATGGCAATCTCATGCAGAGCGGCATAATAAACAGCATTGCATACAAAGGTGCCGGCAGAATTACTTATCTTGCATGGGTATCCTGAATCATTGATAGCAGCCGCTATCTGCTTGATAGGTGCGTTGGAAAAATACGCAGTCGGGGCATTAGCGTATATGGGCATATCGGTCGGACAAAACCCGTTGTTGTCATCCCGCGTAGCGTCCATCAGGTTGATGGCAACGCGCTCTATGCAAATCTCTTGGCGAGCCCATGCTACGCCCAACATGATTACCTCGTCAAAATGCTTCATCTGTGTGCGTATCCATTCCGTAGCGGGCAGATAGGCTACGGGCAGAATCCGAGTACTCAGTTCTATTCCCGCGAAAGACTCCTTCTCAAGCAGCGATACTACTTCTTGAGACGGATTGGCATCTCTTGTCCCAAACGGCTCAAAACCCGTCAGCAGTAATCTATGAGGAGTAGCCATCGTATGCAATATCTTTTATTTTCATCTCCGGAGAGATAGTGTATTCTGTATGGAGGATATTGCTATGAATCTCCTTTGCCAAATCCTCGGCAATCTGCATAGCGCGCATATCCCAGCAGGTTACGCTCCATGCAATACGCAGCGTAACGGCATTCACTTTTGTATCCAGATGTCGGCAGAAGAGCGTAGTTGCTGTATTGTTATGGTAGCGCTGTTTGTCGGCTTGCAAGTGGTATTTCTCTTCCAATAGTTGTGAGAACGATTGGTAGAACGCCTCAAAACTTTCTTTGTCGTTGAGGGTGATGTTCGGGTCATTGTAGGTCTCATCGCCCTTTGCCGCACCGTAGCCAAAGTGGAATTGGGTAGGATATTCCGGCTCGTTGGCACCGCTGGCAGCCATGGGAACAAACACCCAATGGTCTTCTGCGCAGAGCAGACGATTGAGGTCGTCCATACAATCCTGCTGATGGGGTGCCAACTGAACGGGTTTGTATTGATAGAAGGTTCTATAGGGGCGTTTTTCCCCCAACTCACGGCATACGAAATTGAAGCCACCCATTTTCGCCAAATAGTAGCCCCACCATCCTGTGATGGGGTCTATCATACCGCTTGGGACAAAGATGGTAACCTTGCTGCCGCGGTCAATACATTGCCCATAAGGGGTATTCAAGGCATAGTGTTCCACAGCCAACTTATCTTGCGGGTGCATCTCCGCCGGTTGCGTAGCCGCTAAGTTGATAAGTCGGAAATGGTTATCTCCTGCTATCGCATCCATTATCTCGTCTTCTTTTAGCCCTAATCGCGCCTGAATATCCACTATCGAAGCATAGCGCGGTGCTATCTGAAAGCCTGTCGGGCGGTCGAGTTTCCGCTCGAATGCCAAGTGTAGTTTTTGCGCCCAGTCTTTAGCATTCTGTTGTCGCGCATCTTCCTCCATCACTTCGGTGAAGGCGGAGCCGATGAGTCCGGCGGGAACGGCAAAGATAGCGATACCGAGCACGCCGATGATGCAGGCGATGATGCGTCCCCAAAAGGTGATAGGCGGTGTTTCGGCAAAGCCGCCCGGGTCGCCTATGTATTGCGCAAACGCCCAAATAACCGAAGTCCAGCCGTTGTCGTACACCTCAGGCTGTGCCTCGTGCTCTACGAAGTAGAGGATGAATGAGAGCATGAGGGTGATGATGCAGAGGAATTGTAGGCTCACCAACATCTCGTTTTTCTTGCTTCGTATGGCGCGCGCCAGCACATTGAAGGCTTTGATGTAACGGAAGACGCGGAACAGACGCGCCACACGCAGCACCTTGAACGTCATGTAGGGAATAGGGAAAATCAGCGCCAGATAGAAGGTGTAGGTGGATAACACATCCATCAGCCCGTAGAACGACAGGCAATAACGCACCCTTCCCATGACGCCTTTGTACTTGTCGTCTATCAGGTCGGCACACCAGATGCGGAGTGTTACCTCCACCGTGAAAACGGCAAGCGTGAAGTAGTCAATGATATCGAGCCAAAGTCCGTATTTGGCTACAATGTTGTCGTAGGTGGAGAGGAATATCCCCAAGGTGGATAACCCGATAAGGCTCATGATGGCATAGTCCACATAGTTCTGCCATTGTTCGGTTCGCAGGTCGTCGTCGAATACGCGCGCCAACTGCAGTTTGAAATGCCTAATCTTTTCGTTCATTGTCAAAATATGTTTTTTACTGAATCATCCATGCTACGCCAAGCCCTACATTGGCGCTCGAGGCAGGGTGCGCCGGACGAGTAGTCGTATTGGAAGCCCGTTTCCCATTGCACGCTCTTGAACAGCATCACATCCACGCCGGTAGCCATACCCGGGCGGTCAGCGGATATGCCGCTTGCCGACTCTTGCGCAGATATGCCCATCGCGAAAGCCACCGCAAGGACAATTAGAAAAAACCGTTTCATCTGTTTTAATACTATGATATCGTTTTTGGGCTACTCTATTTAGGGTTTTCACCGTTGCCCCTGTATTTTATTTGTTAGTTTCTTTTATATGGACTTTTTATAGGTCAAATTCGGAGTCATCGGTTAGCATTTGTTGCACGCTATTGATGTCTGCCAACGCTTTGAAGGGGCTGGATGCTGCCAACTCGTTGATAGATGTTAAGCCCATGGATAGCATGTTGTTATCTCCGGTGGCAAGGGCTTTGTCCACTACCTCAAACTGCTTGGCAAATATTGCACCACGTTCATCAAACGACTTCTCAAGATACTCTTTCAGCGTATCTCGCATGGCTTCCACTTTTTTTATCGCCACCTCAGCATCCATCCTAATTTGCGTGCGTTTTGTTTCTTGCACCTCGGCAAATTTGGCTACTTCTTGGGTAACCTTTGCAAATCGTTGGAAACTTTCTGCTACTGCCTGTGGCGAACTGAAGTCCAATTGTACCGCATTGTACACCTCATTTATAAATTGCTCCTCTTCTTCATCGGTCATGTTTTCTTTTACGGTGAGGACGACTGTTGCAGAGGCTATCTCTACGGAACCATCTGAAACGGCAGGGCACTCGGTCGTATCAGTGGATTGTTGTTCCGTGATTGCGTTGGCGGGGACATCTGCCTTTTCATTACCGGGATTGATGGCAGCAATAGCACAAGCAGTTGCTGTCAATTGTTCTGATATCTCGTTGCCCGCCACTTGTTGAAGTATGGTATTCATCGCAGGATTGGCTGTTATATTTCCGACAAAGGATGAAATAGAAGAAACTATTTCCTCTCCTTTTGGGGTGCTACTGGCAATGGTAGCCACGGCTGGAACCACGCCCGTTTGAACAATCCCCATCACTTTGTCAGAACTAATCGCCTTTTTGTTGAGCCGTTGCGAAATGATATAACACAATAAATCCGAAAGGGTGTTGGTGAAGGGTTGCAGCTGGGATTCTTGGACTCCATATTTCTCTTTTAATGAAGTGGTAAAGTTATAAAGGAGAAGTGAGATGGAAGATTTTACACTCTTTTCACCAACCGTATTCCAAGCAAAACTGATGATTTCACGGATGCCACTTGTCTTGTTTGCTGCCATAGTGATAATAAGGATTATAAAATTAATGTAGTTCGTTGTTCAGTACCTTGAGCACTTTTCCTGCTGCGATGCCGGAAGTCTCGCTAACATTGCCCTCATCGTCCATTACGGGAACTTGTCCTAATTCGCTCATAGATTTGATAAGAATAGCCGTTTGTTGGAAAATGGTTAGATGCTCTTTGTTGTTTGGATCAAATCCAATCATGATGTCTGCCAATTGTTCCAATGCCTGCATACAGCGCGCTTTGAGTTGCAGGGTAACATCCTGCAATTCCAGTGCCCGTTTGTTGATATTGTCTAACATCGTCCATCCGAGTTCCATTTTAGCTTTCATCTCTTGCATGTCGGCTAAGTATTGTGTGGCTTCGGTATGTTTCTTGGCAAAATAGGCTGTAGCAACTACGCTGGCGGATGCCAATGCCACTACGCCGGTAAGGGTGCCCAACACCGCTATCCCCCCTGCAACCCCCAGTCCACCGGATGCGATGGAGCCGCCACCTAACCACGCAAAGACGGCATTCGAGGCTGCTGCACCATGCAAAGAAGCGATAGCTGTGCCGGTGCTTGCTGCTGCAAACTGGGTTACCAATGCGGGAACACCCATAGCCACGGCTGCTGCCGATCCACCGGCGGAAGCCAATGTCCTTAGAGCACTGGAGGCATTCATGTGGATGGTTTCCAACTCTTTGACCTGCTCGGGAGTGATATTGATACTGGTCATGATATCATACTCCTTGACTTTTGTTTTTTTGTTGATGAGATCCAAGTATATGATAAACTTGCCGACTGTATCTTGCAATGCTTCGAGGCGTATGCGACCAAACTTATCTAAGATCTCATTGCTCTCTACGCGCCTTCTCTCGTTTTCCGACTCAATATAATTCTTTATCTCATCGGCATGCTCCTTTTCTTTCTTTGCTGCCTTTGCATCCTGAAATGCTTGTACCCCGCTAATGGTTTTACCGATTTTAACGGCTCCTTTTCCTGCATCTTGCAGAATATCGGGAATACCGTCCCCGTCTTTATCTTCCGTCATGCGAGTTTGTATATCTTTCCCAAGGGTAATATATGTTTCTTTGTCGGATAAGGTATGCCCTATTTGCATATATGTTTCTTTGTCTGTTAAAGTTTGAGCCGTTGAAACAGCTTTCCCTTTCACATCTTCGGCTACGCCTTGCGCAGCGGTCTTGGCAGCATCCAATCCTTTGGAGGCTTGCTCTTGGGCTTTCTGAGCGAAACCCTTTAGTTTAGTGAAATCCATATATGTTGTGTGTGTTTTTTTTTGTTTGTTTGTTTTAATCGTGGGGCGCAACTTATGTTCTGCCATCTGAGGTTGGGCAATTCAACCTTGACCGGTTCCCGACAGGTCGGGATAAACAGGGGGGCATTCCTCTTTTTAGCCCTGATGGGTCGGGACGCACCCGGACATAATGCACATTCTGTTGAGCATATTTTGCCAAAAATCGCCCATCCCATTGTGCAAAAATCAAAGAAAATTGCACATCCTATTGTGCAATTCGGATGATTTCATCCCTCTTGGATGTTTGGCTTCTTATATTGAATGTACATTATTTCAACGAACATGCGGGGTGAGCGTTATAAAACATCTTCACTTATTAAGGGGGTGCCGTATTTTCGGCGTTTTGTGTAAAAAAGGACGGCAAAGTGCTATTTTTAAGCCAAAATCGCTATTTTTACAGAAATATAGATATTTGATATTCAATTTATTATAAAGAAAATAAGAGTTGATTGTTTTTTATTTCAAGACGCCGAAAGGAGTGCCGATTTTCTGGGGAAGCGTACCGAGTCGGCACTCCTTTCTTTCGTTCAAACAGTTTGAGAAACCGGTGCGTTTATTTGCGGGACTCTTTCTCTGCCTGTTGCAGGATAGGCTTGAGGGCATCGATGTTGGAGGACAGTTTGCCGAACAGTCTCTTGAAGAAACCGCCTTTCTTCTCGGTGTCGTCTGTATTGACTTTCAGCGAATAGCCTTTATCGTCTTTCTTGAACTCTCCGAATTTCTCTGTCAGGATAGCATCGAAAGCCGGTGTGGGTATTACTTCGATACGGATAGCCAATTCCTTCTTTTGCGGGGTGAAGCCCATAAAGTTTTTAGGAGTGCCGTCTTTTTGCAGACCGATATAGATTTTGTTGTACTTCAGTTGATACTCGGGTGCGAAACTTTGGATGATACCCAACAGTTGGTCTGCGATAGCCACATTGGCTTCACATGCGCGCTCCACCCAATATTCGCGGGTGTATTCCTCGCGTTGGTAGCCTGCTTTGGCTTTGGCGTCCGCACAAGCTGAGAGAAGTGCGTCATTGTTGATAAGCACCTCGTTGGCGGCGTCAGCCACCTGCACCTCGATGCCGAACTGCTCCATCATCTTCTCCTCGAAGGTACTTACCTTCATACTGCTTTTCACAGCCAGTTCGCCGGTCGCGGGAGCACCCTCGCCGCGAATCTCTGCCAAGCGGGCAGCTGCATCTGCAAAATGATGGTGGTAATACACGCGGAGGGTGCCGCCAAATGCCTCCTTAAACTGCTTCTGGAGAGAATCTACTCTCATGCGGCCGTCAATTTGAAATTCTGCCATAATGATACAATTATGGGAAGTTATGAAATTTATCTTGCTTTATTCATATACTGCAACAAATGATCAAAACCATTTCAGCTGATTTTATTTCCTGATTTGTTTTATGATAGACATCAATTGATGTCTAATGGTATCAAGTATAGTGATGCTACTGCCATCAAGAGGGTAGCGGCACATAAATTCAAGTTTTCCTTTGCCCACCTCCTCTATGAATGATTGCATTTGGTCGTAGTCCGTAGGATAAGCCAAAGAAAAGACATAGTTCTGCATTAGTTTATATTCTGCATCAGACCCGAAAATATGCCCCGTTGTATTAGGACCGAAAACACCGGCACGAATAAGTTCTTTTAGAACCTTCTCATTTGCTGTTACATAGTCCTCACTGCAAAATTCAATAAAGAATTTCTGAATACATTCCTTTACCGGATAATAGACTTGACGCAACTCTTCATATTCATCATCTGACTTATTAGGATGTAGAGGATTCTTTGCTTGATTGGCTAAGAGCTTATTTCGTTGAATCGTTTGCTTGATTAAGAGCGTATTTCGTTGGATATGTTGATCTCGCGATGATAGTATACTCATAACGAATAAATTTATTTATAAAGTTTACCCGTTGGCGGAATTAAAGTAGCGCATATTTGACTCTTCCAATGGGTTTGTTATTAATAAAGTTGATATATTGTAGGATAGTAAGTGCGCTGACTTTGCTGATAATCCGCGCAAACAATCCTACTTGTTGTTTAGCATAATTGCGACATAACATAAATTGGTCCACCATTTGTGAGAAAAGTGTTTCCACGCGTTTCCTTGCTTTAGCAAAAGGAGAAAAAATTGGTTGCCAATCCTTTTGATTCGACCGGTATGGTACTTCTAATCGGATTTCGGATGTTTCGAATAGATCCAGTTGTACGGATGTGCTCAAATATCCTTTATCACCGATTATGGTAATGCGACTATATTCGTGTTTAATGTCTTGCAAATAGTGTATATCATGCACATTGGCTTTTGACATGTCATACGAGTGTATCACACCATTAATACCACATAATGCATGCAATTTGTAACCAAAGAAGTAACAATTCTGCGATGCACAATACCCAAAACTCGGTGCCGTAGCATAATCGTTTTTACCTAATTTACAACGCTTTGCACGAGCAAAACGACATACGGGTACTGGTTTAGAATCAACACAAAACATATCTTCGCCTGCATCAATCGCGAGAGCAATGTTCTTTCGTATTTGTTCACATAAGTTGGCGGTGAACTTACGACGATCATTAAACTGGCGACGAGAAATAAGGTTGGGAATGTCGGACTTGTATTCTTCTAACAATGAGAATAAATAAGACTCGCTATCCACACTACATTTCTCAGCTGTAAGGCTAAGTGCGATGACTTCGAGGTCAGAGAAACGAGGAACAACCCCTCTGCGAGGCATATTTCCGCGTTCATCTACCAGATTTTTTGAAAAATTCTTGCATATGTCAAGAATTTTTCCGAAATTTGCAGCCAAGTTGCGCATGATGAAGATATTTAGTTGTTAAACTTTGTTGATTAGGGCACTACAAAGTTACTAAAATCAACGACATGTGCAACTTTTTTGTTGCTTATTTTACATCAAAGAACACTTTTTTTTAATTCCGCCAACGAGTAAAGTTTTGTTTTTGGAAACCATAGTGGAAATGAGACAACTCACCTCCACTATGTAAAACGGAGTTAAACAAAATGGGATTACAGCATCAATGCTACAACAGCAATGACAGTAGATTAAGCATCTTTTGTTTTGTATATTATCATCGCAGAATAGGTGCACCACCCATTGTCACGTGGACTAAAACTATACTTTATATCCATAACCTCAATAGAGGATGCATTCTCTCGCAAGTAAGTGTTTACTCGTTCTTCTAACTCTTTAGGCGATGGTGTCTGTCTTGTAATAAATTTAATCTGTACCATATTTCATTGTATTTGTGTGTTGTGCCTACTCTTTGAATGAATTTTCGGCTTCCTCCGTGTGAATGTTTTCTTTGTAAGCAGACGGGAACCCAATCCCGCCTGCCTTAAAAGGTTACATACCTTCGGTGTATAAAATTGCATCGCTTGGTATTAGTGGATGTTTAAGGTAATGGATATGTCGAGAAACTAATGACCTCGAAGAAGTTGACTGCAACCTCAACCTATTACCTCAAAGTTATGATATGAAACAGACATTTTGGGTCTATATCCAGCTTTTTCGAGTGCGACTTGAACCTCTTTTGGTTCCGGTTTGCTTGATTTAGAACTGGGAACTTGAATTTCTAGTCCTCTGATTCCAATTTGCATGTCACTGATCATTCTAATTTTGAAGATTTTCATAATACTTAATATTAAAAGTTTTGCCTACTCTTTGAATGGATTTTCGGCATCCTCCGTTAATGTTAGCAATCTTTTATGAGATGTGTTGACAAAAATAAATCTTTTATATTTCACACATTACAAAAAATATTTGATTATTCAGAATACAAGACATCTACCTCATATACTTCTTTCCCCCATTTATTTCCTATATGTCTATTTATAATTTTATACTCACATCCCCATTCATCATAATCCAGATAATCATAATCATCCTCTGCAATTTCGAGAAAATCTTCACCATAGAAGATATGTTTCTCATCGGTATAATAGTCATACCCAAATTCTTCCATTAATGGATTATATACAAAGATTAGTTTATCGGGATCAAATTCATTATCTTCTATAAAATAGATAAGTTTTGTGTATTTAATACTGTGAACCCGAACAAAAGTGTTTTTTGAATATGTTCCGTTATCGTTTAATAATCCATTTTTACGCTCTTCGCATTCATTGTTGAATGATTGCTCTATTTTTTTGAAATTAATCTTATTACGTATTTCTTTTATCCTCTCCGCATCATCGTCCTCATCTAAATCTAATAAGTCACCAATCTCAATAGGTGTTTCGGAAATACGCATAAAATCGTAGATTTCATCACCTTCATAAACAATCTTGCCACTATTTTCATCGTAGACTGTTATATGAAAATTATCCGGGTCGTCTCCCCATTCATCACCAATAGCAATACCAGTCATATATTCAGCAATATCAGAATATTCTTCTACTAAATCCTCCAATATGTCTTCGTCATTGTCAATGATTATATCATCCTCTATATCTGCCATCTCAAAAGTCTCCACATTTCTTACTTCGATTACGATCTTAAATCTCTTAAGATCGGAAGATTTATCGCAGGATTCCTTTTTCTCAGCTTTTGGTAGAGGTTTAGATGCCGCACTTTGTTTCCCTAAACCCGCAAGGTCCTCCATCTGCGCATTCTTTTCCAGTTCAGCCATCTCATCGGCTGCCTCTTTCCATTCGGAAGTCTTTGTGAGTGCAGTATCCCCTTTCTCTTTTTTGAACTCTTTTTCTGCTTGGAGCAGGACGGGAATCAAGGGGGTGTAATCTCCATTCGGGTCAAGATGCACTCCGTACCAACCGTCTTTATACTGGAAGGTTCCGTCTGTCGATGCGGCTTTTACTGCAGCGTCAGTCTCTGCCGTTTGTGTTACTCGAATAGAAATGACACTATCTTTTTTCTTTGGGGTTACGGTAAAGAAGTTACAGGGCTTATTTCCCGACCGCACGCCGATATAAGACTGCGTATATCCGGGGGCATATACATACTCGGATGCTTGGTTCAAAAGTACAAAAACTCTGTCCGCAATGCGCACATTTTCCAAACTGGTGTTGTCAATCCAACTTTGTCTTGATACATCTGCCATAATTGATTAGGTATTTGATTTGTGGCTACTCTGTTTAGGGTTTTCGCCGTTGCCCCTTTTATTATGTAGTTATTTTCTGACTTGCTTTGTGTATTGAAAAGTTCGTACAAAGAATCATGCTTTTACTGACAAAATCTTTGAGACAAGATTTTCCCTAAAACTGCTCTGAATAGAATCTAAATAAAAACTATTTGTACAAACAAGCCAAATCATCTTATCCAGTTTGTATGCTGTTAGATTTTGGGTTTTTAGTAAGCGGAGCTGTTCCACTATAGTTAGAAAAATTATGACGTATGCTTTATCATCTCTTATTTCATCTTCCTTTTTGGGGAACAATTTATCTATCAAAAGTTTGATATGCCGATCAGGTTTGGGAAGATCGAATCCAATTTCTTTAAGAAAATCGCAGGTTAAGGCATATCCCATACCTTTTATTCGATAGTTTTTCAGCCAATAAGTCACCATGTCGGAAGGCTCAACATTACCTATTTCTATAAACATCTGTTTTGAATCCTCAAACTTGGCAAGTTGACGGGCACCTTCTATGAAACCTCTACACCAATCGCGTGGCGAATCGGCTTTTGGATTCCATTGGCAAATCGGTAATAGACTGTCGTATATTGTCTTTTCTGCATTTTCATGAGAATATTTAGATGCAATTTTTTTGACATCAAAGTCAAACATCTTTTTTCTTATCGCACTGATGTGGAAATGAAACCGAATAGACGAGCTTAGGTTTTGTCGATTTTGCAGAGATAGCAAAAAGCGTTCGAATACGTTTGACATTGGTGCTCCTTTCTTGATGTCATACTTTTCTTCAGGCACATAATACTTTTCTAAATTCTTTGGAGATAGTCCAAATACTGCTGCCTGAGCATTCAGTTGTGCTTCTGTCGTTTCGTACAAGGAAACAAGAAACAATTTATCAAAAGGCATATTAAAATTCATGATCTGTTTCTTTTAATGAAAGTTATGATTCTTCGTCGTACAAGATTATTTCATCTTTATATATTTCCATACTGCTCGTTTCAGCGAATAACTTAGTCCGGGAATCAGTGCCATAATTGTAATGTTTTGAATTATTTATTCATTGACCACTATTGGCATTATTGAGTTATGTCGCCCCTTCGGGGCTTGCTTTGAGTGGCGATTATTTCGTAGGGGTGAACCCCTACGCTATGCTATGTCGCCCCCTCGGGGCTCAGGGGCAAGTTCTATATAAATGTCTTTGATAATGGAGCGTTGATTATGAAGAATGGGAATTTGAACAATAGGTTTTTAAGAGTTTATTGTGCGTCTTTGATGGTGTATTTATAATTGAAGTACTCGGTTTTGGGGGCGATGGTAGATGCCTCGAGCCAAACATAGTTGTTGAAACGCACGCGCTCGTTCATGAAGCCTAAATAGATAGTGCTTTTGCCTTTGGTGGGTATTCTGCCGTTGCAAGACTGGGTACCCATGGTGGAGTAATTGACATCGTACTTCAGGGTAGAAGGCAACTTGCCGTCTTGGAACTTCTTGGCTTCCGCGGCGCTATTGAAGACATACATATTGATATAGGCGTCCTCCTCGCGGACGGGTGTGTCTATTCCCAAAAGGGTGGAGATGATACCCGCCCCTCTATGAGATTCGTAAACGGGCAAGCCCAACACTTTTATCTCATTGTACTTCAACTCCATATTTCGGTTGAAGTTGCCATCGCTGGAGACATCCCGCTCGTTGGTGGAGATACGGAGTTGGTAGAGCAGGTCGGTGGCTCCCGCGGGGACGGGGATAGACACGATGGCGCGGTCGGAGCCTGCGAACATCGCCTTGAGTTGTCCGCGGAGGGTGAACTTGCGGGGCTCTTCGAAGGCTGGTTGCATCTTCACGCCTTTGACACCATATGCCAAGAATTCGCCTTTGTTGCAACTAACGATTTCTGTTTGTACTCGTTTCCTATCCAACAGACGTTCTAAACTATGTGCATAATAGCC
Source organism: Paludibacteraceae bacterium (assembly GCA_034090015.1). Taxonomy (GTDB): domain Bacteria; phylum Bacteroidota; class Bacteroidia; order Bacteroidales; family Paludibacteraceae; genus Colicola. Next base: position 3,024 of record JAXDTJ010000015.1, on the reverse strand, counting down.
TATTGTAACTGTAGCATACTGAGTAACTCTAGGGATAATCTGCACTACGTAGACGGCTTTGAAGGGAATGGGAATAGTTTCGTTTACCTGTTTGGCGCAGTAGGACTTGACTAACTTTTTGCTTTGCGCGTTGTATATCTTAATGTCAGCTTTCTGCTCTAACTCAATATCAATCAGTAGTTTGTCGTCCTTCTCCAAATAGATGGGGTAGATTTTTTCCTTCTCTAACAATGCATCTTCCTCGGCATATATGAGTACGGGTGCGTTGTCGGGCAGGTCTTGGATAAATTGCTTGATGAGGGCATGGACGGTATCAACGGCTTGCTTGGTCTTGTTGCATTCCGCCAATGCCGCAGAGTCCATATCTGCGGGGTTGTAATCGAAGACTAATTGTTGGTTGAGTTGGATAATCTCTTGGATTCCCTGCGCCGTGGCACATTGTTGCGGATTGTTCAACTTTTCTGTCAGCAAGTTGTAGGTGTCGTTTACTGCAAGATATTGCTGATAGGTCTCTTCGGGCATACCGAGGGTATCCTTCCGAGAATTGCCGCACGAACTGAGAGTCAGAATGGAGAAAAACGTCAGTAACAAAGTTGCTGTGCGACATATCCCACAGATAGGATTGGTGAGAGGGCATAGTATGTTTTTCATAGGCTATTTGTTTTTTGCGTGCAAAGGTAGTCGTTTTTTGCGGTATCTGCAAAGTTCATTTTGGTTCATTTTGAGGCGGGCGGGGTGGGGTGGCACGGATTGTGTAGTTATGATATAGGCATACAAAAAGCGCGGACACGATGTTGTTCGTTCCGTGCTCGAGGTTTCGCAGTACCCATCCAACCGAAAACGAGCAACTGCATCCACGCCGAATATGTCAAAATCGGGTTATTGGCTAATAACCAAAATAGCATTCCCTTGTCAAGAATACCGCACACAAGTTTGTCTGTACGGACAAACTATGTGCTAATTAACCCATTCTTAATGGCATCCATGTTGCTTTGTTTGGGTTGGAACTTATTTGAAACTGCGAATTTCGAGCACCAACAACAAAACGTATAAACGCCTGTTTCGTATGTAAAGATCAACTATTGAAAGCACCAACCAAGGTCGGAGACTTTCAAAACAGCAACAAAGATACTGCTTTTTCTTGAAATAAGCAAAAGAAGAAGGCAGAAAAATTGCATTTTGTGTTGTAGAACATATATTTATATGCCTATAATTTGCGAGCTTTCAAAACAGTTTGCCCTTAAAATAAGGCGAAAAGCCCCGAAGGGGCGATATAAAACAGCGTAGGGTGAAACCCTATGAATAGGGATGCTCTCCTTAAAATGAGCCCCGAAGGGACGACATAACTCAATTATGAATCTCAGGGTCAACATGTATATCATTGCCAAAATAAAATCGGAGCAGACGAAAGGTCTGCCCCGATTTTTGGAATCACTGTATGTTGTGGAAGTGCAATGATTGAGAGGTGTATCAAAGCGTCTTGGCTACTTCCACCTGCTCGAAGGTCTCTATCAAGTCGCCTTCTACCACGTCGTTGAACGACTTGATGCTCAGACCGCACTCCGTATTCACGCCGGCTTCCTTGATATCGTCCTTGCCGTGCTTGAGCGATGACAACTCGCTGGTTTGTATCACGATACCATCGCGAATAACTCGGCATTTGTTGCCTCTCTTGACCTTTCCTTCGCGCACGATACAGCCCGCGATGGTGCCCACTTTCGAGATATGGAAGGTCTGCAACACCTCCAGCGTGGCGGTAACCTCTTCCTTGATTTCCGGCGAGAGCATACCCTCCATGGCGGCTTTGATTTCCTCTATAGCATCGTAGATAATCGAGTAGATACGGATATCCACCTCCTCCGATTCTGCCATCTTGCGCGCAGTGCCTGTCGGACGCACGTTGAAGCCCACGATGATGGCATCCGAAGCGGCTGCCAGCAGCACGTCGCTGTCTGAGATAGCACCCACGGCACCGTGAATCACGTTCACTTGGATGTTCTCCGTCGAGAGTTTCAAGAGCGAGTCGCTTAATGCCTCCACAGAACCGTCCACATCGCCTTTGACGATGATATTCAGTTCCTTGAAGTCTCCGATAGCGAGTCGGCGTCCAATCTCCTCCAAGCCCACGTGTTTCTTCGTGCGGATAGACTGCTCGCGCTGCAACTGTTCGCGCTTGTTGGCAATCTCGCGTGCCTCCTGCTCGGTCGGCATTACGTTGAACTCATCGCCCGCCTGGGGCGCGCCGTTCAAGCCGAGGATGGTACAAGGCTCGCCCGGCAACACCTCTTGGATGCGCTGTCCACGCTCATTGAACATCGCCTTAATCTTGCCATGGTAGGTACCTGCGAGCACGATGTCGCCCATGTGGAGCGTACCATCCGAGACGAGTAGGGTAGCCACGTAGCCGCGACCTTTGTCCAGCGAAGACTCGATGATACTACCTTTCGCGCGACGCTTCGGATTGGCTTTCAGGTCAAGCATCTCTGCCTCCAGCAGCACTTTCTCCAGCAACTCAAACACGCCGTCGCCTTTCTTCGCGCTAATCTCTTGGCACTGGTATTTGCCGCCCCAGTCTTCCACAAGGATGTTCATGTTCGACAGTTGCTCGCGTATCTTGTCCGGATTAGCACCCGGCTTATCGCATTTGTTGATAGCGAAAATCATCGGAACGCCTGCTGCCTGCGCGTGGTTAATCGCCTCGATGGTCTGCGGCATGACGGCGTCGTCGGCAGCCACGATGATGATGGCGATATCCGTTACTTTCGCGCCGCGGGCACGCATGGCGGTGAACGCCTCGTGTCCCGGGGTGTCGAGGAAGGTGATATGCTGACCGTTCTTCAGTTTCACGTTGTATGCACCGATGTGCTGGGTGATACCGCCCGCCTCGCCGCTTGTCACATTGGTATGACGGATGGCGTCCAGCAGCGAAGTTTTACCATGGTCGACATGTCCCATGACGCAGACAACGGGGCTGCGCTCGAGGAGCTCGTCGGCACTGTCCTCTTTTTCTTCGAACAGGCGATC
>JAXDTJ010000007.1:0-18285 GCA_034090015.1 Paludibacteraceae bacterium | reverse complement strand
CGTCTCGCCTGCGGGCAAGGCGTTAGCCTTGGATGAAATGGCGTTGCATACTATTCCAGTTCGTTCCGAACTGCCCGCAGGCGAGACGCCTGCGTCCCCAGTTGTATTTCTTTCATCCTTAATTCTTAATCCTTCATCCACTCCGTGGTACTCTCTCCTCACCTCTCCGAGGATGCTGTCTGCCAATGCCGTCTTGCCGAAGAAAGCAGCCACGAAGCGCAGCCACTCGGCGCGGGCGAGGGGGTGCTGCTCCTGCCATTCGGCGAGGTAAATCACGGGAATACCCGCCTCAGCCACACGCGCTATCTGCTGACTGTTCTGCCCGTAACTGCTGGCGAACAGCACATCGGGCTTCGCGAGCAATAGCGGCTCCATCGCGATGTTGATATCCTCGCCTATGTTAGCAACGTCGTGCGACGGCTTGTTGTACACCCACTCGGGGTTGCTCATCGCCACCACGCTGTCCAGCACTCCCAGCGCATACAGGAAACCGATATGCGTCGCCGATGTGGTCGCCACCCGCCGCAAGGGGATGGGGATAATGGATGAAGGATGAAGGACGCAGGATGAAGGAAAGGACCCTCCCCTCCCCTCCCTTAAAGGGAGGGAGTCTAAAATGGCATTCGTCTCTAAATATTCATAGTCGAGACTATTTCGTCTTTCATCATTTATCCTTAATCCTTCATCCACTAAGTAATATCTCGCCAGCAGTTTGCCTTCGTTCTGCGGGTCAAGCACTTCTGCGCAAACCATGCCGAGGGTGTCCGTCAGGCGGAAATACTGCGCCGCCTCCGACACCTCTATCGGCGCCACCTGCTGTTTCCCGCACCCCGCGAGCAACAGCAAGCAAACCATCCCTATAAATATGCTTTCCTTTTTCAATGCCATTCTCATTCTGAGTTTCATAACATCTAATCATCGTATTTCTTCTCTAACATATAATTATCATATAATTACTCGTATAATTTCGCAATGAAAAATTAATGAATAATTATATGACAATTACACGTTAAGATGTCGTACACGATAATTATACGTTAAAATGTGCCACACGTTAATTGCGCGCAACACTCTCGTTGATGCTCTCAATGTAGCGCAGCAGTTCGTCGCCTCCCATGGCGGTCTCGGCGGAGGTAACGAAGACAGGCGGCAACTCCACCCACGTCTCCAGCATCTTCTGCTTGTATGCCTCCACGTTCTCGCGAAGCCGCACCTTGCCCAGCTTGTCGCCCTTGGTGAAGACGATGGCAAACGGCACCTCGTTCTCGCCCAACCACTCCATGAACTCCAAGTCAATCTGCTGCGGCTCATGGCGACAATCCACCAGCACGAACAGGCTGCACAACTCCTGCCGCAATAGGCAGTAGCGCTCTATCATCAGTTTCAGTTTCTCGCGCTGCTTCTGCCCCGCCTGCGCATAGCCATAGCCCGGCAGGTCCACCAAGTGCCATTTGTCGTCTATCAGGAAATGGTTGATAAGCAGGGTCTTACCCGGCTTCTGACTGGTCTTGGCTAACTTCGGGTTGCGGGTGAGCATATTGATAAGGCTCGACTTGCCCACATTCGACCGCCCGATAAAGGCATACTCCGGCAACGTGCTGCGAGGGCAACTCGCCACATCCGGACTGGATATTACAAATGATGCTTTCATGTGTCTGAGTAGTTCGTGAATAGTAAAACTTATATCTTTTACGCAAAAAAAGCATTTGAAAACTTGCTTTTTGTAGTAAAAAGAGCATTTGGAAACTTGCTTTTCGAGGTGAAATGCGAGTTTAGAGACTTGCTTTTGCTCGTTTGTGTGTCCACAGGATGAAGCCGATGAGGCAGGAGAGGGTGGTGAGGGTTGCTGCGGCGTAGCCTATCCACCAATAGGCAGGGGCAAGGTGGAAGCCTTCGGGCGCAATGAAGATATAACTCACCGAGACCATCGTCATAAAGAGCGCAGGAAGCAAGGCGATAAGGAAGCCACAGGAGCCACAGGACCCACCCCAGCCCTCCCTACATAGGGAGGGGGCTTGCTTGTACAAGAACACGGCGCCTGCCCAGAGGGTGAAGGCGGCGAGGGTTTGGTTCGTCCAAGAGAAATAGCGCCACACGATGTTGAAGTCCACAAACACCATTCCGAAGACGCATGCAAAGAGCGGCAGGGCAATCATCAGTCGTTTAGCGATGGGGCGTTGGTCGAGGTGCAGGAAGTCTGCCACGATGAGGCGCGCGGAGCGCAGTGCCGTATCTCCCGAGGTGATAGGCGCGAAGATGACGCCCAGCACCGCCAAGATACCGCCCACTGTGCCGAGCCACGAGCGCGACACCTTGTCCACCACCAACGCGGCGATGTTCTCCCCTTTGTGCTGCGCGGCAAACGCCTGCAAGCCGTCTATGCCGTACAAGCCCTGCTCAGGGTCGGCGAAGAAAGTGCCTGCCGCAGCTGCCCAGATGAGTGCCAACGCGCCCTCCGCGACCATCGCGCCGTAGAAAATCCAGCGCCCTTGCCGCTCGTTGGTCACGCAGCGTGCCATCAGCGGCGACTGAGTGCCATGGAAGCCCGAGATGGCGCCGCAAGCAATGCTGACGAACATCATCGGGAAGAGGGGCAAGCCGTTGGTCTGATGGTTGTAGAGCCCGTCGGTCAGTTCCGGCATCTCGCTGCTGTGTCCGCCCAGCATCACAACCATGATACCCAGCCCCATAAAGAGCAGAATGCCGCCGAAGACGGGATAGAAACGCCCGATAATCTTATCCACGGGCACCACGGTTGCCAGCGTGTAGTAGGCAAAGATAATCAACACCCACACGATAGGGATACTCATCTCGCGAAACGGCATGCTGTGCAGCGGCGCGAGCCCTTGCAGCAGGGTGGCGGGACCGGAGAGGAAAGTGGTGGTGAGCAGGATAAGCAACACCAGCGAGAGCACACGGATAAAGACCTGTATGCCTCTGCCCAACTCGCCGCCCACTATCTCCGGCAGCGAGGCGCCGCCCTTGCGGATGGACATCATGCCGCTCAGGTAGTCGTGCACACCGCCGGCGAAGATAGTACCGAACACTATCCACAGAAACGCTGCCGGACCGAAGAAGATACCCATGATAGCCCCAAAGATAGGTCCGAGCCCCGCGATGTTGAGAAACTGCACAAGGAAGATACGCCACGGTGCCATCGGCACATAGTCCACGCCGTCTTGCTTGGTGATGGCGGGCGTCTGTGCGGTCTTGTCAATACCGAACACGCGCTCCACCAGCGTGCCATAGAGCAGATAGCCCAGCACGAGAACGACTAAAGAGATAAGAAAAGTCCACATGGGTTATTTGACTATTTGACAATTTACTATTTGACTATTAGCAGGCGGGGACACCTGCTTTTAGTTGAGAGTTTAGAGTTTAGAGTTTAGTGTTGAGAGTTTAGTGTTTAGTGTTGAGAGTTTAGTGTTGAGAGTTTAGTGTTGAGAGTTTAGTGTTGAGAGTTTAGTGTTGAGAGTTTAGTGTTGAGAGTTTAGTGTTGAGAGTTTAGTGCGAGCCCCGAAGGGGCGACATAAATCAGCGTAGGGTGAAACCCTACGTAGAGGTTACCTCCATCATACTCCAAGCCCTGTAAGGGCGACATAACTAATCCTTAAACTACTCATAGTACTCTGATTTTCAGAGCCGCGGCATGTTAATTGTTAAATGTTAATTGTTAATTAGCGGTTGGCATTTCTTGGCGAGGAAGGCGGCGTCTTCTGCAGAGAGCAGCGGGGCTATCTCGGAAAGGACGCGGGCGTGGTAGGCGTTGAGCCATGCTATCTCATCGGCGGTCATGAGCGAGAAATCAATCAACTGCGTGTCGTAGAAACAGAGCGTTAGCGGCTCGAAGGTGAGAAATTGGTCGTTGGTGGTGGCAGCCTCGGTGGCGGGAGCGGGGACCACGGTGATGAGGTTCTCCGTGCGTATGCCCCACTCGCCCGTGCGGTAGATACCCGGTTCGTCGGAGATGACGTGCCCTACCTCCAGCGTGGTGGGGTTGTTGTCGGTGCGCACGTTCTGCGGTCCTTCGTGGCAGCCGAGGAAATGCCCCACGCCGTGTCCCGTTCCGTGTCCATAGGTGATGCCAGCCGCCCACATAAACTGCTTGGCAAGGGCGTCCAACTGGTTGCCGCGAGTGCCACGGGGGAAGCGCACTTGCTGCAAGGCGATATGCCCTTTCAATACATAGGTGTAGTCGCGTTTGGCTTGGGCGGGGATGTCGCCGCCGAGCCAAACGGTGCGCGTGATGTCGGTGGTGCCATCGAGGTACTGCCCGCCGGAGTCGAGCAAGAGCATGCCTTCGGGATAGACCATGGCGCAGGTGGCGGGCTCGGCGGAGTAGTGGACGATAGCGCCGTTACCCTTGTAACCGGCAATGGTACCGAACGACTCATCGGTGAAATGTTTGCCCATCGCGCGGAACTCATGCAACTTATCAGCCAGCGTGCATTCTGTCTGCGTCTGCCCGTTGGCGAACGCCTCTTCTTCCAACCAGCGGAAGAAACGCGTCAGCGCCACGGCATCCTCTCGCATGGCGATGCGCTCGCCCTCCAACTCCACTGCGTTCTTCTTTGCCTTCATCACCATGACGGGCGACTGCACGTTCACCTTGCGGCAGTGGTCGGGGATAGCCTCGAAGAGCGCCTCGTTGACGCGCGCGCCGTCGTAGAGCACCGTGCCCTGCAAGCGTCGGATATAGTCGAACACCTCGTCGTAGCCTTGTATCGCCACCTGCTCGCCCCACTGGCTGTGCGCGACTGGAGACGCGGGCGTCTCGCCCGCGGTAGCAGCCGGCACTTTCTCTGGCGCCACGAAGAGCGTGCAGCGGTCTTGCTCCAATACTACATAACTGATTACCAGCGGGTTGTAATCTACATCCTTACCCCGGATGTTCAGCAGCCACGCTATCTCATCCAGCGCGGAGATGACCATCGCGTTGGCACCTTTCTGTCGCATGGCTTCGCGCACTCGTGCGAGTTTGCTCGCCACGTCTTCGCCCGCATAGGCGACCTCGTACTCATAGAACGGTGCCTGCGGGATAGCTGGGCGAGCGTCTGTCCACAGCGGCTTTATCAGGTCAACGGAGTGCACACCAATACCTGCCTCGCCCAACTGCTCTTGCAGCGCACGAAAGGCGTTCACGCTGTACATCTCGGGGTTCAGTCCGACGAGCGCACCACCCTCCCCTATCAGCCACTCGGCGATAGTCGGGCAGTCAATATCCGACTCGCGCATCAGTCCTATGGTGCTGTCTTTCAGTTCGATATCGGCTTGCAGGTAGTAGCGGCTGTCTGTCCAGAGCAGCGCCTTGTCCATGGTTACCACCATGGTGCCCGTCTCTCCTTTGAAGCCCGACAGCCACGACATCTCCATCCAGTGCGCCGCCATATACTCCGACGCGTGCGGGTCTGCCCCGGGCACGATATAAGCACTCAGTCCCTGCTCGCGCATCAAGCCGCGCAACGCAGCCAATTTCTCAGTTACTTTCATAATCTATATTGTTTAGTGTTAATTTTTCAAACAAGCCAATGGTACCACCCACACACCGTCTTTTCGGCGGAAAGCATATTGTCCGCCCGTGAGCACCATCAAGAAAGCAGGTTCACCCACTTTCGAGGTATCTACTACTTGGGTTAGTTTGACGAGGTGTTGCGCGGCGAGTTCTATCTCTTTCTGTCCGGTCTTGACCTCTATCGCAGCCCAACGACCATCGCGCAGCCGAAGGATGATATCCGCCTCAAGATTGTTGTAGTCGTGGTAGTGAAACACCTCTCCGCGGATGGATTGGCAATAGACGCGCAGGTCGCGCACACACATCGATTCGAAAAGATAGCCGAAGAGGTTGAAGTCCTGCAACAGACTTTTCGGGGTCAGTTCCAGCACCGCCGTAGCGATGCTCGGGTCTGCAAAATGCCGTTTGTCGCTGGTACGGATAGCCGTCTTGCTCCGCAGCGAGGGCATCCATGCCTTCACATCCTCCACCACGAACATCCTCCTCAATGCCGTGAGATAGTTAGAGAGGGTCTTGTCGGTGATGGTCATATCGTTCGCACTGACATCTTTCATAATCGTGCTGGCAGCGGTCATGGTAGCGATATTGCGGGCATAACTGCGCATCACGTTACGTACGCGGTCGGGGTTCTTCTCCGTGTTGTCCACGCGGTGTATGTCCTGCTGGATAATCTCCTCCACGTAGTTGTATGCCATCTCGGTAGCACTCCTTTTGTTCATCTGTACGGTGGCAGGCCATCCGCCTCGGCAGAGCAGGAATGCCAAATCCTCTATCGTCTGCCGGCTTTCCGCCATCAAGTCCGGTTGTGTATGGTCGAACAGGGCTTGCAAGGACACCTCTCCGCCGGAGTCTCCACTCTCCCATAGCGACATCGTGTGCATTCGGATGCGGGCAATACGTCCCGTACCGCTATGCTCTATCTCGCTACGCTCACTATCGGGTAAGGGAGTGGCGGAACCCGTCAAGATAAACTGGTTCACCTCCTGCCGTCTGTCTACCGCAAAACGCACGGCATCCCACAACACGGGAATGGTCTGCCACTCGTCCAGCAGACGAGGGGTATCGCCCTGCAGCAGCAGAGACGGTTGGGTGTCTGCCATCTGCTTGTACATCTGTCGCTTGTCAGGGTCTTGCACATAGAGTATGCTACGGGCAAAATAGGCACCGGTAGAGGTCTTTCCGCACCATTTTGGACCCTCTATCAATACGGCACCGCTGCTGTCTAATTTTTGTTCCAGCACCGCTTCGCTTATCCTATGGAGATACTTCGCATTCATCCTAATTGATTTGCATACTCTTTTCGGCTGCAAAGATACGGTATTTTTTTGATATACACAAGTTTTTGGGCAAAAAAAAGCACCTCACTCCGAACTTTTCGGCGATTTTACTCCGAACTTTTCGGCGGTTTCACTCCGAACTTTTCGGTGGTTTCACTCCGAAGTTTTCGGCGATTTTACTCCGAAGTTTTCCCGACTTCGTTTACCCCAACAAGTCGAGGTCAGGAAGGGGCGACATAAATTAACGTTAGTTCGATATACCGACAAATATAGACAAGTTAAGCGAACTATCTCAGCAGGCAAAGACTAACTTGTTTTTGATAATGAATTAATGAAAAATTATACGAAAATTATATGTTAAAGAAAAAATATTTGGACAATTTTTGGAAATATTTGTTGAAATAAAAAAGTTCTTGTTGGTTTTTGTAAAAAAAGAAGACTGCCTAACCCTAATTGGCAGGCAGTCTCTTGTATGGCTGGCAGGTTGGTCTCCAAATGGCGAAGGGACAGAGCCTGCTAAGGGGCGGTTTTATTGCAGTTCTACGCCCTGTGCAGTGTAGGTCTTACCTTCGCGGATGATGAGCAGTTGCCCGTTGCGAATCACCTTGGTAGCAGGGGTTGCGATAGCAGCATCGCGGATACCCTCTTCGGGGTTCTCCGGCTCATCGGGATTCTCGGGGTCGGGATTCTCGGGATCAGGGTTCTCAGGGTCGGGATTCTCCGGCTCCTCGGTAGCGGCGGGGGCTACCAACTGCATAGCGGTGAAGCCGCCATCGCCTTTCGTCTGATTGCTCTCGATAGCGATGAAGTTAACGGTGCTGTCGCTCAATGCCAGCGTGATGGATGCGTCTGCTGCAGCGGTCTCGGTAACACTCGATTTCACGCCGTTCACGTATATATCCACCGTGCGTGCGCCGCCGGAGCCGGAGGTGAGGCTCACTTGCGAAGCTGCGGGCAATGCCATATAGATGCGGGTGTTACCCTTGGCGTTGCGCATGTTGCTCTCTTCGTCCACGTTCTTAGCAAATTTCCAGCCTTTGGTGGCATCCCATCCGTAAGCGCCGAAGATATAGGTCTCCTCGCCGGTGAAAGTAACGTTGAGCACGCTGTCTTCGCCCATGGCTACGGGGCTGAGCGGCATGGTAACGATGGTATAAGCAACGGTGTCTTGGTCAATGCCGATAAGCAGAATCGTCTTGCCGTCTGCACTGAGTGCGGAAGAAGGTTGGAGAACATCGGTGGTATCACCGATAACAGGGAAGGGCACAACCGCAGTAGGTACTTCTGTCTCTGCCATGTAGGGAACGGTCACTGTCAGTTCTGTCTCGTTGATAGCACCCTTGGCACCGTTGGAGAACACCACTTCGGTCAAGTGCTTGATGGCTTTCGCACGCGAGATAGCCACGGTGTAGGTCTGTTGGTTGCCTGCTTGTGCGGTAACCACTACGGTGGCGGTGCCCGGGATAGCCTCGGCTTGGGTAATGACTAAGGTAGCAGATGCATCGTTCACCTCAGCGCTAATCACAGGGATAGCCGCAGCCGTGAAGGCAATAACATGCGAGTAATCCAGCGAGTCTGCGCGGAAGTCAGCGATGGCACTTCCGTCAATGCTGAGGCTCTTGAGGGTAGCATCGGTGCTCTGCTCCGCAGGCAGGGTGAAAGAGACGGTGTAGGTGCGGGTAGTAGTGCCGTCTTCGGCGGTAACCACCACGGTAGCAGTACCATCCACGGCAGCGGCTTGCGTAACGGCTACGGTAGCGTTGTCGGAAGAGGCGGTGGCAGCTACCACGGGTATCTCTGTGGTGCCATAGGGCAACTCAACGGAGTAGTTGAGCGAGTCTGCGTGGAAGCCATCGATAGCATTTCCGTTGACGGTAATCCCTGCTAACTTAGCATCGTCTTTGGATGCAGGTTTGTTTACTTTGATGGCAACTGGATATACAGAGGAGCCGGTACCGGCAATTTGAATGGTAACCTCACCTGTAGTATTGGTAAGAAAAACTTCCGATTCTTCCAGTTTGCCGGCGTTGTGTGTGATGGTTTGTGCTGCGGCATCTCCAACTTGAACGCTATATGACCTGCCGGCGTTTGTATTGTAAACAAATACCGTGAAAGACTCAACACCGCTCAGATCGATAGTAAGGATTCGATCAACACCACTCATGTTGAAGTACGACTCTGAAGCGACTCCTAAATCTGCGCCATAATTTTTAGAGTCTGCCCATTTATCTGCCGAGGCGGATAGATACTCTTGGGCGTTGATGTTTGTTTTTGTAAGCATGATAGTGTCCACCGCTTGAGTAGGGGTGTACGCCGCCATCATGTTTCCCGCGAAGAGGGTAGCGAGGAAGAGAAGGTTAAATTTTTTCATGATTTTGATGTGTTTTTAGTAACAATACACTTCTGCCGAAGCCGGAAGGCATTGTCGAGGTTAGTGTATGAATTAAAAGGTTGTTTTTGTGGATAAACAAGGTCGTTATTGGTGTGCCGTTTGCCAAACGGAGTGTATAAAAAAACTTGGTACAAAGGTACTGCAAAAAAAGCATACTATAGAGTAGTTATAAGTAGAAAATGTGCAAAAATTGACAGAAATGTCTATTTTTAGCAATTCCCGATGAGCACAGTACGAATCAACATCCGTAGAGCGAGCGATAATGGTCATTTTTTTGCATAATCCTCCCCAATCTGGCGCGCTGTTTTCATAAGGTTCTTATCGTAACATCACTCAATAATTGCCTTTTTCTTGCATATTTCAAAAAAAAGCAGTAATTTTGTCGCCGCAATGCAGTTGCTGCAAAACAATTGGTTATGGAGAAACCCTATATCTATCAAGACGATACCATCTCGTTTGTAACGGTGGCGGCGCAGACTTGTCTGGTGCTGGAGCACACCGCCGAGATGGAGCGCGAGGAGTTTATCGAGAAGATACTCTGCGCATTACCCCTTCTTTATATGAAGACACACATGCTTGCGATGCCGGAAGAGATGCTGGACGGCGAGCCGCAACGCTTTGTGCAAGAAGACGACTACAACTATATCCGACAGGGAGTGAAGAACCTGCTCGGCACGGACGACGCATATCTGGAGGTGTTCCTTGACGATATGCGCTACAACGACGAGCCTATCACGGCGTATATCTCCGAGCATCTTGCGGATATCTATCAAGAATTGAAGGATATGGCGGCGAACTTCCAAACGGGTAACGAAGCCGTTATGAACGATGCCATCCGCGCCTGCCTTCTTGCTTTCCGCGAGCACTGGGGGCAGAAACTCGTGGACGTGATGCGCCCCCTGCATGCTATGGAATTGACAATTAACAATTAACAATTGACAATTAACAATTAACATGCCACTGCTCTGAATTTTCCGACTACTCCGAATACTCTGACCACCAACCTCTGACCACTAAAAAAACTATGCCCTTAAAAGAAAACAACTACATACACCATTATTCGAAAGACCTCATCCAGTGGCTCCCGTTGGCAGCCTTCGGCGGAGAGGTCATTGTCGTGGACACGCCCGAGAAGGTAGAAGAGGCGGTCGCCTATCTCTCCAAGCAGACGGCTGTCGGAGTGGATACCGAGTCCCGCCCCAGTTTCACGCGCGGCGTGCACTATCCCACCGCCCTCTTGCAAATCGCCACCGAAGAGCGCTGCTACCTCTTCCGTCTCACCCATGTAGGCATGCCGCAAGCCTTGGCTGACCTCTTCGCCAACCCGAAAATAACCAAGGTAGGGCTTGCCTTCAAAGACGATATAGCGGGACTTCGGCGCCGTCGGGACTTCAAGCCCGCCAACTGTATCGACCTGCAAACCATCGTCTCCAAGTACGGTATCCTCGACATGGGCTTGCAGAAGATTTTCGCCATCTGCTTCGGCAGGAAAATCTCCAAAGCCCAACAACTCACTAACTGGGAGAACTCCCACCTCACACCCGACCAAGCCCGCTACGCCTCCACCGACGCATGGGCTACGCTGCTCATCTACAAAGACCTCATGCAGACCAAGACACTGCCGAAGGCGCAGGTGGACGCCCTCCGTCAAGCCGACCGAGAGGCGCAGATAGCCCACCAGCAAGCCATCCTCGCAGAAAGACAACAGCAAGCACTCGCTGTCAATAATTAACCGACTATTCTCTGAATAATCCGAGTACTCCGAATACTCTGATTACTCTAAACGCTAAACTTTCAACCCTCAACTCTTATGAAAACCAAACTCTCTCTCGCACTATTGTGCTTGGTAAGCACAATGTGCTTTGCACAGGCTCCCACGCCCGTCCCCATCGACTCTGCAGTACGAGTAGGACATCTCGACAACGGGCTGACCTACTACATCCGCCACAACGAGTATCCCAAACAGCGTTGCGAGTTCCATATCGCCCAAGCCGTAGGTGCTATCCTTGAGGAGGACGACCAGAACGGTCTCGCGCACTTCTTGGAGCACATGGCATTCAACGGTACGCAGCACTTCCCCGGCAAGGGAATCATCAACTACTTCGAGTCCATCGGCGTGAACTTCGGCGGTAACATCAACGCCTATACGGCACTTGATGAGACGGTCTATCGCCTCTCCGATGTGCCTACCACCCGCGAAGGTATCATCGACTCCGCCCTGCTCGTCATGCACGACTGGGCATGCGGGCTGCTTCTCCTCCCCGAGGAGATAGACGCCGAGCGCGGTGTCATCCGCGAGGAATGGCGCACCCGTGCAGATGCCAACCGCCGTATGTGGAAAGCCCTCAACCCGCTGATGTACCCGGGCAGCCAATATGCCAAGCGTGATGTGATTGGCGACACGGCAGTTATCAACAACTTCGCCTACGACGCTCTACGCGCGTACTACAAGAAATGGTACGGACCTGATAACCAAGCCATTGTAGTGGTAGGCGATATCGATGTAGATGCCATCGAGGCGAAGATAAAAGCCCTGTGGGCAGACGTGCCGGCGCGCGAGAACCGCGGCGAGCGTCCCCTCTACTCCGTGGACGACAACCAAGAGCCTATCATTGCCGTGGTTACCGACAACGAGGCACAGGTAACCCGCATCGAACTGACCTACAAGAAGCAACCCCTCCCCCGCGAACTCCGCGGCACCGATGTGGCGTATGTGTTGGATATCGCCAACTCGCTCATCTGCGATATGTTCGACCATCGTGTGGAGGAACTCTCCATGGACCCCAATGCCTCTTTCGTTGGCGGCGGTTCTTATTACGGCGAGTTAGTGAAAGAGAAAGACCAGTTCTTAGCCGTCTACGTGGCAAAGGCAGGGCAGGAGAAGAAAGCCTATGCCGACCTCCTCTTCCAACTGGAGAAAATGCGCCGTTACGGCTTCACCAACGCCGAGTTGGAGCGTGTGAAGACGGAGAAGTTAGCCGCTTATGAAAAGTACTACAACGAGCGCAACACCAACCGCAACATCAGTTACACCCGCGAGTACATCCGCCACTTCTTGGACGGCGAGGTCATCCCGGGTATCGCATGGGAGTACGAGACCCTGCAACAACTCTTGCCGATGCTCGACATCACCTCCATCAACGGCATGGCGCAGCAGTTAGTAACCGACGAGAATGTCATCGTGGCTATCACTGCTCCTGACAATGCAGACCTGCCTACCGAGGCGGAACTGCGCGAGGGCTTAGCCGCTATGCACGACCTTGCTATTGAGGCACCCGTGGAGGAGGCTGTCCGCACCAACCTCGTGGAGAAAGCACCCAAAGCAGGGCGTATCAAGAAGACCACCAAGAACGAGACGCTGGGCACCACGGAGTGGCTGTTGAGCAACGGCGTGCGCGTCGTGCTCAAGCCCACGGACTTCAAACAAGACGAAATACTCTTCTCCGCCCACTCTTTCGGTGGCACATCGCTCCTCAACAATGCCGACGACCTGCCCTCTGCCGCGCTGGCAGCCGACATCGTCAGTCTGAGCGGCATTGGCGACTTCTCCTACACCGAGTTGCAGAAAGCCCTCACAGGCAAGCGCGTGTCTATGAGCCCCTCCATCGGCGGCACCACTGAGAGCATGAGCGGCTCCTCCACCGTGAAAGACCTCGAGACCATGCTCCAACTATGCTACCTCCATTTCACTGCCCCGCGCCGCGATGAGGATGCCTACGCCATGCTCATCAGCCTCATGGAGACTCAACTGAAGAACAAAGAGCAGAACCCCAAGTCCATCTGGTACGACTCTATCAACATCATGGCAAGCAACTACTCGCCGCGCGCCATGGTATGGAACAACGAGTCGCTCGACAAAGTGAACTTGGATAAAGCACTCGACATCTATCGCGCACGCTTTGCCAACCCTGCCGACTTCCTCTTTACCTTTACAGGCAACATCGACCCCGAGGACAAAGCCTTCCGGAAGATGGTATGCACATGGTTGGGCGGCATGAAGACGACCAAGAAACGCGAGACAGCGGAAGACAATGGGGTGCGTGTGCCTAAGGGAGTGCAGAAGAACTACTTCACGCGCACCATGCAGACGCGCACCGGCTCCAACTATATCCAATATACCTCCTACGACATCCCCTACACACTGGCGAACAACCTGAATATGAACACTATCGGTCGCGTGCTGGACATCCGTTATTTGGAGTCTATCCGCGAGCGCGAAGGCGGCTCTTACGGTGTCGGAGTGGCAGGTTATATCAGCCGCACCCCCGACCACGAGGCGCAACTCTACATGATGTTCGACACCGACCCCGAGAAGCAGGAGCGACTCATGCAAATAATCCACGAAGAGGTGCAGACCATCCTCAAAGACGGACCATTAGCGGACGACTTGCTCAAGTCCAAAGAGTCCATGCTCAAAGACTACGAAGAGAACTTGGAGAAAAACGGCTACTGGGACGGCACTATCCTGCCGCGCTACTACCTGCGTGGTATCAACTACCTGACCGACTACGAGTCCGCTGTGCGTGCTATCACCGCTGAGAGCGTACAGCAAATGCTCCAACGCCTCACCGCTTCGGGCAACATCCTCGAGGTTGTCATGCTGCCGGAATAATCCCCGGCGGCATGAAAGCCTCATAAAACGAATACTACAAGAAGAGAGAAGAATGTTCATTGCGAACGTTCTTCTCTCTTTTCGTAGGTAAGTGCAAAAGTCTTTCTTAACACTTGCCTTGTACCGCGAGTGGGACTTGAACCCACACAGCCATTTCTGGCCAAAGGATTTTAAGTCCTTCGTGTCTACCGATTCCACCATCGCGGCGAAGACTCTAAAAACCGACTGCAAAGTTACAACATTATTTTGAATTGCGCAAGTTTTTGTACAAAAAACTTTCACATTCTTTATTTTTAGGGTCTGACGGTGATATGAAAGCACGCTTGTCGCCATTCGTACTTCACGTAAACACGCCCCGCGCGTTGGTGGTTGAGGAGCACTTGCCCGAGCACCAATTTCAGGTTATCCTCGTGCATATAATCGTTGGTGCGCGTAACCTTGTCGTAGCGATAGTAGGCGATGTCGAAAGTGGTGCCGTAGCAGTGGCAGGATTGGTTGGTGGCGTTGATATTCCCGCTTCGTTGCAGCAGTCGCACATCCTCCTGCGTCCGCAGAACGCTCGTTACATAGAATCGGTAGTGCGGCAACCCGTTGCGAGCGAGGATGTCCGCCCACTCTTTGCCTATCGCCTCCAGCTCCGCCGCCGCTTTGGGAACGAGGTAAGGAATAGAGTGGGTCAGCGAATCGACGATATAGTTTTCGGTATTCTCCACCATCACCAACTGCCGCTTCATGCGCGCGGCTTCCTTGCGGTCGGCGGGCATGCATGATAACCCGAGCGCCTGCGCAGCAGCCAGTTGCTTGCTTTGGCTGTCATTGAACTTCTCCTTGTAACTGAACGTCCGCCCGGGATACGATACGAGATGAGTCTCCGCCGGAGACCCATCTCGTCCGTTATCGGAAGAGCAGGCTGCTAACCCTGCTAAACACCAAACAACCGCAAATATAATTAAGAATTTAGAATGAAGAGACATCAACAACTTTTTAATTTACGATTTACGATTAAAAGCACGCGGGGACGCGTGCGCACCCGGACGATTTGCGATTTACGAGGGCGTAGTATGCCAAACAACTCAGAGCATGGGCCCTCTTAATTCATAATTCATAATTCTTAATTATATTTACAGCGTCCATTCGAAGCCGTCTTTGGTATCTTTGATGTTGAACCCGAGTGCGGTCAGTTCGTTGCGAATTTTATCGCTCGTGCCCCAGTCTTTGTTGCGCTTGGCTTCTAATCGCATATTCAGCAGCATATCCACTGCGCCGTGTAGTGCCTGCGTCTGCGCCTCGTCGCCACCCGCGCTTGCACCCTCCAACTGCAAGCCGAGGATGTCTATCGCATAGGTCTTCCATACCTTGCGCAACTGCTCTAACTCCTCCGCAGAGATAGTCTCTTTGCCGTCGAAGACGGAGTTGACACGCTTGGCGGAATCGAATAGTAGCGAAATCACTATCGGCGAGTTGAGGTCGTCGTCCATTGCCTCAGCGCACTTCTCTGCCAGCACGGAGGCTGCGTCGGTGGTCGTTGCCCCTGCCGTTGCTTGCAGTTTCTGCAAGCGTTGGTAAGCCTCTTGCAAGCGTGCAAACCCCTTCTCCGCTGCCTCCAAGGCTGCCGACGAGAAGTCCACCGTCGAGCGATAGTGCGCCATCAGGATGAAGAAACGTATCGTCATCGGCGAGAACGGCTTCGTGAGCAGCGGGTGCTTGCCGGTGAAGAACTGCTCCAGCGTGATGAAGTTGTTGTAACTCTTCCCCATCTTCTTGCCGGCAATGGTAATCATGTTGTTGTGCATCCAATAGTGCACCGTGTCATGCCCCAGCGCCGCGCACGACTGGGCTATCTCTGCCTCGTGGTGGGGGAACATCAGGTCCATGCCCCCGCCGTGGATGTCGAACTCCTCGCCGAGGTATTTCGTCCCCATCGCCGAGCACTCCATGTGCCAGCCGGGGAACCCTTCCGACCACGGGCTGGGCCAGTGCATGATATGCTCCGGCGATGCCTTCTTCCACAGCGCGAAGTCGTAACTATGCTTCTTTTCCGCCTGCCCGTCCAGCTCGCGTGTCTCGGTCTTGATATCCTCGAGATTGCGCCCCGACAACTTCCCGTAGGGAAAATCCTTCGCGTATTTCTCCACATCCATATACACGCTTCCGTTCGACACATAGGCATAGCCGTGGTCGAGTATCTTCTGCACGAACGCCATCTGCTCGATGATATGCCCGCTCGCGTGCGGCTCTATCGACGGCGGCAGCACGTTGAGCAGCTCCATGTCGCGGTGGTAGCGGTTGGTGTAGTACTGCACCACCTCCATCGGCTCCAACTGCTCCAAGCGTGCTTTCTTGGCTATCTTGTCCTCGCCCTCGTCGGCATCGTGCTCCAAGTGCCCCACGTCGGTGATGTTGCGCACATAGCGCACCTTGTAGCCGAGGTGTTGCAGGTACCGATACAGCAGGTCAAAGGTGATGGCAGGGCGGGCATGCCCCAAGTGCGCATCGCCATAGACCGTCGGTCCGCACACATACATCCCCACATGCCCCTCATGCAAAGGACGAAAATACTCTTTCTGACGAGTTAATGTATTATAAATCTGTAGCATAGTTTTTTTAATTAAGAATTATGAATTAAGAATTAAGAGGGCATTGCCTGCCCGGGTGCGCAGGCGTCCCCGCCTGCTTCAATTAAGAATTAAGAGTGCTCATGCTCTGAAACTCAGTTCCAATGCTCTCTTAATTCATAATTCTTAATTCTTAATTGATTTATAGCAAGTTATTCTTCTCAATATCCAAGAAGTACTTATAAGTCCCTACTTTCAGTTCATCGCAAGCCGCCTCGTCGCATACGATAATCCCGTGCTGGTGCATCTGCAGTGCCGAAATCGTCCACATATGCGAAATCGGCTCTTCTATGGCGTGCTGCAATGCGCGCGCTTTGTTGTGCCCGTTCACCATAATCAGCACCTCTTTCGCGTCCATAATCGTGCCTACACCCACAGTCAGCGCGGTCTTAGGCACTTTGTTCACGTCGTTGTCGAAGAAGCGCGAGTTGGCGATAATCGTGTCCGTGGTCAACTCTTTCTTGCGGGTGCGCGAGGTCAGCGAAGAGCCCGGCTCGTTGAACGCGATATGCCCATCGGGACCGATGCCCCCGAGGAACAACTGTATGCCGCCGCAGTTCTTTATCTTCGCCTCATAGCGTGCGCACTCGGCTGCGAGGTCGGGTGCATTACCGTTCAGGATATTCACGTTCTCGGGGCGGATATCGATATGGCTGAAGAAGTTCTTCCACATGAACGAGTGGTAACTCTCGGGGTGGTCTTCGGGGATACCCACATACTCATCCATATTAAAAGTAATCACGTTGCGGAACGACACTTTCCCTGCCTCGTACAACTTAATCAGGTGCTTGTACATCCCCAGCGGCGAAGACCCCGTCGGCAGTCCCAGCACAAAAGGTGTCCCCTCCTTCGGAGCAAACGCATTGATACGCTCTGCCACGTAATTCGCAGCCCATTGGCTCATCTGGTCGTAATTCGGTTCAATAATCAGTCTCATAATAATGTGTTTTTGATGGTTAATAATTTCTAAATTTATTTCTCCCGAAGAGGGAGCAATTCCCTTTTCTGCCCGCAAAGGTACTGCTTTTTTTTTATATATGCAAACAATTAGCGGAAAATCCATCAAAAACATGTTCTGTGCAAAGACATAGAGAATACCCATTCCTCTGCACACGGATACACTAAAAACATTACGCCGAAAGATAAAAGATAAAAGACTGATTAGCACCGTTAAAACGGTAGAAATCAGTCTTTTATCCTCCTTATAGTTATGAAATCCTTATTCCTGGTTCATGTTTCCTTTACTTATACCACGAGGCATACATCGCGTAGTTGTGGGCTATTTTGCGGTTGACTTCGTTGGTCTGCTCGGGGTCGGCTTTCTTGATGAACTTCGCCGGCACGCCGCCCCACACCTCGTAGGCGCCGATTTTCGTACCTTTAAGTACGAGCGCGCCTGCCGCCACGATGGCACCTTCACCGACCTCCACATCGTCCAGCAGCGTGGAGCCCATGCCGATGAGCGCATAGTCGCGGATATGAGCGCCGTGGATGGTTACGTTGTGCCCCACCGAGACGTAATCGCCTATCTCGATGGTGGATTTTTGGTAGAGCGTGTGGAGGACCGAGCCGTCTTGGATATTGCAGTGGTTGCCGATAGTGATGGTGTTGACATCCCCGCGGAGCACGGCGTTGAACCAGAGGGTGGTGCCTTCGCCGATGGAGACATCGCCCACCACGGTGGCGTTCTCCATCATGATGACGCTGTCCGCAATACGGGGAGTAAGCACCTCCCCGTTGCGGTTGATAGTCTTAACGAGAGCCATAGTCAATTATGAATTATGAATTATGAATTATGAGCACACAGGAACTGAGTTTCAGAGCATGGGCACTCATAATTCATAATTCTTAATTCTTAATTAAAGATTATCTTGCGT
>JAXDTJ010000003.1:0-25293 GCA_034090015.1 Paludibacteraceae bacterium | reverse complement strand
TGTCTTACACGTAATAAGGTTTACACATAGGATGAATAAAAAGTGTCAAATTTTAAGATTTTTGTTCTATGAAGCAAGCCAAAAAACGTTATTCACAGTCATTCAAACAGCAAGTTTTGGAAGATTATTTTGCCTCCGGTACGAGCCAAAAAGACTGTAGTCAGAAGTGGAATGTCTCATCCAACCTTTTATGTAAGTGGTTGAGCACTTGCAGGAATCAAGAAAAAAGCGTACCTTTGCAGGCTGATTCTCACCCGACATCCGACAAGAAAGAGAGCAATTCCTATCCTACATCGGACAAGACAGAGAGCAATTCCTATCCTACATCGGACAAGACGGGAAACAATGCTCACTCTATCTTGGACAAAGCGGAGAGCAGTTCTAATCCTTTCTTACACCATTCTACTCCTATATCCCACAAATCGAATTATATGGATGCGAAAGACCAAGCCATTGCTGACCTGCGTGCGGAGAACGAACGTCTTCGCCGGGAAGCAGCGTATTACAAACTGCGCACCACAGGCTATGAACGGCTTCTTGAAATCGTCAAAGAGGAAGACGGCATAGACCTGCTAAAAAAAGATGGTGCCAAACAGTAGAACGCCTGTCCGTTGAGTTTCCGTCGGAAACGATGGACACACTCTGCGGGCTGTTTGGCAAGACAAGACAGGCTTATTACAAGCATAAACGCTATGACGTGAGCGAAAAGGATTGGGAGGATAGAATACTTGAGATAGTACGCTACTATCGGTCGTTGATGCCGCTCATAGGTTGCCTGAAACTATACACAATAGTGTGCGATATACTCGGTAAACGGCGAGGATATGCAAGAGATAGTTTCTTGGCACTGATGCGCAGACATAACCTAATCATCCCGCCACGGCGAACGAAGCATACCACCAACTCTAACCACTTGTATTTCAAGTATCCCAACTGCGCAAAGGCGTTGGATGTGAATTGTGCGAATATGTTGTGGGTGTCGGATATAACGTATATTCCATTGGTCGGCGGCAGTTATTGCTATCTGCACCTTGTGACGGACTACTATTCACGAGCGATAATAGGTTATACGGTTGCGCCAAGTTTGGAGGCAAAGCATACGGTTCTGGCATTGGAACAAGCTATTGCCCGGGCTGGAGGCGGTAATCTATGCGGGACAACGCACCACTCCGACAGGGGCGTACAGTATGCGAGCGATGCCTATACTCAGGTGCTGCATGACCACCATATACGCATCAGCATGTGTGAGGACTATAACCCGACGGATAACGGGATAGCAGAGCGCGTGAACGGCATTCTGAAGACAGAGTGGTTGGAGCAATTGCCCTTGCTGACGGATATAGGAGACGCGATGGTGCAGATGGCGCATATCATTGACTTATACAACTTTGTGCGTCCACATTGGAGCCTGCAACAGCGCACGCCTATGGCGGTTTATCAAGACGACCCGACCATCACGCCAGCGGAAAGGTGGTACAATATCCGAGATGGGAAGGAGGGGGAAAAGGCGGATGGATAGGGGGAATTGGAGGGGAGACATTTTGGCGTTTTTTGTGGAGTTGCTGCAGCAACTCCACAAAAAACAAAGCCAGACAAACTATCCTCTAAGTCAACCCGTTTAGCATACAAGGAAACCTTTTTAGGAAACATGTCAAAAGTGTACGATTATTAAGAAACTATATCCGGAAATCTGTAAACCTTTTTCAGTACAAAACAGTTGCATGACATTTGAACGCACAATCACTAACTAATCACTAACTAATCACTAACTAATCACTAACTCCAGTTAAGGCAATGATATACATGTTGACCCAATGTGTCAAACTTGAGTTATGTCGCCCCTTCCCGATAAATCGGGATAAATCTCGGCTTGCATGTGATAAAGAATTTGGGTCAACTCGTATATCATTACCTTAATGGTTAATTACATGATAATTATATGCTAAAGAAAAAATAATTTTTGCAAAATTCGGTGGCAAATTTGCATATCTCGTAAAAAAGCAGTATCTTTGCGGGCGTTTTGTAGATAATAAGGAATTGTAAATCGTAAATTGTAAATCGTAAATCGTAAATCGTAAATGGAAAGACGTGTACGTGTTCGTTTTGCGCCGTCGCCTACGGGGGCGCTGCATATCGGCGGGGTGAGAACCGCCTTATACAACTATCTCTTTGCCCGTCAGCACGGCGGCGATATGTTGCTCCGTATAGAAGATACCGACTCCACGCGCTTCGTGCCCGGGGCGGAGGAGTATATCATCGAGGCATTGGACTGGCTTGGTATCAAGATTGACGAGGGTATCTGTTTGGATGCTCCCAACGGCAAGGGCGAGCATGGTCCCTATCGCCAGAGCGAGCGCAGGGAGATATACCACCAGTACGTGAAGCAGTTGCTGGACTCGGGGCATGCGTATGTCGCCTTCGACACCCCCGAGCAGTTGGAGAAGAAACGTGCAGAAGTGCCTAATTTCCAATACGATGCGCGTACCCGCATGGAGATGTGCAACTCGCTGACGCTGCCCGCGGAGGAAGTAGAGGCGCGTATCGCGCAGGGCGAGAAATACGTGGTGCGCTTTAAGGTAGAACCCGACGAGGACGTGCATGTGCATGACTTAATCCGCGGGGAGGTGGTCATCAACTCGAACATACTGGACGACAAAGTGCTGTACAAGAGTGCAGACGACCTGCCGACCTACCACCTCGCGAACATCGTGGACGACCACCTGATGGAGGTGAGCCATGTCATCCGCGGCGAGGAGTGGCTGCCGAGTGCGCCGTTGCATGTGCTGCTCTACCGCGCCTTCGGATGGGAAGATACCATGCCCGCATTCGCCCACCTGCCTCTGCTGCTCAAGCCCGACGGCAACGGCAAACTGAGCAAGCGCGACGGCGACCGACTGGGCTTCCCTGTGTTCCCGCTGGAGTTCCACAATCAGAAAGACGGCACGGTGTCGAGCGGCTATCGCGAGAGCGGCTACTACCCCGAGGCGGTCATCAACTTCCTCGCCCTGCTCGGTTGGCACAACACCGGCGACCAAGAGATGTACACCATGGATGAACTCATCGCGCAGTTCTCCTTAGAGCGCGTGAGCAAGTCCGGCGCGAAGTTCGACTTCGAGAAAGGTAAGTGGTTCAACCACCAATACCTGCAACTGCGCAGCAACGAGCAGTTGGCGGAGGAGTTCTTGGCTTCTATGGAGGTGCGGTCTCCAGGCCGCACTCAAATAAACCTAACCGAACCGCAGAAAGCCGCCCTCCCGCATGTCATCGGGCTGGTGAAAGAGCGCGTGAACTTCGTGAGCGAACTGTGGGAGCAGATGAGTTTCTTCTTCGTAGCCCCCACGGAGTACGACGAGAAATCGCTGAAGAAACGCTGGAAAGAGGACAGCCCGAAGCACATGACGGAGTTGGTTGCCCTCTTGGAGAAGCAGGACGACTGGTCTGCAGAGGCACTGGACACTGCGGTCATGGGCTGGATTGCGCAACAGGAGTACGGCGTGGGTATCGTGATGAACGCCTTTCGTATCTGCCTCGTCGGTGCCGCAAGGGGTCCGCACATCTGGGAAATCACCAACGTCTTGGGCAAGGAGGAGACCATCCGCCGCGTGAAAGTAGCACTAGAAACAATTAAAAACTAAATAGCAATGAAAACACGTATCTATTCAGTCATGGCAGTAGCCTGTGCAATCATGGCAAGTATAGTATGTATCTCGGCGGGAAAGAAACCCGTTACCCTCTTCATGGTCGGTGATTCGACCATGGCAGACAAAGAGGAGTTGGAAGCCTCGCCTGAACGCGGCTGGGGACAACTCTTCCCCACCTATCTCACCGATGACATCATCGTGCAAAACCATGCCCGCAACGGACGTAGCACCAAGTCCTTTATGGCGGAAGGACGATGGGCAGAAGTCCTCGAGAGAGCGCAACGCAACGACATCGTCATCATCCAATTCGGACACAACGATGTCAAGCAGGAAGACCCCAAACGCTATGCCAATATCAACGACTATGAGCAAAACCTCATGACCATGATTGAGCAGGCGAAGAAAAAACACCTCAAGGTCATCCTCTGCACACCCGTTTCCCGCCGCTCCTTTAAGGAAGGGAACTACTACGACACCCACGGCGCCTATCCCGAAGCAGCACGCCGCGTGGCAAAACGTATGAACGTGCCCCTGCTCGACCTCCATGCCACCTCCACCGACTGGGTACAGCGTATGGGTGATGACGATAGCAAGACCTTCTTTATGAACGTCGCACCGGGAGAATGCACGAAATACCCCGAAGGAAAAGTTGATAATACCCACCTCCGCGAGGCTGGCGCATTGGAAATCGGTCGTCAAGCCGCTGAGATGATTGTTAATCAGAAGATTAAGTTCCTCGCAAAGTATATCAACCAAAACGGACAAGTGCGCTACACCACCCCCTGCAACCTAAAGTAATATGTCCCCTTTTATGCGAAAATTCCTTCCCGTTTTATTCATTTCCATCTTTACTCTCGTCGCTTATGCCGAGACCGTTGAGCCGTTTCCGTTCGGCGATATGGAGCAGTGGACGGTGCGGTATATCAAAGAGTCAAAACTGCTGGGCGGCAAGACCAAGACGCTCTACTGCGTGGCCCCTACCGACACCCTCCGCGAGAATGCACCCTACGAATACGGCAAGACCGGCAGTCCGTGGGGCAGCAGCAACGCTTATGCCAATGTGATTGGCATTGAGAAAGCCGCGGGGACAGTCTATCCCGAGCCCCGCGAGGACGGAGGCACCTGCTGCCGACTGGATGTGTCGATGCTGGACGTGCAGGTGTTCGGCGTGATAGATATTCAGGTGCTCGCCGCTGGCACGCTCTTCACCGGTCGGACTATCGAACCCATCACCACCGCCAAAGACCCGTATCAGAATATCGACTTCGGGGTACCTTTCACCAAGCGCCCCACCGCGCTGATTTATGATTACAAAGCGCGTATCTCCGAGGAGGACTGGGTGTGGTACGCTAAGGGTATGGCAAAGCCGAAGAAGCAACAAGGACTGCATGATGAGGCAGAAGCGTATGTCTATCTGCAACACCGCTGGGAGGACGAGAAAGGGCATGTGCATGCTGTCCGCGTGGGCACGGGCTACGAGCGAATCACGGAGTCGCAGCCCGAGTGGGTGAACGACCACCGTTTGCCTATCCACTACGGCGACATCACCGCCGAACCATGGTTTGAACCCTATATGGGGCATAACCCGAACATGCGCACCATGAACTCCAAGGGCAAGATAGTGCCCATTCAGGAGGAAGGCTGGGACGCAACACTGGAGCCCACCCATATCGTCATCATGCTTACCGCAGGCAAATGCGAGGCGTTCGTGGGACACGATGGGAATGCACTGTGGGTGGATAATGTTCGATTAGCATACTAAATGAATATCTACCTTATATATTGCTTGGCGGGGGTGCTCGGGTTGGTGTTTATCGCGCAACTCTATTTCTACTTGCGCTACATGACGGGGGCACTGCGGGCTATGCGGAAGCCGAAGAAAGAGCACACGGCTGCCGAGTCAGCGGATAATTTTCAAATTTCCAAATTTTCAAAACTTGTCCCGACTTGTCGGGATTTTCAAATTGAAAGAGGCTGCTCGGTGATTGTCTGTGCGCGCAATGAGAAGTTCAACCTTGAACATTATCTGCGTGCCCTGCTGGTGCAAGACTATCCCCTATACGAAGTGATTGTGGTGGACGATGAGTCGGAAGATGGTACGCGGGAGGTGATAGAGCGGTATATGAATCTGGATAGTCGCGTGCGCATGACCTTCGTGCCGAAGAATGCCCGCGTGGGGAGCAGCAAGAAGTTAGCACTCACCCTCGGAGCCAAAGCCGCTAAATACGACTACCTGCTGCTGACCGATGCCGACTGCCGTCCCGAGTCGCCGCAGTGGATAAGCGAGATGATGAGCGGCTTCTGCAATCCGAAGACGGATATCGTATTGGGCTTCGGGGCATATTTCCAAGAGAAAAGCGCAGTGAATAGGCTCATACAATTCGACACCCTGTTCAACGGACTCCATTACCTCGGCGCTGCTGTTTGCGGGCATCCCTATATGGGAGTAGGGCGAAACCTTGCTTACCGCAAGGAAGCGTTCTTCCAATGCGGCGGCTTCTCCAACCTGATGACACTGCGGGCGGGGGACGATGACCTGCTGGTGAACAAGATGGCAACGAAAGACAACACGGCGGTGGTTTGCTCACCGGAGAGTATCACGTGGTCTATGCCGGAGGTCTCCCTCAAAGCATGGCTGCGGCAGAAGCGGCGCCACCTGAGCGTATCGCCACGCTATCGCACAGGGAGCAAAGTGCGCCTCTTCATGGAGCCTTTCACGCGGGGACTGTTCTACCTGCTTTGTATTGCGCTGTTCGTCCTTGGCGGTTGGCTGTTGGGCGGCGGAACACTGACCGATAGCCTGCCTATCACCTTTGTGGACTTAGGGGCTTGGCTGGTAGGAGGTACGGCGTTGCTCTTCGTGCTAAGGCTGATGGTGCAACTGCTGGTGATAGACCTCTCTGCCTACCGAATGGGACAGCGGATGTTCGGGCTTTCGGTAGTGTGGTACGATATTTGCTTGCCTCTTATATCCCTCTACATGCTCGCCACCCAACCGATGTTCGACAAGAGGGAGTGGTAAAAAGTCCCTTCGGGGCTGTGAGGAAGCCCTACGGGCTGTATGAAAGTAAATGTAAAGAAGCGCTACGCGCTGTACTCGAAGTTACATACATAAAGTTATAAAACTATGGAAGAAAAGAAACTCAACATTAAGTTATCGCCGGAAGTGGCAGAGGGAGTATATGCTAATCTGACCATCATCTCCCATTCTCCCAGCGAGTTCGTTATGGATTTTGTCCGTATGATGCCCGGCATGCAAGAAGCGCAGGTGAAAAGCCGCGTAGTGATGACTCCCGACCAAGCCAAGAAACTGCTTTTTGCTTTGGAGAACAATATCAAGCAATACGAGAAACAGTTTGGCACCATCAACCTCCCCGGCGGTCCCATCCCCGGCTCCACCATCCCCATGTCCTTCGGCGGCGGTGAAGCGTGAGAAGCCCCTGTGGGGCTGTAGTGAAACTGCGTGTGTGAAAGCCCTGCGGGCTGTAAGAAAGTAAATGTACAAAAGCGCTATGCGCTGTACACGGAGCGAAGCAGAGTTGCAAACACGAAGTTAAATACACGCAGTTCCCA
The DNA here is from genome assembly GCA_034090015.1 of Paludibacteraceae bacterium. Classification (GTDB taxonomy): domain Bacteria; phylum Bacteroidota; class Bacteroidia; order Bacteroidales; family Paludibacteraceae; genus Colicola. The sequence goes on along the minus strand of JAXDTJ010000003.1, from coordinate 18,079 downwards.
ACACGCAGTTCCCAATACGAAGCTATTTACACGAAGCTCCTAACACGAAGTTCCTAACACGAAGTTAAAAAGTACTATGAAAACATTTCCTGCATCTCAACTGATTATCAATGCGGATGGCAGTGCGTTTCATCTGCACCTGCAACCGCAGTTCCTTGCCGACAAAATCATCTTGGTCGGCGACCAGAATAGAGTAGATATAGTGGCTTCGTTCTTCGACGAAGGCAGCATCGAGTGCGACGTACAGAGTCGCGAGTTCCACACCATCACAGGGCGCTACCACGGCAAGCGTATCTCTTGTATCTCCACGGGTATCGGCACCGACAACTGCGATATCGTGATGAACGAGATAGACGCGCTGGCGAACATCGACTTCGCCACCCGCACGGAGAAAGCGGATAAGCGTTCGCTGGAGATAGTGCGCGTGGGCACCTGCGGCGGCATGCAAGAGGACATCCCTCTCGGCACTTTCCTCGTGAGCGAAAAATCCATCGGTTTTGATGGGGTATTGGCGTTCTATGAGGGACGCGATGAGGTGTGCGACCTCGGCTTTGAGAACGCGCTGGTGGACTTTATCCACTATCCCGCCAAGGCGGCGCGCCCGTATGTGGTAGCAGCCAACAAAGAGTTGGTGAACCGTATCGCGGGCGATGATATGATGCGCGGTTGCACCATTGCCGCCAACGGTTTCTACGGTCCGCAAGGGCGCGTGCTGCGCGTGGGGCTGGCGGTGCCCGACATCAACGAGCGTATCACCGACTTCCGCTACGAGGGGCAGCGTATCACCAACTACGAGATGGAAGGCTCCTGTATAGCCGGCTTGGCACTCCACATGGGGCACCGCGCCATGACCGTCTGCTGCGTCATCGCACAGCGCAAGGCAGAGGCTGCCAACACCGACTACAAGCCGCGTATCAAGCAACTCGTGCAGACTGTGCTGGAGAGAATTTGATTTTTTAATTAAGAGAAATAAGATGAAGGATTAAGGATAAAGGATGAAGGACAAAGGATGAAAGACAAATTAGTTTTGCATAGACGAAAGTAATACAAATTAGTTTTGCATAGACGAAAGTAACTCAGTCTTTCAGCGAACGCAGTGAGCGGTCTTTTGTCTTTTAGCGTTAGCGGTCTTTTGTCATATAAATACTCCGAATAATGAAGAAAACACTATTTATTGTAGGCGTATGCGCCTTGGCATTGGCAAGTTGCCAAACCAAAACTGAAAAACCATTCAACTACACCGTGGACAAGTTTTATGACCTTGAGATCCTGCGCTATCAGGTGCCGGGATTCGATGAACTGACGTTGCAACAGAAGACGTTGGCGTACTACCTGAGTGAGGCGGCGCTGCAAGGGCGCGACATCCTCTATGACCAGAACGGGCGCTACAACCTCCGTATCCGTCGCGCCATGGAGGCTCTCTATCTCAACTTCGCCGGCGACAAGCAGAGCGAGGAGTTCTTGCTCTTGGAGAAGTACCTCAAACGCGTGTGGTTCTCTAATGGTATTCACCACCACTATTCCGAGGATAAGTTCCTGCCTGAGTTCACTGAGGCATGGTATCGCCAAGCCTGCGCCGAAGCGGGGCTGACCGTGGACGAGGAGTTGCTGCCCGTTATCTTCGACCCCGCAGTAATGCCCAAGCGTACCAACCAAGCCGCAGGACAAGACCTCGTGCTCACCTCCGCCGGCAACTACTACGAAGGCGTTACCCAAGCCGAGGCAGAGGCGTACTATGCGGCGCACAAAGACAACAGCCCCGAGCCGAAGTGGATAGGGCTGAATAGCAAACTGACCAAAGAGAACGGTGAGGTGGTGGAGAAGACCTATAAGGTAGGCGGCATGTACAGCGAGGCATTAGAGAAAGTGGTCTATTACCTCCAAAAAGCCCTGCCTTTTGCCGAGAACGACCAACAGCGGCAGGTGATAGAGAAACTGATTGAGTTCAACCAAACGGGGGATCTACAGGCGTTTAACGAATACTGCATCGCGTGGGTGCGCGACCTTGACAGCCGCGTGGACTTCGTGAACGGCTTCACCGAGACCTACACCGACCCGCTGGGTATCACCGGCACATGGGAGTCGTTGGTGAACTTCAAGGACATGGAGGCTACCAAGCGCACAGCGATTATCTCGGAGAACGCCCAGTGGTTCGAAGACAACTCGCCCACCGACCCGCGCTTCAAGAAAGAGGAGGTGAAAGGCGTAAGCGCAAAGGTCATCACCGCCGTGATCCTCGCGGGCGATTGCTATCCTGCTACCCCTATCGGTATCAACCTGCCGAACGCCAACTGGATTCGCAAGGAGTATGGCTCAAAGTCGGTTACCATCGACAACCTCATGCATGCCTACAACGAGGCGGCGAAAGGCAACGGCTTCAACGAGGAGTTTATGGTCAGCGAAGAGATTCGCGAGGCATATAACCAATATGGTGCTATGTGCGGCGACCTGCATACCGACCTACACGAGTGCGTAGGACACGGCTCCGGCAAACTGCTGCCGGGCGTGAGCAAAGATGCGCTCAAGGAGCATGCTTCCACCATCGAGGAAGCCCGTGCCGACCTCTTCGGACTCTACTACATGGCTGACCCGAAACTCGTAGAACTCGGACTACTGCCCAACGAGCAAGCCTACGAGAGTTACTACTACCAGCAGATGATGAACGGACTCATGACCCAACTCGTGCGTATTGAGCCCGGCAAGGACATTGAGGAGGCGCACATGCGTAACCGCCAACTCATCGCGATGTGGGTCTATAAGCATGCCAACGGCGCGGTAGAACTGATTGAGCGCGAGGGCAAGCACTACCTGCAAATCAACGACTATGCCGAGGTGCGCCGCCTTTACGGCGAACTGCTCAAAGAGATACAGCGTATCACTTCCGAGGGAGATTATGCGGCGGCGAAAGCAATGGTCGAGGACTATGCCGTGAAGGTAGAGCCGATGCTGCATAACGAGATTCTTGCCCGCTATGCCCAACTCAACCTCGCGCCCTACAAAGGCTTCGTCAACCCCGTCTATACGCCGGTGTTCGATGCAGAGGGCAACATCACGGACGTAACGCTGGACTACACCGAGGGCTACGTCGAGCAGCACCTGCGCTACTCGCGCGACTACTCTTGGTTGCCCGATGTGAATTGATAAACCCATCGCTGCAAGCAAAACAACTATCAGTAATATATCATCGAAAGCGAGGATGTCCTTATGCATATTAGGATATCCTCGTTTTTTTTGCTGCTCTTTCCACTTTGGCACAAAGTTTGTATGTTAGTTTCACGTAGTTTTTGTAGTTTACGAAAGCAACATAAACAACGAAAAATACGAAAAATACGAAAAGTACGAAAACAACAATATACATATATGGAAACAACAGTAGATATTCGTGCGCTGCAGGAGCGTATTGAGCGCGAGAGTTCGTTTGTAGAGGCGCTGACGATGGGTATGAACCAAGTGATTGTGGGGCAGAAACACCTCGTGGAGAGCCTGCTGATAGGTTTACTCAGCGACGGGCATATCCTCTTGGAAGGCGTGCCCGGACTGGCAAAGACCTTGGCAATCAAGACATTGGCAGACCTTATCAAGGCGGACTTCTCTCGTATTCAGTTTACACCCGACCTGCTTCCTGCCGATGTGGTAGGTACGCAGATTTACTCGCAGAAGACCGAGGAGTTTCATATCAAGAAAGGTCCTATCTTCGCGAACTTCGTGCTGGCAGATGAGATCAACCGCGCGCCGGCGAAGGTGCAGTCGGCATTGCTGGAAGCCATGCAGGAGCGTCAGATCACCATCGGCGATGAGACCTTCCCGCTGGGCGACCCATTCCTCGTACTCGCTACGCAGAACCCGATAGAGCAAGAGGGTACCTACCCTCTGCCCGAGGCGCAGACCGACCGTTTCATGCTGAAAGTGGTCATCGGCTACCCGAAGAAAGAGGAGGAGCAGCAGATTATCCGTCAGAACATCGGCGGCAAGAAACCGCACGTGTTGCCTATTCTCTCCACAGACGACATCAAGAAAGCCCGCGAGATAGTAAACGAGGTATATTTAGACGAGAAGATAGAACGCTATATCGTTGATATTGTGTTCGCTACGCGCACGCCTGAGGACTACGGATTGAAGAACCTGAAGCCGATGATACAGTTCGGCGGCTCGCCTCGTGCCAGCATCAACTTGGCGCGTGCGGCGCGTGCCTACGCCTTCATCCACCGCCGCGGATATGTCATCCCCGAGGATGTGCGTGCGGTATGCTACGACGTGCTGCGCCACCGTATCGGCTTGACCTACGAGGCAGAGGCGAACAACATGACCACCGAGGACGTGATTACCGAAGTGCTGAACGCTGTGCAAGTGCCGTAAAGGAGACCGCTCACTTCGTTTGCTGAAAGACTGATATAGTCTCGAAAGGTAAATCAGTCGGACAGCGTAGCGGTCGGACAACAAAGTGGTCGGACAGCGAAGCGGTCAACCAATCAAAAGAAAAATTATGACGCAAGAGGAGTTACTAAATAGGGTACGGAAGATAGAGATTAAGGCGCGGGGACTGAGCCGCAATATCTTCGCGGGCGAGTACCATTCGCAGTTCAAGGGGCGCGGTATGGCGTTCTCTGAGGTGCGTGAGTACCAGCCCGGGGATGACGTGCGCTCTATCGACTGGAATGTAACCGCGCGACTGAACAAGCCCTATATCAAAGTGTTCGAGGAAGAGCGCGAGATGACGGTGATGCTCTTGGTGGACGTGTCCGGCAGTAGGAACTTCGGTACGCTGAGCGAGACCAAACGCGACATGATGGCGGAGGTGGCGGCTACGCTGGCGTTCTCCACCATCGCCAACAACGACAAGGTGGGCGTTATCTTCTTCTCCGACCAAGTGGAGAAGTACATCCCCGCCAAGAAAGGTAAGTCGCACGTGCTGCATATCATCCGCGAGTTGCTCTCCTTCGAGCCTTCCTCCGCAGGCACGGATATCAACGGTGCGTTGCAGTACTTCGCCAATGCGCAGAAACGTCGCTGCACGGCTTTCCTCATCTCCGACTGCATGGACGAGGCTTTTGTCCGCGAGGCAGACAGCAAACGTATCGGGACAGTGCCCGTGGTGATAGCGGCGCACAAGCATGACCTGAACGTGGTGCAGATTTACGACCGCCGCGACGCGGAGTTGCCCGATGTGGGACTGCTGAAGGTGAAAGACGCGGAGACGGGCGAGCGTGTATGGGTAGATACCTCAATAGACCGAGTACGCGATGACTACGCCCGCGCATGGCAACGGCAACAGACACTGCTCGACAACCTTTTCATCAAGGCGGGCGTGAACAACATCGCCATCCGCACCGACGAAGACTACGTGAAAGCACTGATGAGACTGTTTCGATAACGACTGCAAGACCGCCTACGGCTGAAAGACAAAAGACCGTTCACTTCGTTCACTGACAGACTGATATAGTCTCGAAAGGTAAATCAGTCGGACAGCGAAGCGGTCGGACAGCGTAGCGGTCAATAAGTCAAATACAATCAGATATGAATTTTCTATTAGCAATAATCGTTTCTGCAGCCATCGACTCGACCGCCATCTATCTGGGCGACCAGACGGATATGCACCTGCGTGCTACGCTGGAGCCGACGGAGCAAGTGGCGTTGCCCCGCTACGGAGAGATGCTTATGGACGGCATCGAGATAGTGGAGCGCACGGAGGTGGATACCACCGTCCTGCGAGACGGACGCCTGCAACTGGCGCAGACCCTGACGCTGACTTCGTTCAGCGATTCGCTGTTCTTCATCCCGCCGCAACCTTTCGTGAGCGGGGAGGACACGCTGTGGTCGGACGGCTTGTCGCTCAACGTGATACAGCCCTTCGAGATAGATACCACGCTTGCCATCACCGATATTAAGCCTGTGCAGAGTGCGCCGATATGGTGGTGGGGCATCATCCGATGGATACTACTGGCGGTAGGCTGCGTACTCTTGGGCGTTGGGGTATGGTTCATCGTGAGATGGGCAATGCGCCGCAAGAAAGGCGACGAGTTGCAGTTGGCAGAGGTAGAGAAACGCCCTGCGGAGGAAGTGGCATTGGAGAAACTCGACAAAATCAAGGCGGAGAAGATTTGGCAGGAAGGCAAAGTGAAGGAGTATCAGACGGAGTTGACGGATGTCATCCGCGAGTATATCGGTCGCCGCTACGAGGTGAAGAGCACGGAGAAGACCAGCGACGAGACGCTGCGCGAACTCAAGCCGCTGATGGGAGAGCAAAAAGAACTGTTTGAGCGACTCCGAAAGATGCTCTCGCTCGCTGACTTGGTGAAATTCGCCAAATGGCACACTACCCCCGACGAGAACGAGAGTGCGTTGCTGACTGCCTACGATTTCGTACACGAGACCACCGCTGCCCCCACCGAAGGCGAACAGAAAGAAGAGGAAGATATGTTCACGCTGGAAAAGAGCCACTAATCACTAACCACTGACCACTAATCACTGACCACTAACAATGTCATTTGCAAGTCCCGGATATTTATTTCTGCTACTATTCCTGATACCTGTCGTGGGATGGTACATCTATGAGTTGCACAAAGCGGATGCGAGTGTGCAGATGTCGTCTGCCACCACGCTGAAACGCAGTGCACGTTCATGGCGAGTCTATCTGCTGCATGTGCCTTTTGTATTGCGTGTGGCGGCTATCACGCTGCTCTCCATCGCATTGGCGCGTCCGCAACTGACCAACCGCTGGTCGTCGGAGTCCACCGAGGGAATAGACATCATGATGGCGCTCGACATCTCGGGCACCATGCAGGCGGAAGACCTGAAGCCCAACCGACTGGAAGCCGCCAAGCAGGTAGCGTCGGATTTTGTCATCGCGCGACCCAACGACCAGATAGGGCTCGTAGTCTTTGCCGGCGAGAGTTTCACGCAGTGCCCGCTGACGACCGACCACGCGGTGTTGGTCAACCTCTTTAAGTCGGTGAAGTTCGGCATGATAGAGGACGGTACCGCCATCGGTTTGGGCTTGGCGAATGCGGTCAACCGCATGAAAGACTCACCCACGAAGTCGAAAGTGGTCATCCTGCTGACCGACGGCTCGAACAACCGCGGGGACATCGACCCCATCACGGCAGCGGAGATAGCCAAGACCTTCGGTATCCGCGTGTATGCCATAGGTGTAGGCTCCCACGGGCAGGCGCGTGTGCCGGTGCAGACACCCGTAGGCGTGCAATACATCACGATGGATAGCGAGTTCGACGAGACGACGCTACAGAACATCGCTTCTATCACCGGTGGGCAGTACTTCCGCGCTACGGACAACAACAGCCTGAAGCAGATTTACGAACAGATAGACCAACTGGAGAAGACCAAACTGCGTGTGCGCGAGTATGCCAAGCACACCGACACCTTTGCGCCTTTCCTCGTTGCCGCGCTCCTCTGCCTGCTGGCAGAAATCCTGCTGCGCTACTTCGTCCTGCGGACGATAAGCAACTAACCGACCGCGCTTCGCGCTGAGAGACCGCTACACTGGGGACGCGGGCGTCTCGCCCGCGGACAGTTCGAAACGAACCGCTTGTGCATGCAACGCAAATACAACCAAGGCTTGCGCCTTGTCCGCAGGCGAGACGCCTGCGCCCCCAGTAAAGTGGTCAGACAGCGAAGCGGTCAAATAGTCAAATAGATAAATAGTCAAATAGTCCAATAATATATGTTTCGTTTTGCCAATATAGACATGCTATGTTTGCTGGCAGGGGTGCCGGTGATGGTAGTAGCGTATATCTTGTATGCGCGTCGGAAGCGCCGCCAGTTGGAGGCGTTTGGCGACCCTGCGCTGGTGGAGGCGCTGATGCCCAACGCGTCGCGCGTGCGCCCTACGGTGAAGTTCAGCCTGCTGATGGTGGCGTATGTGCTGCTGTGTATTGCCGTGGCGCGTCCGCAATACGGACAACGCGAAGAGACCCGCAAAAGGCAAGGTATAGAGGCGATTATCGCCCTCGATATATCCAACTCGATGATGGCGGAGGACGTAGTGCCTAACCGTCTCGACAGAGCCAAGCAGATGTTGAGCAAGATGATAGACCGGATGGTGGATGACAAGGTCGGTTTAGTAGTGTTTGCCGGCGAAGCCTTCACTCAACTGCCTATCACTTGCGACTACGTCTCGGCGAAGATGTTCCTCTCGAACATTGACCCGAGCCTTATCAAGACCCAAGGAACGGCTATCGGCGACGCGCTCTCCACCTCTATTCGCGCCTTCGGCGGTGAGGAGACAGATGCGGGACGAGTGATAGTGCTGATTACCGACGGCGAGAACCATGAGGACGATGCCGTGGCAGTGGCGACACGCGCCAAAGAGATGGGTATCAAGGTGATAGTGATAGGTGTCGGCAAGCCCGAAGGAGCACCGATTCCCATTCCGGGCACTAACGACTTCCGCAAAGATAGACAGGGCAACGTGGTAGTGTCGCGCCTGAACGAAGACATGTGCCGCGAGATAGCGCAGGCAGGCAACGGTATCTACGTCCGCTGCGACAACACCAACACCGCCATGCGTACCCTTGAGAAAGAACTCGACACCCTCGCGACAGCCGAACTGGAGACACAAGTCTTCACCGACTACAATGAGCAGTTCCAGACCTTTGCCCTGCTGGCACTATTGGTACTCATCATCGACTTCTTTATCTTCAACCGCAAGAACAAATCGCTCACACGAATCAATATCTTTGGAGATTAGTGATTAGTGGTCAGTGGTCAGTGGTTAGATCATTATTATATTTTGGAACTATGAAAAAGATCATCAACATATTATGCCTATCTTTCTTGCTGCTGACGGCGGCGAGTCCGCTGTATGCGCAGAAGGAGTCGAGCAAAGTATTCCGCGGCAACAAGGAGTACGAGAAGCAAGACTACACCGCCGCCGAGGTGGAGTATCGCCGCGGCATAGAAGCGAACAAAGAGTCGTTTGAGGCGCACTACAACTTAGGCAACGCTCTCTTCCGACAAGATAAATATCCCGAGGCGCAAGCGGAGTTCGAGAGAGCCGCGTCGTTGCTTCCGAAAGAGGAAAAAGCCAATAGGGCAGCCACGTCCCACAACTTAGGCAATGCGTTCTTTGCGCAAGAGCAATACGAGAAAGCCATTGAGGCATACAAAGATGCCCTGCGCAACAACCCCAAGGACGACGACACGCGCTACAACCTCGTGAAAGCCATGGAGATGTTGAAGAAACAACAAGAACAACAACAGCAACAACAGCAGCAAAATCAGCAGCAGAATCAAAAAGACCAACAGCAACAACAGAAAGAGCAACAGCAGCAACAAGAACAGCAGAACCAAGAACAGCAGAATCAACAGGACCAAGAGCAACAACAGCAAGAGCAGCAACAGCAACAATCCGAGCCACAGGAGCAGGAACAGAAGATGGACAAAGAGACCGCTGAGCAGATTCTGCAAGCCCTGGAGCAAGACGAGCAAGAGACCCAAGAGAAACTACAACGCCAACAAGGCACCAAACGCCGCGTAGAGAAAGATTGGTAATATGAAACAGACGGCTAAAATATTATTTTTGTTGCACTGTGCGCTATGCACGGTGCTTCTCCCTTTGATGGCAGACGATGCGGTGGAGTTTCGCGCGCAAGCGCCTGCCCAGGTCATCGTGGGCAAACCTTTCCAACTCACCTACACCGTTAATCAGCGTGCGCGCGACTTGAAAGCACCCGAGATGGCAGATTTTGAAGTATTGGCAGGTCCCTACACCTCTACCTCCAGTTCCACCTCGTTTGTCAACGGCAAGCGCACTTCCACCTACACGCAGACCTACACCTACACGCTGCTGGCACAGCGCGAAGGCACTTTCACCATACCTCCCGCCGACATCAAGGTGAGCGGCGAACGCTACCAATCCAACGGTGTGCGTATCACCGTCCTGCCGCCCGATGAACAAGGAACCACGAGCCAAGAACAAGGAGCCAGGAGCCAAGAGTCGGGAGCCAAGAACCAATCCGCCTCTGACGGGAGTATCACCTCAGAGAACCTCTTCATCCGCACCATCGTCAGCAAGACGCGCGTCCACGAGCAGGAAGCCATCTTGCTCTCCTACAAACTCTATTTCGCAGGCGTGGACGTGGCGCAGTTCACGAACAACACGAAGATACCCGAGTTCACGGGCTTCCTGAAACAGGACTTGGAGCAGGGCGAGATACAGACCGAGTTGGAGCACTACAACGGCAGGAACTACCAGACGGCAGTGCTCTATCGCACGCTGCTCTACCCCCAGCACGCGGGCGACATACAGATAGACCCCGCCACCTTTGAGGCGGTGCTCCGTGTGCAGACTCGCGCGCAGGTGCGCAGTATCTTCGATGATTTCTTCGGCACCTACACCAACGTAACCAAGACGCTCAAAGCTCCGGGTGCAACCATTCACGTGGAGGCGTTGCCCAAGGGAAAGCCCGCGGGGTTTGCCGGCGGCGTGGGGCACTTCACCCTCTCGTCGAACATCTCGCAGACCGAGATGCAGGCGAATGAAGCGGTTACGCTGAGACTCACTATCCAAGGCACGGGCAACATGAAGTTGCTCAAGACGCCGACCGTGGACTGGCCCGAAGGATTTGAGCCCTACGACCCGAAGGTGAGCAACAACTTCAAAGCCACCGCGGCAGGCATGTCAGGCAGTAAGACCATTGAGTATCTGGCTATCCCGCGCGCTGCCGGCGAGTACACTATCCCGCCGATTACCTTTGCCTACTACGACACGCAGGAGGATGCTTACAAGACGCTCTCTACGCCCGAGTACACCCTGCATGTGCAGCGCGGCACGGGCGACGAGGCGGGCACTCCTGTGGTGAACAACTACGTGAACAAAGAGGACATCAAGACCCTCGGCACCGATATCCGCTACATCTACACGGGCGAACTGGCGACCGCCAAGCCGACTAACCCCTCCGCCTCGCTGGTGTGGCAGTTTGCGTGGGCGGGGTATGTGTTGCCGCTGCTCATCGCTTGCCTGCTCTTTGCCGTCTTCCACAAGCGTATCCAAGAGAATGCCGACATCACGCGTGTGCGCTCGAAGCGGGCGAACAAAGTGGCGCAAAAGCGACTGAAGAAAGCAGCGCAACTGATGAAGGCCAACAACAGCGAGGCGTTCTACACGGAGATTGAGCGCGCCCTCTGGATGTACCTGAGCGACCGATTGAGCGTGCCGACGGCAGACCTCAACAAGGACAATATCGCTTCCATCCTGCGCGGGAAAGGCGTGGGCGAAGAGATTATCGCCGAGGTCAACCGCGTGCTGTCCGACGCGGAGTTTGCTCGCTATGCGCCCGCCGCCGCACAGAGCAAAGAGCAACTGTACACTGCCGCCACAGAGATAATCGATCAACTCGAAAGCAAAGCCTGAAGGGATTTACGAATTACGATTTACGATTTACGATTTTTTGCCAATACTCTGAGTAATCAGATTATTCCGAGCACTCAAACTACTCTGACCACTGACTACTAACCACTGACCACTAATATGAAAAAGCCTATTCAAATACTGATAGCCACTTGTCTGTCGTTCTTTGTCCTCTGCCCTATGTCGGCACAGACCACCTTTGCCGATGCCAATGCGCTCTATGCCGAAGGGGAGTATGCGCAAGCAGCCGAGGCATACTGCGCCCTCATCGCCGAGTACCCTGCGGAGAGCAACCGCGAGGCGCTGGCGCTGCTGCAATACAACTTGGGCAACGCCTGCTTCAAGCAGGGGGAGTTGGCGCAGGCTATCCTCGCCTACGAGCGGGCACTGCGACTCAAGCCCAACTTCAAAGACGCGAAGTACAACCTTGCATTCGCGCAGTCGAAGATTATCGACAACATCTCCGACACGCAGGCGTTCTTCCTGAGCAATTGGGCAAAAGCCTTCCGCAACCTGCTGGCGGAGAACACTTGGCTATGGCTCAGTATCGGACTATTCGTGCTCTTCCTTGCGGGGACGATGGTGTTCCTACTCGGGCATGAGACCACTCTCCGCAAGGCGGCGTTCCACATCGGCTGGATTGCCCTGCTGTTCTGTATCTGGAGCGGTGCGAATGCCGCCTCGCTCCACCGCCGCGACGCTGCCCGCGCCGAGGCTATCATCACACAGGGCGTGGTGAATGCCAAGTCCTCGCCCGACCGCTCCGGAACTGACCTCTTCACTATCCACGAGGGCACGAAAGTGGTGATTCGCGAAACGCTCGGCACATGGTGCAACATCCGCGTGGGCAACAACGAAGGCTGGATGCCGCTCAGCAACCTCGAGCGGATATAGTTTTAGGATAAAGGAAAAGGGAACCGCAGGCGGAATATCCCGACCATCGGTACGTCTCTCGCTGTTGAAGGATATAGGGTGAAAGATGTAATAGTTCCGATGCTGAAACTCATAGACTTACGATTTTTGTCTTTATACTGCTTTACCGTGTCCTCCGACTTTGTTTACGTCAATAAGGGTGAGGCATTCTCGGTAAAGAAGTATAGAGTTGTTTACGCATCGTAGCAAGTTTCTTCTACAATGTTTTGCTGTATATTCCATAGAAAAAATAGAGACTAAGAAAGCCTCTATTTTCGTTTACTGCGGAAAGTGAGGGATTCGAACCCCCGGAACTCAATAAGGGTCTCCACAACACTTTCATTTTGGAGAGAAAATCTCATTAGATTTCCTCTACATTTTTCGGTATCACAATACCTTACATTACAACTCCATAACAAAACTCAATTGTTATTGATTCAGTTGTTTTCTTTCAAAGAGCCGATATTTTCTGTCACATTTTTGGCACAGTTTTGAGCCAAAAATTTGGGCTTCTCAAGCCCCATCAACAGCCGCCTGACAGGGGCGGCGTTTTTGTTTGTTCCCCTCCGCAAATTTTGCGGCTTTCCTCATTTTTAGTGCTTTTCCGCATTTTTTGAGTTTTCCCCCATATTTTGCGATAATGCGCCTGTTTTTTGGAAGTGAAAGCAAATTCAAGTAATTTTGCACTCGCTTTCAGTTTAGTTTTCTAAACTTTTTCGGAGAACGCCTGCAAAATTACTAAAAAAATATGAGACGTGCAAATTTTGACCCACAAAAAAACTACTGCTTAAACAATTCATGAATGAGATTAAAGCAGGGGATAAAAAAGGCATACAAGACGCAATCATTCGGGAGTGCCGCATTTCATTCGCAGCATACAGAAAATGGGTTAGAGGCATATCAATGCCGAAGCCAAAAAACCAAACTATCATTGACCGCGTGGCGGAAAGATTTGGTTATGGCATGGTTTATTCGTAAGGTAGGCGAGCAAATAGTTGGCTCGCTTATTGTAAAACTTTCAAACATTAACCTATTTATGTCAAACTTGACCTATTACAAGTGCTACACGCAGATGATGTCGCGGGATGACGCTCGCAAATTCCGCGAGGAGTGTATGACCCATTTCGGATGGGCATTAACTACTTTTTATGTCCGGCTCAAAGGAAACTGTTTCACAGGTCCTTTTGAGGAAAATGAATTTATTAGAATCCTGCGTAAGTACTACCCAAATTTTTAATCAAAATGAGAACGGTTCATGATTTTATCGTGTTTTCCTCTCTGAATGAGGCGGAAGACGCACCGAAAAACGGATGTATCATTGTGTTAGGAACACAGCAACATCTCAATGAGTTTGCTGACCATCTCGAAACGCACACGCTACTCTCGGTTGATTCAGTCCGTAGGTTAGATTCTTTCTATTTCACAGTCGGTACTTTCTATCGTTGCGGTGTTTTGGAAGTTCATCTCAAGGAAGAGATGGAAAGTACCGACTTCCCTATCACTTGCGAACAGGTCGCTATTGCCGAGACCTTTTCGTATTTAGAACAACTGGCATACAAATCGGAGTAAACACATTTTCAAAAAACTTCCATGATTGCTAACTCTGTAATAGAGCAGATACATTTGCGGGCGGACATCAGCAGTGTTGTCGGGGACTACCTCACCTTACGCAGGACAGGTAACCGGCTGTCCTGCTGTTGCCCGTTCCATAATGAAAAGTCGCCCTCTTTCTTTGTCAATCCCCACACCAATACCTACCATTGTTACGGCTGTGGGGAGCATGGGGATGCCATTGCTTTTGTGATGAAGAAAGATGGCTTGACTTTTGCCGAAGCCGTCCGCAAACTTGCGCATAAGTATAACATCCCCATCGAGGAGGAAACAGACGAGCGCAGCAACGAGGAGCGCGAAGCCGCAAAGAAACGCGAAGCCTTGCAAGTCGTCTATCAAGTGGCGCAGAAGTACTTTGTGGAAGCACTCTACAAGGACACGCCCGAAGCCAAGCAAGCCCTCGCATACGCCACGAGCCGCTGGAACAAGGACTTCTGCATGGAGACAGGTATCGGCTACGCGCCCAACGCTTGGCAGGGGCTGATAGATTTTGCGAAGAAGCAGAGCCTCTCGCTTGACCTGCTCATTGAGGTCGGGCTGGTCAAGATATCGGAGAAAACCGGCAAGCCGTTTGATTTCTTCCGCGAGCGGTTGATGATACCTATTCGCGACAAGTTCGGCGTTATCATCGGCTACACCGCCCGCGACCTGACCGGCAAGGAAGATAGCCCCAAGTACCTCAATTCGCCCACCTCAATACTCTACAAGAAAGAAAAGAGCGTTTTCGGCATAGACATTGCCGCGCGTGCTGCTGTCTTGCAGCATTCTTTCTTCCTTGTCGAGGGCGCACCCGATGTGTTGCGTTTGCAGTCCATCACTGTTACCAACGCCGTTGCCAGCCTTGGCTCGGACTGGACGGATGACCAGTTAGCCATCCTCAAACGCTACTCCGACACGCTCATTTTCCTGCCCGACGCAGACCCACCCAAACGCAACAAACCCTTTGGTACGGGTATAGAAAAGGTGCTCAAGACAGGACGCAGGGCATGGGAGCAGGGCTTCCATGTGTATGTGCGCGAGATACCTCTCGGAAACGAGGGGCAGAAGAACGACCCCGACACCTACTGCAAGTCCAAGACACTGCTCGATGAACTGGAGCAGAAAGATTTTGTCTTGTGGTATGCCAAGAAACGCTTCTCCGCTCCTGCCGGTACTTTTGAGGGAAACGCCATGGAGGATATCGCTGCCTTGGTCGCTTGCGTCGATAAGGACTACGAGTTGGACAAATACATCTCTGCACTCCATGAGGAGATAAGCAAGGGCAAGACCATTTGGCGCAAGGCTATCGAAGCAGCGAAACGGCAGAGAGGCAAGGAAAGCCTCCAACAGGGTAAGAACCAAGTCAGCCTTGATTTGTTTGAGAAGTTCGGCTTTCAGGAGCACAGAAAAACGTACATCTCCATCGGGGAGGGCGGCAAGACCATCCGCTGGTCAAACTTTATTATGCACCCGCTGTTCCACATCCGCGACAACCAATCCGCTTTGCGTCTGTTTGAGATAGAGAACGAGGACGGAGAAAAGACTATCATTGAGTTCAAGCAGGAAGACCTTGTGTCGCTCACCAAGTTCAAGCAGAAAGTGGAGAGCCTCGGTAACTTCGTTTGGCTCGTCAAGGACGAGCAACTCACCCGCCTCAAGCAATACCTCTATAAGACCACGGAAACGGCGGAGTTGATAACACAACTCGGTTGGCAACGCAAAGGCTTCTTCGCATTCGGAAACGGTGTCTTCACCGGCACCGAATGGAAACCTGTTGATGATTTTGGTATCGTGCGCATGGGAGAAAAGGGCAATTTCTACCTACCTGCATTCTCCTCCATCTATAAAGAAGATGTCTCACTCTATCAGTTCGAGCGCAACTTCGTGCACTACAACTGGAATACCATCTCTTTGCGCCGGTATTGTGAACAACTGATAGAGGTCTTCGGAGATAATGCCAAGGTCGGTATTGCTTTTCTCTTTGCCGCCCTGTTCCGCGATGTCGTTACCGCCCAAACCAAGTCATTCCCCATCCTCAATCTCTTTGGTCCGAAAGGCTCGGGTAAGTCCGAACTCGGACACTCGCTCATGTCCTTCTTCATCATTGAGAACACGCCGCCCAACATCCAAAACTCCACGCTGCCGGCATTGGCTGACACGGTCGCTCAATGCGCCAATGCACTCGTCCATATCGATGAGTTTAAGAATACCATTGATATAGACAAACGGGAGTTCCTGAAAGGTCTGTGGGACGGCGCAGGGCGTAACCGTATGAACATGGATAAGGACAAGAAACGCGAGGTTACCCGCGTAGATTGTGGCGTTATCCTTTCGGGACAAGAGATGGCGACCGCCGACATCGCGCTTTTCTCACGCTTCATCTTCCTGCGCTATAATAAATCGGAGTTCACCGCAGAAGCCAAAGAGAAATTCAACCGTCTTCGCGACATGCGCAAACTCGGTTGCTCCCACCTCACCCTTGAAATCCTCAAACATCGGGACTATTTTGCCATCAATTTCCGCGAGGCATTCGATAAAGCATACAAGGATATTCAAGAGTTGATGGGCGACACGGTCGTTGAAGACCGTATCTTACTAAATTGGACAATTCCCGTAGCGGCTTTCGGTAGTTTGAAGGACAGAATAGAAATGCCGTTCACCTACGAAGACCTCTGCCACATCACAGCCGTCGGTATCGTTGACCAAAACAAGGAACTCAAACACAACAACGAGGTGGCGGTATTTTGGGACATTGTGGGCTACCTCCGCCAAGAAGGACAAGTCGTCATAAATGCCGACTATCGGCTTGAGTATAAGGATAAACTCAAAGTCGATGAGGGACAGATACAACAAGAGTATATCCGTCCCAAACAGATACTTTTCCTCCGCTACAAACGTATCTTCGAACTATATCTCCTCCACGGCAAGCGTATCGGAGAAACGCTCCTACCCAAAACCTCGCTCGCCTATTATTTGGAAAACTCCCCTGCCTATCTCGGCAAGAAAAAGAGCCAACGGTTCAAGAACATCATTCAAGGACGGCAGCAGTATGAGAGTGCCCCGGACTGCAGCCCGCGTGAGGAGTCGGTCGTTGACCAAGCCTATTGCTTCGATTATGATATGCTCAAAGAGCAGTTCAATATCAACCTCGAGGTCAGCACAGATAGTATCTACAACGAAACGGATACCAACACCACCCAAGACGACACACCCGATGAGGTCATCGAACAGGAACTGCCATACTAACAACGCAGTCAGGCTGCGTTTTTTCCCACTTTTTGGAGTGCGTGGCTCGTGAGAGTAGCGCACTTTTTATGTGCTTATATTTTTTGCAATATATTTTGGAAAACGCGCACTACAAATTCTACAACGGCTACATCAGTATTCATCGGGCTTCAGCCCCATCTACTAACTACGACAAACTTCTACAACGTTCTACAAAATAAAGACTCGAATTATGCTTTTTCTACATCAACTTACATTTTCTACTTAAATTATTATTTGTAGAAAAACTAATATATTCATTTTCAATGCGTTATCGAACAAAGACACTTGTAGAACGAGTAACAGGGGGGTATATATGTATTATGTAGAAAAAAATTTTTTTGGATATGTTTTTGGGCGTTCCCTTTCAGGTCGGGCTATTCAGGGGTTCCGTCCTCACCGTTCTTCCACGTTGCAGGTTCGTTCCTCGCTTGCAATGTTACAGAACGGCTTCGGACAGCCTTGCTCCCTTACTATCCCTAACGCAGAGAAACGCCTGCCAGCCCTGTTGCCGGGACACTTGTCCTCGGCATGGTACTGTCAGACAGAGCGGAATACCTACCGCCTCTCCCACGGCTGCACTCCGTTCCGCTGTGGGATAGGGCTTCGCAGGTATGGCTTGCGCTGCCGATTGGCTTTGCACCGCGTCCCACGATAATTTGGTATAACTGTTTCAGGGTGCTTATTGATTTTTTGGGCAGTCGTTACTTGCATGGTGCAAAGTTTTTCGTTTTCGAGTATGTTGAGATTGTTTTCTCACTGCAAAGGTAAGACGCGGCTGCTTCGAACCGCTCCGTTACACTCCGTTATGCAAGGTCAAGCCCTGCGGGTTTGGATGGAAAAAATCTTCCTTTTATGGATACGCTGCGCTCCTCAATAAAAGCGTATTTTTTCCACCAAAACCTTGCATTTCGGCAGCCGCTACCTTTTGAGAGCAGTGGAAAACAA
>JAXDTJ010000082.1:0-31898 GCA_034090015.1 Paludibacteraceae bacterium | reverse complement strand
ACTCTGCACCGTGTCGCTCTGCACCGTGCCGGCGGTAACCTGCTGAATAACAGACAGGTACTGCCGTTGCAAGGCAAGGTCAGCACTCAGCGAGTCCACCCGCGCAGACTCCACTATCAACTGCTGGCGTATGCTTTCGCTGTAGCCCGGCAGGATATTTCGGATAGGCGTGTAGATAATCAGCACCGACAGCAACGCTATCGTCAGCAAGAAAAGAAGAAAGAAGATACTGAATGCCCCAAACCCGTTGAGGTGGATATGCCACAACTCATTCAGGTTCGACTCATCCACCATCGACAGGCGATATTTGTGCATCACCCGCCGCCAAAATCCGTCTTTTTTCTTATCCTCCATTTTACTGATTATTAGTCTGTTGCTCTTGATTGACGTGCAGAAATATTGTGCGGAAGCGTCTTGCGAAGCATGGGCAGCCGGCGGATGATATGCTCCAAGAAAAGCACACTTGCCACCAGTCCTATGCGGTAGTGCCACAAGCCTATCTTCGAGTTAGCACCCTCCACGCCGAGCAAGATAAGACCCGACACAGCCAGCACCACAAAGAACAATGTGACTACTACTGCCGCTTTGCTTTTCTTGCCCAGACCACTTTTTACAAGGCTCTTGTACCATCCCCAATGCGTCTGCACATGCAGGATGACTGCTATTAAAAAGAGGATACTTGCTATGATATGAAACACTGCCCAATTGTGCCACACCTCATGCGATGTACCATGACCCGCCACATGCAGTTGAATGCCCGAAAAGGCAGATAGCACAAACACGGGTATTAGTATCCAATCAATAATAAATATCTTCTTCATTTCTATCGAATGTATTATCGTTGTCAGACAATCGAGTAACTTACAATATCGTGCAACCTGCGCAGGGCTTCAGTTGCTTGAAGAAGTCGTTTCCTTTGTCGTCCACAAGGATGAATGCGGGGAAGTTCTCCACTTCAATCTTCCATATTGCCTCCATGCCCAACTCGGGGTACTCCACGCACTCGATAGACTTGATATTCTCTTGCGCAAGGATAGCAGCCGGACCGCCTATCGAGCCGAGGTAGAAACCGCCGTGTTTCTGGCAGGCATTGGTAACATCTATCGAGCGGTTGCCCTTCGCCAGCATGATGAGCGAGCCGCCGTGGTCTTGAAACTCATCCACATACGGGTCCATGCGCCCTGCCGTGGTCGGACCCATCGAGCCGCACGCCATCCCCGCGGGAGTCTTCGCAGGACCTGCGTAATAGATAGGATGGTTCTTCAGGTACTCCGGCATAGCCTCGCCGGCGTCCAAACGCGCTTTTATCTTCGCGTGCGCGATGTCCCGTCCCACAATAATCGTACCATTCAGCGACAGACGCGTGCCTATCGGGTAATTCGTCAGTATCTTGCAGACCTCCGCCATCGGCTGATTCAGGTCAATGCGCACGGCATCGCCCTCGCCCGCGTTGCGCAACTCCTCGGGAATCAGCGACGCAGGATTGCTGTCCATCTTCTCTATCCAAATACCGTCTTTGTTGATTTTGCACTTGATATTGCGGTCTGCCGAGCAACTCACGCCCAAGCCTATCGGGCAACTTGCCCCGTGGCGAGGCAGGCGTACCACGCGCACATCGTGTGCCATGTATTTCCCGCCGAATTGTGCGCCTAATCCTATCTTGTAAGCCTCTTGCAGCAGTTGCTTCTCCAACTCCACATCGCGGAATGCACGACCCGTCTCATCGCCCGTAGTCGGCAGATTATCATAGTAATGCGTCGAAGCCAACTTCACCGTCAGCAGGTTCTTCTCCGCGCTCGTACCGCCTATCACAATCGCGATATGATACGGAGGGCAAGCCGCCGTCCCGAGGCTCTTCATCTTCTCCACGAGGAAAGGAATCAGCGTCCCGGGGTTCTGAATACGCGCCTTCGTCTCCTGATACAGATAGGTCTTGTTCGCGCTGCCGCCGCCTTTCGTGACGCACAAGAAGCGGTACTCCATCCCCTCCGTTGCCTCAATGTCTATCTGCGCCGGCAGGTTGCATTTCGTGTTCACCTCCTCATACATCGACAGTGGCGCGTTCTGCGAGTAGCGCAGGTTATCCGTGGTGTAGGTGTTGAAGACACCTTTGCTCAGCGCCTCTTCATCGCAGTACCCCGTCCACACCTGTTGACCTTTCTCGCCGTGGATGATAGCTGTACCCGTGTCCTGACACAGCGGCAACTGCCCTTTGCAAGCCACCTCCGCGTTGCGCAGGAAAGTCAGCGCCACATACTTATCGTTAGCACTTGCCTCAGGGTCGCGCAGTATCTTCGCCACCTGCTCGTTGTGCGAACGGCGAAGCATGAAACTCACGTCGTGGAATGCCTGTTGCGCCATCAGCGTCAAACCCTCTGCTTCCACTTTCAGCATCGGATGTCCCTCGAACTCGCCAACCGACACATAGTCTTTCGTCAGCAGATAATACTCCGTCTCATCTTTACCCACCTGAAACATAGGTGCATACTTAAATTCCATATCTATAGATGTTTATTAGTTTCTATCTGTGCCTCCCCTGTGGTCTCCCTTTCTCCTCCCCCTGTCTGCCTGTCGCCTATCAGCCCAAAGTCAGCCCAAAGTCAGCGGAGGATAAGCAGACGATAAGCCGTCGATTACGTAGGATATACGTAGGATATACGTAGGATATACGTAGGATAACCGAGTGTATGAGCCACCTCTTAGCCGTCTATTAGCCGACCTAAAGCCGTTCATATTCCTCTCCTATTTCGCCCGTGTGCCACCGCTCCCGACTGCTCGAGCGCAGGAATATCCCACAATCAGCCTGCAAAGATACAAAAAAAAAGGAACATACACAAGAGAATTAAGAAAAAATGCACTTTCTCGTATTTTTTTTGCCCGAAAATTTGGTCATATCAAAAAAAAGCAGTACCTTTGCACTCGCTTTTGAAAAACGGGACACTTCCGTAAGGAATAGATGAATGAAAGAATAAGGCGGCCAAAAGGAGTATAACTCGAAACGCCCTCATAATTCATAATTCATAATTCATAATTAAAAGCACGTCTCCCTAGCTCAGTTGGTAGAGCAACTGACTCTTAATCAGTGGGTCGAGAGTTCGAGCCTCTCGGGGGACACAAGAAGCAAATAAAAAAATAGCGGAATAAGTTACGTATTGAGAAATGCGTAACTTATGTTGGTTCATTTATAAGTGCATATTTTAGGTTCCGAAAATCGGCTGCAAAGGTACAACCAATTTTCGGAAACTAAAATATGTATTTGTAAAGGGACCTACTATAAAAAATCCTGCCTAACAATCAAGTTAGGCAGGATTTTTTATAATGATACTTACCGTGAATTATTCCATTACCACGCCGGCTGCATTGTAGCGCACACCATTGCGGATGATAACCAACTGACCGTTCTCTATCTGTTTGATAGCCGCATTCTCAATGGTGATATTCTCTACGCCTTCAGTACCACCGACAATCTCAATAGTAGCACCGGCATTCAATTGGTACTTATGTTGTTCTGCTGCATCATCGGTCGCAGCCTTATAATAGTGAATCAAGTTGCCGGTAACGATTACTTTAGTGCCAACAGTCAAGTCCTTGCCGCCTTTTGCACGATAGGCTTGGAACTCATATACGGGGTTAGCCATGTCATCGCACATAAAGAACGAGATGTTATCGTGCTCTTCGCTATAAGCATACGAAATACTATCTACATATCCGGTAACAGCATATACATCCTTGCTTGTAGCATTGTTTTCCAATGCTTTTGCAGCCGCCAAAGCCTCTGCAACCGTTACTGAAATGGTGTCAATCTGTACATTACCTTTCTTGGTAACCCATGCCTTGCCACTGGCAATCTCAATTGTACCGCTATAGTTAGTCAGTTTGCCTAATACAACCACACTATCGCCCACTGCTACATAGTCGCCTATTACGGTGCAGTTGTAACCCTCAAATATTGCCGTTTGAGTAGTGCATTCCAAGTCAAAAGTTTGCGAATGATAGGTATCATTGGTATTGCTTACTGCGCTTACAACGCCCGATACCTCAAAAATATCTTCGGTATATTCCCCATCGTTGAGTGCCAAGCCCTCTTCTATTGCTTCGCAAGCATCTACTTGGATGGTATCCATCTTCACAACGGTGCGCTCCACGATGGTAACATCACCATTCTTAATCTCTGCGGTATGAGCACCGGATTTGCTAACATAGTGCAATAGTTTTCCGGTCAGGATAATTTTGTCTCCTACTGCCAACGGAGTCTCTTTGTCGTCAGCGGGAAGGTTTGCCCAGTAGGCTTGCAGTGTTTTCTCGCCGGAACCCTTCACGTCATCCATGTAGAAGGTCTGTTGCTCACGCGATACAGTGCCATTCGTGTTAGTAATGTAGCCCTCTACACTAACGGTTTCTGTGCTTTCTACGTTTTCACCCAAAGCGAGTGCTGCTGCGGCGGCTTCAGCGCAAGTCATATTTTCTGCGCTCAGGCTCATGGCAGCTACTAAGGCTGCACAAACTGTAAATAACTTTTTCATAATGTTGTTCATTTAATTTGTTGTTAATATAAATGGTTAATTTGTTAATAGTCCATCGTCTATTCTTCCTCTTTAGGCTCAAAGACGAGCAGGTTCTGAATCTCCCATGTCGGAGCAGAGGTCAGTTCGCCGGCGGAGGTGTTGTACTGGAAAGCAATTACAATGGTCTCGTTGTTGTACTTGCTCAAGTCGAAATCACCCGTATTGAGGAATACCCAGTTGCTACCGTTAGGAATGGAATCGGGGAACTCCAAATGTTCCCACTCGGTGGTGGTAACATCGCCGGTGTAGTTGTTGGTTACCATCACTTTGAGCCACTCTTTGTTGTAGTCCGTATTGCCATAGCGGACAGCGTGGTCAAAGTGCATCTTCGGGTTCACACTCTTCTTCAAACGGATAGAGGGGCTTACCAGCCAGTCTTCCACTACGTGGTTCGTGCCGCTCACATACGCCGAAGCCGTCATTCCGTAGGATGCTTGGTAGCGCCATACATAGCTCAAACCGTCTAAGTTGACATGCTGAATCGTAAAGTCAGCTTGACCGCTGTTCACAAACGGCGTGGTGTAGTAGGTAGAGATATCTGCCACCCAATTATCATTGCGCACAAAGTTCATCTCCTCGGTGGTGTACCCTGTATTCATCACAAACTCCGTGCCATCGAAGGTAAACTCATCTGCCGTCATGCCGCTTGTGCCGCGATATGCCACGAGGTAGATGTCTTTCTCTACGGCATACGGATAGTTGAGGCGCAGGTATTTGGCAATAATAACTTCGGGCTCGGAAACAGAAGTGTTACCTATCTCATCGTAGAACGAGGTGGGCAACGCAAAATATTTAGTTACTTGGTCGTTGGTGTAGAGCTTCCATTCGCCCTGTTCCAACTGGTAGATAATGGTTTTATATACCGTATCTTGCACAAGCGGAGATGCTGCATTTTTGCGTGCCGGTTTCCCTAATTGAGCAGGCGTGTGGCTGACATAGATGGCATTGCGCAACTGCGGCACGCCGCTCTCATCGTTGTACTTGCCACGGATGGTGATTTGGTCGCCCTGCTGAATGTTCTTGGCTTTCCATACTTTATCGCCGGCTTCATCTGTAAGTCCATACACATAGATGGAGTCCAGCCCGTCCACAAGGTAGAAACGTCCGTAGGTGGTGGACTTTACTGTACCCACAATGCCTGACAGTTGGTGCTCCACTGTCTCTTTGGCTTCCAGCAACTCACCCACCGTACATTCGTAGGGTAGGGGAGGATAGATGGTGTCGGGGTCGGTGTTGAGCGATTTGTAAGTCAGTACCATAATCTTACCTTCGGTAGCGGTAGGGAATTTGCTTGCCAAGAAAGCAGGGATATTTGGTTCGGAGGTGATGGTCAAGTAGTCAGCTCCCCGACCGCCCCAGATGGTCTTGTAGTCTTCCTCTGTCAGCGTATAGCCCGTTGCGGACATGAACGGCTCCACACGGCTGCTCTTGCCTTTGTAGAAGGGATACGACACCTTGCATATCGTGCCGGCATCCATATAGGGAAACTTATCAACCATAAACATCGGCACATAGAGGTCGGCATCTGCCTCTTCGTTAAAAGCTTTCAGTTTGCCGATAGAGAGCCAAGCCTCGTAGGCGGAGGAGTCTTCTACTGTACATAGCGATTGGGCTTTCTCTTCGTACTCCGAACCTTTCTTGGTGATTTGCGCCAAGTCATCGCTTGTGAGCGAATAGGTCATATCGGTGCGCACATCCGAGGGAGTATAGCCCGAATTACCAAGTTGCTTCTCGTCAAAGAAGTTCTCACACGACACCATCATCAGTGCCAATGCGGGTATGATATATCTCGTCTTCATAATTTTCAAATTTTTAGATTGACTTAGAAAGCTAGTTTCAAGCGGATATTCCATTGCCGTCCTTTGTTGTAGAAGAAATAGATGTTGTCAATCGTATTCTCTGCAATGGACTGCGAAACGGTACTTGCGCTGTAGGCTTTCTCTATGTAATATTGGTTGAGCACATTGGTAACATTGGCTCCCAGCGTGGCGCGGCACTTCCCGAAGTCGAAGGTATAACTTGCTCGCATATCCAATGCACCGCCAGTCGGGCAACGGTAAGGTGCTGTTACATTCACCGTCTTGCCCACCGTCAGGTTAGAGCCGGAGAAATAGTAGTAGGAATAGTTGCGGTCATACAAGGTGTAGTCTGCTCCGATACGGAAACCTTTGAAAGGCTTGAAGAGAATGCCTAAGTTGGCTGTCGTCTGCGCTTGACCACCAACGCGCACGTCCTCCAAATTGATCTTTGCCCATGCGTGCTCCATACCTTCATCCATGCAACCCGGAGTGGTTATATCACCTTTGCTCGTTACGGCATTGCCGTGTTCGTCATATACATAGCCTATTACTTCTTCACCTTTCCAACGCCAATCGCCTAACGAGAACATCGCCTCTATTTCAATCCACTTAGCAGGGCGTGCTTTGAACTCAAACTCCAGTCCCATGTGTTGAGCACCTACGCCGGTCATGTTGATATAGCCGTCTTCTTGGGTATCCAGCGTGGTGGATTTGGACATGGTCTTGTCCATCCAGCGGGTGTAGTATCCATTTGCGATAAAGTTCACATACTCGTTGTGGAAACCATAGCCTATTTCCACCGATGCAATCTTCTCGTTCTTCGCATTGCGGTTGAAAGCATGGCTGGAGGTGGAGGTCATGAATGCCCCGCTGAACTTCGGTGCACGGCTGATAAATCCGGCGTTGATAAAGATGTTGTTGTGCTCGTTGAAGTTATAGTTCGCCCCAGCTTTGATAGTACCGCCTGCATACCCGATGGTCTCGGAGCGTTGGTGCTCCTCATCGTAGTAGAAACGATCCACGCGCCAGTAGTGGGTATAGGAGAATGAGCCGTTGAGGAATGCCATGAACTTGTCTTGGTTCCATTCCAAGGTAGCAAACGCGCCCTCTTGCATCACATGTCCTGTGTAGTCGCGATAGACGATGTCGCCCACGGTCTGTTTCTGGTATGTCCAATCAGGGTCGTTGCGATGGATGTTGTTCTCCGCGGAAACGCTGTTGGCGCGTGTGGCATCGATGAAGTACTCACCGCTCAGCAAGTCGCTGATGACGGCGGTGTGAATACCTTGGTAGTAGCGCACATCGATACCTGCCGTGAAGTCAAGTCGCTCGTCAATGAACTTGTTGTTGTAGGTGCTGACCAGTCCGTACCAGTTGTGGTAGTTGCGGTTTTCGGCGATAATCAACTGCGAGCCGTTCTCGCTGGCGGCGTTTAGGTCTTCTATGGCTCCGTAGTCAAAGGTACCGTCTTCGCGGCGGAAGGTGGTGCATACCACGCCGTTGTAGGCTCCGCGCGTCAGGTCGGAATAGGAGTATTCCGAGTAGGGGCTTGCCTCGCCGGTGTAGCCGAAGCCGCGACCGATGGAAGTGTAGAGCGAAGTGGAGAGCGAGGACTTGTAGTCAATCTGCCAAACATGGTTAAGCGAAATCTGCGGCTTGTGGTATTTGTTGTAGTTCGCGCCTCTCTGCTTGCCATCGTTTCCGTAGCCGTAAGCGGGGTTGTAGCGTCGGTGGTCCATACCGTCTTTCATGTATTTCTTCACGTTGTTCCACTCTGCCAGCGTCAGTGCTCCGCTCGAGCCGGAAGGACGCTGCCAGTGTCCTTGCGGGGCACCGAAGCCCGTCAGCGAGAGTTGGTGGCGGTCGTTGATACGCTTGGAGATATTGGCGAAGTAGGTGTAGCCCTCAAAGCCCGTACCTTGGATATATCCGTCGCCCCATGTGCGTGAGCCTAAGACGGTGATTGCCCAACCGTTCTGCATCAAGCCTGTGGAGACGGAGAAAGCAATCTTGTTGTAGCCGTCATTGCCCATGGCGTAACTGAGGAAGCCGCCTTTCTTTGCGTCAATACCCTTGGTAACGATGTTGATAGTACCGCCCACGGATGGTGCACTCACCTTGCTCGCGCCCATACCGCGCTGGGTCTGCATCACGCTGGTTACATCGCCTAAGCCCTGCCAGTTCGACCAATAGACCGATCCGTTCTCCATATCGTTCATCGGCACGCCGTTCACCATCGTTGCCACATTGGTGTTGTCGAAACCGCGCATCCATATCTCCGAGTCGCCCCAGCCGCCGCCTTGACCATTAGCATGCACGCCCGGCGTGTTCTTGAGCACTTCGGGGAACTCCTGTCCGCCCAAGCGCTCTTCTATCTCCAGTGCCGTTACTTGGCTCACTGCCACAGGCGTCTTCTGCTGTTTTGCCAACTGACCGGTTACTAACACGTCCGTCAGCGCGACTGCCTCGCCGCTCATCTCAACAATGCCGAGGTTCTTCTTGGCTTTGATTTCCAAAGTGGCATAGCCCACATACGACAGTTGCAACTTAGCGTTCTCCGAAACGGTAATGGTGAAGTTACCGTCCACATCGGTGATGATACCGTTGGTGGTACCCATCTCCAGCACGGACACGCCAATCAGCGGCTCGCCGTTGTCTTCGTCCACTACGGTACCTGTTACTTTCAGCGTCTGCGCCCATACCATTGCGCCTGCGCTCAAACACAAGAATAATGTAAATAGTTTCTTCATATAGTAGTGTTTTTATTCAATTTGACAATTTACTATTTGACAATTTAGCCCCCGACCAATCTGGGCGCACCCGGACAGCGCATGGCAATTTTCAAATTTTCGGTACTTGTCCCGACTTGTCGGGATTATTCATTTTCACATTTTATTAGTATATCTCTTCCAGCAGCGCAGCCAACCTTACTCCCGCCGCGTATAGTTGCCACTCCATCGGCTCTGCCCAGCGATACACATAGTGGTACGCGTTCTCGTTCCAAGTGGTTTGATAGTCGTAAATCGCCGTGGTCAAAGCATAGTTATGTCGGAGCACATCCGCCTCCGACATAGCCACTATCGCCTTCTTCTCCGCCCCAAATTTATCCTCTATGTATTGTGCGTACTCCGAATAGGAATACCCGCGCGACTCAATAATCTTCCCGTCCCAGATACTATGCAGATTGGTCTTTTGTCCGAACCACTTGCATTTCACGCGATTGCCCCCCTTGTCATCCAAGTGTCCGATATGCATCGGGCAGAACAAGTCTCCGCTCAGATGTACGAGGAAGGTCAACGCTACATTGTTTTGCTTGTCGTGGTGCAGCACATTTGCCAGACTATCCAAGGCACGAAACAAGTTACCGCCCTCTGTCGGGTAGTCTGTCCGCATAGCCACCAATGCCGAATCGCTCAATCCGGCAGGCAGGTCTTGGTAGTGCCAATCGTGGGAATAGGGATAGATGGTGTCGCTTTTTATCTCATCGGGCCAGTTGGCAAGATATATTGCCCCATGTGCCCCGAGCACTTTGTCTATCTTGCGCCGCGTGCTGCCCGAGAGATTATCATAAGCCACTTGCGCAATGATACGGTGTCCTTTTTGCCCCCAAGCCCAAACCGCCTGCGAACTGCTGAGCAACACCGCACTCAAACAAATGTATAAAAAAACGTGTTTCATGAATAACCACTGATAACGGCTGCAAAGGTACTGCTTTTTTTTGAGGTGTGCAAATAATCAAGGAAAAAATAACAATAATTTAACATGAAGCCAAATATAATGCAAACCCCTTATTGTGCGAAATGAGAAAAACGGACTATCGGCTCTCGTAGCGGTCGATGGCTTCGCGCATCAAAAGTCTGCCTTGCTCGATGATTTCCTCGGCGCGGTCGAAGTCGAAGGTAGAGTAGGCGTATTGGGGCATGGTAGCGAGGATGTCGGGCGGCAGGAGTTGCAGCATTAAGTTGGTGTTTTGCTGTATCTGCATGTCCGACATGCGGTCTGCTAAGGAGAAATAGTTGACCATTCCGCGCAGGTCTTGATTCTCTTGCCGTTCTTCCTCTTTCTGCGCAATGCGTTTCTTCAGGTTGAGCAGGGTGGGCGAGAGTTGTATGCCTCGCTGCTCTATCAGTTCGGCTGCCTTGGCAAAATACGAGGGCTCCGGCTTCTTGATTTGCATGCTGTCTTTGCCCGAGATGTTCATCGCCACGAGGATATCGCCTTTCGTGCGCTTCACGCGGTTGAGGGGCAGGGGGTTGAGCGTGCCGCCGTCAATGAGCAGTCGGTGCCCGCGTTGCACGGGTTGGAAGAAGAGCGGGATACTCATCGAGGCGCGGATGGCGCTGAATAGGCTGCCGGAGCGAAACACCACCTCGTCCGCCGAGATGAGGTCTGCCGCCACGATGGTGCAGGGGATGTTCAGGCATTGTATCAGTTGGTCGGGCACCACTTTCTCCAACTCGCGAATCACCCGCTCGCCTTTCACTAACGAGTTGAGCGAGATGGACAAGTCCACCATCTTCAATATCACCTGTTGGTCCACCTGCAGGAACCATTCTTTCGCGTCCTGCAACTGCCCCGCGGCGTACATGCCGGCTATCATCGCCCCCATGGAGCACCCCGCGATACTCGTGATTTGGTATCCTCGTGCCTCCAACTCTTCGATAGCCCCGATGTGCGCCAATCCTCGCGCCCCACCGGAACCCAGCACCAATGCTACATTGCGCTTCGTTTCCATAGTTCCCATTGTAAGTTCCCCCATAGGGACAAAATAACTCAATGCGGCAAATAGCCGCATTGATACCGTTTTTATACAATCTTCGCGGGGATGAGTTTCTCGCGAATCTTGATGTAGATGATGGTCTCTTTCTTGGCAAAGGCGGTCTTCACGTAGCCCATACCGATACCTACTTTGGTGTTTGGGAGCATGATACCGCTCGTTACCTTGCCGATGGTGTTACCCTCGGCGTCGCAAATCTCATATCCGTTGCGGGGGATTGCCCGCTCTTGGCACTCGAAGTGCACCAATTTGCGCTTCACGCCCTCGGCTTTCTGACGGAGCAGGAACTCCTTGTCGATGAAGTCCTTGGCATCGAACTTGGTAATCCATCCGAGCCCTGCCTCGAGGGGCGAGGTGGTGTCGTCTATGTCGTGCCCGTAGAGGCAATACCATTTCTCTAAACGGAGGCTGTCGCGTGCGCCCAAGCCGATAGGTGCCAGCCCGAAGTCTTTGCCGACCTCGAAGAGGGCATTCCAAATCTGCTCGGCATACTCTTTGGGGAAATACAACTCAAAGCCGCCTGCGCCTGTGTAGCCCGTGTTGCTCAGGATGACACCCTGCACACCGGCAAACGACCACTCGCGGAAACTATAATAAGGAATAGCGCTCAGGTCTGCGTCGGTCAGCAGTTGCAACATCTCCGTTGCCTTCGGTCCCTGCACGGCGAGTTGTGCATAGCGGTCGGAGGCGTTCTCAAGGCTCACGCCGAAGGTGTTGTGCTCGTTCACCCATGCCCAGTCTTTGTCGATGTTGCCGGCATTGACCACCATCAGGTACTTCGTGGTGGAGTATTTGTAGATAATCAGGTCGTCCACGATACCGCCTTTGCCGTTGGGCATGCAGGTGTATTGCGCCTTTCCTGCGTCCAACTTGCTCACATCGTTGGTGGTGATATACTGCAGGAAATAAAGTGCTTTCTCGCCTTTCACCCAGAACTCACCCATGTGGCTCACATCGAACACGCCCACGCCGTTGCGGACAATCATGTGCTCTTGGTTGATACCCGTGGGGTACTGGATAGGCATGTTAAACCCGGCAAAGTCTGCCATCTTTGCGCCCAACGCAATATGGGTCGCGGTGTACGGAGTCTCTTTCATGTTTTTATAAATTACTAATTGTTTGCAGATTGTTATTCAATTGCTCCACGCTGCTGGCACCGATGATAACGCTTGTAACGCCTTCTTGCCGGAGCAGGTAGCGGAGTGCATACTGTGCGAGCGTGAGTCCTTGCTCTTTGGCTTCGGCGTTGAGTTCACGCACGCGCGCCATCAGTTCGTCGGTTATCTGTTCGCGTTGCAGGTAGCCCTCCGGACGCGCGGCGCGGCTGCCCTCGGGGATACCGTTCAGATACTTGTCGGTCAAGATACCTTGCGCCAGCGGCGAGAAACAGATAAAGCCCGAGCCGTACTCTTGCGCCAGCGGCAGGTTCTGCTCCAGTTTCTCGGTGAAGAGCATGTTTGCTTTGTACTGACTCAGTACGCAGGGTACATGCGCTTCGGATAGGTATCGGTAGCACTCCACCTGCTTGTCGGCGGGGTAGTTACTGATGCCGGCATAGAGGGCTTTCCCGCTACGAACAATATCCACCAACGCCTGCATTGTCTCTTCGATAGGCGTGTTGGGGTCGTAGCGGTGCGAATAGAAGATGTCGAAATAGTCCAGCCCTGTGCGCCGCAGGCTCTGGTCGCACGACGCTATCAGGTACTTGCGCGAGCCGCCATCACCGTAAGGTCCGTCCCACATCTTGTACCCAGCTTTGGAGGAGATAATCATCTCATCGCGGTGGGTGGCAAGGTCTTCGCGCAAGACGCGACCGAACGTGAGTTCCGCGCTGCCGGGCAGGGGTCCGTAGTTGTTGGCAAGGTCAAAATGCGTGATACCTGCCTCGAATGCCCGCAGCAGGATAGCCCGCGCATTCTCATGTCTGTCCACGCTGCCGAAGTTATGCCAAAGTCCTAAGGAAAGCACCGGCAACTGCAAACCGCTATGTCCTGAATATCTGTATTGCATGGCGATATATCGCTTTGATTTTGATTAGGCTTTCTCTACTATCTTGAGTATCACCTGCATGGCTTTCTCCATGGATGGTATTGGGAGGTACTCGTAGCGGCTGTGGAAGTTCTCGCCGCCGGCGAAGATGTTCGGGCAGGGTAGTCCTTCAAACGAGAGACGTGCGCCGTCCGTACCGCCGCGGATGGGCTGCACTTTCGGCGTGATGCCTACCTCTTTCATCGCCTCTTCCACCAGCGTAACGATATGCATCACGGGCTCCACTTTCTCGCGCATGTTGTAGTATTGGTCGCGTATCTCTATCTCCGCAGTGCCCTCGCCGTACTCGCGGTTGACCTTCCGCACAAGGTGCTCCATCTCGCGTTTGCGGCTCTCGAAGCGATGGCGGTCGTGGTCGCGGATGATATAACTGAGCGTGGTCTCCTCCACCGTTCCGTTCATGCCGACGAGGTGGTAGAATCCCTCGTAGCCCTGCGTGTGCTCGGGGGTCTCCCAGCGCGGCAACATCACTGCCAGTTGGTAGCCGATACGCATGGAGTTAATCATCTTGTGGTAGCCATAACCCGGGTGGACGTTCACGCCGTGGATATGTATCTTCGCGCTGGCGGCATTGAAGTTCTCGAACTCCAACTCGCCGACCGCGCCGCCGTCCATCGTGTATGCAAAGTCGCAACCGAACTTCTCCACATCGAAGTGGTCGGCGCCCTGCCCAATCTCCTCATCGGGCGTGAAGCCCACGCGAACCTTACCGTGCTTGATTTCGGGGTGTTGCAGCAGGTATTCGCACGCAGACACAATCTCCGCGATACCAGCTTTGTCGTCCGCGCCGAGCAGGGTCTTGCCGTTGGTTACGATGAGGTCTTGCCCCGTATAGTGCTGTATCTCAGGGTATTTGGCGACCTCAAGCACGATGTTCTCCGCCTCGTTGAGCACGATGTCGTTGCCGTCGTATGCCTTCACAATCCGCGGTTGGATATGCTTGCCGCTGGCGTCGGGCGCGGTATCCATGTGGGCGATGAAGCCGATGGTGGGCTTGCCCTCCGTATTGGCAGGCAGAGTCGCCATGATATAGCCATTAGCGTCTAACTCCACCTCCTGCAAACCGATGGTTTTCAGTTCATCGCGGAGGTACTGCGCAAACTCCATCTGCCCCGGGGTAGAGGGGGTCATGTTGGTTTCTTCATCCGAAGTTGTGCAAAACGACACATACTTCAAAAAGCGGGCGGTGATATCCATAAAATATACTGATTTTTTGAAAAGGTTTTCATTTGTGAAATGCGCTTGCAAAGATACTACATTTTTTCGCAATTTCCAAATTTTTGCAGCAAAAAAAGTAATTGGTGCCCAAAAAACACCAATTACACACCATTCCGCCAATCAAAGTCCTATTTTCAAAATGATAACAGGTCAGCGTTTTTCTTATTATCTTGATAGAGTAGTATTCTGCTGTTAGGTCGGCTCTTAGACGGCTCTTTTCCCGCTCTAAATCTGCTCAAAGACCAAGTAGCAGATTGCTACGAAAATAGGCTATTAGCCTTACTTTTTGCTATCCGTCAAAAAACGGATATCCTTAACTCATATCACGATATCCATCTTCTCAATCTCTCCTGCGGCAAACGCCAAGATATTCTCGCACACATTCTCGCACATATCCAGTCTGCCTTCCCACGTCCCTGTCCCCGTGTGCGGCGAGACGAGCACGTTATCCATCTCCAGCAGCGCGGGCGTAATCGCCGGCTCATGCTCGAACACATCCATCGCCGCCCCCGCAATCTCTCCCTTGCGCAGCGCCTCCACCAGCGCCGCCTCATCCACATGCGCCCCGCGGGCGGTGTTGATAAGGTAGGCAGTGGGCTTCATCATCTGCAACTCGCGGGTGCCTATCAGATGGTGCACATCGGCGGTGTATGGTAAGTTAAGCGACACATAATCAGCCGTTTGCAAGAGTTCCTCCAAACCGACATACTGCGCCTCATAGCGCGCCTCAATATCCTCCGAGAGCCGATGCCTGTTGTGATATACCACCCGCATCCCGCTTGCCAACGCGCGGCGTGCGAGGGACTGTCCGATGCGTCCCATTCCGATGATTCCCAGCGTCTTACCGTAGAGCGAGTGGCTCAGATTGTTCATCACGCCAAACGGCTCTGCCGTCCCCGCTCGCAATCGGCGGTCAAACTCCGCCGTCCGCCTTGCAATGCCTATCATCAGCGCAAACGACAACTCCGCTGTCGGCTCTATCACAGGCTGCGGTGTGTTCGTTACGCGAATACCCCGCTCACGACAAGCCTCCAAATTGATATTGTTATACCCCACGCCGAAATTCGCCACTAATCTAAGCCGCGGCATGCCTGCAATCATCTCCCGCGTAACAGGTTTGTCAAACGTGGATACCAAGACTTCCGCTTCCTCAAAAGGCGCATAGAGTACAAATTGACCGACCTTCTCCGTCAGTCTCCGAAATCCCTCGGCGGGTAGTTGTGTGGTGAAAGCGATTTTCATGAGCGGTGTGTATTCATTTTGTGCCCGCAAAAGTACTGCTTTTTTATGAGATGAGCAAATGATTTGAGTATTTTTTGAAAAACACATACAATTGAATAGTAAGACGCCTAAAATTTGCTTCTTTAAAAATTTGACTAACTTTGCAGAAAAAATTGCATTTGCTGATAGACAGTACATATTTCGTACAGATGCATGTTCTTTGCAAAAAAAATTTGCATATGTCGGAAAAAAGTTGTACCTTTGCACCGCGAAACGTGAGATACCCTTCTCGCAGTGCAAGACCTTATGACGAGACTAAGTGTAAACATCAATAAAATAGCCACATTGCGTAATGCCCGCGGGGGTAATCTCCCCGATGTAGAGCGTTTTGCCGTAGATTGCGAACGCTTTGGGGCACAAGGCATTACGGTACATCCGCGTCCGGACGAGCGTCATATACGCCGTTCGGATGTTTATGCTCTCAAGGGGTTGGTTACGACGGAGTTTAACATCGAGGGCAACCCGACGGAGGCGTTCGTGCAGTTGGTTACGGAGGTGCGCCCTGCGCAGGTAACGCTGGTGCCGGACTCGCCGGAGCAACTGACGAGCAACCACGGATGGGACACGAAGGCTAATCAGGAGCGGCTGCGGGCACTGGCGGAACGTTTTCATGCGGCAGGTATTCGCGTGAGTGTGTTTGTGGATGCCGACCCCGAGATGGTGCATTATGCCAAAGAAGCGGGGGCGGATAGGGTAGAGCTGTACACCGGACCGTATGCCGAGTTATACGAAGAAGACCCCGAGAAAGCACTGGCGATGTATCGTCCGGCAGCCGAGCAAGCCCGCAAGGAGGGGCTGGGATTGAACGCCGGGCACGACCTGAATCTCAAAAACCTGCATGCTTTCGTGAGCGCGTTCCCGTGGGTGGACGAGGTAAGCATCGGACACGCGCTGGTGGCAGATGCGCTATATTTAGGAATAGAAGAAACCATTAAACAATACAGAAATGCTCTTGCAAATTAACGAACCTATCGCTACGGCTATGGACAGCGTGGCAGTAGCAGAACAAACCGTAGAAGAATCGATAAACCTGTGGACTATGGCGCAGTACGGCGGATGGATAATGATTATCCTTGCGCTCCTGCTGGCATGGGCGGTGTATATCTTCATTGAGCGCATGGTGGTGCTGAAGAAAGCCACGAAGGAGGATAAGAGTTTCATGGATCGTATTCGCGACTATATCCACGACGGGAAGATAGACTCGGCGATAAACCTCTGCAAGCAGACGAACACACCGTCGGCGCGGATGGTGGAGAAAGGAATCACCCGTATCGGTCGCCCGATGCAGGACGTGCAAGTGGCGATAGAGAACGTGGGAAACTTGGAGGTAAGTAAGTTGGAAAAAGGGCTGGTGATTATGGCGACCATCTCCGGCGGCGCTCCGATGTTGGGTTTCCTCGGTACGGTGCTGGGTATGGTGCAGACGTTCTATAATATGTCGCTCAACGCCAGCGGCGTGATAGAGATGTCGGCGCTGAGCACGGGCATGTATCAGGCGATGGTTACCACGATTGGCGGTCTGATAGTAGGTATTCTGGCGATGTTTGCTTATAACTTCCTTGTGGCGCGTATAGACCGCGTAGTGCGTATGCTGGAGGGGCGCACGCTGGAGTTTATGGACCTGCTCAACGAACCCGCGTAAGGGCTAAGTCAATTTTTATTTTTAATTTTTAATTTGGACTTGCTCCTATGTCGTTAAAGCGCAGAAATAAAGTTACCGCCACGTTTGCGATGTCGTCTATGACCGACCTCATCTTCCTGCTGTTGCTGTTCTTCGTGATGGCGAGCACGATGTCATCGCCTAACGATATCAAGATTAACCTACCGCAGGCGCGGGCGAAAACCGCCACGAAGAAGGTGGTGGCGAAGGTGTCGATAGACAACCTCGGCAACTATTTTGTAGGCATAGGCAATGCAAAGCAGAAACCGATTGCCGCGGAGGATTTGGAAGCCTATCTGAGCACTATCCAGCAGCAGGATTCTGCGATGTATATTGCCCTGCATGCCGATGAGGATATACCTTACAAGGAGGTAGTGCGCGTACTGGATATCGCCAACGAGTACAAGATGAAACTGGTAGTCGCAACGAAAAGATGACCAATAAACAGCAAGCACATACGATTGCCGCTATAGGGACGGTGCTGTTCCTCTTGTTGCTGTTCTTGCTCTTGTGGTTTGTCTATATAGGTGCGCCGGTGCAAGAGGAGGACGAGGGGATAGAGATTGCGTTCGGCGAGATGACAGAGACGCAGTCGTATGCGCCAGCCGCCGCCTCCGAGCCCGTTGCGCCCCAAGCCGTTACCGCTCCCGTGGAGCCTGCCACGCCGACCCACAACGACCTGATGACGCAAGAGGAAGAGGAGTCGCTGGAGTTGGCTCGTCAGCGCGAGGAAGAGGAGCGTTTGCGCCGCGAGGCGGAGGCTGAACGCCTGCGACAAGAGCAGGCGGCAGCCGAGCAGAGAGCAAGGGAAGAGGCGGCGATAGCCAAAGCCAACCAATGGGTCTCGCGCTTCGGGAAACAAACCGGAGGCGCAGCAGGCAGCGGGGATGTGCAAGGCGGGTCGCAGAAAGGTAATCCTGTGCCCGGGCATGGTACCGTAGGCGGCAGTTCGTGGACGCTGGCGGGGAGAGGTGTGAAATCCTTGCCAAGACCTGATACTAACTTTACACAAGAGGGGAAAGTGATAGTGGCGATATGGGTGGATGCGAACGGCAACGTAACGGATGCGCAGGTGCAAGGCGGGACAGTGAGCGACAAAGCCACACAAGAGTTGGCACGAAAAGCCGCCCTGCAAGCGAAGTTCACGCCGGCGGAAGACGGCAACACAAAAGCGAAAGGAACAATCACATATACATTCAAATTCAATTAAATTGTTAAATCTTAAATGATTAAATTATGAATTATTTGTTTCTTGACAACGGCTTCGAAGAGATAGAAGCCATCACCACCATTGATTTACTTCGTCGTGCGAACATCCATCTTACGACGGTGTCGGTAACAGGCAAACCGATGGTGTTGGGGGCACACAACATCGCGGTGGAAGCCGACGGGTTGATTGAGGACATCGATTTCTCCGATGCAGAGATGCTTATCCTGCCCGGGGGACCGACCAAGTTGGGCGAATGTCATTTGCTCTGCGACCTGCTCAAACAACACAACGAAGAAGGGAAAATGATTGCTGCGATATGTGCTGCTCCGTCCGTGCTTGGGAAACTCGGTATCTTGGAGGGAAAGCAAGCGACTTGCTATCCGGGCTTTGAGCAGTATCTTGGCGAGAGTTTCATAGGCGGACTGGTGGTAGAATCGAAGAATATCATTACCGCCAAAGGTCCCGGCTTGTCCAGCGATTTTGCCTTCTGCCTAATAGAGAAACTGGCAGGCAGTGAGGTGGCAGACCAAGTGTATGACGCGGCACAATACTAATTTTTAGGCTATGATATACATGTTGACCCTGCGATTCAAAATTAAGTTATGTCGCCCTTATCCCGACCTATCGGGACAAGCATCAGCTTGCGTGGAGGGTGATTCCCTTTTACGTAGGGTTTCACCCTACGCTGTTTTATGTCGCCCCGTTGGGGCTTGCGTTTGATAAACGACTTGGGTCAACTCGTAATATCATTACCAATTTTTAAGTAAGTTAATTTTTAATTACACAAACGAGCAATACAAATGAAGAAATTATTTACACTTATTCTTGGATTGGCTACTGTATGTGCAGTGAGTGCACAAGAGGCAGAGACGAAGGAGAATCCGTGGAAATTTAACGGTACCGTGGGGCTGAATGCTGCCGCAACGGGTATGTGGAACTGGGCAGCCGGCGGTAACAATAACGTGAATGGCGTGGCATCCACCAAGTTGCGTCTGCTCTATCATGAGAACAGCATGGCATGGGAGACCAACCTTGATATGGAGTACGGTTTGTCTTGGATAGACCAAGAGTATGATGCGCTGCAAAAGACAAGCGATAAAATCAACTTCAACACCAAGTTCGGTTGGGAGTTTCACAAAACATGGTATTTGACCGTTTCCGCCGGCTTCCAGAGCCAGTTCGCTTATGGTCGTGCATACGATGGAACGGAACTTTTCGACCCGATTATTTCTAAATGGTTAGCACCTTCGTACACGGATATTGCTGTCGGTATTGACTGGAAACCGAATGATATTTTTTCCATCTATCTTTCGCCGGTAGCAGGGCGTCTCACGACGGCATATGTAGGCGGGAAATTGGATGATAAGTCCAGAACCATTACCTATCCGGACGGCTCGCCGGTTTATCCCAATGGATTGGAACAGGAACTGAAAGAGAAATATGCCGTTTGGCACTATACGGTGGTAGATGAGCAGACCGGGGAAATCGGGAAAGCGTATGACAGGAACCTGCGTGCAGAGTTGGGTCTCTCGCTGAAGGGTACTATCAACTACACCTACAAAGACTTAAAAATCATCACTTCGGTGGGTTTGTTCACTCCGTATAGTTGGAATAAAGTAGATGTGTATCAGGATGCGGATGGTAAGTTGTACAAGAATTTGGGCGACGGTACTCAAAACTTCGACAATATGACCCATATCGGCTATCTTGATAACAACCGCCGTTTTGGTAACTTTGATGTAGACTGGGATTTCGCTATCTCCTACCAATTCTTGAAATGCCTTCAAGTATCGTTGAACACCTCGCTCAAGTACTATAACGGTACACTCATTGAGAAGTTTGACAAAGAGGGCAATTCGCTGGGTAAGGCTGAGCGCGTACAGTTTAAGTCCGTTATCGGTCTGGGTATCGGATACTCGTTCTAACTGATTTTATGATGTATGGTGCGGCCTGGAGACCACACCTCCATGAAAGGTTTCTTATGACAGCGGTAGAGCAATTAGAGCAGAATATACATATCCTTTTGGAGCGTTATCAAACGCTTCAAAAGGAGAATGCTCTACTGCGCGAAGACTTGCAAGAACAACGACATGAGATAATTCGCAGCCATAGCGAACTGCAAGAATTACAAAAACAATGTCGGCTTTTGAGTACGGCAAACGCCATTGGCGGCGATGCTGCCACCAGAGAAAACGCATATAGGCGGCTGAGTTATATTATCGCACAGATAGACAAAGCCATCGCGGCATTGGCAAAAGAAAACCTTGGATAAATACCACTTCGGCGGGCGATATATCGCACGCCGAACGGGCAGAGACCACTAACCACTGACCACTACCTTGCTTCCGGCTAAGCAACATATTAACCTTCAGATTGGGGCGCACAATGTGTCGCTGGATATTCCGCGTGAGGCGGAGCCGCTCTACCGCAATGCGGCGGTTACCCTCAACGAACGGTATCAGTATTATCAACGGCGTATGCTCAAAGCCTCCGCGGAACAATTATGGTTGTACGTGGCACTGGAGTTGGCAGTGAATCTGCATGCCGATGCAAGGGAGAAAAGCCTAAAACCTATCCACGAAAAATTAGAACTGCTCAATCAACTGATTGAGAATTGCCTTCAAAATGAGAATAACAAGGGCATTGTCAAATAAGCATATAAATAACAACTAATCATAAATAAACAATACTATGCTATTATTAGAGATCACACCACTTATCTGTGTCTTGATTGCTATAGGATGTGCGCTGTTAGGAGCAGTGATTTGCTACCTGATATTCCGTATGACCGGCGCAAATCTTATGAAAAAGGCAGCAGAAGAAGCCGAAGTGCTGAAGAAAAACAAAATTATCGAGGCAAAGGAGAAATTCATTGCCCTCAAGTTAGAACACGAGAACATGGTTCGGGAGCAGGAGAAGAAACGCCAGCAACTCGACCAACGCTTGCAACAACGCGAGCAACAACTCAACCAACGTCAAGGCGAAATCCAACGTGCGCAGAATGACTTCAACCAGCGTATGCAGCAGAAAGAGCAACAGGTGGAGCAACAGCAAAAAGCCTTGGAGTTCAAAACACAAGAAGTAGAGAAACTACAACGCCAGGCAGAACAACAGTTGGAAAAAATGTCCGGCATGTCTGCCGAGGAAGCCAAAGCGCAACTCATCGAGTCGCTGAAGGATGAAGCCAAGACTGCAGCCATGTCCTATATCAACGAGATTATGGACGATGCACGCCTAAATGCCAACAAAGAGGCAAAACGCATTGTGATACAGACCATTCAGCGTGTGGCAAGCGAGACGGCAGCGGAGAACACTGTGTCGGTATTCCACATTGACAACGACGAGGTGAAAGGTCGTATCATCGGTCGCGAGGGGCGCAATATCCGCGCATTGGAAGCAGCCACGGGTGTGGAGATTATTGTGGATGATACCCCCGAAGCCATCACTCTGTCAGCATTTGACCCCGTTCGCCGCGAGATTGCACGCCTTTCGCTACATCAACTGGTGCAAGACGGGCGTATCCACCCCGCGCGTATTGAGGAGGTGGTAGCGAAAGTAACGAAGCAAGTGGAGGATGAGATTATCGAGACGGGTAAGCGTACCACTATTGACCTTGGTATTCATGGTCTGCACCCCGAATTGGTGCGCTTGGTGGGCAAGATGAAATACCGTTCTTCGTATGGTCAGAACCTGTTGCAACATGCCCGCGAGACGGCTAACTTGTGCGCAGCGATGGCAGGCGAGTTAGGGCTGAACACCAAAGCGGCGAAACGTGCCGGCCTGTTGCATGATATAGGCAAGGTGGCAGACGATGATGTAGAACTGCCGCACGCAGAGCTCGGTATGAAACTCTGCGAGAAGTTCGGCGAGAAACCTGATATCTGCAATGCGGTGGGTGCACACCACGACGAGTGCGAGATGAAGACACTGATTGCGCCCATTGTGCAAGCCTGCGATGCTATCTCCGGTGCACGCCCGGGTGCTCGTCGCGAGATTGTGGAGAGTTATGTAAAGCGCTTGAACGACTTGGAGAACATGGCAATGTCCTTCCCCGGGGTTATCAAGACCTACGCACTGCAAGCCGGTCGCGAACTGCGTGTGATAGTAGGTGCAGACAAGATCAGCGACAAGGATACCGAACTATTGTCGTTTGACTTGGCAAAGCGTATCCAAGACGAGATGACCTATCCCGGCCAAGTGAAGGTAACCGTCATCCGCGAGACACGCGCCATCAACTACGCGAAGTAGGGGGTAACGGGGAGGAGAAAAAATGTAATATACTCTCTTACTAAAAAAGCAGGTGCATTGATCATACGTCAATACATCTGCTTTTTTTCGTGAGGTAACTTGCTTAAATAGCGACTTAAACAAAAATGTCTTGCGGTGTAAGATAGTTATGCAATCCTCTTGTATTCTTCCCGTGTAAACTACTAATCATCCGAAAAGTGGCGAAGTTTTCTGTTGATCAAATGCAAAGCGTCAATAAACGCTTTTTATCAATATGTACCCTTCTTGCTCCTCATATTTCTTTTAGTCTTGACGTGGGGGGGGGAAGCACTTACCACTCACCACTCACCACTCACTTCCACGCCATATACGTGGCGGTGGATGGTTGCTTTCACATACGCGAAGCGTTGCGCGGGGTTGATGTTGCCCCATGCCATCAGGAGCATAGGCAGCGGCTTGTCGGTCGGTCGGTAAGGGGGCTGTATGTACGCATATCTATCCCATAGCGTGAACCCGTTGCGCTCGTAGAAAGCGATGCGGCGGCGCGAGAGTTCATTGGTTGGCATCTCCACCTCCAAGACGAAAGGAATGTCCGCAATGTGGTGTGTGTCAAGGTGCGCGCGTAGCGCAGCGAGGATCTTTGCCCCGTATCCCTTGTTTCGGCAGGCGGGGTCGGTCGCCAGATGTTCGCCGTAGCAGAAATCGCCGAAATGCCAATAGGTGATGAAGCCTACCGGTTCTCCGTTGTCATCTGCCAGCAGGCAATGGAAGTTCGCACGCGAATCTACATTATTTCGCTGCACTTCGGTGTCGCGCCGCTCGTTGCGGGGGAAAGAAGCAAGCCATAACTGTTCCAACCACGGATAAGAAGGGTCAAAGGTGTGGATTTCTCGAAGAATAAACATGATTTTATTTGACAATTTGACAATTTACCATTTGACAATTTGACAATTTTACTATTCTTTTGCAATTACCAAACTCTGAAAAATTTGCGTATTTCGGAAAAAAGCAGTACTTTTGCAGCCGTTGTCAAGATTTTTTCTTTAACGTATAATTGCCATATAATTAACCATTAATTTTTCATTGCGAGTTTCGTTGCAAAATTATATGAATAATTACACGATCATTACACGTTAAGATGTACTATGGTATGAAAAAAGGGTAAGCAATCTACATCGCACCGCTACAACCTCTTACCCTTGCTTCGGTCAAGACCTGGGGGAATTGGGAGGGAGCTGGTCGTGTAGGACTTACCCTAAACCGAGCGCAAAGGTACTGCTTTTTTTTGACATGACCAAATAAATCGTGAAAAAATTTACGAATTACGATTTGCGAATTACGATTTACCATGCGGATAGGGGATTTGCGAATTATGAAAAACACAGTTATTGCATGTTAGAGGACTTTATCATACAGCGTATCCGTGCCGAGTTGCCGTTCGTGCCCAATGCGGAGAAAGAGGGGCTGTTTCAGTTGCTGGGAGCATTCTTGGTGTCGCCTTGCCGCGAGAAATGCTTTCTGCTTAAGGGCTA
Source organism: Paludibacteraceae bacterium (assembly GCA_034090015.1). Lineage (GTDB taxonomy): Bacteria > Bacteroidota > Bacteroidia > Bacteroidales > Paludibacteraceae > Colicola. The sequence continues at coordinate 7,580 of JAXDTJ010000082.1, read as the reverse complement.
TGCGGGCACAGGAAAGACCAGCGTGGTGAGCGCGCTGGTGCGGGCACTGGAGGGCTTGCGCCAACCTTGCGTCCTGCTCGCCCCCACAGGCAGAGCGGCGAAAGTGTTGGCACACTATTCCTGCAAACCGGCTTTCACTATTCATAAATGTATCTACCGTCAGCAGCAGTTGGGCGTAGAAGCCTTCTCGCTGGCAGACAATCGCCATAAGCAAACACTCTTCATCGTGGACGAAGCATCCATGCTATCCGCCACACGAGACAACGGTGTATTTGGCAGCGGAAGCCTGCTGGATGACCTCATCAAGTACGTCTATTCGGGGGATGGCTGCTCGCTGCTGTTGTTGGGCGACGACGCACAGTTACCGCCGGTGGGAAGCCTCAGTAGTCCTGCTTTGAACGCAGACCGACTGCGCGGATACGGGCTGGAGGTGTCGGATTTCTCTCTCACTCAGGTCGCCCGCCAAGCCTTGGATTCCGGCATCTTAGCCAATGCCACGCACATACGGGAACAACTGAACGGTTGCTTAACGGATATACACGATGAACAGACAGAGTTGAAGACGGCTTCCGATGTTCAATTGCTATCGGGAGAGACCTTTATGGAAACGCTGGAGCAAGCCTATCGCGAAGTAGGCGAGGAGGAGACGCTTATCATCACGCGAAGCAATAAGCGCACCAACCTCTTCAACCAAGGAGTACGCTCGCGCATACTCTGGAGGGAAGACGAGCTATCCACCGGCGACCGGCTCATGGTGAGCAAAAACAACTATTTTTGGACGCAAGACTATGACAATCTGCCCTTCATCGCCAACGGCGATATGTTCGAAGTGGTGCGCCTGCGCAACGAGCGCGAGATGTACGGTTTTCGCTTTGCGGATGCGTCCTTGCGGGCAATGGACTACGACTTCGAAATCGACTGCATGCTCTGGATAGACAGCCTATGGGTAGATTCTCCGGCGGATACCGCCGCGATGCAGAAGCAACTCTTTTCTCGCATCGCCGAAGACTATCCCGAGATACGCAATCGCAAAGAATTGACGAAAAAAGTATTCGAGTCGCCTTATTATAACGCGCTGCAAGTGCGTTTCGCCTATGCCGTAACTTGCCACAAAGCGCAGGGCGGGCAGTGGAAACGCATCTTCCTCGACCTGCCTATTACAGCCGGCTCTACCAATGCAGATTACGGACATCCCATGCAGCAATCGGAATACCTCCGCTGGCTCTACACCGCCGTTACCCGCGCCACGGAGATGCTCTACGTAATTAATAATTAACAATTAACATGCCTTTCTGAGTCGAAGGTAATTTCAAACTCCCCCGCCTCTCCTCGTTTATCCCGACCCCGACGTGTCGGGGTCGGGATAAGGAGGGGTGAAGAGATGTCCAGTGAACATCGAGGTAAGGGGACGGGAAGGTACATTCAGCATCCGGCCGCAAAAGCAATTAAGAATTAAGATGCAAATGGCGAAATTTTTTATCTTATTATCGCAATCTATTTGCGTATATCCATAAAATTCCTTATCTTTGCACACTTGAAACTTGTTACTATTTAGCCCCGACAGGTCGCGGGCGTACCTGGACAATTTTATCCCGACATAGTCGGGGAAACTTGTTTGGTTTTTGTTAATTGTAAAATAGTAAATTGTCAAAACTTGTCCCGATGTGTCGGGATTGTCAATTAAAATGATACCATGAAAATTCAGTTTCTCGGTGCTGCCAACGAGGTTACCGGCAGCAAACACCTCATCACCACTGACCGCGGCGTGCGTATCCTGCTGGACTGCGGCATGTACCAAGGCAAAGGCATGGAGACTGACGCGGCGAACCGCGACCTCGGTTTCGACCCGCGGCAGATAGATTATGTCGTGCTCTCCCACGCCCATATCGACCACTCGGGCTTGATTCCCTACATCTACAAAGAGGGCTTCCGCGGCGAGGTCATCTGCACGCCCGCCACGCGCGACCTCTGCGCCATCATGCTGCAAGACACCGCCTTCATCCAAGCGCAGGACGTGCGTTGGTACAACAAGAAGATGGACCGCCTTCACCAGCCGAAGATTCAGCCGCTCTACGACAACAACCACGTGGAGCGCTCGATGCAGCACTTCATCACCGTGCCCTACGACCGCCGTTTCCGCCTGACGGACGACGTGTTCCTCACCTTCACCAACTCGGGGCACATGCTCGGCTCCGCCATATGCTCATTAGATATTTGGGAGGGCGAGCACCCGCGCGGACCGCAAGCCAAAGGAGAATGGAAACGCATTGCATACACGGGCGACATCGGGCGGCTGCATAGCCATATCCTCTGCTCGCCGCAACTGTTCCCGCAGTGCGACTACCTCATCTGCGAGTCCACCTACGGCGACCGCCTGCACGACGACACGCTTGTCAGCGAAGAGGAACTGCTGGGCGTGGTAGAGAGCACCTGCGTCTATAAGAAAGGCAAACTCATCATCCCCAGTTTCTCCGTCGGGCGCACGCAGGAGATAGTGTATGTGCTCAACCAACTCTACAACGACGGGCGGCTGCCGAAGATACCCGTGTATGTGGATTCGCCGCTGTCGGTCAACGCCACCCATATCTTCCGCATGTACCTGAGCGAACTGAACGCCGATGTGCAGGATGTGTTGCGCTTCGACGACGACCCCTTCGGCTTCAACACGCTGCACTATATCACCGACATCAACCAGTCGAAAGCGCTCAACAACAACCCCGACCCCTATATCATCATCTCCGCCTCGGGCATGCTGGAGGCGGGTAGGGTGAAGCACCATGTGGCGAACCATATCTCCGACCCGCGGTGCACCATCCTGCTGGTGGGCTACTGCACGCCCACCTCGCTCGGCGCACGCATACAAGACCCGACGCTCAAGTGGGTGAGTATCTTCGGCTACGACCGCAAGATAAAGGCGCAGGTGAGCAAGATAGAGGGCTTCTCGGGGCACGGCGACTACCGCGAGATGATAGACTACCTCACGCGCTCGCTCAACACCGAAGCCGTCCGCCGCACCTTCATCGTCCACGGCGAGCAGACCGCGCAAGAGGCGTACAAAGACCACCTCTACGAGGCAGGCTTCCGCGGCATAGAAATCCCCAAGAAAGGGGAGGAAGTGCGGTTATAGCGGGGCAGGGTTGCCAGTCCGAGTGCGCAGCAAAACTCCCCCGCCTCTCCTGAAAGGAGGGGAGGGGGTCAGGGGGCGGGAAGGTACATTCGGCATCCAGCCGCAAAAAGTATTTGGTAATGAATTAAAGTCCTCATTGAAGGGGGATTTAGAGTGCGCCCCGACTTGTCGGGGCTAAAAATGAGGAAAAAACGAACTTTTTTTGCACAATTCAGAAAAAAGCAGTATCTTTGCCCACGAATAAAAAAGAAAGGAGGAAATTATGAGTGCAGGACAAGTGGTTTATGCAAAGCCTGATTTAACAGGATTGAAAGAGAAAGTAGCCGGAAAGATTATCAAGATTCGTCAAAATCCTTTCTTGGGCACAGAGATTGCCATTGAGGATGCAGAAGGTCGCATCTTCTTTGGAGAGGAACGTTTCTTTAGTGTTGAGTAAGGGATGTTTGCAATCAGTTTTGATATGGTAGTAGCCGATTTGAAGGCTAACTATGGAGAACCCTACAACAATGCCTACTTTGAGATAAGCAATATCTTGGAGCAGTTTGGTTTCTATCGTGTACAAGGCAGCGTGTATATGACAAAAGAGGGGAATATGCTCAATTTGACGATGGCTATGAACGCGTTGCGAGCCACTCCTTGGTTTAAAGATTCTGTACGAGATATTCGTGCTTTCCGAGTAGATGATTGGTCGGACTTTACCGGCTTTTTTAAGGATATACCGTTGGATAAATAGTTGGTTTACTATACAAGACACGTTGCCGCCTATCTTTGTAGATGGGCGGCAGCGTGCTTTTATCGTATTCCTAATATCAATAGCATAGAGCTATTGCTTTACCGGCAACTGGATGATAGTGAGCCATTGGGCGGGGTCTTCCTGATTCCAGATACCATCCACATAGACGGCGCGGGGAGCCTCTAATACCTCATACCCCTCGCGTTGCGCGTAGGAGAAGAGCTCGCAATAACTCTCGTATAGTTTATCGTAAGGACCGAAGTGCTTCAAGCAGATAGCTTTCTCTACGGGTGGCAGTTCGTAAAATTGTATGAGTGCGGAGTCAGTACGCGCTGCCTTCACCGCCTCGCAGTATTCGATGGCGATGTTGGTAGGCGTATATTCCGTGTTCAGTTCACGGGTGAAGCAGAAGCCGGGCTCCGTGCATTCGCAACCTAAGCGTTGCATCTCCGGACCGATAACCTCGCAGCAGACCCGACCGAGGTCATTATAGGAAGGGATGATACCTTTATAGGATGCCACTGTGCATCCGGGGAGACTTTGAATCGTTATTCTTTCCATTTGTTCGTGGTGTTTGCGAAAGTCTAACAAGACCTGCAGACGGGATTGACGATGGAGCAGGGCTTGAATCTGTTGCTCCGTCTCGTCTATCTTCTCCGCCAACATACGAGCGTTGGGAAAATGGGAAGTGTCGTTGAACAGCGTTGCTATCTCCTCCAGCGAGAACCCGAGTTCTTTCAGTTGGCGGATAGTGAGCATTCGCTGCATTTGTCCGACCGTATAGTAGCGATAATTGCTGTAGCGGTCCACTTTCTCAGGGGTGAGTAACCCTATCTTCTCGTAGTGGCGGATAGTCTTGATGGTTACTCTGCATAGTCGTGAAAACTCTCCGATGGTTAATTTGTGTAAGTTCATCGAATAATGCGCATTAACTGAATCCGCTGCAAAAGTACTGCTTTTTTCGGACTCTTGCAAGTTGACCTTAGGTGAGAGTTTGCACTTTTTTGATTTTTTTCTGCTTTGCTCGGCGTCCGTTACCGGCAGAGGCGCTCCAATGCCTCCCAGCGGACGACGGAATCGTGGCCGTACTTCCAGATGTTGCGGCGGATATGGTCAATGGGGAGGGTCTCGCCCAAGTGGCTCTTGGAGTAGAACTTGTCGGCATAGCAGATGATTTTCTCCTCCAAAGACTGCGGGCAGTAGTCGCGCAGGGGGATGGGTATGCCCTCGCGCTCCACCTGCTCCTCGGTGATGCCGCTGCCCGTGTGGCGCTCTGCCACCAGCGCGTGCTTGGGCAGGCGCTCCTGCCGCAGCAGTTCCGCTCCGAGGTAGCCGTGCTCGATGTAGGTGTGGCTGCCTGTGCAGTAGATTTTCGGGGCGTTGCAGAAGATGATACCGATGTCGTGGAGCATGGCGGCTTCTTCCACGAACTGCCTATCCACCTCGCCGCGCTCGACCCACTCGGGGTGCGCGTCCACTATCGCCAACGCGCGGTCAGCCACCTGTCGGCTGTGCGTCAGCAATACCTCCCGCAAAGCGGGAATACCGGCATAGTATTTGTCTATCAGAGTCAGAGGATTCATTTCAGTCCGTTCAGTAGTGATTTGGCATCCATGCGTTTCTTCCCCGGCAGTTGCAGTTCGAGCAAGTCGATATAGTTGCCGTCGCCGCAGGGTACGAGGATATGCCCTTTCTGTCCGGGTTCTTGGCTCCTGGTTCCTTGTTCTTGGTTCATTATTCTCGGTTCCGCCGCAAACACCTTCACGTTCTCGTAGGTCTGTCCGTTGAGCGTCAGGTCGCACCACGCGGCGGGGTAGGGACTCAGCCCGCGGATGAAGTTATGCACCGCGGCAGCGGGTTGCGAGAAGTCGATACGGCAAGTGTCTTTGAAGATTTTGGGTGCAGGGCGCAGCGCGACAGACTCCTCTTGCGGCAGCGTGGGGAGCGCTACGCCACGTGCATCGCAGTCGAAAATCATGTCCACGGTGCGGAGGATGACGCCTGTGCCCAGGTCCATCAGTCGGTCGTGCACGGAGCCGACGTTCTCGTTTTCGCCAATGGCGATGCGCTCTTGCAGGATGATGTTGCCCGTGTCTATCTCGTGCTTGAGCATGAAGGTGGTTACGCCGGTCTCGCGGTCGCCGTTGATGACCGCCCAGTTGATGGGCGCGGCGCCGCGGTACTGCGGCAGGAGCGAGGCGTGGAGGTTGAAAGTGCCTAAGCGGGGCATGCTCCATACCACCTCCGGCAGCATGCGGAAGGCTACCACTATCTGCAAGTCAGCATGGTAGGATGCTAATTCCTCCACGAAGGCGGGGTCTTTCAGTTTCTCGGGTTGCAAGACGGGCAGCCCCGCCTCCAGCGCGTACTGCTTCACGGGCGAGAACTGCACCTTATGCCCCCTGCCTGCGGGCTTGTCGGGCATGGTTACCACCGCCACCACATTGTATCCGTTTTCCACTAACGCACGCAGACCTGCTACGGCAAAATCCGGCGTGCCCATATACACTATTCTATTATCAGACATAATCCTATTTGATTGAAGTTCTTTATGTTGCGGAATTGCCCGTAGGGGCAGTTGCCGTGGTAGGCGCGTATGCCGAGCGACCAATGGGAGTAGATACCGTGGTAGCGCGGGGCGCAATAGCGTGCGCCGAGGAAGACGTTGTAGGTGAAGACGCGCCCTTCGTCTTGCAGCACGGGCGTCTGTCCCTCGCGGTTGCTCAGGTCGTAGCCGTAGAGGGCGCGGTTGCGTATCTCCGCCGAGGCAATGCCCTGGAAGCCGTGCTTGCTCGTGGGCGACTGGTATTGGTACTGCAAGTAGGCTTCCCACGGCGACAGACGTGGCTGCGCGAGCGAGGCATCGCCGTCCTCATCGTAGATATGGTACCAGCCTTCTTTCCAATCCCAGAGCAACATCAACCCTATGCGAAAGCAGTGATTCTGCTTGTCGCGGTCTTCTGCTTCGTTGAGCGTGAAGGTCATTTCGGTGTAGTTGTACGACACGTTCACGCGCTTCAGGGTGTGTCCTTGCTCCACGTGCTGTATCTGCAACTCGTCGCCGATATGGGTCGATTCGTGTTTGAAGGGCGACCAACTGACGGCGTAGTTGCGGGCGAAGCCCTTGTCGATACGGTGCAGGAACGCCACGGACGGCAGCCCGATACGGTAGTCGCAATCCACGATGGGGGAGGTCGTCTTACCGAAGAGGTCCATCCATAGGTTTGCGGACATGCCGCTCGACACGCTGATAGCCATCGTGCTGTCGCCCACTTGCCCGTACCAAAGTGGCAACTGCATACCGAAAATCCCCATGGTCTGCCAGCGGTAGGCTTCGCCCGAAGCGCCGTAGTCGTAGATGGGGCGGTTGGTGGTGTAGGGGATATCCATACGGACGAAGTTTGGGTGCTCATCGGCGTAGAGGCTATGCCCCCACTCCGCACACCGAAACAACCCCTCGCCAAAACGAGTGCTTTCCGCCGAAGCAGAGACCATGCCCAAACATAGGCATAACAGGGTCCAAACAAAGGTTTTCATAAGTGGTGGTAGGTTAATGTGAACTCGATATAAGATTTTTAGTATAGATTTTCTTTTGATTGCCGTTTATCCCGATTTATCGGGGAGCGTAGCGAAACAAAAAGACAATCGCTCATCCTATTTTTAGAAAAGATTTTTAGTAAGATTATGGATTAGATTTTTCGATGTTATCCCTTAAAAATC
>JAXDTJ010000080.1:0-81226 GCA_034090015.1 Paludibacteraceae bacterium | reverse complement strand
TGCGAGAAGGTAACCGCCACCTTCACCCCCGACGGCATGTCCCAACTGCTCAAAGGCGACTTCTACCTCGTGAACGAATAAGCACGCAGAAGTTTCTGACACGACAAGCCGGTTAGAAACTCGGTGCTTTTTCGTTCAGTTCGCGGAATAGGTCGGGGTCGGCGTGGTTCGCATAGCGGGTCGTCATGGATAGGTCGCTGTGGTCGGCTGCCTGCATAACGGACAATGGGTCGATACCGGCTTTCAACATCCCGGTGATACCCGTATCTCGCAACGAGTATAGTTGCATTTCCTGCGGCAGACCTATCTTACTGCGCATGTTATCCCATACTTTGCCATAAGAGTTACTGGTCATCGGCACTTTGCCGCACAGCCAACACCTATCTGCAAAGAGATAGTCATCAGGTTTTGCGCCCATGATATGTTTGCCCAACATCGCTTTCAACTCGTCAGACAAACGAGCACGACGCTCTTTGTGGTTCTTCGTGATACTTGCAGGCAGCACAATACAACTATCGTTGATATTCACCATATACGCCTGCAAACGACTAATCTCCGCGGGTCGTATGAGCGAGGTATGCACCAACTCGCAGATGATAAGGTATTGCGGGTTGGTCTTCTCAAAGTACTCCCGTATCTTCTTGCGCCATTCCTCGGGTATCAAGATTCGTGTCTTCGCCTCCTCGCGCTTCGGCTTGATTTTGGCGAAAGGATTGACCTTGGAATAGCACTTCTCAATAGCCCAATTAAACAAGACACGACCTTGTTTAATACCATTGTTGTAAGTGCCATTACTTACCGTGCCGTCATTGTGTCGTAACTCCTTGCCGGAGTTCCGACGGCTCGCACCATCCAAGAGGTGCTCCATAAAATCCACGGCTATCCGTTGCGTAAACGCATTGCTACGCAACTGCGGATGATTGGTTTGCAACCACTTCGTGAGAATGTTCCCGAAACTCTTATAACTGCGCATGGTGTTTGCAGTTAGTTCCCGTTTCTTGTCTGCAAGGAACTTCTCTATCATTTCCGTCATCAAGATAGAACCGTCATCCGTTGGCTGTGCTTGCACGGATGGTTGGGTAAAAGAGGAGGGGAGCGGGATGGTCGTGGTTACCGGCACGGCTTGAGGTTGTGCTGCCTGCATTGGCACAACCTGCATACCTTGTGCCTGCAAAGTCTGCACCTGCACAACTTGCGTGGTATCGGTAATAGCATAAGGAGACCAACCGCCCGCTAACTGGCAGTTGATACGGATAATCATTTGCGTAGTGATAGAACGGAACTCCGCAAATGTACGCGCACGCTTCCGCTCCCGATTGACACGGACGCGCTTACGCTCTAAACTTTGTGAAATCTGATTGTAGGCATAATACTCAATGTACCAACCCATCGAATTTTGACGCAGAACCGCCGGCATATATCGCCGCATAGTTCCAAAATTTTGCTGTAATTCAGGCATTTTTTTCTCTCCCACTTTTCCGAGTCTTGATTGGAGAAGTGGGAGATAAGTGATACCTTTTGATTTTCGGGACACTGAATCCCGAAAAAAGTTTATGTCACATTTTTGGCACAATTCTGTCACACCTCCTGAATACCCCATAAAATAGGGTCTCCGGCGTAGCGGAAAAAAGTGTAAAAATGTATTCGTTTTTATCTGCAAGACGTTTATTCACAAAGCGTTACATAAAACGAAAGGAAGGAAAATCTTTCGATTTTCCCTCCGTGCGGAAAGTGAGGGATTCGAACCCCCGGTACGACGTAATGCGTACACCGCATTTCGAGTGCGGCTCTTTCGACCACTCAGACAACTTTCCTACTATAAAAATACCGTTCACACAGGCATTTTCTATCAACGCGGGTGCAAAGGTACTGCTTTTTTTTCAATTACGCAAGTGTTTTTGCGTTTTTTTCTTTTTTAGGTCTCCCTTTTTCTTAATTTTATAATCTTCAACTCTTGTTTTTCGACACCGGTGTATCGGTTATGGGGCTTGTTTTCATCCAAACGCTTGCAGCAGATTCTATCGTCCAGCTTGGCAACTTCGCAACTTCTGCGTATCCTAAACTTCGATACAATGCTGTGCAATGCAGGTTCGTCTCGCGGATAATGGCATAGAGCAAGCGAAGATGCAAGAAACGGAAGGCATATTCTTCCAGCTGTCGCACTGTTTCTTTCCCAATTCCCTTTCCGCGAGCCTCAGGCGCAATATACATGCCAATAGCTGCCTTCCTGTTGCGTGGATCGAAGTCGAAAAGGTCTATGCAACCAAACGTCTGACCATCATCCTCTATGATCAACCTTAGTTGTCCGTCGCGGTAAATATCGCCCGTAGAGGATTCAATATAGTTTCTCAAGTCCTGATGGGATAGGGGATTATGGTTGTCAGAGTCTGACCACGACTGTGCATCGTTCTCCCATTGATAGAGGAACGGAATATCTGTCGGCTCTATTTTGCGGAGGTGAAGCATTCTTTTATCGGAACAATTTGGAGAAAAGCGAGTTCTTCTGTTCAACGGAGTAGTCATTGTTATTCTCTGTCGGCACCGGCTCGTTATACTTACCGGAATGTATCATATTGTAAATAATTCCCCAGTCGGGCAGTCCGCCGAGATTTCTATCGTCAATATACAAATCGGCGGTTACTTTGCGATTCATCCACTGGTCGTAGGTCTCTTCCGGATAGTTGGCATTGACTGCATAGAACTCCAATCCTTTTGATGCACAATACTCAACCGCCTCCCTGAGCAGGTCGCCTTCGCGTACACTCCACAATATCAGCCGATGGTGGTCTTCTTGTTGCAACTTTTTTAGTGTCTCTATGGCAAACGGAATAGGCTTCCCTATGCGCGGGTACTCGTGCGTTACGATAGTACCATCGAAATCTACTGCTATGGTCATAGTCGTACAAGAATTAAGGGGGGTACTAATAAGTTTCTTCCGTATCGCGAGGCGGCATCAACTCAAGTTGCACCTTCCGTGCCGTAGGTTTGGTGAAATACCATCCGATGGCGCCGATGGCGGCTATCCAGAGCATCGATTGATAGCATCCCAACCAATAGAACGCCACAATGCCGAGCACCATCGAGTTAGAAACCAACAAGATGCGGGCAATAGCGTAACGCTGGTACTTGTCATATACCTCTTCCGTAAGAGCAGGTGCTTTCGGAGAAAGAGATTTCAGTAAGCGAGTGCATGCTTTCTTGAAGCCGTATAGCCCCAACGGGATGGTCAGTAAAGCATCAAAAATAACAACGTACTGAGTAACCCTGCCGGCGGTAGATAGCGGGTCGATGGGCAGGACTACCCCTTTCATAATCAGTAAATACATGATGGTAGCGGCTACCACTGCCAAAATCATCATCCCGTAGTAGTACCCATTTAGGTGTTTTGCAATTTTTTGTTCCATTTGGTTAATAGTGGTTAGTGGTCAGCCGTTAAAGAGTGTCCGGTTGATGATGGAGCGCCCGAGGGTTATCTCATCGGTATATTCCAACTCGTTACCTATGGCAACACCTCTTGCCAACTGACTGATTTTTAATTCTGTAGATATGTCCCCTTCTTGGCTCTCCAAGAGATTCATTAGGCGGCGGTAGATATAGAAATTGGTTGTATCTCCCTCCATAGTAGTCGGTAGCGCGAGAATCACCTCTTGAATATGCTCTGGCAAGATCCTTTCTATCAAAGAGTCCACTTCTATATCTTTCGGTCCTATTCCGTCCATCGGCGATATAATCCCCCCTAATACGTGGTAAACGCCGGTATATTGCCCTGTATTTTCAATAGACATGACGTCTTGTATGTTTTCCACCACACAAATCGTCTGATGGTCGCGCTTGTGCGATTGGCATATCGGGCAGATATCTTGGTCGGAGATGTTGTGGCAGATACGGCAATAGCGCACTTCTTTTTTGAGCCGGTTGATAGCGTTGGTAAAAGCCTCTACCTCCACGTCCGACTGCTTCAGCAGGTGCAACACATGCCGTAACGCCGTTTTCCTGCCCACCCCGGGCAGGGATGCCACTTGGCTTACGGCATTTTCTAATAATATGGAAGGATAGGAGTCCAATAGTCTCAGTGCTTTGTTGTGTTATTGGTGGCTTGCGTTTTTTGTGCCCAGCGCGCGGGAATCATGCGGTAGGGATACCGTTGGCGTATGTTCTCCGCATTAGGGCAGTCGCAACGGTGGATACGGATACCTTTGGTTACGCTGATAAAGCCGAAGATAGGGTCGCCCGGCTGCGGGTTGCAGCACTTGGATAGGTTGTAGTCCACGTTCTTCACGTTCATATCCACCTCTATGGCAAGCCCTTTCAGTGCCTCGTTGCCGTTCGTCTGCACCCTGCCGGCTTCGTTCTCAGTCTCCGCCGGCAGAGGGCGTAAGGCGGGGGGAGCATCCAACTGCAAGAAGACCTCTCGCAGACGCAGAATATCCTCTTTTTCTTGTGCAATAGACTGATATAGGTCGCTCACGGCTTTGTAGCCGAGTTTGTTCGCAAGGCGCGAAATATCCCCCTCCGTATAGTCTATCTTCCAGTTATGAAACCGCCGTTCCAGCACTTCTCTGCCCTCTGCGGCATGCTTATACTCTATCTCTTTGAGCGACTGACGGATTTTGTTTTTCGCCTTGGTGGAGACCACGAAATTCAGCCAATCGGCATTGGGCTTTTGGTTGGGAGCAGTGAGTATCTCTATTTGGTCGCCGTTGTGCAGCAGTTGGCGTATGGAGACGTTCTGATTGTGTATTCGTCCGCCCACGCAGTGGTCGCCCACATCGCTGTGGATAGAGTAGGCAAAGTCTAAAACCGTGGCGTTAGCCGGCAGACGCTTCAAGTCGCCCGTAGGCGTGAAGACATACACATACTGCTTGTTGGCAAGGATATTCCCTTTCACACCCTTGTATGCCCAGTGCGCCGCCACGCCTTTCTCTGCCACTTCGTCCATGCGCTTGGTGCGAATCTGCACCTCCACCCAACGCTCATCCGGACCGAGCACCGTCGTATGCAGACTCTCATAACCGTTCTCTTTCGGCACGGAAAGCCAGTCGCGTAAACGCTTCGGATTGGGTTGAAAGACATCGGTAATCAGCGAATAGACTTGCCAGCAATCCGATTTCTCTTTCTCCGGCGCGGAGTCAAGGATGATACGGATGGCAAACAAATCGTATATCCTGTCCACATCGCAGTTTTGCGCCTGCATCTTGTGGTATATCGAGTGGATGGACTTGGGGCGCCCCTTGATGGTAAATACAAATCCCTCCTCCTTCAGTTTCTTCTCTATCGGGGCAATGAAACGCGCGATATACGCATCCCGCTCCGATTTCTTGGCATTGAGGGCATGCGCGATATACTTGTACGTGGTATAGTCTGTGAATTTCAGTGCCAAATCTTCCATCTCCGTTTTGATTTGGTACAATCCTAACCTATGCGCCAAAGGGGCGTGCAACAGCTGAGTCTCTTTGGCGATATGGCGTTTGTGATCCGAGTCGGGCTCTTTGTCCAACTGCCGGAGCAACTCCAAACGCTCGTTCAGTATGTCGTACAGTATTTTGTTATTGTCCTCCATATATTCTTTGGGTACTATTGATGATAATGTTCCGTTTTTCGCATAAATTCCCCTTGCCTCCAAGCGAAGATTTCGTAAGGGTTTTATCGTAACATTACCTTGTTCTTGCCTTGTTCTTACCGTGTCTGTACAAGGGGTAAACCAATTGTCCAAAACACGTATAACTGGATACCACCGAATGCTATTTCCCAACAACAAAATTTTTGAATCGAATGAAAAGCATAACGCATCCGTTTCAAGGCTTAATCGCTGTTTTTGTTGAAAAACGCTGCAAATTTACGATTTTTTTTGCATATATAAAAAAAAAAGTGTAACTTTGCGGCGGTTTTTTAGGGAAAAACCATGTTTTCCATCGAAAATAATCAAAAACTATACCAAACAAAATGAAAGCAACAAAAATTATTATGGTCAGCCTGCTTAGTGTAGCAGTGGTAGTGATGGCCTATTTCTGTGTGATGAGTGTGGTAACGCCTATCTCGTTCGAAAACACACGCGCAGAACGTGAAGTAGCAGTAATTCAGAACCTTATGCACCTGCGTACCGCTGAGGTGGAGTACAACCGCGAGAAAGGACATTTCACTGCCGATTTGGATAGTTTGGTACTCTTCTTGAAGAATACACCCAAGAAAGAGGTGCTCAAAGAGGGAAGTCTCACCGACAAACAGTTGGAAGCCGGTTTGACCGAGCATAAAGCCGTGAAGATTATGGATGCAGCGAAGGCTAAGGCGCGTAAGAGAATGACTTTTGAGAGTGATGATGCCCTCTATGCCTATATCTGGGAGAACGATAAAGAGGTGAAAAACAACGGTCTCAGCGGTTTCCGTCGCGATACCATTGAGAAAAACATGATTGAGACGCTCTATAAAGGTGCACTCACTGCCGAGAATATCGACCAAATCATTTATATCCCCTACACGAATGGTATGCGTTTCGAGTTGGAGGTGAACAATGATTATACGACCAGTCAGGGTATCCGCGTCCCCTTGTTCGAGGCGCGTGCACCCTTCAATACTTACTTGGGAGACCTCAACCAGCAGGAGTTGGTTAACCTCACCGACAAAGAGCAGAAGTTAGACCACTACGCCGGCTTGAAGGTGGGTAGTATTGATGCACCCAACAACAACGCAGGCAACTGGGAGTAATACGATGCGAATTATTTCCGGACAATTTAGGGGGCGTCACTTGATGCCCCCTAAAAATATAACTGCACGTCCCACCACCGACTTTGCAAAGGAGAGTTTGTTCAACCTGCTGAACAATCGCATTGACTTTGAGGGATGCGATATGTTGGATTTGTTTGCCGGTACTGGAAGCATCGGATTGGAGTTCGTCAGTCGTGGCGCACGTTCCGTAACTGCCGTGGAGATGGCGCATACTCAGCAGAACTTTATTATAGCCACGTGCAAACAGTTGGGAATACACAACTTGACCGTAGTGCGGAGCGATGTGTTCAAGTATCTGAATGCCTGTGCATTGCGCTTCGATTTTATCTTTGCCGATCCCCCTTATATGTTGCCGGAATTGCCCCTGTTGCCAAACTATATCTTTGAAAAACAGTTGCTCAAAGAGGGTGCCTTCTTCGTCTTGGAGCACGGCAAGGCATACGATTTCTCCCAACATCCACATTTCGCAGAGCATCGCGCCTATGGAAATGTGCATTTTACTTTTTTTCAGTAATATGACTTTGCTCCGCCTATGGAAAGCAATGACATTTAACGAAACAACATTATAATATGAGAAAGCAATTTTTTTATGCAATGGCATCGCTGTTCGTATGCCTTGCGCTACTGAGCAGTTGTGAGGGACTGAGTTCGTACAGCACTTTCTACACCTATTCGTGGAACGTGGCAGGACCTTCTGTCCCTAGCAATGCGGACAAGTTGGAAGCTTACCTTATTGAGTTGGGGGCACCTGCCAAAGAGGGGAAACTCAATGACGCTATGGTGCAGATACAAGGGGTTAGTGAGGCAGACTGTAACCTAAGAGCCATTCGGCAGTTCAACGAAGTAGTGAGCAAGATTGACTACGCGAAGGTGAAGGAGATGGGAGTCAGCATACAACATATCTTCACCTATAGTCTGCGTGATGCGCACTATAATGCCATCGCCGAGTGGAAATATCCTAACGAGCAGGCGAACATAGACACGGTGGTAACGCACTCGCTGCTGAGTATTCGCATGGTGTTCGGAGCCGACCTGCCGAAATACTGCGATGCGGAGCTATTGCTTAACGGGGAGGTGGTGAAAACTCTTGCCGAGGGCGATACCGTTTATGAAGCAGACTTCAAGGTAACTAAATTCCCGCAAGACCTGCTCTACTCTTCCCATTTTACGAAGAGAGTTACGCCGACCGACACGATTGGTCTGCACTTGGGCGCACGCTACTATTACTTGCTAACCAACCGTAATGCCGCCAACGAGGTAGTGAGCAGCAGTGAGGTGTATGCCGCCGAACAAGGTGTGGCATGGGGGACTTATACGGGCTCCGTATCGAGCATAAAATTGGACAATTGGTTGGAGAAATACGGCAACCGAAGCATTGTGCTTTTCCATATCGATGGAAAGAACACCGTGCATCAAAAGCCTGCGGAATAGTGGTGTCCGGGTACGCCTACGACCTGTCGGGGCTAATCAAAATAGTGACTAGTGGTCAGTTAATATGGATTGGAATAAGAACAAGATACTGAGTTATCTCAAGCAGTTGGTGTCGCTCGGTGATGCAATGGATGTGCAGGCTGCTGCGGCGAGTATTCGCGAGAATATCCACTTCCGCGGTCCGAACGTGTTCATCCTCTTCTTCGCAATTATCATTGCCTCGGTGGGCTTGAACGTGAACTCCATCCCCGTGATTATCGGCGCGATGTTAATCTCGCCGTTGATGGGGCCTATCATCGGCTTCGGCATGGGACTGGGTACGAACGACACGACGCTGGTGAAAGACGCGCTGAAGAACCTCGCCGTCATGGTTGGCATCAGTATCATTGCCTCCACGCTCTATTTCCTCGTCTCCCCGCTGGATATGGACAACCCGACGGAGTTGCTCGCCCGAACCAATCCCACCATCTACGATGTCTTCATCGCCCTCTTCGGCGGATTCGCAGGAATCATGGAGACGAGCCGCAAGGAGCGCGGAACGGTGATGTCAGGTGTGGCTATCGCCACCGCCCTCATGCCGCCCCTCTGCACCGTCGGATACGGCATTGCCAGTTGGAATTGGCAATACGCCTTCGGCGCACTCTACCTCTTCCTCATCAATAGCATACTCATCGCGCTGGCTACCTTCCTCACAGTGAAATACCTCCACTACCCCGTGGTGGAGGAGCAGTCCACCAACGCCAAGCGCCGCGCGTGGTCTATCGCATTGGTCGTAGTCGTGTTGGTAGTGCCGAGCGTGATGAGCGCCATCTCCGTGGTACGCGAAAACCAGTTCGCAAGCCACGCCAAAGCCTTCATCGCCGCGAACAAGACCATAGGAACAAGTTACGTCTACCAAACGGAGGTCAAACCCTCACAGGGAACGATAGAGTTCTTCTTGGCGGGGGAAGCGCTGACCGATGCCGACCGTAAACTGTTCTATGCCAATGCCTTAAACGCAGGCTTCGACTCTACCGCCATCGTGCTGCACGAAGACGCGCTGACGCGCGACGACAGCGACCTCAGACAAGACCAATTGGTGCGCGACCTCTTCGCATCCAAAGAGGAGCAGATAGCTGCCTACCAACAACAGATAACCGAACTCCGCACCCAGTTGGCTGCCGCGGAGGTAACGATTCAGCAGGTGCAGAAGAAGCCCACGCTACCCACGCAGCAACTGACGGAGGAGATAAAAGCACAATACCCGCAGGTGGCGCAAGTAACGCTCGCGGAGGGCGAACTGCTGGTCAGCACCGACAGCACCAGCGTACTCCAGCCCGTAACCATCGTCAGCCTGCAACTGCAACCGAAGAAACGGCTGCTGCAGGCAGACAGAGAGAAGATGGAGGAGTGGCTGCGTGTGCGCCTGAAAAGCGAACACGTAGATTTGATAGTTCGATAAACCAACAGAGACTGTCTAACGGAACGAATCGGTTAGGCAGTCTCTGTTTTATTGAATACCCTTTTAGATAATATGCAAGGATTTTATACGATTTTGCTTTTGGTTTGCTCCAATGTGTTTATGACATTGGCATGGTACGGACACTTGAAGATGGGGGAACTCTCTTGGTTCCAGAAATGGCCCATGATAGCCGTGATTGCCTTCTCGTGGGGCATTGCGTTTTTTGAATACTGCTTGCAGGTGCCTGCCAATAGGCTCGGCTTTGAGGCGAACGGCGGTCCCTTCAACTTAGTGCAACTGAAAGTGATACAAGAAGTTATCACGCTGATAGTCTTCGCTGTGTTCAGTGTGATAGCCTTTCATACCCAACTCCGCTGGAACCATCTCGCTGCAGCACTCTGCCTAATCGCTGCCGTCTATTTCGTATTCGGATTTAAGTAAACGGAAAAAGAAAAGCAGATAAAAAAAAGAAGGATTGTCATCCCGACAACCCAATCTTTACTTAACCTTAAATCTAATACCATGAAAAACACAGTGCAAAAGTACTGCTTTTTCTCAATACTACCAAATAAAAATGCAGAAAAATATGCTTTATAACATATTTTTCTGCATTTTGCTATGTATGGTTTGCAATTTTAGGGTAAAATAACGTGAGTTCGATATAAGTAAAGTATTTTTTTAGCAGTTAGAACTATTTTAGTTTTTGGTAATGAATTAATGGTGAATTACACGTTAATTATATGTTAAAGAGAAATAATATTTGAATAATTTTTGGAAATTTTTGTTGAAATAAAAAATCATCATCGTTTCGATGTATTAGAGCTTTACTTCAAGTTCGTGTTAAAATAACCTATTTCGTGAGTTGTTCCAGCAGCCACTCGGCGCGCTGTTGCTTATGCTCTGCATACATCCAATGGGCGCAGTCAAGTGGCGTGAGCAGGGTCTTCGGGCAGGGTAGGGTGTTGAAGACCGCATAAGTGCTCGTAGGGCAGCACACTTGGTCGTTGTAGCCGAGCATGAACCACACAGGGCAGTGCACCATACGGGCAAAGTTCACCACATCGTAGTATTCCGTTACGTTCTGTTTCTCTTCCGACAATTCGCGCCACTTGGGCCATCCTGCAGCGCGTCCGTGGACGTATCCTGCTATCTCCGCGAGGGCAGGGTAGGAGGCGGCTGCGGCTTTGATACGCGGGTCAAGTGCGGCATGCACGATAGTCAGTGCGCCGCCCTGCGACCCTCCGTAGCAGCCTATACGCGCCGTGTCCACACATGGCAGCGAACATAGGAAGTCTACCGTCTTCACCGTCCCCGCATACACGCGGCGGTAGTAATACGCATCGCGGTCGTCGAGATGGATAGTGTTGTAGTCGCGCAGCGCGTTGGCGCGCAGGTCGTCATACACCTGCTGCGGCAGGTTCACGGGGATACCGTTGATACCCATCTCCAGCGTGATTACACCGTGTGCGGGGAAAAAATCCACGTCTCCGGGGTGCGGTTTCACGCCCGCCCCGGGCCACAGGACAACGGCGGGATACTGCTCCTTGGCGTGCAGCGGGTCCACACCCCGCGGCACCGCCAGCGTGCCGTACAGATAATGCCCCTTTTGAAAGTTCTGAAAACGTACCTCATACACATCCGCATCGGCTGTGCAGCGCTCCGGAAGCAGCGTCAGCATGGGGCGCAACGGTACCCGCCGAACCTGTTCGATACTCTCCTGCCAGAACGCCTCGAAATCCGCGGGGAGCGGCGTGGTCGGGCGGATATCCTCCGGCGCAAAAGCAAGGTTAATGCTGTTGCTGTAGGTCTTACCATCCACCTCTACCGACGCGCTCAGTGTCTTAAATCCAGACTGCTTGGCACCTGCCAGACGCAACCTCTGCACACCCTGCTTGCCTGTGCGCATAGTGCCGACCTTTTCTGCATCACGCTGCTCCATGCCCCATGTATAGTGCACTTCCGCATCGGGAATAGGTACATAATGACGAACGGCGGCAACCTCTATCTCTACCTCTTCGCCCACGGTATATACCCAATCGGCATGATTGGGAATAAAGCGGATAGAGACATAGTCGCGCAGGTTAGTTTTCTGTGCAGCGAGTCCGAGGCTCAGCACAAGGCATAAAAACAAGGAAAAAGTCTTTCTCATGGCGGTACTGTATTGAAAATCACCGCAAAGGTACGAATAATTTGGCAAATACACAAGAGAAAGAAGGGTAATCCATCAAAAAGCCGCTTATCTCCGTGCTTTTTTAGAGGATTTGCGGAGTGTGTCAAACCAGCGGCGCAGGCGGTGGAGCAGCGTGTTGGTAGGGTCGTAGGTACGAACTTTGTCTTTGAAACCTGCTTTGCGACTTTGTACCAAGAATAGGATGTGCCCCTCGCCCCTGTAATAGATAAACGGGAGGTGTCGCTCGTGTATCCATTTGGGATTATGCTCCGGATTGATTATCGGATAGAGTTCTTCTTTTACAAACGAGCGTTGCTTATCCTCATCGCATATACATCGTACCTTCAAAATACTGTCCGTGAGATAGAACGTCTGATAATAGCGATTCTCATCGGCATAATCGTATGAGTCAAAGCAAGGATAGCGTTCACTGACTTCCACTACGTATGGGCTTTCCCACGTCTGTTTGTCAATGTTATGCCACCCGATAGATGCTGATTTCAGTTCCTTCAAACCGCGGTATCGTCTGCCTTTGTACAGGATGTGGTGGTCAATGGTTATACGCTTAATCTCTATATTTTCCATGAAGGGTTTATTTAGGGGATTTGGTGGTTGAGATATCAATCAACGTCCATGAGCCGTCTTCTATTTCCTGTACAGCAAAGAGTATGTTTGTTACTTGCGTAATTTCGTGGTAAAGGGCAGGGATAACGAGATTGCCGTGGGTATCAATGATACCTTGTTTGTTGTAGATATAATATCGCTTATAGGTGGTATATTCGCCTTCAACGGTGTTTATGTCTGAATAGTACACAGTCTCTATGTCGGTGCAGACAAACGGATCTATCAATTCCCCTTTGGGGTTGTGCTTAGCCATAATGCCGTCTTTGGTTACCAGGAAGTTGTCAGCGGCATCCATCTCTATGAAATTGTATATGATGGGGAGTATGATTTGCCCGTCAAGGGTCATTAGACCGTATTTGTGCTCATTTTGCACGATGCGTATGCCCGCCTTGTTAGGCGACCAGATACAGTCGTAGGTAGGCGGGATAACCCATGCGCCGGTGGTGTCGATGATGCCGCAACGGTTGGCTGAGTCGCACATGAGGCTGTATCCGTTGTGGAAAGCGAAGCCCATCCGGATGGCGGAGTATTCCCCCGGGGTGTATTTAGTAGGGATGACGGGTTGGTTTTGTTTGTTGACAAACCAGACTTTGCCATCTTTATATACTGCGGCTTTCCCTTCCGAGAAGTTCCATGCGTGTTTGTATTGTGCAGGGATGACGACCTTGCCGGTATAGACGTTAACGAACCCTCTCTGCCTATTTTTATCGCAGAAGACGACTACAGAGTCTTCCGTTACGCCGGCGGAGATCCATTCCCATTTTGGGGTGATATATTCCTCTTTGTTGTAATCGTATAACCGACAAGTGCGGTCGTTGAAATAGCGTATATAGATGGGGTCGTCCACCTCACCGCTTGCGCTGAAACCATCGCGCGGACCATAATGGCTGTCATAATAGAGTTCTCCAAGTAGTCCAAGAAAAACCAATACGCCCAGCGCAATGATGCAAGTGGCAATAATCAAAACTTTTTTCCAAGGGTTCATAGTGGTAAATGGGAGAGTTGGTTATTGGATGATGTTATTTCGCAGTATGCTATTGAAATTTGCTAATCAGCTCATCAGAAGCTGTGTCTAACATGTTTAAGATGCTTTCAAATTGTTCGTGCGTGGTGTATTGAGTGGGCTCAAATTCATACGATACCCAAATATTGTTTTCCCATACTATAAATTTAATGGCGTTATACTCGTAATTTAACTGATTGCAGACTTCCATGACATCATTTCTCGGAACAGAACCTAAGTCAACGGGGATGATAATTTGCAAGAATGTGTCATTGTTATCCATTGCTAAGAAATAACATCCTTGAAATTTGAAAGCAATAGTTTTTCCTTCTATTTCATATTTATATCCTTCTTCTTCAAGGAATTTCTTGAGATAATCAAAACTTTTCATATACGTAGAAGTATTTATTGATTGGTTCGTTTTTTGAGTTGTTCGTTGAAATGAGCAACAGCCTCAGTTAAGCTGGCAAGATAGGCTTTGTAGTCTTTATCCTGCATGTGTTCGTTTGGCTCGAAATAAAGTGTGAAAAACAGCTTTCCGTTATGAATAAAGCATTTGACCAAAAACAACATTTTGTTGATATCATTGCAAACTTCGGAAAGTAGTGAAATGTCATCTTCCTCCGTACCAAACATCACAAAAATCCTCACGGCATCAGTTGTGTCAATTGGCACCACGCACGTAAGTTCATGATACGAAAACTGAAAAATTTCGCCCTCTTCTCGCCATTTGAATCCATTGTCGGTGAGATAGTTTTTTAGATAATCAATGCCACACATAATGAATAATAATTTAGTATTTAATTAGGTAAGGTGTGCTGTCTTCTATTCCAGCACTGCGTATTCTGCTCCGAACCAAGCATCCAGCGTGGTTTCAACTTTTAAGTTGATAGCGGGTGTGATTTTGTCTTTGATTTTGGTATATACGAAATACACTGCAGCAGTCTCGTCTAAGATACCGAGAAAGCGAAAAACGGCACGTGGCAGGATAGAGAACGGCAATACTACATAGGCAATGCAGCCATAGATAAGTGCTTTCTCCAGTGTGGTAGTTTCGCTATCGGTAACCACATAGTAGAACTGCAATAAGGGTTTTGTTGTTGCACGTCCCGCTTTCTTTGCATACGGGAGGATGTGTTGCCACAAAGCGGAGAATTTCTCCTGCCAGTCCACGTCTTTGAGTTTCTCCACAAACTCTCCGATAGGTTTCCGGAAATACAATCCGAAGAGGATTAAGATACAAATAGTAAGCATAATAGTGATAGTTGTTAAGTGTTGAATAGTTTACTACTATAGAGCCGAGAAATACCCCTAATCTATCGGTGGAGGTGATTTTTTTTGCGTATTGGTCATTTTATCGTCTAAAATCTTTGTAATATTATTCCGCAGGGGTGTCGTATTTTTTTACGATTAGAATGTGTTCTCTAAGTAGTTCAGATTTTTGCATCGGTTCTAAATTTAAATCCTCAATAGAGAAATTCAACAACTCAGAAATCAATTCGACAACAGATGCGTTTTTTGTGGTAAGTAATCTACGGTATAGACGATTTTCTTCAATTACAAGACATGCGATAATTGGAGTGACATAATTAGAGTAATGTTCAGTAACAATAGAATCTGACCATTCCTTTGTCTTTTGAATTAGTGATTCAAATTCAAAGGGTTCCGGACAAATTAGACCTGAGATAATGAATGGAAATAATGGCATACTATCACTATGTTTTTAGACTTTCAATATCACTATCATCAACCTTCTTCTTCATCTCATCATCAATGAAATCAGAAGCATCAATAAAATCATCAGGATCATCAATAATACCCACCGTCATCTCAGGACGAATGTCCTCTTTTTTGTCTTCGGTTAAGACTTTGTAAATTTCTTCACTTGCTTGAGCAATAAATGCTCCCAATTTTTCAATAAGCATATAAATGGAGTTTAAATAGTTATCGTTTCACCCTCCGCCTCACGCTGCCAAAGTGTTTTTGAGATTAATCTCAGTTCATGGTCGCACGTAGGGCAAGTACCAAGACAATTTCCAATATGATTACATTTTACGGGAAGGTACTCAATATTATTTGCATCAGCGATGGTCTTTCGAACACTTTTTAGAACTTCACAAATGGCTTTTCCTATCGGCATACGAGAAGAATCTGCGGAATTGTTACCAGTTGGTTTCAAGTCGGTATAATAAGTGAAACGCTCAATATTATTAAGCCCCATCTGTGAGAGTTCGTAAACAGATTTCTCAATAGCCTCCTCATTGTTAAATTTTGGAATTAATGGGACTCTTATAGAAATGTTAGCTGATAGTCCGGCTTCAATCAGGTATTGCAGATTCTGTATGACATTGATATTATTGACTCCTGTATATTGTGTATATATCGCATTTGACATATCTTTGATATCAACAATATACTCATCAACGATATTAGATAAGTCTCTTACGCATTTTTGCGGCACATTAAGAGAAGTCTCAACTATTATTTTCCACTTATCACCACAAAGTTCCTTAAATTCTCTAATGAATGAATGTCTCAATAAGGGCTCGCCTCCCCCAAAACAAACGCCGCCGCCTGTAGCGCGAAAATAAAAGTCATCTTCCTGCAACTCATGAAATAGAGACTGTGGGGTAATCCATCTTTTGATACCGTTGTCATTTCGACATTGGGGGTTGATGCAATAGACGCACTTCAAAGGACATCCATGAAACGCGACCAGCGTGGTAATACCATTTCCATCCGTCAAAAGCCGATGCCTACTGACTCCGATTAATGGAATTGCGTTAAATGTAGATTCCAAACACATTTGTTAGTTTACGATAATTCCCTGCCTGTCTCTAAATCTATTTCACCTCTAACCTGCATACCAAAGATGTTTGTTCTGACATAGTAAACATATCTTTTATGACCATTCTCTAAGAATCCTTGGTATTTGTAATCCGTAAGGAACACATCTCCAGAGCGCAGTAAGGCATATAGACCTCCTAAAGTTTGTGAAGCCATATATGTGCTATGATACATATGAGATAAATAACCATACCGGAAATCAAAAGCAGTAGTTAGGTCATTTCTATAGATTCCTCCCCACTTTCCATCTTTTTGCAGTATAATTATTCCGTCATAACAAATAACAAACCCAGAGTCAAAAACGAATGGAAGGATGATATTATTTTCGCTATCTATCCATCCCCAACGGTTATTTCGTTTTACTCCAATTAATGTATTAGAGGTTGCCGTTGGTATTAACTGCCCATCTGCTAATACGTTATATTCGGCTAAAGGTTCACTATAATCCTCATAACCAAAATGAAAGGCAAGCGTTTCCCCCTCTTTGAAACTAAGAGTTCTCATATTTTCTTATTTATTATTTTACACTATTGCGAACACACCGAAGTCTCTACCGATTCGTGCTTCAAGTTCATCGGCACGATTGATAGCCGCTTGGGCTTTTTCTTCCATCATACGATTGTAAGATTCCAGCGGATTATCGGAGTAAAGGACATCATGCAGTTCTTGTTGGCTGTAGGAATGGGGCATTTCTGTGTTAAGGATATTGTGAGCGATAGGTTCGCTAAAACCCGCCTCAAGGAGTTGCTCGTAAGTGAACATTGGTTGTTCTTCCGAAAAGCCGCTGCCGAATGAAATATCATCAACAAAGCCTTTATCCGGAACATCTGATGTGGCTGCGTCCGCTCCGACATCTTCAGCAGAAACAAATCCATGTACATGGCTTCTTGCCCAATCAAGTTTGTCAAGCCAATGTGCTTGTTCTATGCCGCTGGATATACGAACTTGCTTTTCGAGCCATTCAATATCATCGCCGGTATAGCCTTTGAAGTCATCCGGCTTTTCATTTCTCCAATGATTATAAGCCTGCTTTGCTTCTTCGTATTTGCGTTGGCATGAGCGCGCGTGTGCCATCTCCGATTCACGCCACATATCATGTCGAGCCAGTTTAAGATGGCTTTCCCATTCGGCTTTCCAATGCTCCATATCTCGCTCTGCTTTGTGCACACGATTGTTGATTTCTTGACTTGAGTATGCTTTTACCGCCTCGGGGGCATCGTCTGGACGGAGGGTTACCAATTGATGAATATCATTAACAGCATGGTCGCCTTGTAACCCTTGGAGTTCGTTGAAATGGTCTATACACTCATAAAGGGAAGGAGCACACTGATGTTCGTCATAATAGGCTTGTGCAAATTTTACACCTTCATCGATGATTGCCACTCGGTCTGCTCCTGCCGGATGCGAGGCGGTTCCTTGTGTGTTGCGCAAAGAATCTTTCATTGCATTGATAGCCTTCATGGAGAGGTCATCGGGATTTAGACCTGCACGGACACCCGCCAGCATATCGCAGCAGAGTTCTTCTTGATGGTCATTGAAGTGTGTATTTATCCCTTGCAGGGCACGATGGGCACACTCGTGTGTCATAACAAGGTCGAAAGCATCTTGCTGCGTAATATTCATATTGGACATTTGCTTGGGGCTGATATATAATACGTCATCAGCCATTGTATCAGCCATGTGGTTGCAGACACCTGTCATTTGTCCATAATGAATCTCCGCGGGCATACCAATATTGAAAAAGGTGCTTGCATCTTGCACAGATTGAACTATCTCATCGGGTGGTAGATTAAACCCAAGATGTTGCTGTGCATAATCTTGCATCACCTTCATTGCAGATGTTCCCATTCCACCAGCGCCATCGTTCCCACCAAGTACATGGTTATTTAGAAAATCTAAGAAGTCAATCATAAAATATCATTATTGGGAGAGAGAATTGATAATATTCCTATGAAGAGTTATCTAACAATTATATCCTTTCTCTCGTGATTTGTTATAAAAGTATTCTGCCTTTTCCTTATCCGGCGAAATTATTTGATATTTGTCTGAACCATTCTCAAACATTTGTGCCAAGTGATAATATGCAGCCCCCTCCGTGTATTCTTTCTTTAATTCTTCGAAGATATCATATTCATTTTGTTCAAAGCCTTCACAAATTCTTTCCCAATCCATTTCTAATGCGCTTAATTTATTGAAATAGGATAACACTGCTGTTTTGTTTTCTTCTTTCATACCCAAACTTGTGGATAAATTTGTGATAAATGATTCCTTTTGGGGTGATGGAACACCTTCAGCAGCTAATATTCTGATAGCAATATCTAATAATTGCACTTTTTCTTGTTTAGATAATTTCTGTGAAACTAATTCATGAAGTGTACAAAAAGAACTTTTATCCCTGATAGATATTTTTGTATCGTATTTTTTTGATATTTCTTTGAATAGAGTTTCTCCTTTTGTACTCAACTTTCCATCTGCCCATACAGCCAAAGCCGCACAGGTCATTAAGCGTTCTTCTCGTTTGTGATTCTCTAAAGCAATGGCGGCAACTTCTCCTGCAATGTTTTTGTTTTGACGTAACTTTTCCTTTTCTTTTTTCATCAAGATGAAACTTTCTCTAAATTCATCAAAATTCAGGGAAATTTCACTATCGTTTTCTTTCGCTATCGTTTTATGTTGGTACGCTGCTGATGACAAAAAGAGCAGCAATGCTTTACGAATATCGCGCCCGGAAAAGCCTTCTATGGAGTCCGACAACTCATCTAACTGAGAATCATTTATCAGCATTGGTATTTGTGCTGGAAGCATTTTTCGTATGATGGCAATACGAGCATTCTTTTCCGGCAAACGAAACTCCAAAGGCTGTATTATGCGCGATAAAATAGCAGGATCAAAATCTTGAATATGATTACTAGCAAAGATTAAGCAGCCATTAAAAGATTCCACGTATTGGAACAATTCATTAGACATACTATTGTATATCTTTGAGTTCTCATTTGAGGATGGTAATCTTTTACTTAAAAAGGTATCCGCTTCGTCTATAAAAAGAACTGCATCTTGTTCTTCTGCAGCATCAAAGCAGGCTTTTAAGTTTTTCACCCCCTCTCCCACATACATTGATTGTATTTGGTTGTAATTACACAATAGTATTTTTTTACCAAGGTAGCTTGCTACTCCATGTGCGCACATTGTTTTACCAGTTCCGGGTGCACCATGGAAACATAAAATAGACTTGGTAGATCGATCTACCTGCTTGTAATTCCATTTGTTGAATATTAAATCTCTGTACTCTATTATTGCTAACGCCTTATATAGTGAGAGCCGTTCATCGTCATTCATAATGACATCGTCTAACTGATAAAGAGGCTCTATTGCGTGAAACTTTGCGATACGAGCTTTTTCTTCATCTTTTTCGCTCTGTTTATCAGTAAAAAAGTCTTTTTCAGTCATAACTTGATTACTGATAAATAAATAGACATCTTGAATGGAAGCCGGGATATAAAGGTGTTGTAATACACCTTTAATTTCGGCACTAAATGCTTCACGATCTAATGCATTTTGTTTATCTAATGTAATTTTATAATTTAGTTTATTAGAAACTGTGTTCCACTCAATAGTGCTATTGGGTTGTTGGGATATAAATAGATATACGTAAAATGGTATTTCAGAATCTTTACCAAAAATTCTAAGATACATACCAGATATCTTATTAGTTATCTGCTCATATACTTGTTTTTCATCCGCTGTGTGCATTTGCGGATCTTTTACAAAAACTTTATATTTTGGCTGCATAATATCTGTGATTTAATATGTTATTTTAAGCACGCAATCCCTCATACAGAGAAGAACCTTTATATGCATGAAATGTTACATCTGCTACCTCTGAATCTTCCAATCCGATTGCTTTTGCTGAAATCGTTTCGCAATTACCGTTTTTAGAAACATTCTTTATTATTATTGTTCGTATTGATTTTCCCAACTCTTCTGCTGCTTTTTGTTTGGCTACTTGAGATGTTAAAAACTCATCGTAAACATTAATAACCAAGCTAATAATGCTTCCTATAACAAATCCGACTGCTGCGCCGATTAAAAAACTGGTTATAAACATTTTATTCTATCTTTTGAATAAATACATCATTTGTACCTAACATATCCAAATATGAATCGCTGATGGTGTTGTATTTAACTACCAAGTGTGCAAGTAATTTATCATTGTATTGTAATACATAAAGCACTTCATTATCAGACATTTCATATTTTAGATGCTCTTTTAATAATTTGCGTGCGGCTTCATTGCGTAGGGTGATAAGTTCTGTACCCTTTTTAATGATAGACTTTTTTTGTTGTAACCAACCAAGGACATATTTATAATCTAATATGTCAACAGAAACGCTATTTATGGATGGATCTTTCCATATTTTTTTGAGGAGAGCAACTATAACGACTCCAGCACAAGCAATAGAACTGCTAATGACAAAAATTTTAGTAAAAGACATATTTCCTCCTTTATTAACGGTTAAACTTATAGATACTTTTCTTTTTTATAATACCATTGGTTTTGATAAAATTCAACGTGTGATTGAGGTCGTATAAACTTCATTTCTATTAATACCATCTGCTTTAAGAAATTCAATGTCCAATATCGCCTCGTTCCCATTTGCGTCAATACCCTCTAGTATACTAGCAGCATCGGCCTCCTGAGCTCCATCCTCAATGTCTTCTAATTCTCGCATTGTTATGGGATCATTGGATATGGTAGCATCTTGTTTTATTATATTTATGGCATCAATCAGTTTGTTTCCGCCTACAACATCGATTGCTCTGAGTTTTGCGCCGGGGAATTTTTCTTTCACTCGTTTCCATCCCCTTTTTGCGGCATTTAATGCAATTTCGCCTAATGAAAGGATGCCATATATAACAAAGACTCCAAGGGCTAAAGCAAACAATAGCAGTGAAATAAATCCTTTCCAGATGTAACTTAATGTGGTGTCTATAAGACTACCAACTTTAGAAAAAAGTCCCATAATATTATTTTTTTATTGGTTGAATATACATATTTTTGTTTCCAAAGATATTTGACAACGATTCCGGTAGCTTTTTGAAAGCATAACATATTTTAGCATGATGCGGTTGCAAAAGCGGTTTCCCGTTTTGGGCAAAAAATACACAAATTAACGTGTTATTATGTGTTGTTTCATTATAACGGATCATATACATCTCATCTCCAATAAAGTGTTTGCGAGCCCATACTAAAATGTCCTTGTAGGTAAAATCAGAATCGACCACTTGCAGTTCTACATCACTTCCAAGACCATTTAAGAATGTTTTAACAATAGTTAGTTCGGGGGAATGCTCGGATTGAGTAACATCGTTTTGTTGCTCCTGCTCCTCAAACAACGATGACATAAAATCTAATGTTCCTTCTCTTAAGGAACTCAATTTTGAATCAATTTTATTACCAACTGATTCAAAGAGACCTCTTTCTTTTTCCATAATTATCTTATTTTTTGAATTAATACTGACTTATTATGCATTTTTTCCCTTATTGATGCATCAATGTGGAAGTTTTTTGCTCCAATATATTTTTTAAAACTCCATTGTTCATTTGCCTCTAATAAACCTATGACATATTGATAACTTTTGATGGTAAAAGTTAAAATTATCAATGAATCTCCCGGATGATAGTTATGTCTAACCCAAACCAAAATGTCTTTGTAAGTTAGTGTTTTGGTCTCAATGTTAGAAATTAAATTACTAAGATTGTTTTCAACTGTTTCACCTAACCGATCCATAGATTCGCAAAAGAGTTTATGTAACTTTATGGCTTCAGTGTCGAACTTCTCAAGTAAACGATTAGATATCACTCTGTCAATATCGTGAGAGGGAGGTGCAGACTCCAATTTTTTATTTTCAATATCCCACCAATATTCCCTCCCATCGCAATTCGTTTCGGATTTGTATAGCAAAGCCCCAAAGCAATTTGTGTAGGCATTCTTGAAGGATTTGTTATGCACAAAACATAACACAATGTTCGCATTGACAAAACGCAAACGAACTTTACTATGAGGATAGAGGGCTTCTGTTATGCTCATCAATTCTGAGGTGTCGTAAGTCAACATAGGGTCGTATATTGAAATGCATGAGCATAATGAGGATAATTTCTTTTCATTTAGCAATTTATCGCGTGACAATATGTTCAGCAAAGGCAATATCTCTATAGGCAAGTAAAGGTCTATTGGTCTTTCACTATTTTCATTCCAAATGTATTCCCATAAATAATCTATTGATTTTTTTTCTATATGGATAGTATCTGTACAATATGAATAGAGTGTATGCTTGATTCGCTCTTTTATGTTTTGCTTGTTCAGCAAAGGAGAGGTTGCCATATAAAACCCTATCAAATCTTTTTCTTGAAAGATTTTCTCGTTTTTCTCTTGCTCAGTTTCGTTTAAGAGCAGAACATAATTGTCTTC
The DNA here is from genome assembly GCA_034090015.1 of Paludibacteraceae bacterium. Lineage (GTDB taxonomy): Bacteria > Bacteroidota > Bacteroidia > Bacteroidales > Paludibacteraceae > Colicola. The sequence goes on along the minus strand of JAXDTJ010000080.1, from coordinate 58,517 downwards.
TGAGTGGCTGAGTAAATATTTCATTCCATCCGTATTCACGGCACCGATGGTGAGTAGAGTGGGAAGGATGGGGGGGCGATTGTGGGCAGACCAGAAGTAAACATCGGCGAGGTAGCCTATCATACATTGCAGGTATGGTACAAATTCCTCTATTGTTGTAGCCTTAAGCTCATCGCTATAGGTGGTAGATGGTGCATAGATTTTGTAATACGAGAACTCTTGCTCGGAGGGTTGGATGGTAATTGGTTGTGATAGGTCAATGTTGTTATTTGTTGTTTGTTGTGCATTTCCCATTCCCCACATGTTGATGTTGAAAACGAGTTCTTTTTTTCCATTCGGTTGGAAATAGGGTGTTACCATTAGTACCGGCAGACTCTTCAGGTGGGTTCTTAGTAATGCTATATCGTTCTCCGTGGGGGCAGTGGCACTCTTCCACGCACCCGAATAGAAGATAACAGGATGTGAAGACATTGTGTTCCAATGGCGCTGGAAGAACGCTTCAAGTCCTAATTCTATTTGCGGGAAAACAGCATTGTTAAAATTGGGGCTGTTGGAAGGTGTAAGAATGACGTGCAAGGCGATATTTTCATTGCTATTGGTTCGGAAACTCCCCAACGATTGGTTTTTCATAACCATTGGAAGCACCGTTAGCGGCCATGAATTTTGCAGTGCGTATTGAAAGAATGTTTGGTTGATGAGCGTATCGAAGTCATCATTGATGTTTTTGAGTCGCTGCTCGTGGTTTTCTGCTTCCCATTGTTGTTGCAAGGCTTGTCCTTCCCGCAGCAGTTCCATCATGCGGTCGTGATTATGCTCTTGTGCTGCACGCTGAAATTCTTGTTGCTTGCGAGTTATTTTTTCGTTCGTTTGCGCATTACGCCAATTGTTGAATAATTGCAGTCCCACATTGGTGAGCAACATGACTGCTGTGGCTGTTGTAGAGATAAGCGGCATCTTATAGGAGGATTAAGCGTTCAACATTTTGTTTTGTTTTTGTAATGAGCTCAGCATATAATCTACATCGGCTTGTGCATATACCTCAAGTAATTTCGGGGTGTTGGCTTCCAATGCTTTGCGTGTGCTCTCATTCTCTTGTAATAAAAAGTTCCGTATCCCTTTGTTTTCGAGCGCATATTGTTTCATACGCTCATTTCCGTCTAATAGTACTGAAAGAGTTGGTTGTTTGCCCCATGTGAGCATGGCATATTGGTCTCGGATAGTGGCTGTAATAATAGAGATAGTAAAATGGAGTTTTTCTATCACTTCATTCCGATAATTTTCATCGTCTCGAGCGAGGATAGGGTCGTGGTACATGGCGAATAGTGGTTGGATGAGTGGTCTTGTGGCTTGTTCATCCCACATCGCGGCACTGAGGAATATTTGATTATCTTGATACTTCGGCATGATTACCAAGGTTGGAATGCTGCCCATCAAGAAATGGATATTCATTATATCCGCATTGGTGTAATTCTCTTTCTTGCTACCGGCATCTTTTCGGAACGTAACGTCTCCTATCTGTCCCATGTCCGTTGCGATATTATGTTCTAATACTTTGTATATACGATCTTTCTCCTGTTGTACTACATAGTTCTCTCGGTTGTTCATTTGTCCTTTTGCTCCTGCGAGAAGGGGTGTACGGAGCATAATAACATTCATGCTCTGTTGCGGAGTGCTCTGCCGGATTAAGCCAAGAATAACAGAAGGACCTAAAGCTAACGGCCAATTGTTTGTATAGAATGGCAATTGTATTTTTGCGTCCATGTTAATGACCTGTTGTGCGCGTTCTTCGCGCTGCCACCGGCGATACAGACTCATCATCATACGTTGATGTGCAATCTTCTGAGCTTCGATTTCGTTTTGCGAAATATCACGGGCACGTTGCAACTCCCATTGAAATTCTTGACTTTTTTCAGCATTTTGGAGTTGTTTATTGCGGTTTCCTACGCCGAGGACAGTGGCTGTAACAGAATTGGCAATCCAAAACGGTCCGCAACCATTCATTAGTTCTGTGAATAATTCTAACATAAAAAGGGAGATTTAGAAGTTTGTATCATTTATATCCGTCTGCATATCTATTAGAGAATTTTCCGAATCCTGTGTTTCAATGGTGGATGGTGTGTCAAAACTATTATCCGGCAAGAAGTCGGGAGTTAGGTTGACTTGTGTAGATGGAATGGGGACTATGATAGGCCAAGATGGGATGTCCGGTAACTCAAAGTCGGTGGATATGAGGGGATTGGTCAGTGGTGAGGATATGATTGGGTTGTCGGAGTAGCCCCACAAGATATCATCTACCTCTTGAAGTGAAGAGAGAATGGCTTGCATGTTGCTATCTTCGTCTATCATTTGAGCAACCTCTTGCATTTCAGTAGGTGGTAGCATGCCATCCAACCATGCTGCAAACTTTTCTTCTGATATTATGGGAGAGAAATGCTTATTCATTGTGATTTTCTTTTTTCCATACTTGTAGGTACTGCTCTTTGGCAAGTTTGTGTTTGTTGTAATAATTATCCATCGTCATACCTAACCGTTGCGCAGTCGCTTCATTTGAGAAACCCTCCAAGTAACGTAGGCGGATAAGTTCTCGGTATCGAGCATTTGGCATTAATTGTAGGATGACGTTTATGTCGTTGTGGTTAATGGATGTTAAGTCTATTTGTATAGATTCCTGAATAGGTATATTTCTATCTGTCGGTTCGTTATTATTGTCAATGGGCATGCGTTGTTTTTGTTCAAAACGTGCATAACAATAGAACAGGCACACCGTTTTTATCCATGTATAGAGACTGCTTTCAAAGCGAAAATTCTCCAGTTTACACAAGCCAGTAACGTCTTGTGGGGACATTATGTGAATGTATATCTCGTTGATGAATTCAAGACAACTGCTGCAATCCGTATAATAGTGTTCAAATATAGCGTTGAAAAGCGGAAAACATTTGATATAGAAGAAAGTACGCGTGATTTCTTTGTCGCGTTGCAAAAGAGCAGTTACAATCTGCCGGTCCGTCATGTTAAGAGTATTTGTGTGCATTTGGTAGGTCGCGATAAGAAACCGGTAATGATTTGTTTTACTTTTTTGTGTATAATGTATTGTGGTGTAATGAAATAGCCTTTTTAAGGGGTGGGTAAGTTTAAAGGAACGTCTAAATTGACCCACTAACACGTACAAAAACACCATACTCAACTCTACCTATTAGCGCTTTTACATAAAAATAGGCAGTTTAATAAATTTCAACCAATTACAAACTTTTTGCAAGTTTTATTTGCAAAAATTTGCAAGTTACGAAAAAATATTGTACCTTTGCAATCGTTTTGATAGTTGTTTGATGTTTATTATTCATCCAACAACCCGAAAGGCAACAAGCCACACAAAAAGCAACCAAGTGGGTCAATTTAAACGTTCGTTTAAATTGACCCACTTGGTTTGTTACTTCTGTTGTATGGGAGTGGTCGGAGTGGTCGGAGTGGTTGAGGGTCTTGAAGTTTTTTGTTGGGGGGGGGCAATGATATACATGTTGACTCAGCGCCTCAAAATTGAGTTATGTCGCCCCGTCCCGATAGATCGGGATAAATCTCGGCTTGCATTGTGGGTGATTCCCTTTTACGTAGGGTTTCACCCTACGCAGGTTTATGTCGCCCCTTCGGGGCTTGCATGGTGGGACGCCCGCGTTCGTAGGGTTCCACCCTACGCTGGTTTATGTCGCCCCGTTGGGGCTGGCTGGTTTTGGGGAGTCGGAGGGCGTGTGTTGTGGCGCATCTTCGGGGCTTGCTGATTTTGGGAAGTTGATATCTGTTTTTTTTTGCAAACCCTACTTTGCAAAATGAAAATTTTTTGCAGAAAATGGGGCTTTTAATAGAAAAATTGCATTTTCTTGCCGAATTATTTGGTCATGTCAAAAAAAAGTCGTACCTTTGCATGCTTTTTCGCGGCGATGTGTCCCTCGCGCGTGTATATACGGGCGCAGGAAGCCTGCACAGAGAGACGGCGGAAGTAGTCTTGAAGACGGGCAAGACGGGGTGGCAGAGCCGGCGGAAAGCATGGAAACATTTAATTAAATTCACTAACAAACTAACAAGTTAAAATGCCTACAATTCAACAATTAGTTAGAAAAGGAAGAGCAGAACTTATCGACAAGAGCAAGAGCCCTGCATTGGACAGCTGCCCTCAGCGTCGTGGTGTATGTGTGCGTGTGTACACTACAACTCCTAAGAAGCCTAACTCCGCAATGCGTAAGGTGGCTCGTGTACGTTTGACCAATCAGAAAGAGGTGAACGCCTACATCCCGGGCGAGGGACACAACCTGCAAGAGCACAGCATCGTGATGGTGCGTGGTGGTCGTGTGAAAGACCTGCCGGGTGTTCGTTATCACATCGTGCGTGGTACGTTGGATACCGCCGGCGTGGCAAACCGTTTGCAACGTCGAAGCAAATACGGCGCTAAGCGTCCGAAGGCGAAGAAGTAAGAACCACAAAAGCCTCCCCGCGAAGGAGGAAAGAAAAAGTTCTATCCTTTTGAAAACTAACTAAATGTTCCATAGATTGGGACGATTATTAATGGGTTGATTCGGTTGAGTAAGCCGCCGAGGCTGAAGCGATGACAACCAAAAAACAAGTAAACAACAATGAGAAAAGCAAAACCAACAAAACGAGTTATCCTGCCGGATCCCGTGTTCGGTGAAGTGATGGTGGCTAAGTTTGTGAACCACCTGATGCTCGATGGTAAGAAAAATACCGCTTATGGCGTGTTCTATACTGCGCTTGATACGGTAGAGCAGAAGATGAAAGCTGCTGACAAGACTCCTCTGGAAGTATGGAAACAGGCTTTGGACAACATCACCCCGCTCGTAGAGGTGAAGTCGAAGCGTATCGGTGGTGCTACTTTCCAAGTGCCGACTGAGATTCGTGCTGACCGCAAGCAGTCTATCGCCATGAAGAATATGATTAACTTCGCTCGCAAGCGCGGTGGTCATTCCATGGCAGAGAAATTGGCTGCAGAAATCATGGACGCATTCAACAACCAAGGTGGTGCCTTCAAGCGTAAGGAGGATATGCACCGTATGGCTGAGGCTAACCGTGCATTCGCACACTTCCGTTTCTAATGCGTTCGCGCGCGTATATATATTGTAAGGGGACTTCTGCAAATTCCCCGTATTAAATACACATTCTGTGACGACAGTAAATACTCTTTCATAATTTTGAATTTTTCTTTGCATCCTGCGGCTTATCAGTCGGTCACAATGCTCGCATTGCTCCCTCCTTCTGCGCGGCATGCTGCTAAAGAAAATTTTCAAAATTATAGAAAGGTAATTTACAGAAGTCCCCTTTAAGGAATAAAAAAGATGGCAAAACACGATCTGACATTAAACAGAAACATCGGCATTATGGCACACATCGATGCCGGTAAGACCACCACTTCCGAGCGTATCCTGTTCTATACAGGTCTGACGCACAAGATTGGTGAGGTGCACGATGGTGCCGCTACGATGGACTGGATGGTTCAGGAGCAGGAGCGTGGTATCACGATTACCTCTGCTGCTACCACCACCTATTGGAACTACAACGGCAACAAGTACAAAATCAACCTGATAGACACTCCGGGTCACGTGGACTTCACCGTAGAGGTAGAGCGTTCGCTGCGTATCTTGGATGGTGCTGTGATGGCACTGTGCGCCGTAGGTGGTGTACAACCTCAGTCCGAGACCGTATGGCGTCAGGCGGATAAGTACAATGTGGCTCGTCTGTGCTATGTGAACAAGATGGACCGTTCGGGTGCCAACTTCTTCGATGTAGTGCGCCAAATTAAAGAGGTATTAGGTGCTACTCCTTGCCCGATTCAGATTCCTATCGGCGCTGAAGAGACCTTCAAAGGCGTAGTTGACCTCGTGAAGATGAAGGCTATCCTGTGGCACGATGAGACCATGGGTGCTGAGTATGAGGTAGATGATATCCCCGCTGACCTCCAAGCAGAAGCAGAAGAGTGGCGCGACAAAATGCTCGAGACCATCGCTGAGTACGATGATGTGCTGATGGAGAAGTATTTCTCTGATCCTTCTACCATTACCGAAGAGGAGATTCGCGCAGCAATCCGCAAGGCTACTGTCGGCATGCATATCTTCCCCGTTATCTGCGGTTCGTCGTTCAAAAACAAAGGTGTACAGACCATGCTTGATGCTGTCTGCGCATACTTGCCGAGCCCGCTGGATACCGAGGTAATCAATGGTACCGACCCGCGTACTGATGAGCCGCTCACCCGCAAGCCGGATGATGATGAGCCTCTCTGCGCATTGGCATTCAAGATTGCTACCGACCCGTATGTAGGTCGTCTCTGCTATTTCCGCGTGTATAGCGGTAAACTGGTGGCAGGTTCGTATGTTTACAACCCCCGTTCGGGCAAGAAAGAGCGTATCTCGCGTATCTTCCAGATGCACTCCAACCACCAGAACCCCGTGGACTTCATCGCTGCCGGTGATATAGGCGCAGGCGTGGGCTTCAAGGATATCCGTACCGGTGATACCCTCTGCGACGAGGAACATCCTATCGTACTGGAGTCCATCGAGTTCCCCGCTCCTGTGATCGGTATCTCCGTAGAGCCGAAGAGTCAGGCTGACCTCGACAAGTTAGGCGTAGGTCTGGCTAAGTTGGCTGAGGAAGACCCCACCTTCACCGTGAAGACCGACGAGCAGACGGGACAAACCGTCATCTCGGGTATGGGTGAGTTGCACTTGGAAATCATTATCGACCGTCTGAAACGCGAGTTCAAGGTAGAGTGCAACCAAGGTCGTCCCCAAGTGGCATACCGTGAGGCTATCTCGCAGCCCGTTGAGTTGCGTGAGACCTACAAGAAGCAGACCGGTGGTCGCGGTAAGTTCGCCGATATGATTGTTCGCGTAGAGCCGGGTAACCCCGAGTTCGAGGGCGCATTGGAGTTCGTGAACGAGGTGAAGGGTGGTAACATTCCTAAGGAATATATCCCCTCTATCGAGAAGGGCTTCCAGACGGCTATGAAGACCGGTGTGCTCGCAGGCTATCCGCTGGAGAAACTCAAAGTAACCGTTATCGATGGTTCGTTCCACCCCGTTGACTCTGACCAATTGTCGTTCGAAGTCTGCGCACAGATGGCGTTCAAGAACGCTTGCGTGAAGGCGAAACCGACCCTGATGGAGCCTATCATGAAGGTAGAAGTGGTAACCCCCGAAGAGAACATGGGTGATGTCATTGGCGACTTGACGAAACGTCGTGGTCAGGTAGAGGGTATGGATACCGCTCGCACCGGCGCACGTATCGTGAAAGCCAAAGTGCCCTTGAGCGAGATGTTCGGTTATGTAACAGCATTGCGTACCATCACCTCCGGTCGTGCAACCTCCAGCATGGAGTTCTCGCACTACGAGGCTGTATCCAGCGCAATCGCAAAAGCAGTACTCACCGAAGTAGGCGGCCGTGCCGACTTGGTATAATCTAAAGGAGGTGGGTCTCCGGGCCGCACCACTGAAAGAAGCTGAAAAACAGGAGGTGCGGTCTCCAGGCCGCACCACTGAAAGAAACATAAACATAGGAGGGACGCCTAAGCGTATGACTCTTTAGGCGTCCCCCGATAATTGTAAAATAGTAAAATTGTCAAATTGTAAAATTAGTCATGAGTCAAAAAATTCGTATCAAACTCAAATCGTTCGACCACAACTTGGTGGACAAATCCGCAGAGAAAATCGTTAAGACAGTGAAGGCAACAGGTGCCGTAGTAAGTGGTCCTATTCCATTGCCTACCCACAAGCGTATCTTCACCGTGAACCGCTCCACCTTCGTAAACAAGAAATCGCGTGAGCAATTCGAGTTGGCAAGTTTCAAGCGTCTGATTGACATCTACAACAGCAACAACAAGACGATTGAGGCGCTGATGAAACTGGAGCTCGCCAGCGGTGTTGAGGTCGAGATCAAGGCTTGATAGCATTGATATTTGTCAAATTGTCAATTGTCAAATTGTCAAATAAAACAAGGGTTGCTTCCCTCGGAGAGGCAAGGGCGTGAGCCACGCAAACCTGCGGGCGAGAGCAATCAAATTACTAATAACTAATTCATTAACAACAAAATGCCAGGATTATTAGGTAAAAAAATCGGAATGACTTCCGTTTTCGGTGCTGATGGCAAAAATATCCCATGCACCGTCATTGAAGCAGGTCCTTGCGTTGTAACACAGTTGAAGACCGTCGAGAAAGACGGCTATCAGGCTGTTCAGGTTGGTTTCATGCCCAAGAGCGAGAAACACACCAACAAAGCAGAGGCAGGGCATTTCAAAGCAGCAGGGGTGCAACCTATGCGCCATCTTGCTGAGTTTGATGAGTTCGGCAAAGAACTCCATTTAGGTGATACTATCACCGCGGCTGATGTGTTCGAAGAGAACTCCTTCGTGGATGTGATCGGCACCAGCAAAGGTAAAGGTTTCCAAGGTGTTGTAAAGCGCCACGGTTTCGGTGGTGTAGGTCAGAGCACTCACGGTCAGGACGACCGTCTGCGTGCACCGGGTTCCGTAGGTGCCTGCGCGTATCCTTCTCGTATCTTCCCGGGTACCCGCATGGGTGGACACATGGGTGTTGACCGCGTAACGGTGCAAAACCTGCAAATCTTGAAAGTGATTCCCGAGTACAACCTCATCATGGTGAAAGGTTCTATCCCGGGTGCTAAAAACTCAATCGTAATTATCAACAAGTAAGAAGTATGGAACTTAGTATTTTGAATATGGCCGGTCAGGAGACCGGCAAGAAGATTGCCTTGAACGATGCAATCTTCGCTATCGAGCCTAACGACCACGCTATCTACTTGGACGTTAAGCAATTCTTGGCTAACAACCGCCAAGGCACTGCAAAGGCTAAACAACGTAGCGAGAACGCTCACTCGACTCGCAAACTCGGTCGCCAGAAGGGCGGCGGTGGTGCACGTCCGGGTGATTTGAAGTCGCCGGTTCGCGTAGGTGGTGGTACCATCTTTGGTCCCGTACCCCGCTCCTATGATTTCAAACTCAACCGTAAGGTAAAACAACTCGCTCGCAAGTCTGCACTCAGCCTTCGTGCTTCGCAAGGCAATATCCTCGTTTTGGATGCACTCAACTTCGAGGCTCCCAAGACCAAGGCTATGATTGAAGTACTCAACAACCTGAAAGTAGCAGGTCAGAAAGTGCTCTTCGTAGTGAACGATGCTAACGTGAACGCACGCAAGTCCGCTGCAAACATTCAGCGCACGAACGTAGTGAATGTAAACGAACTGAATACCTACACAATCATGAACGCTAACGTAGTAGTGCTCACCGAGGCTTCGGCAGCTGCTATCGAGGCAACTTTTAACGCATAAGGAGGTTACAACTATGGCAATTATTTTGAAACCTATCGTCACTGAGAAGATGACCGCCGCAGGCGAAAAGTTGAACCGTTATGGTTTTCGTGTAGAGCGTACTGCCAATAAGGTTCAAATCAAAAAGGCAGTAGAAGAAATGTACAATGTACAGGTAGTGGATGTAAACACCCTGATTGTTGCTCCCAAAGTGAAACAACGCTGGACTAAGAGCGGTCTGCTTCGCGGCGCACAACAGGCTTACAAGAAGGCTATTGTTACATTGAAAGAAGGTGATACAATCGATTTTTATAGCAATATCTAAAAATGGCTGTTCGTAAATTTAAGCCCACTACACCAGGGCAAAGACACAAAGTTATTGGCGCATTTGAGACAATTACCGCAAGTGCACCAGAGAAATCGCTTGTGTTCGGAAAACGCAAGACCGGTGGTCGTAACCATGTCGGCAAAATGACCATGCGTTACATCGGCGGTGGACACAAGCAGAAATTCCGTGTAATTGACTTCAAACGCAACAAAGATGGTGTACCCGCAACAGTAAAGACTATTGAGTACGATCCTAACCGTTCGGCACGTATCGCACTCTTGTTCTATGCTGATGGCGAGAAGCGTTACATTCTTGCTCCTAATGGACTGCAAGTAGGTCAAGTAGTTATGTCCGGCGCAGACGCTGCTCCGGAAGTTGGTAATGCGCTGCCTATGGCAAACATCCCCCTCGGTACGTTGATTCACAACATCGAGCTCCGTCCGGGTCAGGGTGCTTGCATGGTTCGCTCCGCAGGTGTGTTTGCACAGCTCTCTTCTCGTGAAGACAAGTATGCAATCATCAAGTTGCCTTCGGGTGAGATGCGCAAAGTGTTGGCTGCATGCAAGGCTACTGTTGGCGTTGTAGGCAACAGCGACCACGCGCTGGAGAAGAGCGGTAAGGCAGGTCGTAGCCGCTGGCTCGGTCGTCGCCCACGCAACCGTGGTGTCGTAATGAACCCTGTAGATCACCCGATGGGTGGTGGTGAAGGTCGCGCTTCCGGTGGACATCCTCGTTCACGTAAGGGCTTGCTCGCTAAGGGTTACAAGACGCGTCATCCCAAGAACCAGAGCAACCAGTACATAATCGAAAGAAGAAAGAAATAACCTATTAAAATCGTAACATTATGAGTCGTTCATTGAAAAAAGGACCTTTTATCAACGTTAAGTTGGAGGACAAGGTGTTGGCCATGAATGAGTCGGGCAAGAAAGAAGTTGTCAAGACTTGGAGCCGTGCATCGATGATCTCCCCCGATTTTGTAGGTCATACAATCGCAGTTCACAATGGAAATAAATTCATTCCTGTTTATGTAACCGAGAACATGGTAGGACACAAGTTGGGCGAGTTCGCGCCTACACGTACCTTCCGTGGTCATGCCGGCAACAACAAGAAGTAATCCATTGTATTAATTAACAACACTTTATAAACCAAGAATTACAATGGGTGCAAGAAAACATAATACAGCAGAGGCAATGAAGGAGGCTCGCAAAGAGCAATACTTCGCCAAACTGAACAACGTTCCTACCTCACCGCGCAAGATGCGTCTCGTAGCAGACATGATCCGCGGCATGGAAGTGAACCGTGCACTGGGTGCACTGCACTTCTCCACTCGCGAGGCTTCTCGTGCGATGGAAAAGGTATTGAAGTCCGCCATTGCTAACTGGGAAACCAAGACCGGCAAAAAGGCAGATCAAGAAACTTTATATGTAAGCAATATTATGGTGGATGGCGGTATGATGCTCAAGCGTCTGTTGCCCGCTCCTCAGGGCCGCGGATACCGCGTGCGCAAGCGCTCCAACCATATTACTGTATTCGTGGATACTAAAAATACTAACGCTGAAAAGTAATTACCAAGATGGGACAGAAAATTAATCCTATTGCAAACCGCCTCGGTATTGTTCGCGGTTGGGACTCCAACTGGTTTGGCGGTAAGAACTATGGTGATACGATTGTAGAGGATACCAAAATCCGTGAGTACCTCAATGCCCGTCTTGCTGAGGCAAGTATTTCCCGTATCGTCATCGAGAGAACTCTGAAACTTGTTACTGTAACTGTCTGCACCGCTCGCCCCGGGTATATCATCGGAAAGGGTGGACAAGAGGTTGACAAATTGAAAGAGGAACTGAAGAAAATCACCAAGCAAGATGTACAAATCAACATCTTCGAGGTAAAACGTCCTGAGTTGGATGCAACCATCGTTGCTACCAAGATCGCTCGTCAGTTGGAGGGCAAAGTGGCTTACCGCCGTGCCGTGAAAATGGCTATTGCTTCTACCATGCGTATGGGCGCTGAGGGTATCAAGATTCAGGTCAGCGGACGTCTCAACGGTGCCGAGATGGCGCGCAAAGAGATGTACAAGGAAGGACGTACCCCGCTCCACACACTCCGTGCGGACATCGATTACTGCCAAATCGGCGCTATCACCAAAGTAGGTGTTATCGGCGTGAAGGTATGGATCTGCCGTGGCGAGAAGTATGGCAAAGTGGATTTGGCACCTAACTTCACCCAGAAGCAGGAAGGACGCGGTATGGATCGCCGCAACGACCGTCGCGATGGGGAGCGCAGAGGTGGTTTCCGCAGAAACAAAAAACAATAATGTCTAACCGATTTGTAGATTACAACAGTTATGTTACAACCTAAGAAAACAAAATTCCGTCGCTCGCAGAAAGGCCGTATCAAAGGCATTGCGCATCGCGGCAACGAACTGGCTTTCGGTTCGTTCGGTATCAAGAGCCTTGGTACCATCTGGTTGACAGGTCGTCAAATCGAAGCAGCCCGTATCGCAGTTACCCGTTATATGCAACGTCAAGGTCAGGTGTGGATCCGTGTTTTCCCGGATAAACCTATCACCAAGAAGCCTTTGGATGTCCGTATGGGTAAAGGTAAGGGTGCGCCCGAAGGATTCGTAGTACCTTTGGAGCCCGGACGTATCATCTTCGAGGTAGAAGGTGTATCGTACGAGGTGGCTAAAGAGGCACTCCGCCTGGCAGCACAGAAACTTCCTATCACTACTAAATTTGTCGTAAGACGTGATTACGACGCAACCCAAAATGTATAATTAGGATTATGAAAACAGCTGAAATCAAAGAGTTAACTACCGCTGAGATTCAAGAGCGTTTGGCTTCGGAGAAAGAGGCTCTCACTCGTATGAAACTGAATCACAGCATTTCTCCGCTCGACAATCCGTTGCAGATTAAGGTTGCTCGTAAGACAATCGCACGTCTGGCAACAGAACTCCGTGCAAGAGAACTTAACAAGTAAAAAACGACAAGTGAAATGGAAACAAGAAATCTAAGAAAAGAGCGTGTAGGTGTAGTCGTTTCCAACAAGATGGATAAGACGATCGTCGTAGCCGTTAAGTGGAAAGAGAAGCACCCCATCTATGGCAAGTTTGTCAATAAAACTCGCAAGTTCCATGTTCATGACGAGAAGAACGAGTGCGGCATCGGCGATACCGTACGCATCATGGAGACTCGTCCGCTGAGCAAGACAGTTCGTTGGCGTCTAACTCAAATTATCGAAAGGGCTAAGTAATTATGGTACAGCAAGAATCAAGACTTATCGTTGCGGACAACTCCGGTGCAAAAGAGGCATTGGTAATCCGCGTTCTGGGCGGTACTAAGAAACGTTATGCCACCCTCGGAGACACCATCGTAGTAGCCGTTAAGGGCGTTATCCCCTCTTCCGCTATCAAAGACGGTACGGTTAGCCGTGCTATCGTAGTGCGCGTGAAGAAAGAAGTACGCCGCGCTGACGGAAGTTACATCCGCTTCGACGACAACGCATGCGTCCTCGTCAACAACGCAGGTGAGCTCCGAGGCTCGCGTATCTTCGGTCCTGTGGCTCGTGAACTCCGTCAAACGAACATGAAAATTATCTCGTTGGCACCCGAAGTGCTCTAATCATCTAAATTAGTTACAGTAATGGCAAAATTACATATTAAGAAAGGTGATACCGTTTACGTTAACGCAGGCGCTTCTAAAGGCAAGACCGGCCGTGTGCTGGAGGTGCTCGTAGAGAAACAGCGTGCTATCGTAGAAGGTGTGAATATGGTATCGAAGAGTACCAAACCTAATGCAAAGAACCCCCAAGGGGGCATCGTTAAACAGGAGGCACCTATCCATATCTCCAATCTCAACCCCGTAGAAGACGGCAAGCCCGTTCGCGTAGGTCGTGTGTTGAAAGATGGTAAGTTGGTTCGCGTATCCAAAAAAACTGGTAAGGAGATCTAAGCAATGAATACAGCAAGTTTGAAGCAAGATTACCAGGAGCGTATCGTTCCTATCTTGATGAAAGAGTTCAACTACACTACTGTGATGCAGTGCCCGAAACTCACGAAGATCGTCCTAAACCAGGGTCTTGGAGATGCTGTCGCTGATAAGAAAATCATCGACGTAGCACAAGCAGAGATGACCGCTATCGCAGGTCAGAAAGCAGTGGCTACCCTCTCCAAGAAAGATATCGCTAACTTCAAGGTGCGTAAGAAAATGCCTATCGGCGTACGTGTAACCCTCCGCGGTGAGCGTATGTACGAGTTCTTGGAGCGCCTCGTGCGCGTGGCATTGCCGCGTATCCGCGACTTCAAAGGTATTCCGAGTAAGATGGATGGCCGTGGTAACTACACCCTCGGTATCCAAGAGCAGATTATCTTCCCTGAAATTAACATTGATAACATTACCAAACTGCTGGGTATGAACATCACTTTCGTGACCACTGCTCAGACCGACGAAGAGGGCTTTGCTCTGTTGCGTGAGTTTGGCTTACCCTTCAAAAAGTAATAGACTATGGCAAAAGAATCAATGAAAGCCCGCGAGGTAAAGCGCGCTAAGTTGGTAGCAAAATACGCTGCTAAACGTGCTCAACTCCTCAAGGATGGTGACTACATCGGTCTCCAAGCCCTGCCTAAGAACGCAAGCCCTGTTCGTCTGCACAACCGTTGCAAGATCACAGGTCGTCCGAAAGGTTACATGCGTGCATTCGGCTTGAGTCGTATTCAGTTCCGTGAGATGGCTTCCAAGGGCTTGATCCCGGGCGTGAAGAAAGCAAGTTGGTAATTGCTCCTACATGGTTTCCGGAGGTGCCATTGAGCGCATCTCCGGAGACTTACTACCATAGTTTGCCTGCCAAGGATGGCAAAAAACATGACAATCTGCATTTTGATATGACATACTATATAGTATGGCATGATTTTTGTGGGTAAAATATGTTTGCACTTCTCCTTGTGAGATGGCAGACTTGAAAATCAATTATTAAATATTGTCCCGACAGGCGGGATTAATTTAACAACAAATTATTTATGACAGATCCTATCGCAGATTACCTGACTCGACTCAGGAATGCAATCAAAGCAGGCCACCGCGTAGTAGAGGTGCCGGCTTCGAATCTGAAGAAAGAGATCACGCGTATCTTGTTTGAGAAAGGTTATATCCTTTCCTACAAGTTCGTGGAGGATGGACCTCAGGGCACGATCAAGATTGCCTTGAAGTATGATCCCGTTAACAAAGTTAACGCCATCAAGTGTTTACAACGTGTATCTACCCCCGGTCTTCGTAAGTATGCAGGCTATCGTGATATGCCGCGCGTACTGAATGGTCTCGGTATTGCTATCCTTTCCACTTCGAAGGGTGTGATGACCGACAAGGAAGCTCGTGGACACCAGTTGGGTGGTGAGGTTATTTGTTATGTTTATTAATGTAAGGAGGAGAAGACTATGTCAAGAATTGGTAAATTACCTATCGCAATCCCTGCAGGCGTAACCGTAACCGTTAGCCCTGAGAATGTTGTAACCGTGAAAGGCCCCAAGGGTGAATTGACCCAGGCAGTTGATCCTCAGATCGGCGTAAGCGTAGAAGATGGCGTATGCCATGTTACTCGTCCCAACGATGAGAAAGAGATGCGCTCGAAACACGGTTTGTATCGTGCTTTAATCCACAACATGGTGGTTGGCGTGCACGATGGTTATAAGAAAGTATTGGAGTTTGTAGGTGTCGGCTACCGTGTGGAGTTGTCTCAACCCCAGGTGCTCAACCTCTCGCTCGGTTATACACACCCCATCTATTTGGGTTTGCCCAAAGAGATTAAGGTGGAGACTAAGTCGGAACGTAACCAGAACCCGCTCGTAATCTTGGAGTCGGCTGACAAACAGTTGCTCGGACAGGTTTGCGCAAAGATTCGCTCGTTCCGTAAGCCGGAGCCTTATAAAGGTAAGGGTATTCGTTTCCAAGGTGAAGTTGTACGTCGTAAGGCTGGTAAGTCGGCTGGTAAATAATAGAAAGGAAGTATTATGATTCAGAAAATAGCAAGAAGACTTAAGATTAAAGCTTCTATCCGCACCAAGGTGTCGGGTACTGCTGAGCGTCCTCGTCTGACCGTATTCCGTAGCAACAGCCAAATCTACGCACAAGTGATTGACGATACCAAAGGCGTAACACTTGCCAGCGCATCGTCCCTCGGAATCAAAGATAAGATGACCAAGTCGGAGAAAGCAGCCCTCGTAGGTAAGGCTATTGCCGAGGCTGCTAAGAAAGCCGGAGTGAACGAAGTCGTTTTTGACCGCAACGGCTACCTCTATCATGGTCGAGTACAATCATTAGCAGACGCTGCTCGTGAAGCAGGTCTCCAATTCTAAAAACACGAAGACTAAGATGAATCGAGTTAAATCAACCCAAGACTTGGAGCTCAAGGAGCGCCTCGTCGCAGTTAACCGCGTAACGAAAGTTACGAAAGGTGGTCGCACCTTTACATTCGCAGCCATCGTAGTTGTAGGAAATGGAAATGGCATCGTAGGTCACGGTCTGGGTAAGGCAGGTGAAGTTACGGCGGCTATTGCTAAGGCTACAGAGGCTGCTAAGAAGAACCTTATTCAAGTGCCTGTATTGAAGGGTACTATCCCCCACGAGCAGTATGCTAAGTTCGGCGGCGCTCGCGTATATATCCAGCCTGCAAGCGAAGGTACCGGAGTGAAAGCCGGTGGTGCTATGCGTGCCGTATTGGAGTCGGTGGGCGTAAACGACGTGCTGGCAAAAGCAAAAGGTTCTTCCAACCCTCACAACCTCGTGAAGGCTACTATCGCTGCACTCGCAGAATTGCGTGATGCACGCACTGTAGCACAGAACCGCGGTGTGAGCCTCTCTACAGTGTTTAACGGATAATACCTATCGAAGATTATGGCAACTATTAAGATTCAGCAAGTACGCAGCATCATCCGCTGCCCGAAAGTACAGAAAGAGACTATGGCGGCTTTGGGCCTCCGTAAGATGAATGCCATCGTAGAGCATGAGGCTACTCCTGCTATCCTCGGTATGGTAGAGAAGGTAAAACACTTGGTAAAAGTAATTGATTAACCCTTTAGTAATTAAAATCATTATGGAATTACATAATTTAACGCCGGCTGCAGGTTCTGTGAAGACCGCTAAGCGTATCGGTCGTGGTGCCGGTTCGGGTCTTGGTGGCACTTCTACCCGTGGTCATAAGGGTGCTAAGTCGCGTTCCGGTTACTCGAAGAAAATCGGTTTCGAGGGTGGACAGATGCCTATGCAACGCCGTCTTCCTAAGTTCGGTTTCAAGAACATCAACCATGTGGAGTATAAGGCTATCAACCTCGCTGTGCTCCAAGCATTAGCAGAGGCTAAGAACCTTGAGAAAATCGGACTGGCAGAACTTCGTGAGGCAGGTTTCGTAAACAAGACCGCTCTGGTGAAGATTCTCGGTAACGGTACGCTGACTGCCAAACTGACCGTAGAAGCCAACGCATTCAGCAAGTCTGCTGAAGAGGCTATCACGGCTGCCGGTGGTACTATTGTTAAGATTTAATCGTAGGGCTTTGGATAGGAGTTTTTGCTCCTATCCCTTTCCCTTTCAAAAACGCAAAGTAAATGAAATTTATCGAAACATGTAAGAATATCTGGAAGATTGAGGACCTCCGAAATCGATTGTTGACCACGCTTTTGTTCGTGCTCATCTATCGTTTTGGTTCGTTCATCGTTCTGCCGGGTATCGACCCCACGGCTCTGACAGCCCTTCATTCGCAGACTGCGGGTGGCTTGATGGCTCTTTTGGATATGTTCTCGGGTGGTGCATTCTCCAATGCATCTATCTTTGCGCTCGGTATCATGCCTTACATCTCTGCGTCCATTGTGATACAGCTACTCACTATTGCAGTGCCGTATTTCCAAAAGATGCAGAAAGAGGGTGAGTCGGGTCGCCAAAAGATGAATCAAATCACGCGTTACCTGACGGTGGCTATCCTGCTGTTCCAAGGTCCCAGTTACTTGGTGAACCTTCGCGTGCAGATGGCGCAAGCCGGGCAGATGTTGGAGGTAGGGTTCAACTGGTTCACCATATCCTCTACTATCCTGCTCTGCGCAGGCTCTATGTTTGTGATGTGGTTGGGTGAGCGCATTACCGATCGTGGTGTTGGAAACGGTATTTCCTTCATCATCTTGATTGGTATCATTGCACGTTTCCCGAGTGCTATCATCCAAGAGTTCTCCAGCCGCTTGAACGAAGCTGGTGGTGGCTTGATGGTGTTCATTGTGGAGATTGTTATCTTGATTCTCGTGTTCGCCTTTGCTATCCTGCTGGTACAAGGTACTCGCCGTATCCCCGTGCAGTATGCAAAGCGCATCCAAGGCAATAAGCAATATGGTGGTGTACGCCAGTACATTCCTTTGAAGGTGAATGCAGCCAATGTGATGCCTATCATCTTCGCGCAAGCCATCATGTTTATTCCTATCGCGATTGCCGGCTTTAGTTCCGATGGCAGTGGCGCATTTGTTCGCGCTTTCAGCGATAACAACGGATTCTGGTACAATCTTGTGTTCGCTATCCTTATCATTGCTTTCACCTATTTCTACACCGCAATTATCATCAATCCGGTTCAGATGGCAGAAAATCTGAAACTGAATAATGGTTTTATCCCCGGTGTGAAACCCGGTAAGAAGACGGCTGAGTATATTGATTCGATTATGTCGCGTATCACGCTCCCGGGTTCTATCCTCTTGGCAATCATCGCTATCCTGCCTGCTTTTGCTCGCCTCTTTGGTGTCAGCATGGGCTTCGCGCAGTTCTTCGGCGGTACCAGCCTTCTGATTATGGTTGGTGTGATATTGGATACCCTTCAGCAAATCGAGAGCCACCTGCTCATGCGCCACTACGACGGATTCTTTGAAAGTGGTATGCGCATCAAAGGTCGCTCCGGCGCTATGGCGTACTAATCTGCATTAAGGACTAAGTGTTAGTAACGAACAGATGATATTCCTTAAGACAGACGAAGAGGTTGAACGGATGCGCCAAAGCAATATCCTGCTTGGTAAGACTTTTGCCGAACTGGCAAAAGTCATCAAGCCGGGTGTAACGACTGCCGAACTGGACAAGGTGGCATACGAGTTTATCATGGATAACGGGGGCAAGCCCTCTTGCCTCGGCTATGAAGGATTCCCCGCCACACTCTGTACTTCGGTCAACGAGCAGGTGGTGCATGGTATCCCGTCTGACAAGGTGGTGCTCAAGGATGGGGATATTATCTCGGTGGATAGTTGTATCTTGCTCAACGGATTTCATTCCGATAGTGCATACACTTTCCCCGTGGGCGATGTGAAGCCCGAGGTAATGCAACTGCTCCGCACCACGAAGGAAGCCCTCTACCTCGGTATTGAGCAGGCTATCACCGGTCGCCGCTTGGGGGATATAGGTGCTACCATTCAGACCCACTGCGAGCGCGCAGGCTACTCTGTCGTTCGTGAGTTTGTGGGACACGGCATCGGTCGTGATATGCACGAAGAGCCGGAGGTATGCAACTATGGTCGCCGCGGCAACGGCATCGTCCTCAAGTCGGGTATGACCCTTGCGATAGAGCCAATGATTTGCTTGGGTCGTCGCAACGTGATTATCGAAGAAGACGGGTGGACAGCCCGCACAGCCGACCGCAAGCCCGCCGCTCACTATGAGTTGAGTGTTTGCGTGCGCGATGGCAAGGCGGATATTCTTTCTACGTTTGACTATATCAAGGAGGTCTTAGGAGACCGATTTATCTAATTACTAACTTTACATCCAAGAACAACAGCAGTATGTCAAAGCAAGATGCAATAGAGGTGGATGGTGTAATCACCGAGGCACTCTCCAATGCGATGTTTCGCGTGCAGTTGGAAAATGGTCCGCTCATCATAGCTACCATATCGGGTAAGATGCGTATGCACTATATCAAGATATTGGCTGGCGACCGCGTGAAAGTGGAGATGAGTCCGTATGACTTGACCAGAGGACGCATATCGTTCCGTTATAAATAACCCAAATAATACTTTTACAACAATGAAAGTAAGAGCATCAATCAAGAAGCGCAATGCGGATTGCAAGATTGTACGCCGCAAAGGGCACTTGTATGTAATCAACAAGAAAGAACCGAAAATGAAGATGCGTCAAGGATAAGCGTGTGTTCATGGACGGAAAAAGTAAGAAAAACAATTAAAAACAAATTTATCCTAAGTAAAAAATTATGGCTATAAGAATTGTCGGTGTAGATCTGCCGCAGAACAAATGCGGTGAAGTCGGTTTGACTTACATCTACGGAATAGGTCGTTCAAGCGCAAAGAAGATTCTGGCAGAGGCAGGCGTTGACCCAAGCATCAAGGTTCAGGATTGGACGGATGACCAAGCAGCTAAAATCCGTGAGATCATCGGTGCACAGTACAAGGTGGAAGGTGATCTTCGTTCGGAGATTCAACTTAATATCAAGCGTTTGATGGATATTGGTTGTTACCGCGGTGTTCGTCACCGTATCGGTCTTCCTGTTCGCGGTCAATCGACCAAGAACAATGCCCGTACGCGCAAAGGTAAAAAGAAAACGGTTGCTAACAAGAAGAAAGCAACGAAGTAATCAACAACCAACAACTCTAATTAAATCAAACGAATTATGGCAAAGAAAGCAATTGCAGCTAAGAAGCGCGTTGTGAAGATTGACGGTGTTGGTCAACTCCATGTGATGTCTTCTTTCAACAATGTTATCGTTACTATTGCTAACGGAGACGGTCAGGTTATCTCTTGGTCTTCCGCAGGCAAGATGGGCTTCCGTGGCTCGAAAAAGAATACTCCTTATGCAGCGCAGATGGCAGCACAAGACTGCGGCAAGGTGGCTTATGACCTTGGTTTGCGTAAGGTGAAAGCGTATGTAAAAGGACCGGGACAAGGTCGCGAGTCTGCTATCCGTGCTTGCGTGGCAGCAGGTATCGATGTAGTGGAAATCGTGGATGTTACTCCTATGCCTCACAACGGTTGCCGTCCTCCGAAACGTCGCCGTGTATAATTTATTATTACTTAACATTCTAAACAACAAGTAAGATTATGGCAAGATATATTGGTCCTAAATCCCGCATCTCGCGTCGTTTTGGCGAGGCAATCTTCGGTCCGGACAAGGTGCTTGACCGTCGCAACTACGCTCCCGGTCAGCATGGTGTGAATCGTCGTAAGAAAAACTCTGAGTACGGTCAGCAGTTGGCTGAGAAGCAGAAAGCAAAATATACCTACGGTGTATTGGAGCGTCAGTTCCGTCTGCTCTTTGCGCAGGCAAGCCGCTCGAAGGGTGTAACCGGTGAAATCTTGATTCAGTTGCTCGAGTGCCGTCTCGACAACGTGGTATATCGTTTGGGTATCGCTCCCACTCGCGCTGCTGCGCGTCAGTTGGTGAGCCACCGTCATATCACCGTGGATGGTAAGGTAGTGAATATCCCGTCCTATCAAGTGAAACCCGGACAAGTGGTTGCAGTTCGCGAGAAGGCTAAATCTTTGGAGGTAATTGCAGCATCTTTGGAAGGCTTCAATCACAGCAAGTACAGTTGGCTGGAGTGGAATGAGGCTGACAAAGCAGGCAAATTCCTCAATGTTCCTCAGCGTGCAGAGATTCCTGAGAACATCAAAGAGCAGTTAATCGTCGAGTTGTACTCTAAATAACAATTAAATTCATGGCAATATTAAATTTCATCAAACCTGACAAGGTGATAATGTTGGATTCGAGTTCGACGAAAGGCACTTTCGAATTTCGTCCTCTCGAACCGGGGTATGGTATTACGATAGGCAATGCTATCCGTCGCGTGCTTCTCGGCTCGTTGGAAGGTTATGCAATATGCTCTATCCGCATCAGTGGTATTGATCATGAATTTGCTACTATCCCTGGCGTCATCACTGATGTAACCAACCTTATCCTCAACCTGAAGCAGGTGCGTTTCATCCGCAAAGAAGGCGTAGAAGCCGAGGGTGAAACCGTAAAGTTGCATGTGTCTAAAGCCACCTCTTTGCTGGCAGGCGAACTCAACACAGCGCTCCAAAATTTTGAGGTGCTGAACCCTGAGTTGCAACTGGCAGAGATGGATGAGTCGGCAGATTTTGAGATTGAACTGACCATCAACAAGGGTCGCGGCTATGTGCCCGGAGATGAGAATCGTCATGACAATGACCCCATCGGGGTACTGGCTATTGACTCCATCTACACCCCTATCCGCAACGTGATGATTTCCGTTGACCAGTACCGTGTGGAACAACGTACTGACTACGAGAAACTTACGTTGGAGATTACAACCGATGGCTCTATCACTCCTCAGAATGCGCTGACCGAGGCTGCCAAAATCCTTATCTACCACTTCATGCTTTTCTCCGACGAGCGTATCGTGCTTGAGCAGGAGACCAAGAAGAGCAGTAGTGCACTGGACGAGGAGTTGCTGCGCATGCGTCAGTTGCTCAACCAGCGTCTGCAAGACATGGACCTCTCCGTGCGTGCCCTCAACTGCTTGAAGGCTGCCGAGGTGGATACGCTTGGCGAACTGGTTAAGTTCCACCGCTCTGACTTGCTCAAGTTCCGCAACTTCGGTAAGAAATCGCTCACCGAATTGGACGAGTTGCTGGAGCGCAACGGGCTTGCTTTTGGTATGGACATCTCGCGTTACCACGTGAATGACTAATTAGTACAACTCACCATTTAACATTACAAACTATTATGAGACATAATAAGAAATTCAACCACCTTGGCCGCAAAGCAAACCACCGCGCTGCGTTGTTGTCGAATATGGCTTGCTCGCTGATTATGCACAAGCGTATCTCCACCACGTTGGCTAAGGCAAAGGCTCTCCGCATCTATGTAGAGCCCATCCTCACTCGTGCGAAAGAGGACAATATGAACAACCGCCGTTTGGCGTTCTCGATGCTTCATCAGAAAGAGGCTGTTACCGAATTGTTCCAAAATGTGGGCGAGAAGATTGCTAACCGCCCGGGTGGTTACACTCGTATCCTGCGTACAGGTTTCCGTTTGGGTGATGCAGCTGAGATGTGTATCATCGAACTTGTTGACTACAACGAGAACATGCTCAAAGAGGCTAAGAAAGCCACTAAGAAGGCAACTCGTCGTGCCGGCAAGAAAGCGGTGAAAGAGGCTGTAGCAGAGGCAGAAGCACCTGCTCAAGAGACAGAGGCTCCCGCTGCAGAATAAATAACGAAGAATGATTGAGGGTCGGGGCTTTCCTGACCCTCAATTTTATTTCACGTTGTTTTGTTGTTTTTGTAGTTTTCGTAGTTTACGTATTTTTCGTAGTTTACGAACGTTATGCAAAGAATGAAAACAACGTAAACAACCGCGGGCGAGACGCCCGCGTCCCCAGAGGTTAGAGCATGGGCACTCATAATTCTTAATTCATAATTCTTAATTATTCGTATGTTACTTGATTTGACGCAACATAAGCCCGCGGGCGTTACGATAGACAACTGCAAGGCAGGTGATACGGTAACCGTGAGCGGTATGATTCACAATGTGCGTGTTACGAAGTGGGGTGGTTTCATCATCCTGCGCAAGTCTCGCGGATTGTTGCAAGCCGTGGTGCAGAACGAGACCTCGCGTTTCTTCGACGAGGAGGGCAATGAGATAGCCCTCAACGGGCTCTGCCGCGAGATGGCGGTAACCGTAGAAGGAACGGTAGGCGAGGCGAAGATAAAAGACCCTGCGGCTTTCTACAACACGATAGAGGTGGCAGTAAGCAGCGTGCGCGTGCTCTCTCGTCCGACCACGCCCGAGGTGGTGGATATGAACGCGCTGAAGTTTGGCGACGAGGAGACTTTGCTGCGCTATAAGTTCGATAACCGCCAGGTTACCCTGCGTAACCCGCGCGACATGGCGATACTGAAGGTGCAGAGCACGATAGCCAAGGCGTTTGCTGACTTCCTGACAGAGAACGGCTTCACGCAAATCTACACGCCGAAGATTGTGTCGGAGGGTGCCGAGGGCGGCGCCAATGTGTTCAAGATGGACTATTTCGGCAAGCAGGTGTATCTGGCGCAGTCTCCTCAGTTCTACAAGCAGATAGGCGTGGGTGTGTACGAGCGCGTGTTCGAGATTGCGCCTGCCTACCGTGCGGAGAAGCACAACACGAGCCGCCACCTGAACGAGTATATCTCGCTGGATGTGGAGATGGGCTTTATCAAGGGGCAGGAAGACGTGATGACGCTGGAGGCGGCTTTGCTGCATGCCATCATCAACCGTGTGGTAACTGATTGCGCCCACGAGTTGGCGCTGCTGAATGCAACGGTGCCCCAACTGCCGCAGAACGTGCCCGCATGGAAACTGAGCGAGGTGCATGAGATTCTCTTTGAGAATCACCTCTGCGAGGAAGACCACCGCGGCGAGGACGACTTGGCTCCCGAGGAGGAGCGTGCGATATGCAAGTATGCGCTGGAGCAGTTCGGTTCGGACTTTGTGTTTGTAACCCATTTCCCCAGCCAGCATCGTGCTTTCTATGCGATGGACGACCCCGAAGACCCCACGCTGACGCTGAGTTTCGACCTGCTGATGCGCGGACTGGAGATTACCTCCGGCGGTCAGCGTATCCACAAGGAGGCGGACTATCGCGAGAAGATGTTGAAGCGCGGCATGAACCCCGACAACTTCCGTTTCTACCTCGATACCTTCAAGAACGGCATGCCTCCTCACGGCGGTTTCGCCATCGGCTTGGAGCGTATCACGGCATGCTTCTTGGGCATTAACAACGTGAAGGAGTGCTCGATGTTCCCTCGCGACATCAACCGCGTGGCGCCGTAAGGGTTATCGAATGTATCTATAAAAGAGACTGCCTGACAAACTAAGTTAGGCAGTCTCTTTTTTTGAATGGCGTTACATTCTTGACCTTATTTCGCTTTCCAGCAAATCTTCCCGGGAGGTGTCTATCAGGTAATCGTATGGTTTCCCTACTCCCAAATTCTCCGGCCATAGGCGTGCTTTTTGAACGGCATCCAATGCGTCTTGGTATTTGCCGTGTTCCATGAGTTGGCGTGCATATCCCAGATACGCATCCCGGTAGATGTCGTGCCCCTCGGTACTGCCTTCGTAGGGCAAGATCTCCGTCCGTTCCAATAGGTTTAAGCATTCGGTAAAGTGATTTGTCAGATATAGGGTCTTTGCATACAAGAGCGTGAGGTGGTGATTATGCGGGAACCGATTGGCATACCTACGTGCTACGGTGAGTGCTTTGTCATATTGCTGATTGGTGATATAGTGTTTTGTCAGTTCTTTGCCCGCTCGCCAAGACCTGTCTAATTTCTCGGACAAAAGCAGACTATGCAGTTTCTCTTCCCCTTCTTGCAGAGCAGCCCTCGTTAGGAAGAGTGGTGCAAAGTCGGCTTCATCGCATGTAAGAAGGAGTTGGAGCGCTTTTTGATTTTGTTGCGTACCATATAAGACAAGTGCCAGATAATAACGTGTTTGCCATGCAGGAATGACCGTCTCTGCCCATTCTAATGCGGGTATGTCCGTTATTCGGTGCGGAAATATATACTTCGGCGACATGGAGACGGCTTTTTGCAACCATAATGAAGCTTGTGCATCATCGTTCTGATGGTGGTAGATATAAGCCATCCGATACGCAGCAATAGGTGAACCGTCCGCCATATTGAGCAATTCCATGGTTTCCTCTCGGGCACCTAAGTGCTCGTAGGTATCTGCCAACTCAAGATAAATCTCATCGGGTAGTTCGCACTGCACCAGACGCTTAAAATCCTGTTTTGCTATTTGCCCCAAGCGGTATTTCTCATAGACGGCTTGCGGATAAAGCGGGGCTTGTTGCAGGATTTGCTGCACGTGTTGCATAGCGTTCAGACTATCGCCCGCATGTCGGAATATCGTTACCAAGAGGGCATGAGCGGACAGATTGTATGTGTTGGTTTGCATGGCCTTGAGGGCAAAATCGCCAGCCTCGGATAAGTTTCCCTGTCGGAAAGCGATCGCCGCGAGATGTTGATAAGAAGCGGAATGCAGCGCGGGGTCGCGTGTTGCCATGGCAAATCCATCCTTGGCGCGGGTGGTGAGTCCCAAGCCCTCCGATGCGAGTGCATATTCGTAGTTGCAGGGTGCATCATAGGTAGAGACGGATAGTCCTTTTCGACAGACGGCAAGCGCCTCTTCGTAGCGCGCCTGCATATTATAGATGCGTGCCAACTGAGTGATAGAGGGCAGGTGGTAGGGTTCTTTCTGCAGTGCCAGCAGCAGAAACGACTCGCCTTCCGCCAGTTGTTTTTGGTTGATGCTGTTTTCCCCGCGTATGCTTAAGGCATAGGCGGAGGTGTTATCAAAGTCGGTCGGTGTTTCCAAAGGTCTGTCTGTCCTTCTGTCTGTCTCTCGCTCGCTATAGCATAAATCGCCGTTGCCCAGCACCACGCGCAGATGCCCTTCCTGTTGCCAAGAGGGTATCATGTCTAATGTATATTCCCACTTTTCCAATACCTTGGTTTCCACGGGGATCGTGGTCACGAGGGTGTCGTCTGCATAGACGTACATTGTGGTGCTGAGCCGGCTGAGCGGGCATAGCAGCAAGCGCAATTGCCGGTCATCACGAATAACGTTCAATACCGCGGAGGAGGAGGTCTCTTTGATGCCGTATATATTTTTCACGGGGAACCAGTATTCTGTCCATGTATCCGTCTCTGCCGGTGCCAAAGCTGTATGCTTGAAAGGGGTTAGTGCGCACGAAGCATTCGGCTGGCAGAACATACGCCCCGACTGCTGCTCAATATATTGCCCGTCTTGGTCGGTAAGGAGTTGCTCCCATATAGCACCGCTGCGGGCTTGGCTCCAGATAAAATACTTGGCGCCGAGTTTGTCTCCGTGTTGTGCTTGGTGTGCCGACCCGAAATTCCAATCATGCCAATAGATACCATAGAAATGGCTATATTCGCCCAATACGTGGATAGATATATTATCGCCAAAACGGATATTATCGTATCGCGACATATCTTTGCCCTCTTTATTCACGGGATAGGTGTCCGGTTCTCCGTCGTGTGAGACAGAAGCATTGCCCGGGTAGATAAACTCCGCATTCCCTCGCACGCTGTAAGCCGCGTTCATCCATTGGTAGCAGGGCTGATACTGTAAGGAGGGATTGTGCCATGTAACACTTGTCGTAAAATAGGCTTTATCCGGCGGCAGGGAGATTCGCACCATCCACCATGTACGGGTGATCCATTCGTAGGAAGCCACACAGCAATCGGCTGTTCCGTCCGGGTGCACTTGGGTGCAATAACTGACGGGAGTGGCGGTGGTGGGAACATGACCTAAGATGCCGAAGTTGAACTCTATTCCTCCGGATGTCCATGCCCCTCTCAGCGCTACATCGCGAAACTTGACGACATGATTTTTGTAGATAAACTCGCGTCCGCTTTCTTTTTCCACCGCTCCCCATATCTTTCCTCCCAACTCGGGGAGCACGGACAATTTGATATAAGGGTTCTCCAGCGTAATTACTTTCCATTCGCGCCTTTCCGGCTGAGAGGTATATCCGTCAAATCGAAAGTAGGGATAGATAGGTCTGTCTCCCTGTGCGGTCAATAAGGCGACGGGATTAGGGTCGGAGAAAGGGTAGGTAAGGATAGTCTCCCTCGATTCTACGACAGAGGATGCTTTCGCAGACGAAATTCCCATGGTCAAAAGCAGGGCAGGGATAAGCAAGATAGTGTGTCTCATAATGGCTTGTGTTTGGGTATGGTGCGATATTGTGTCATGCCGAGTGTATTTTTGGTATCCACGCACAGGGTCGTATCCCCTATGGTTAGTGTGATGGATGACTGCTGCCACGTCGGGTCTGCTATACTCAAATATATGAAGTCATTATCTTCCCTGAGTATCACTGCGGCGGTGGCATCGCAACGCACACGCCCGCAGGCGGAGGGCTGCCAGAAGTGGATACAGGTAATCCCCAACTCCGTCTCTTCCACTGCCTGTACCCTCTCATTATTAGCCAATATGCGGATATGCGGGTTACGGGCATAGTGCAGCACCTGCGTTTGGGTCATTTGCGGCAGCAGGACATAGGCATACGTTGCTGCTTTGGGTGCATAGCCGTGCGATAACCACAACTCGCAAAACCCGCTGTCTGACACATTCGCATGCAGACGGACGGGGTGTGGAAAGAAATAGCCTCCCGTGCTGTCGAGGTAGGCGATCGTAACTCGTCGGTAGGCTTGCTCCCGCGGTTGTCCTATGTCTGACCCGTTGATATACATCTGTCGTGTGAATTGCCGATTCTCGACCGTCGTAATCACTTCGCGCCGCTCATCTAAAGAGATATCCGCCCCGAGACATACCACTTCGTTGTCGAAGCAGAACCACGATTTCTTTGCCATGAGGTCGGAGCGTGAGCCTATCAGTTGCATCATGGCGGAGCTATATCTATTGGCTGTCATCACGCCGCCGGCGCGCGCTATATCCGCCGTCTTGGGTTGGCTGTCAAAGAGGATCATATCGCTGGCGCAAGGTTGGCGGGGAATAAGGTCAACGGTTGTACCGGGTACACGATAGGGATTCATGCGAGGGATATATTGACGATATTGGTGGGGGTCATTCGGCGTGTAGATATAGGTCATGCCGTCACCGGTGTACCACGCGCAATTATTCTCGTTTTTATCGGTGCGTACAAATGCTTCGTACTTGCCGATGCGGTTGCTGGACATCGCAATACCTAATCGGAACTGCTCCGTCTGATGGATTACCCGATCTCCGGCTGCCAAGACGATGGAGAAGGTATCCACGTATTCCGAGTCCGTCTTTAGCGACAAAGCATGCCGGATACGCGGCAGGTGTACGGGGAGAGGATCCATCTCGTTCAAGGGGGAAGAATAGTGCCGGTCGTTTGCAATCATGTCGGCGCATGTGTGTAGGATACGGTTTCGGCGGGTGGTGTCGGAGATGAGGGGTGCCACCTCTATGATATTCAGTGCTTCGTTTCGTGCGTTTATGTAGGGGTTTCGTGCGTTTCCTCTGCCCATAAACATAAGCATCACTTCCCCGCGATAGAGAGACGGCAGGTAGGTCTTTTCTATCCATGTAGGCAGGATGTCCGCAATAGGTCGGGGTATGGAGAAAGAGGAGCCTTGCAACACGCGTTGCATGAGAGATGCCAGTTCTATGATTTGGCAGCCGTAGGTGCCGATATAGGGGATGGCTATATGCTGGATAAACGTACCGTCAGCATATAGCCCCTCTTTTTTCCATACGGGTGTATCATGTTGGTATTTTGCCTGTTGGCGAATGATGCTGTCATGTTCGCGGTTGGCTGTCAAGCGTTGTTCAATTGTGGTGTTGTCCACAAAGGCAGGGATGGCGCATTGCAGTGCCTGCTGTATATCCGAGGCATTATCGGTCAGGATACCTATCATCAGTAGGTTGGAGCATATATCCGCTTGGTTGGCGAAGGTGAGATTGCCGTGTATGGCAAAATCGCGCACATGGCGCGAGGCGCCTTGCCGGAATTGTTGCAACTCTTCGGGCGTAAGTTCCTCGTAGAGAATAGAGACGATATGTGCATAGGCATGGGCATTCCCGATTCTCCATTCCCACCAATTGCCGCACATCGGAGTGTGCTCGTTATACGCAATGCGATAAAGCAGTTGCAAACCGAATCGGATATCTGCAAGCAGGGTCGTGTCTTGATAAAAGGCACTACCGGGATATGCCCAAGCCCTCGACATGACGAGCAGGCGTTGGTAGGAATAATGGACATGAAACGGGGTGTACTCCGGTACGCCGGTCAGCAGCTTCCATTCGTCCCACAGAAAGGTGGTGTCATGTCGCATACGATACTGATAATCCCGTGTCTGCAAGGCGAGGTCGTCTAAATAAGCACGCATATGCGGCTCCTCGGGGTCGTAATCCGTAGGACCTAAGGTAATACAATAGCGCAGGTTGTAGCGTAGTAGCGTGAACTCATCGGCAGCAAAGACCATTTGCACCGCACACGCACACAGAACGAAAACGAACTTTCTCATAACGTAGAGCCGAATTAAAAGTTAAAATACGATTTGCCCGATGGCGTTATAGGTCTGCTCCCCGCGTCGTATAAACAGTTGCCCGTCTTTCATGTATTTGCGGTATTTTGTGGGCTCGTTCACAGATGTTCTCCGCAGGGCGCTCTCTGTATCCGGCTGCGGCATGCGTTTGTCGGTATGCAGCACGATTTGCTGCCCCTGCCCCATTCTGTCGGCACAATCGATGGTGAGGATGGTCTGCATGTCGCTGTGCGAGACAGAGACCCTGTCGGACGGAGTCGCATCAACAAGAGTATATAATCCGTCCAAGACAAAACGCTGCTCACTCCGCTTCCATGTAGGGTCTGAGACGGCAAAGTATAGCGTGTCGTGGCAGTGCCTGAACAAGACGCATCCGCCGCCGTCGGAATATACCGATGCCGCTTCGCCGGCAGAATAAAAATTAATGCCGACAATATCCTTTGACGGATGCCATACGGCTTGCACACTATCCGTATTCACTATCTTTCTCACAGCGGGCTCCCGAGCATAGACCGCCACCGCCTGCTCCGACATCTGCGGCAGAAGGATATACTCGTATTCTGCCTGCCGGGGCGCTTTCCCGTGGTCAATATACAATGAGTACAGTTTGTTCTGCTCTATGTAGGTGGTTAGGGTCATGTCTGCGGGAAAGACATACCCGCCTACCTCGTTGATATAGGCATACTTGGGATTGGTGTAGGCGACGTCGTAGCACTTTTTGCTTGTTCCCTCTTCCCCGTCTATACGCCAGCCGTTTTGTATATAACGGCTCTCTATGATTGTTTCTACGTTCCTATTCTCTGTCATGGAGATTCCTGCCCCCATGCAGTATATCTCATTGTCAAAGCAGAACCATGCTTTTTTTGCAACGAGGTCGCTCTTGGCACCCGCAAGGCTCATCCCGGCAGCGCCGTATCGCCCTTGCAGGCTGACTCCTCCCACCCAATCTTGCGCATTCCGAGGATTGTCAAAGAGCGCGATATTAGCTCCCTCCGCCGCCCTTGATACCACGTCTATGGTGGTCCCGGGCATACGGTAGAAATTACATTTGTCAAAAAACTGCAACCAATGTTCGCGGTGGTTCGGCGTATAGACATAGGTCATCCCATCCCCCGTGTACCATCCGGACATGTTGTTGCCGCTGAAGCCTTCAAACTTGCCGATTCGGTTGCCGGACATCGCAATCCCCAATCGAAAGTGCTCCGTCTGGTGGATTATTCGGTCTCCCGCTGCCAACACGGTATGGAAGACATCGGAAGAAACGCTGTCCGACCCCGAAGCAACCAAGGCGTCGATATGCGGCTTGTCGATGAGGGGATGCATACCGTCATAGACCGTAGCGTAATACCCGTTTTCGGTGTACCATGTCTTGCATATCTCTACGATGCGACGGCGCATCCTCTCATCGCGGATTAAACTGCGACTATGGTAGATATTCAGTCCTATCTCCCGCGCGGCTTCATGGGAACTATGCGCCGCATTGACATTCCTTCCCATAAACATGCGCATCATCTCCCCCTTGTATATGGCAGGGATATAGGCTTTCTCTATCCATACCGGCATCACCTCATAGAAATACGTCGGAGCCGTATAGGCTTGCGTTCCTTGAAAGCAAAGTTCCATCTCCGCAGTAAATCGGATGAGCGAAGCCCCATATCCCCCTATGTATGGAATGGCGATATGTTGGATAAAGGTGCCGTCGCTATAAAAGCCCTCTTTCTTGCTGATACCGTTGTAGTTATGGTAATCGCCCTGCTCGACAAGCATCTGTTCAAACAGCAACTGCGCTTGTTTTCGTTCCGCCGGACTTGTCTCGTCCACAAAAGCCCGTTTCACCATCCTTAGACAATCAGCTATATCCTCGGCATTGTCCGTCAAGATACCCATGTATAGCAGGTTGCGGCAGATATCCGCTTGGTTGGCGTAGGTGAGGTTGCCCGTCTTGGCAAACTGACGGACAAAATGAGTGAAAGAACTGTCGTAATGCGCAATCTGTGTGGACGACAATTCCTCATACAAGATGCTTACGATAGCGGCATACTCCTGCGGCATACCTATACGCCACTCCCAGAAATTACCGATAAGCGTCGTCTTTTCGTTGAGCGCATAATCATATAGAAAATCCAAACTCGTTTTGATATGATTGAGCAACGTGCTGTCATGGTATAGAGCAGACGTCGGATATGCCCATGCCATAGCCATCGTATGCAACCGTTGCAGGGTATAGTGGAGATGCTTGCAGGTATAGGTCTGGTCGCCCTTCAACTTGTTATAATCGCTCCATAGATAGGTGACGGGTTGTTTCTCTATCGTGTTTTGATAAGTATCGGCTTGCGTGGCAATGCTTGCCACGTAGGTTTGAATGGCACTATCCGTGGAGTCGTAAGGAAGATGCCCTAACATGACTTGCTCGCGCAGATTGCTGCGCATAATGGCAAAATCATCGGCGAACAGCAGCCCCGCAGAAGCGAGAAGACAACATAATAAGCATTTTTTACACGCTTTCATAATCAATCAGTAGTATGTTTTGGTGAGCAAGAGCGGTAGTCAGCCGCCCTTACCCGATGGCTTTTTATTTCACCACCACCTTCGAGTGGTTAGCTACATAAAACCCTTGTGGCATCGGAATAACCACACGCTCACCGGCGTGCACCTTAACCGTCTGAAGGGCTACTCCCGATGCGGTGTAGATGGTAACCTCAGCATCTTCTTTGGCATTGATGACGATGTTCCCATGTACGCCGCGCACTTCGTACCTTGTATCCTGCACCGCATCCACAGAGGTGGAAGGGAACGGGATAACTTCTATCTTACCGATAAACCAATAGTCCGTGGAGTTGCGTGCTATATGCACATCCGTCACGGCTTCGCTCTGGTTGTCTATCACGTACTCGTCCCACTCTTTTCCAAACTCCAAGGCGGGCAGACCTGCCATGATGATACTATCGTTACCCTGCGCATCCGACATGGAAGACTTGTACAATACGAACATGGAACGGGCATTATTATGGCTCACACCTGTAATACGTATCTGCTTGATACCATTTTTGAAGGTGGGGAAATAGATAGCCGGTCTTTTGCTTAATGCGATAACGCCGGCACCCGTCTTAGTCCCGTCCAGATAGGTATATCCGCTGTTAAACAGTACATTCGAACTGCCCATATAGCCGTCAGTGCTCAAATCACGACCTTCATAAATCGTCCACTGGTAGAAACCGAGGTTATGACGTTGCACCAACTCATCGCTATGCCCGTTTGCCAGGGTGGTGGCAAAATCCGGCCATGCGGGGTCAGGCAACGAATCGTAAGTCCATTGCGTAAAATCGATTTCAAAACCTTCGGTTTGCAGTTCACCATACCATTCATAGAAATAGCAATCCGTATAGTATTCCACTAACTGATAGTCGGTGGCTTCCGGCATCACCCATTCCACTACCACTTGGCAGGTGGCTGTCTGTTCTCCTGCCTGCGCAGTGATGGTGGCTGTCCCCTCTGAAACGCCATACAGCAACCCGTCCATAACCGTTACCACTTTCTCGTTGCTCGATGTCCATGTAACGGTAGGATTGCTGGCATCCGCAGGAAGAACTGTGGCGGACAGTTTCGCATACTTACCCTCGGCAAGTTGAAGTGAGGTCTGGTCTAATGTGATGCTTTCCACTACAATCTCACCGGATATCGTTACCGCACAAGAATCGCTCTTGCCGTCGCAAGACGCTGTAATAATCGTTTGTCCTGCTTTCAGTGCTTTTACCACGCCGTCGGCTACCGATGCAACGGCAGTGTTCGAACTGCTCCATACTACCTCTTGGTTAGTGGCATTGAACGGATATAACTTCGCGTGGAGCGTTGCTGTCTGGCTCACTTCCATATCCAAGGTTTTGGCATCCAACTTTATAGAATCGACGGCAATGGGGAGACCGGCATCGCTCATGGAAATCACCTGCACATTGCAGATGAACTGATATTCGTTGTTATTGGGACGGCGTAGCGCGATGCGTTTCACCTCGGCATTCTCCACCCAAATGGTGTCGCGGGTGTATTCGTTCTTCTTGAGCATCACACCTACGGAGGTGCCGTCGGCCTTGTAATCCACCATGTTGCCGGACGCATCTTCCGACATGAGGTAAAGCATTCTGTTTTGGTTATATGTCCATCCCTCTACGACGATATATCTCACGCCGCCTTCTATCTCAGGGAAATAGATAGCCGGTAACTTCTCCGGTTGGGTTCCGCCGATAGCATTGTTTGTCCCGTTCTCGCTGGTGCCGTTATTCCATGCCAGCGGACCGTAATACACGTTAGTGCCCGCTACTTCACGTTGCGCAAGGTAGCACCATTTATACATCCCTAATCCTTGAAAATCCATCAAGCCGTCTTTATGCGTCGTGCCTTCGCTGTATAGGATGTCCGTAGGTTGCAGGTTGCTGAAGTCCACTGCCACCGTCTTAACCGCATCACCCGTATAATGATAGTAGCCGTCCGACTTGAGCACATAGAGAGCAGTAGGGTCGGCGCTGACTGTTACCACGCATGTATCCCTCTTGCTGCCAACGATAGCATATATCTCCGTTATGCCCGCGGATACTGCCGTTACCATGCCGTTAGCTACGGTGGCAACACTGTCGTACTGACTCACCCATTCGACAACGGCATCGGCAGGCTCAACGGTGGCTGACAGAACATCTGAACCACCTACGGGAAGCACTATGGAATCCTTGCTCAAACGAACAGTGGTATCCGCTACCTCGCTTTCCATCTCCAGCGAAATGCTTACCACACCAAAATAATCCGTGCTCGCATACTCTAAATAAATGCTCGTCTGCCCTGTGGTATTAAGGGTAACGACAGACTCTGTGTCTGCATAACCCGCACCCGCAGTCAAAGCATTCTCCGATGTGTAAGTCCATGTATCATGATTGTCGTCTTTATAATTGACCATTAGGGTACGGGCATTATTACATGACATAACGGCCTTGATGGCTTTGACTCCCCTCGTGGTCGTAGGCAGGTAGATACGGGGCTTGTTCGTGCTGGCATTGTTCTTAATGCCCGGAGTATCATCGGTTGTACCATTGTTAAAGGCACAATTCACTCCTCCACTGATGCTCACTCCTTCGTGTTTCAAAGTGCGGTTGGCTATTTTCCATTTAACGAAGCCGATATTGCCCGCTTCTGTTACCTTTGCGGTATCCCCCCATGTGGAAGGCAAGGAATCGGTGCCCCATGTCTTAAAGTCAACGCTGAAAGACTCTACAGGAGTACCTGTGTACACATACGATTTGCCATCACTACTCTCTTGGTAGTTGCCGGCGCGCATGGAGAGTGCGGCGGATAAACCAATGGCAAGAAAGATAATTTTCTTCATAATGGTTTGATTTTTGAAGGTTAATAATGAATGTTAGTTATTTGTTAGTTGGTGTGCCTATATCGGCTATATATTCCGTGGGTGTCCGTCCAAACTCCTGTTTGAAGGCTTTGATAAAATAACTCTGGCTGTCTATACCTACACGCGCCATTGCCTGCTTGATATTCAGTCGTTCCGCCATCATTAGCCTGGCTGCTTCAGCAATACGATAGGAACGTATGTATTGAACAATGGATTGCCCCGTATTTTCTTTCACAAAGTTGTACAAAGACCTTCTTGACATACCCATTTCGCGCGCGATGGAGTCTATGTCTATATGACCGTCTGCCATATGCTGACTGATCATGTGCGTCAGTTGATCCAAACGCGACTGCATCTGTTCGCGTTGTATATCATTACCGCGCTCGATACAGTATTGCGAAAAGAAGCGTACTTTCGACTCGGTGGCTCTCCGTTGCTCCTCCGCGCGTACCTCTGTACGATAAAGTTGCTCTTTCAGTTTTCGTTGATGACGTTGGTTGAATACAATATACCCGCCTATCAGTAGCAATACGAATACATACAGCGTGTATGCCCATGCACTTTTCCAGAACACAGGGGGAATGCGTATCTGCAACAATATGCTATCCCCCCATACACCATCGTTATTGCAAGACTGCGCTTCAAACAAGTAGTGCCCTGTGGGTATTTGTGTGAACATTACGGCTCGATGTGCGGACGTTACCTCTGTCCACATAGCCTTCTCGCTTGTCGGATGTCCTCGGCGGTTGCATTTTGTCAGTCGAAATCGATAGGTATTCTTTTGGGGAAGCAGATAATTGGTGTTGCTTAGGGTTATGGTGAGGTTGTTCTCATTGTGGCGTAGGTTCAACCTGCCGTTGTACACATCGCTCACGTATG
Source organism: Paludibacteraceae bacterium (assembly GCA_034090015.1). Taxonomy (GTDB): domain Bacteria; phylum Bacteroidota; class Bacteroidia; order Bacteroidales; family Paludibacteraceae; genus Colicola. Next base: position 22,581 of record JAXDTJ010000080.1, on the reverse strand, counting down.
TGGCGTAGGCACTGTCCATCTGCTCTTTCTCAGTCGGGAAAAAGACGGAATGACCGTTGATATGAATATCCGAAATAATGGTACGCGGAGCGATGGGATTGGCGGTCAAGTCTTTTTCTTCCATGTAACTGATTGTCCCTACACCGCCTACATACAATCGTTGGGGATGCCGTTCTGTTCTGTAGGAGCAAAAAATCACGGGCTCAATGCCATCCTGCTCTGTATAGTGTCTTAGTGCATAGGTGCCCGGGTCTAAGGCATAAAGCCCTCGATTGGTACCTATCCAGAGCATGTTGTCCGTGGTTGTCAACGTGGAGATATAGCCATGTATCCGCTCTTTGGTATGGGGTACAACGGCAAAGGAACGTGTACGCGGGTCAAAACGCATAATCCCGCGGTTGGATGTGCCTATCCATAGACATTGATGCGCAGAATCATACGCCATAGTCATAATAACGGCGGGGTCAGGCGGGGTAATCGTGAATAGATACTGACGCTGCGTGGCGGAGAAACAATGCAATGAACTACGGGTAGAAATCCATAGTAACGAGTCTATCAAGCACACATGATATAGTCTGGACGACAGATTCACACCATCTATTCGAGGCAGGATATAGTTGTCCACACAACCGGACGCGTAATCGATATGTGTAACTTGCTCCTGTAGCGACTGATAAGACAACCATATCCCCTTGCTGTCGCATGTAGCATCGTATATTTGATTGGAAGGTAGAGCTATACGGTGTATAGCTCCGTGTTGCAGACAATACAACCCGCCCAGATAGGTACCGATATACAATTTTCCGTCACCTGCGACCAGCGTCTTGATGTTGTTTGAGCGGAGCGTAGCAGCCGTGTAGTGGTGCGTAATACCTTTGCCGCTATCGTAGGCATACAAACCATCGCCCTCCGTTCCGATATACAGTTGACCTTCGTATTCCGCAATGCAACTGATGGGAGCAGGCTTCACTCCGTATTCCGACAGACGGATCGAATAAAAATGGTGCTGATACTGTTCGGATGCCACACACAGCGTGCCGGCAAAACTCCCTATCCATAAATTGTCCGCATGATCAAAAAAGATAGATTGTATGGAATTGTCCGGCAGCCCGCCCGCATACGCAGTTTTGGTGTAGCAGGTCTTTTCCCCTGTTAGGGGATGATAGCAATAGAGCCCCTGCATGGTACCAATCCACAGACGACCCATCCGGTCGGCTGAAAGATGACGTGCGATGCTATTCGGAAAAGTGGTAACTTGACGGATAGAGACCGGCGAGGTGAGGGCATAGAGACCGTGGCGTTCCGTTAAGATATAAAGTACCGAGTCCACCTGCGTCATCTCCATAATGCGCGCATCGTCATAAGGAATAGAGAGTGCGATGGACGACCATGTAGAGGAGAAGACATTGTATTGCAGTATCTCCCAATCGGAAATCACATACACTACATCAAGATCCGGACGTGTATAAACCTGACCGACGATATCTTTGCCTTCGTATTTCATGTGTGTACACTCCCCTGTGCATGGCTCATAGCGTATCACCTCGCTGTTGCCAATCCATAGATTGCCTTTGGCATCCTCATATATACGACGCGAACTGCAATCATTCACCTTCCGAAAAGCATCTGTCGAGGCATCATACCGCAATATACCCTTCGAGGTTGCCAAGTAGAGTGCGCCGGACTGCGTGCAACGCAAGGCATTATACGACGCAAAAAATTGTACTACGTTCACCAGTTTGTCGCTATAAGAATAATAGGTATAACCGTCATACCGCAACACATCATCCCCTACCGCCAGCCAAATCCTGCCCGTGGTATCCTCGGCAATGCTGCTCACGCTGCTGTAATTCAATCCTCCGTATGATGTCTGCGGGTGAAAGAACAGCTGCTGCCCCCAACAGGAAGACACAGCAAAGAGACAAATGATTACTATGTAAAGCTTATTCCTCGACATGCAAATACCTCAATATCTCCATGGCGGCATATACCATGGCGGCAGGACCGTACACCTCTGTCATTTCTGCCGTGACAGACTCCGGCTTCTCTCCTACGGCTTGCACATAGCCCAGCATCCCGTCGGGCTGCATGGCATGCACAAGAGACTTCCAAGCACGTATGGCGGGCTGCAGATATACCATCTCTTCCAAGTATCCGTTGTTGATACCCCACCATAGCGCATAGCAGAAAAAACCGGTGCTGCTCATCTCCGGAGCCGGATAGGCGGAGGGGTCCAACAGCGAGACATGCCAATGCCCTTCTGCCGACTGCAACGCTACGATGCTGCGCATCATCTCCCGAAAAAGCGCTATATACCGTTCCCGTGGGCTCCAATCAGAAGGCAGATAAGGGAGCATCTTGGCTAAACCGGCTACCACCCAGCCGTTGCCACGACCCCAGAACACCGGTTTGCCATTGTGTTCTAATTGGTTAAAATAATTACTATCACGCCAATACAGATGATACGCAGGACTGTATAGAAACTCAGTTGACGCCCAATACTCCCTGTCCATAAAGCTTAATAGGGAAGAGTCGTTCATCAGCAGCGCATAGCGTGCAAATACCTGCGGAGCCATGTATAGCGCATCGCACCACGACCATCGTTTTTTGAACTCATAGGTGCTGTCTTCCGGCGTGGCAGCCATCCCGTGCGTAGAAGGATGGTTCTTGATAAACTCCAGTCGTTCATACGTAGGGATAAGCACGCGCTCATCACCGTCTTGCTCATATAGAGCGGCATACCACATCCCTGCTATGAGATGGTCTGCATGGTAGACATGGCTGATTCCGCTACCGTTTCCCAAACGATAATCGCTCGCCAGCGCATGCTCCCGCACCCAGCGTTGAGACGCGGTGTCCCCGCGCAGATAAGACCATTCCGTAACCGCTGTCATGAATATCGCATTTTCCCAACTGATATCCCCGTTAGATAACCAACGACGATGCGCATTCATATACGGATACTCCCTGATTTGCCACGATACCGCAGCATCCGTAGCTGCAATCACACTCTCCGCACAAAGAGAGTCGCTGTACCTCTTCTCCATATCACCATGAACGGCACCGCAGGAGACGAGCAACGATAAACATACGGCAAATACCGCACAACAAAAAGCGAAATGAGAAAACAGTTTCATAAGCGCAAAATGGTTAATCTAATGTGGTAAAACGGCTACTCTGTACGTGCATGGCTCCGTTGGTCGGCTCAAGGTTGCTTGTTACCATACTTACTTGGTTGATCTTGCCGTTGGCATTCGTCCAACCGGCACGCAAACCATTTAGATTTTGGCTGCTGGTAGGAGCCACGATGGTCTTATACAAACGCATCGTAACCGTACTGTCTAATGTCTGTACAAAAACAGGCGTACTGATATCCGTAGAAAGATACTTACCGGGGATAATACTACGCTTCAGATAGGTACGCAGCGTGTTCACCGGCACCTCCGAGATGGCACTGTATTTATACGCTGTCAGCCACGCATCCCATACCTCGTTCTTCATCACAAAGAAAGTATAGATGCTGTCGTGATACACATCTTCCATATTGCTACGAACAATCGCCTCGTATTGTAACGTAAATTCACCCTCTTTGTGCTGTTCTATCCATTCCATCGCATCGCAAGACAAAGTGCCGAAAGCTGCACCATGCTCCTGTTGATAGTCGAAGGCATAACTCAGTCCGAAAAGTTCACAACCGTTGAGGACGACAACGATGAGAAATAGCACGACCGACGTGCCGAAATGACGAAAGATACGCATATTAGTAATTACCGATTTGGTGTAAATGTTCATTCTCGTTTAGTATATCTTGATGGATAGGCCAATACTGCTGCCACTCTTCTTCAAACAGGTGGAAGTCTTTGCCGCCATACTTGCTGATATATCCGTTGAAATAGGTATTCATCACCGTTTCCACGCGCCCCGTGCGCATGAGGTCGAACCAACGACGCCCCTCTGCATACAATTCGAAGCGACGCTCCTCCCAGATATCTTCCTCCAGTCTCTCGGAATCGCCCTCGTAGTAAGAGATATCTTTCGCCGGAAGGTGCGCCCTTGCGCGTACTTTGTTCATCTCCGCTACAGCATCCTCCATACGCCCCAAACGGTTTAGCGCTTCTGCACGTAACAACAATATATCCGCAAGACGATACAGCGGAATATAGCACGACTGATACTCCGTTTGTGCTTTATGCTCCCCCGGGGACCACTTCCAGCATTGCGCACCGGAGGGTAACGACTGCACATGCTTGGCGTTAAAAGTCTTGTATTTCGCTGAGTCTATCGTCGCTACGCGACGAGCATCTATCGCGTTAAACTCACGTTCCCAGGCAAACCAGTCCTGATACAACTCAAAGGTCGGCACAAGAGGATTACTGCTGTTCGCCAATGTCGTGGTAATCGTATTGGCACCATCCGTGGTGTAGTTCCATTGCAAGGTCCAGATATTATCGGATGTGGTGCCATCCCGACATACATCGGCAAACTCCACACTTTCTATACTATGGAGACCAAGTGCCAACAACTTATCGGAATAGGCTACCGCTTTCTCATAGTCTTTCGCCCACATCGCCACGTCCGTCGTTAAGGCATATAATGCCGCAGGCGAATAAATAAACTTCTCATTAACGGTAATATCTACTAGCGAGTCTGCCATCGCCAAATCATGAATAATCAACGAGAAAATCGTATCTTTGCCTGTCGTCCGCGGCTTCGTTACATCGCTCTTCGTAATTGTTGGAGTGGTAATCATAGGGACATCCCCCCATATCCGATAGAGATTAAAATACGCAAAGGCGCGCAGAAAATAGGCTTCGCTCATCAGGTGGTTCAATTTGCTCTCCTCCACGCTACCCGCCATGCCGGGCATAAAGTACAAACCATAGTTTGCCACGCTTATCAAGTTGTACCAATTGTTCCAATTGCACTGGCTCAAGTCGCTGCTCAAACGATTCAACGACACGTTCTGGACAGGTGAACCCCCGGTGATGTTGCCAAGGAAATTGTCGCTGCGAGCTTCTGTCCAATACAGGTATCCGGTCACGTATGCTTTGCGGATATGAGCATACCCCGCATTCAGCGCAGCACGAGCATCTTGCTCCGACTTCCAATAATTACCGTTGGTGATATTCGCCAAAGGTTCTACTGTTAAGAAATCATTCAAGCAACTGCTAAACATACTTGATACGATGACTGATACGATAACTGCTATCCAATGTCTTTTCATACCGATTCATTGTTTAGAAAGTGATATTCATACTGCACAACACGGATTTGCTGCGCGGGTAGGAATTGCTGTCGTAGCCGATGGCAAAACCATACGATTTCTCTTCGGGGTCAAAACCATCGTAGTTGGTCCATGTGAAAAAATCTTGCAACATCACGGCAAAAGTCCAATCCTGCATACGCATCTTGCTAACCCATTTGCGAGGCAGAGAGTAACTTATCTTGAGGTTCTTGAGACGAATATAACTGCCGTCTTCTATCCACAACGATGAGTTGAGACGCGTGTTCTGTACCACAGCGCGGCTGCTGCTGGGGATAGGATACTTGGCTATATCACCCGGGGCTAACCACGACTGTGCCAAATACACAGGACTCGCTTGCGTGAGAGTGCCATATACGTGTGCGTTACGGTTGGCTTCATATACGTTGATTACATCGCCGCCCACCGAGAACTGAAAGAATGCACCGATATGCAAACCTTTCCAACGAAACTCCGTGTTCAACCCGCCCGTAAAGTCCGGCTGACCGCAACCGATTACTTGCCGATCATCCGCATTGATGACACCGTCATGGTTCACATCGTCCCACATTACATCGCCACCTCTGAATAATTCGCCTTTCTCCGTGCCGTAGTGCAATTGACGCACTACACCCCCGTATTCCTCACCGTCCAACTCATAACGCAGAAAACGGTCTTTCTCATCAAAGACGGGAGTCAGTTGCCTCCAATCTTCCGTAAAAGCATTCGACTCATTGTAAGAGAATATCTGCAATGCCTTGTAACCATACATCGTCCCCAGAGTGTAGCCGTTGTCTATGATATACAAATCATTCTGGATACTGACATTCTCTTGAGGTATGTCAAACAACTTGTTGCGGTTGAAGGCAAAGTTGATACCCAATGTCCAATCGAAATCACGATGCTTGATAATATGCCCCGAGATGCTGAACTCCAAGCCCTTGTTGCTAATGCTGCCCACATTCGTGTAACTGCTGCTGAAGCCGCTTGTGCCCGGCAACTTCATGGAAAAAAGAATATCGCGTGTCTCTTTGCTGTATATATCAAAAACCATCCCTAAACGGCTGTTAAACAGGCTTATATCTACACCTAAGTTGTGTTGGGAGGTACTCTCCCAGCCTAACTCATTATTCTCCAACTGAGTGGCGTATATGCCCACATAATCACCATACGCTATCGTAGAGTACTGTGCCAACGCCGCATAATCACCGGCTGTCTGATTCCCCGTCATACCGTAACTGTAACGTATTTTCAAATCGCTCAACGACGGCTTTGCCCAATGCATCCATGGCTCGTCTGACAGACGCCAACCCACACTTACACTCGGAAATACCCCCCATTTCTTATCCGAGCCAAAACGACTGCTCCCGTCCGCACGCACATTGGCGTTCAATAAATAACGCCCCTTGTAAGCATACCCTACGCGGGCAAAAAAAGATGCCATGCGATTCTCCGTTCGATAATGATACGTAGCATTGAGATCCACATTATTGAAGGCATATGAGGTCTCTATCGACTCGGATATGTTATCCGATACCTTCAAATTGATATATTCACTTGTGTATCCTTGAATGCTGAAACCGACCATTGCCGTAAAAGTATGCGCATTCTCCCATGTATGATTGTAGCTGACCACATCCTCATGTGTCCATCGCAGAGACGTCGTGTTCTTGTTGGAAGAAGCGGCTATTTGGTTGGTGTTCAATATTGCAGGCTCAAAGTAACGGTAGTTGCTTTGAGTGAAAGTACCGGACAAAGATGCTTTGAACGTGAGGTCTTTGATAATGTGCCATTCCACAAATTCATTTACATTCAACTCATAGTATTGCGTGTTGTTGATGCATAGCTCTGTCCACGCCAAAGGATTCGCACGACTGGCTATAACAGGAGCGTACGTGCCGTCATCGAACACCATCGCCATATTGGCAGGACGCTCAAGAATACGCGAACGGGCACCGCTCGGCGTCTGGCGATTAGCACCTAACGAAATAGATATACGAGAAGCTATGGTAACACGCTCATGCGGCTTGTAATCAAGATTCAAACGACCCGTGCCGCGACGATTCCACGTGTTCTTCGCTATACCGTCATCGTGCATGTAACTCAGAGAACTGAAGTAATTGAACTTATCCGACTTCCCCGCTATGCTAAAGTCCGCTTGGTGCATCAAACCCGTGCGGAAAAGCTCGTCTTGGTAGTAATAGTCATGAGAGAATGACGGATTCAAAGAATCGTTCACATACACAGAGTTGCTGCTCAAACCGTCTAAATACGAACGCAAGATATCAAAATCGATACATTCGCGCCGATTCATCTGCGGCAGTTTGCGCCCCAATTGGCTAACTTTGAGAGAATAACCAACGTTAATAACGGGCTTGCTGCTTGCCCCCTGTTTGGTGCTCACTATGATTACTCCGTTTGCCGACTTGGAACCGTAGATGGCAGTGCTCGCGGCATCTTTCAATACCTCTATGGACGCTATGTCGGAGGGAGATATATTGTCTATGTTCGCTACCTCCATTCCATCCACTATAAACAGAGGTGTCGAACCCTCGCTGTTGAGCGTGCTGGCTCCTCGAATACGAAAATCACTGGCAGAACCCGGCTCGCTGCTCGTTACTATCTCCAACCCCGATACCTTACCCTGCAACGCCACGGCAATGCTCGCAGGCTTGTTCCCCATCAGTTGCTCTTCGCCTATCGAGGAAATGGCACCCGTAATATCGCGCTTTTTCATCGTCCCATAACCTACTACCACCACCTCCTCCAACTGCTTGCTGTCTTCTTCTAAACCTATCTTCAAACTTCTCCTGCCGTTTACCTTGATGCTACGAGGGATATACCCCATATAGGAGACCTCCAAAACGGACTCACCGGAGACAAACAACTCAAAACGACCGTCCATATCACTCACCGTACCATTGCCCGTTCCTTTCTCGATAATCGTGGCACCGATAATCGGAACTCCTCCGGACACGTCTTCCACCAATCCCTCTACCTTAATACGCTGGGCAAAACCTACTATATACCCGACGGATAATACGAAAAGAATGCATACATAACGTCTCATGGCATAACCTCCTCTGATGATTCACGTACTGTTACATAATAGCGAATTACATTACCGCTCTCGCTGCGAACTCGAAAAATAACCTCCTCGGACAGCGTATAATCAATCCTGTCCAAATCCGTGAATAATTTGTAATCAGACTCATCACCCTTCTCCGAAACCTCTACCGTTGCATGACGAGACGATGGGCTTAGGTTGATATGAGTTCGCTGATTGCTCAAGTCGTAGCCGCTCCCATGCGCCAAATAAATCTGTATGCGCGCTCCGTCTGCGTAGCTGTCCGGGGTCGATGACCTGCCGAAAGTCGGATCCTCCGGGTCAAAATCCGCATCCGCGGTATCTTGAGGGATGTCCGCTAAATAAAGACGCAGCAGAATTGCATCCTGATAGATATAATCGTTCAACACCTCTACAATATAGTAGGCTTTCTTGCCGCTCTGAGCGGTAACCTCATACTCCACCTGACCCGCAGAAAAATCCACCGCCTCCAGATTGCAGGGACTACAACTCGTCCATGGAGATAAACCGATAGACGGACGCAGACAACTAAGTTCTGCATCCGCAGGAACATGAACGACTATATAACGATTTGTCTCGTCTATATCACCCTCATGCTCAATATAGATGTTGCTGCCGAAATTGTGATATGATTTGAAAGAAAAAGAAGCAATAGCACGCAGGTTGGATAAAGGATAATCGGCTTTCGTCTTGCTACAACTCACTAAAACGAAGCCTATGATTACTATTACTCCTATGCAATACTTTTTTTTCATGGGCGTATCAGATTTTTTAATTCGCTGCAAAATTACAGCCTTTTGGCAATATCTGCAAATTATTTTCGCATTTGTTTTGCTCATTTTGGCAAATCTTGCGTGCTCCGCAAATTACTCCGTTAATTGACGTTCATTTAACCATTAATTTTATGCCTATGAAAGGTTGTTAAAAGTAATTAAGTAACTTTTTAATGGCTCTTTATATGGACTTTAACGGAGCAACGGGCGACATAACTACAAAAGAGACTGCCCGACAAACTTGTCAGACAGCCCCTCCTTGAGTTCACAGAATCTTAGAGTTGCGTACCTAAGATGCTGTAGGCATTGCCGTTCTGCAGGATAATTAATTGCCCGTTGCAGATGATTTTGGCAGGGGTATTGCTGTCGCTCACTGCGTTCTCAATCTGCATAGCAGGAGCAGGAAACGCTACGTAGTCGCGAGCAGGTGCCCAACTATCGCGGAAGAAGTGGATGTACGACTTAGCCTCGGCAGTCTCGTAGCCGATGATGGTCTCTTTCTCGTTTTCCGCTTTGCCGAAGAACTGTACTTTGTTCGACTCAGGGGAGATGACATTGCCCTCTGTGTCCATGGTGTTGTACTCGGAGAAGTCGTAGGGTACGCAGTTGTTCATGCCGTCTATCGTCCAGCGTTGAATCTTGCTGCCGTCGCTGAGGCTAAACTCGCCTTTGCTCATGTCCAGCGTAGTGAGCAGGTATGCCACCTGCGGCTGGTCGTTCCACGAGCGGCTCAGTGATACCACGGGGCATTCCGATTGAATCGTGCAGCGGTCAAATACGTAGCCTTTGTCGCCCTGTGCCGTTTGGCTGTTGTTGGCAGTGAGGCAGTCTTGTCCGCTGCCGTCTTTCGAGCGTTTCTCGCAGTAGAGCAAGGTGTTATAGAAATACACGCTACCGCTACCGCAGATGAAGTCCACCGTACCGTGAATCTCACAATCTTCGAACCAGCACTCCTGCCCGGGCTTGTTGCTGTAGTAGGTGTCTTGGTACGAGAGCATGCGCACGCTGTAGCAAGCGGTATGCGTACCCTTGTCTTGCAGGCAGACAGCGCGTCCGTTGTCGGCTTTGTAGTAGTCAAGTGCATTCTGCAGCGTCAGGTGCTCGAAGATATTGCCGTTTCCGGTGTTGAGGATGGTCGCGGTAGTGGAGATACCCTCTATCTTGGCATCGGGCGCATTCTTGATGATGGTCCCTGCCATGCTCTCGCCCTTGATGACTACGCTGTCAGCGCTGATGGTGGTCAGCACCGTCTCGCCGAGGTCATAAACGCCATCGTGGAGCAGTACGGTGTCGCCCTTCTGCAACTGGCTGCAAACGAGCATGAACGCTGCTGCATCGCCCGCGGGAATGTCATACACGTGCCCTACCTTGTTGAGCGGATTAGCCACGTTATACACTTCTAAGGAGTGAATGTACGAGGTCGTGGTGAAATTAAAATGCAGCGTGTCTTGCGCGTTGCTCTCATTAGCATAGTAGAACGAACAGAGTGCACCATCGGCGGTAGCACCTTCCTCACCGTTTTTGATAACGTGCATCACTGTCACCGAGTCGCCCGCCGCGTTGCGGATAATCTGGTCGGAGGTGTTGGTGTAGGTGCATAGCCCTACGGAGACGTATGCTTTAGGCGATACGATAAGCGTCATCTCCTCGCCGTTGTTGAAGACAAAGCCGTGTCCCGAACCATGTTGCTTGCCGGTAGCCGCAATCAGTTCGTGGTCTTCCATATAGAAGGAATTCTTCGTTAGGTCGTACTTATAGTGCGTACCGGTGAGGGCTTGCTCTATCGCTGTAACGCTGGCATTCAACACGAGATCTTCGTTCACAATGTCGCCGGCATTCAGTTTGATACCCGCATTGGTCTTCCAGCCGCGGAATGCACTGCCCTCAGCGATGGTGAGGTCGGCTTCGGTGTATTTGGGTGCGAAAGCACTGCCCGGGACAATGGTGTCAACGCCTAACTTCTGTCCGTTTTGGTCAAAGTAGGTGATGGTGAGGTCGGGGATGAACTCGCAAGCCTCCACCTTGATATAGGGGCAATACTGCCCGCAATATACGATAAGCGTATCTGCCTCCTCGTAGTTATATACCCACGTAGCAATACCCGTGCCTTTTGCAGGGTCATAGCAACCGGCTGCTCGGGTATCGATGAAACCATAGGTGTCTGCCTCATCAACCATCCCGTCTCCATTCAAGTCTTTCTTGGCGCCGCAAACATAGGCACTGTTGGCTGCGGCATACCCGCAACCACCAAGGCTGACCTTTACAGGACCGTCCACGGCAAAACGGAATGCCACCCAACACCAGCCGTGGTCGGTGCCATGATAATAGGAATCATGCTGCGAATAGCCTACTTGCGTAACGCCTGCGGGCAGTTCCCCGATGGGATTCTGTGTCAGGTCTATCTCGAAGTTGGTAAAGTCGCGCTCCATATTGCCGTAGATAGCCATCTCGGTCATATAAGCGTTCTGCGCTCCGTTCAGGTTGTACCAGCGCAGTTGCACATTCTCGCGGTTGACATCAACGTCCACCGCGGTGCCTGCTTGCGCGCAATAGGAAGAGGAGAGTGTATCCCATTTCGTGGCATCTGCGGCTTTGCAGAGCAAGCCCCATCCGCGACTGCCGCCGGTGGCTGCATGCACAAAATGCACTCGGGTAACGTTTTTCAGTACGCTTGTCTCGATGTACGGCGTAGCACTCTTTGCCGCCATCGCATAGCCGGCGGTGATCACCTCGGTGTTGGTAAACTTGGCGTTTGTGCCGGTAGGCGACACCTCCACCTCTGCGAGGGTGATAGCGAGAGCCTCGTTCGTCCCCGCGGTGGTAAAGTTCTTGGTAGTTGAGGTCGCGCTACTGGTGATAGCGTCCCATTCTTGGAAATTGGTGGAGTACAACTTGGTCTCCATCGTAGTGCCGGCATACGCCATCGTGGCGAATGCCAATGCTACCATTGTCAATGTTTTCTTCATGTTGGGTTAGAAATTAAGTGGATAAATATAAAGGACTTTTAATGGCTTTATACGGAGCCAAAAAATGTATAAATTAACTTTGCAAAGATATCTCTTTCTGTTGAAATACGCAAATTGATGTCCCTTTTCCTACAAAAACCGTCAAAAAATACACAAGACCTCTGCGGGAACAGAGGTCTAATTGTTTTAACAGACTTTTAATGGCTTTATATGGAGCCACATTAACAAATCATTAACGGCAATTAACGGAGCAACCTACCGCCAATTTCGAGGAGTGATACGTGTGCCGTCGGGTAGGCGGGGACGACGGAGGACGGTTACCCAGTCGGGGCGACCGATGGAGCGGTCCTGCGAGCGGTATTCGTAACTGTACGGGCAGGGTTTGCCTTTGGTGAGTCCCGTGTGCCACGCTTCGGGGGCGAGGCAGCCTTTGTCCCACGTGGTGTATGCCCAGACGGTCTCTCCCCACCAGCGCCACGGGCGGGCGAGATAGGCGGGGCTGGTGCCCGGGTGCACCAGTTCATCGGTAGTGGCAAAGCGGATATGGCAGCGATAGAAGAGCATGCCGCGCGGGTTTGCCTCGGGTGCGGGATTACCGTATTTATCGGCTGTCTCGTGGGTGCCGTCGGGGTCGTTGCGCGAAGCGGAGATGTAGCAGCGGTCGCCTTTCTCATCGCTCACATTGATGACGATGGTGGCGCGACGGACGGCGAGCATCAGTCCGCCGAAGATAAAGTCCACGCCGCCTTGCAGTATGCCGCCGTCCACATAGACGGAGGCGCCTTGGTCGCCGTAGAGGACGTCTTGGTGTCCGACACAACGGCAGTTGCGGAGCACGGCGTTGGTCGCCGTCTCGGTGAACGAGATGGCTGCCGCCCGCTCGATGAAGCGTTTCTGCTGCACCTCGGTGGAGCCAACGGTCTTAGGGCGCACGGGCATCTGTCGCTTGGGGCGCTCTTTCTCCGTCCAATCGGTCTTGGCTTGGCTGATATCTGTGAGGCTGTCCGCCGCTTCGGCAGGGGAGATATATTGGTTGAAGGAGTTCTCGAAGATGATACCCTCGGCGTAGAAGTCGGGTGCGGTAACGAGTACGGAGGCGTTCCATCGGCGGGTGCGTTTGCCGCCGTAGTTAAAGGTGTTGCCCATGGAGGCGTATTGGTAGCCATGCCCGTAGTAGGAAGTGATACGTACCGCCTGCGGGTCGATGTCCACGCCGCCGTTTCGCAGGGCGATGGAGGGGCGACGGGCGGCGTTGATAAGGCGCAATCCGGGCACATCGATGGTGAGTTCCTCGTAGTAGTTACCCGGCTCGAGGTAGATAGTGGTGCGCTCGCCGGAGGCGGCATAGACCGCGCGTGCCGAGTCGATGGCAGGCGCGATGGGCGCACCCGCAGAGAGATAGAGTATCAGACCTAAGAGGAACATGGGGGGAGAATTAAGAATTATGAATTAAGAATTAAGAGGGCATTGCGTCTCGGGTTGCTCTAATCTTTCATTATCAGCATCTCGCAGCGTTGGCAGTCGAAATGGAGGCGGAGGATGGTGCCGTTGCGCAGGCTGAGGTAGCGGGGCTCGTTCTTAAGCGGGGCGACCTTACGGCAGTGCCCCATCTCGTGGAGCAGGCAGTAGCGGCAGGTCATTAAGGGGGATGACGATGGTTGATTGTTGAACGTTGGGGATTCAATGAGGTGCGGTCGGAAGTTTATCACGTTCTCGGGAGTCGCACCACCGAATGAATGGTTGTTTGTAACGTTCTCCCTTGCTTCTATTGGGGACGGCATAGAGACAGCATCCCTTTGATAGACCCCGCCCCCTATCCCCCTCCCCGCAAGCGGGGCGGGGGAGTTGTTGGAGACCGCACCTCCTTGAGTGCCCCGACGGGTCGGGACGCACTCGGACACATTACCGCGGGCGAGACGCCCGCGTCCCCAGTGGATGCCATTTTCTATCACCTCCCTGCGCCAAGCGTTGAGGACGCTGATAGGGATGAAGTAGGGGCGGGTGTTGAGGGTGAGTTGGCGGACAGCATAGGGTGTGTCGCCTAACTTCGTCAGTTGTTCGCGGAGGGTTTGCAAGGCGCGCTCGGGGTTCTTGGCAGGCTCGTGGGCATAGGCAAACTGTTTCTCGGTATCTCCTATCCGCAGGCGGAAACCATCATCGGTCTCCGCGAAGAGGATATCCACGGGTATGCGCCGCTCACAGCGGAGCGACTTGACAAAGGCTGTATCAAGGTTGCGGAATACCTTATCGCCCGCCCGCAGGTCTTTCGGGAGTGCGTTGGGCAGAATCCAGTCGCCTTCTACGCCGTTGACGCTGAAGCCTTGGTCGCCAAAGCATAGCCCGTCGCCGTTGTGGAGCGCTATGCCGTCTTGTAGGGTAAGTCGAATCTTACCGTTGCGGATGGCGGCTACTTGCCCGATATACTCGCCCGTGGACTTGGGTGTCTCCCAGTTCGCCATGTGCGCTGTTCGTCCGTGGAGGAAATAGTCGATACCGCCGCGGTGGAAGGTCTTGGCAGGATTAGGGGAGAAGGAGTAGTGGATGGTGGAGAGTGGAGAGTTTAGAGTGGAGAGTTTAGAGTTGAGAGATGGCAGTGCGTCTAACTTCTGCCGATAGTAGGCGGTGATGTTGGTTACGTAGTCTGCGTCTTTCAGGCGGCCTTCTATCTTGAAGGTCGTTACGCCGGCGTCGATGAGTTCTTGCAGGTGGGCAGAGCGGTCCATGTCCTGCAAGGAGAGGAGGTAACGCTGGTGGATGGGCTTGCCTTGGTCGTCCGTGAGTTCCTGTCCGTTGGCGTCGAGCAGGTCGTACTGCATGCGGCACATCTGCGCGCAGGCTCCGCGGTTGGCGCTACGCCCCGTCAGCACCTCGCTCATGTAGCACCGCCCCGAGTAGGAGACGCAGAGTGCGCCATGGACGAAGGCTTCCAACTCAATGGGCTGCTGTCCCTGCGCCTCGGAGTGGGCTACCACGGCATCGCGGATAGCACGTATCTCGCTGATAGACAGTTCGCGGGCTAACACCACGCGCCGAAAGCCTAATTCTTGCAGGCGTATCACCTGCTCGGCGGTGCGGTTGTCGCACTGGGTAGAGGCATGCAGACGGATAGGCGGCAGGCGGAAAGTTAGCAGGCGAAGGTCTTGGATGATAAGGGCATCAATACCGATATGATAGAGCGCCCACGCCATCTCCACCGCCTCGGCATACTCTTCCTCTCGCAGCAGGGTGTTGAGCGTAACCAGCACCTGCACGCCGTAGGTGTGGGCGTACTGCACCAGCGCCTGCAAGTCGTCAAGGCTGTTGCCCGCCGCCTGCCGCGCACCAAAGCGCGGAGCACCGATATAGACGGCGTCCGCGCCTGCTTGGATAGCGGCTTTGGCGACACTGATGTCGCGAGCAGGAGAGAGGAGAGTCATTTTAATTATGAATTATGAATTAAGAATTAAGAGGGCGTATGTTCTGAATAGTTGGCATACAACGCCCTCTTAATTCATAATTCTTAATTATTGATCGGCAATTTGCCGGTGAGGGTGTGCATGAAGCCTACGAGAAGGGCGAGGTCGGCATCGCTGAGCTCTTTGTTCAGTTCGTATCTGCCCATTGCGCGCACAGCATCTTCGAGTGTGGCTTGCGAGCCGTCGTGGAGGTAAGGAGCCGTGAGGGCTACATTGCGTAGCGTCGGCACTTTGAACTTATGGAGGTCGGCATCGTTGCCCGTGAAGCCTTTCAGACCGTCATCGTCTGCACAGTAAGCAATCGCGGTGTCGCGGTCAGCAAAGTAGTTGCCGTAGATAGACAGGTACTCGAACGACTGTCCGCCGGCGATAACGCCCACGTGGCAGGTGGCGCAACCCAGTTCCTTGAAGGTCTCGTAGCCTTTCTGCTCCTCGGCGGTCAGTGCATCGGCATCGCCTTTCAGCCACAGGTCGAAAGCGCAGTCGGGGGTGAGCAGCGTCTTCTCAAACTCGGCAATGGCGAGTGTAACGGTGTTCTGTGTGAGTCCCTCACCCGGGAAGAGTTGCTCAAACTCTTCAACGAGCGCTTTGTCTTGGCGCAGGCGGGTTACGATGTCGTCCCATGTCTGGTCGCCCATCTCCACGGGGTTCACCGGAGGACCTGCGGCTTGCTCTTGCAGGTCGGCAGCACGACCATTCCAGAACTGTTGGAGGTTGAAGTACGCATTGTAAACCGTCGGTGCATTCACGCCGCCGAACTGTCCGTAGATACCCTCGGAGGTACGGTGGTCAGGACTGCTCACACCGCCTTGGTTGAGGATATGGCAGGTGGCGCAGGAGATGGTGCCGTCTAAGGAGATACGCGGGTCGTTGTACATACGCTCGCCTAATGCCACTTGCTCGGGGCAGGTGGGCAAGGAAGCGGGCAGGGCTTGCAGGGGCTCGTTGGCATGCTCGGCTGCCGACAGACCGTTGCTGAAGCGCGCCGCGCGCACATCGGCAATCCATTGCAGCAGCACGGCTTTCTCTTTGTTGTTCAGCCCTGTGCCCCAGTGAATCATCTTGTACTGGCTGATAGGCATCGTGCCAAGCAGGGTGCTGTGCTCCAGTTTGGCTAACTCCGGCTCCGTGATAGCGGAGAGGTCAGCGGTAGCCGCCTTCAGATCGGTGAAGCGCTGCGCGTGGCGCACGTGCTCGTCCATCATCGGACCGATGACGGGGAAGGAAGCGTAGAAAGGTAACTCGGGGGTGGCTGCGTGGCAGGCAAAGCAGTTGTTGTTTTGCAATACTGCCATCACTTGTTCCTCTTGACCAGCATCCGCGGGGATGCGGTTGTGCGCACAATGTCCGTAGATGGCATAGCCGGCGATTGCCAACACTACCACCGCAAGGAGGATGTACAGCACTTTCTTTGTTTTTGTTGTCATGGTGTTTTTGTTTTTGTTAGTTTGTATGAAGTTGATTATTTGACCACTTTGTTGTCCGACCGCTTTGCTGAATGACCGTTTCACTGTCCGACCGCTTCGCTGAACGACTAGTTACAAGCGATACTATATCAGTCAGACTGCACGAAGTGCGGTCGTTTGTCTGTCAGCGCGTTCCCGACTTGTCGGGATAAAAAGCGCGGTCTGTCAGTCGCAAGACGGTCTGTCAGTCGTCAGACGGTCGTTTTATCTCCCATACGTATGCAGACTCACTTCTGCCGAGGGGAGGTAGTTGACACCATACCATGTCATCTGCATGGCGGCGAAACTCAGCAGCACGAAGACTACGAGCAACACCTGTATGGTCTTTTTGTCCTTTGGGTCTTGGCTCTTTGTCTTGAGGTGCATCCCTATGAGTGTGAGCATCCATGTCGCCAACGCCCAGCATTCTTTCGGGTCCCATGTCCAGTAGTCGCCCCACGCCTGTTTCGCCCACACCGCTCCGCAAAGCATACCGATTAGCAGCAGGCAGGAAGAGGTCTGTAATAAGCCCATTAGCAGACCGCTTCGCTGACTGACCGCTTTGCTGAACGACCGCTTTGCTGTCCGATCGCTGTGCTGAACGACTGATTTACTATTCGACTGATTATCAGTCTGACAGTGCGTAGCACGGTCTTTCAGCGTTAGCGGTCTGACAGCGAACGAAGCGAGCGGTCTGACAGTCGTTAGACGGTCTTTTATCAGTAGTACTATTCCCAATATAGATGCCACGGCGAGCAGCGAGTAGGCTATCATGTACACGCCTATGTGTGGTATGAACCACGCGCTGCGGAGGGCGGGCATGAGGGTGCCGAAATTGATTTTGGTGAGCGTGATGACGGTGAACACAATGGTTACTACGCCTACCGCCAGCCACCATCCCCAGTGCGCTTTCCATTGGCGCGTCATCTGCCAGCATGCGCCTATCGCCAGCAGGGCGACACCTATCCACACGACGGCTATCCACGGGTCGCGCACCACTTTCAGCACGCTGTATTCGCCCCGCACGGGATCGTAGTTGCTCTGGTAGAAATGGTACCCGCGATACGAGCATGGGTGGTTCACCGCCGTGGTAAGTTTGGATAAAGGATGAAGGACGCAGGATGAAGGACGTATTACATTCGTCTCTGAGTTTTCGGAATAATGCTTTTCTACCGCGGGCGAGACGCCCGCGTCCCCAGTGCTATTTTGTCTTTCATCCTTTATCCTTAATCCTTCATCCATGGTCTTCCCAATCTCGCGAATCGTGAAGCGGGTGGTGAACTGCTTGGGGCTGCGCCCGTCCGCGTAGTAATCGATATAGAATGTATCTATCTGTATATCAAACGGTAACGGCAGCATCTCGCCGTTGCTTTGGTAGGCGGTATGGGTGGGCGCTCCGTATTCGAGCAGCACCTGCCCGTCTCCTCTGTCGGGTGCCCCAAAGAACCCGCCGAACAAGACGAGGAAGACACCCGTATGCAGTAGCAAGAACGGCATCTTCCGCAGCCACAGTTGCACACGCTCTTTGCGCGAGGGCAGGCAGAGTGCTTTGCTCGCCGTCTTCTGCAACTTATGCGCTATCGCCAACCCGAGCGAGAAAAGCAGGAGCAGGACGATGCAGTACATCGCCCATGAGTGTTGCAACCCAATCGCCCACGTCCCTTCAATCGCGTTCACGATGGCGAACAGCAGCAGCAACACCGCCGCCGTCAGGGGGTGGCGACAGATGCGCATCCCGCGCCAAAACGAGTACGAGCACAGCGCGATGATAATCACCAGCGCAAGGGCTAATAGTAAGGATATGGGGAAAGAAAGGGTCATAAAGTGGTTAGTGGCAAGTGGTTAGTGGTTAGTTGTTCTACAACCTTCGGCAGCAATTCCCGTTCCGCCGCTTGCACGCGCGCCGCCACCGTGTCGGGCGTATCGTTGGCGAGCACCGGCACCCGCGCCTGCGCAATCACCTCTCCGCCGTCCACCGCACTGCTGACGTAGTGCACCGTGCAGCCCGTCTCGCGTTCGCCTGCGGCGAGCACCGCCTCGTGTACGCGCCTGCCGTACATCCCTTTCCCGCCGAACTTCGGCAGCAGCGAGGGGTGGGTGTTTATCATCCTGCCTGCCCATTGCTCGCACACCGCCTCGGGAATGATTGCTAAATACCCCGCCAGCACTATCAGCCCGATGCCTGCCTCTTGCAAACGCCCCGTTATCTCCTCCCAATCGCGGCTCAATAGGGTGGGGACACCTACCCGAGAAGCGCGCGCCAACGCTCCGCACTCTTTGTTTGCCACAACGAGCGACACTCGATAATGGCTCGCCTCCTGACAATCCAATAGGGCTTGTAACGTCGTCCCCTCGCCCGACACAAATACGGCAATATGTACACGCGCAGTTTTCATATCTGAAAAGTCGCGGCAAAGATACTGCTTTTTATTGAATTATGCAAGAAAATAGGCATTTTTTCCAGTTTGGCTCTTTAGACGATGGGGTCCCTTTAGAAATGCATTTTTTTTCTTGAAAATTTCTTGTGTATATCAGAAAAAAGCAGTATCTTTGCACGCAAATTCAAAAGAACCTCTTTTCGTTTGCCTATGTCTGACGGTACAAACATAGTTACTATCCCGGCACTTGTGGACCTCCATGTCCATTTTCGTGAGCCGGGTTTTTCGTATAAAGAGACTATCCGCACGGGCAGTATGGCAGCGCGTGCAGCGGGCTACAGCGATGTGTTCACTATGCCCAACCTCAATCCCGTGCCCGACACGGTGGAGCACCTGCAAGAGCAGTTGGCTATCATCGAGCGTGATGCCGTCATCGGGGTACACCCCTACGCGTCTATCACGATGGGGCAGCAGGGCAAAGGCGACTTGGTGGACATGGAGGCATTGGCGCCGTATGTGATTGGGTTCTCCGACGACGGCCGCGGCGTGCAGGATGAGGGGCTGATGCGCGAGGCGATGGTGCGTTGCCGTGCAGTAAACCGCATGATTGTGGCGCACTGTGAGGTAAACAGCCTGCTGCACGGCGGCTATATCCACGCAGGGGAGTATGCGGCAAAGCACGGACACAAGGGCATCTCGTCCGAGAGCGAATGGAAGGAGATAGAGCGCGACATCCGTCTGGTAGAACAGACAGGGTGTCGTTTTCATATATGCCATATCTCAACCAAAGAGAGTGTGGCGCTGGTGCGCGACGCGAAGCAGCGCGGGCTGCCCGTAACCTGCGAGACGGCTCCGCATTACCTGTTACTGTCGGACAAAGACTTGCAGGAGGACGGACGCTGGAAGATGAACCCGCCTCTGCGCAGCGAGGAGGACAGGCAGGCGATGATAGAGGGTGTGCTGGAGGGCACGGTGGACTGCATCGCCACCGACCATGCGCCGCACAGCGCGGAGGAGAAGAGCCGCGGCTTGCAGCAGAGCGCATTCGGCATCGTGGGGCTGGAAACGGCATTCCCTTTGCTATACACCTATATGGTACGCGCAGGCGTGATGTCGCTGGAGCGGCTGGTGGAACTGATGTCGCTTGCGCCGCGGCGTATTGCCGGACTGCCTGTGGAGGGTTGCCCGACGGTGCAGATGGACCTCGACGCGCACTACACGATAGACCCCGCACACTTCCTCTCGATGGGCAAGAGCACGCCGTTTGAGGGATGGGAAGTGTATGGGAAGATGGTAATTGAGAATTAAGAATTGAGAATTAAGAATTAAGAGGGTATGGTAGGTGCTGTTTTTACAATACAATCGAATGAACTTCTTGCTCGTTGGGTGTGGCGTATGCGGTTAGTAGGCGCAAAGGACTTGCCTATTCGCCCGGGGCAGTTTGTGGAGATAGCTGTGCCCGGGCAGTACTTGCGCCGCCCTATCTCGGTCTGCGATTATGCCGATGGCGTGCTGACTATCATCTACAAGGTGGTGGGTGTCGGCACGGAAGCGATGAGCCGTTGGCAGGCAGGGCAGCAGGTGGACGCGCTGGTCGGTTTAGGTAACGGGTATGACCTGACTCTGGCGGGCGAGCGACCGCTCCTGATAGGCGGGGGTGTAGGCGTGCCGCCGTTGTATATGCTGGCGCGGGCGTTGCGCGAACAGGGAAAGCAGGTGCGCGTCATCTTGGGCTTCAATACGAAGGACGAAGTGTTCTATGAGGAGGAGTTCCGCGCCTTGGGCTGCGAGGTAGAGGTAACCACCGCTGACGGCTCGCATGGGACTAAGGGGTTTGTAACCAATGCTTTATTGGATGAAGGATTAAGGATTAAGGATGAAAGACTAAATAGTAACGACTCCGAAGAGGTTGATACGAACATGACCACCGCGGGCGAGACGCCCGCGTCCCCAGTGGCTGCGCTGCATGGTGCGGAATGGAGACCGCATCTCCTTCATACTTCATCCACATACTACTATGCTTGCGGGCCGTTGCCTATGTTGAAGGCGGTGATGAAGCATTGGGGCGATGGCGGCGAAGTGAGCATGGAGGAGCGTATGGGCTGCGGCTTTGGCGCGTGCATGGGCTGCTCCATACAGACCAAAGAAGGACCCAAGCGCGTCTGCAAAGACGGACCGGTATTTAAGAGTCAATTTGTAAATTTGAAAATTTGAAAATTGCCATGCGGAACAAATAATTTACAAATTTACACATTTTCAAATTTTCAAATTACCAGTTGCTATGACCACAAAAGTATCTTTATCGAATATCGAACTTAGGAATCCTGTTATCCCTGCGTCGGGGACGTTTGGTTTTGGGGAGGAGTTCGCTGCGCTGTACGACCTGAACTGCTTGGGCGGTATCTCGTTCAAGGGCACTACGCGCGAGGCGCGGTACGGCAACGCGCTGCCGCGGATAGCGGAGTGCGGCGGCTACGGCATGCTGAACGCGGTGGGCTTGCAGAACCCGGGCGTGGAGCATGTGGTGGCGCATGAGTTGCCGCGGCTCAGGGAACTGTACAAGGGAGTGGTGCTGGCAAATGTGAGCGGGTTCTCGATTGACGATTATGTCTATACCTGCGAGCGGATGGACAAAGCGCCGGAGGTGGATATCATCGAGGTGAATATCTCCTGCCCGAATGTGCATAACGGGGGTATGGCGTTTGGCACGCAGCCGGAAGCCGCGGCGGAGGTAACGCGGGCGGTGAAGGCGGTAACGCATAAGCCCGTGTATATGAAGTTGTCGCCGAACGTAACGGATATAGTAGCGATAGCGCGTGCGTGCGAGGAGGCAGGTGCGGACGGGCTTTGCCTAATCAATACGATATTGGGCATGCGCATAGATATTCGCAAGCGGCGACCCGTGCTTGCCAACCGCTATGGCGGCTACTCGGGGCCCGGGGTGTTTCCCGTGGCGCTGCGGATGGTGAATCAAGTGGCGCGGGCAGTGCAGGTGCCGATAATAGGCTGCGGCGGCGTGGAGAAAGCAGAGGATGTGATAGAGATGATGATGGCGGGTGCCACAGCAGTGGAAGTGGGGGCAGCGAACTTGGTCAATCCTATGACATGCAAAGAGATTGTGGAGCGGCTGCCAAGGCTGATGGAAGAGTTGGGGATAGAGAAATTAACTGATATAATTGGAGCGGCGAGATAAGACCGCTTCGCTAAAAGAAAAAGGATGAAGGATAAAAGACT
>JAXDTJ010000077.1:0-66885 GCA_034090015.1 Paludibacteraceae bacterium | reverse complement strand
CCAAGACTCTCCTATCTCATTCGCGCATAAAAAAGGCGCAAGTGCTGATGCACTTGCGCCCCCGCGAAACCCACGCCGAGAAAATATAGACATTTTCTCGTTTTTTGTCGTTTGTTACTTATTCCAAGCAGCGGTCAAGGGCTTGGGTGATGGCGGCTTTATCCATGTGCTGACCGATGAAGACCAGTTTCTGCATACGGTCGCCGTACTGCTCATCCCAGTCGTGCCGCAACTGCGGGTCGTTGGCTTTCATGCGCTCCAACTCCTCCGCGGGCATCGTGGCAAACCACTCACCCGCCTTCTTCAAGCCGAACTGCTGCCCTGCCTGCTCGAAGAGGTAACACATGTCGTATTCATCGGAGAAATAGCACATACCCTTCGCGCGAATCACATTCTTGGGCCAGTGTGTTGCCACAAACTCATCGAACAGCCCCAAGTTGAACGGTCGGCGGGCAAAATACACAAACGTGCTGATGCCGTATTCCTCTGCCTCCCCCTCTTCGTCGTGGTGGTGGTGATGGTGGTGATGATGCTCGTGCTCTTCTTCGTGGTCATGGTCATGTTCCTCGTGGTGATGATGCTCATGTTCGTGCTCATCATCTTCGTCTTCCTCGTGGTGAAGCGCATCCTCCACCTCGCGAATCCATGTCGCCGAGGTAGCAACGCGGTCGAAATCGAACAGCCCCGTCTCCAGCATCCGCGAGAGCGGTACATCGCAGTAGTTGCAGGGCACGATATCTGCCTTGGGCTGAATAGCACGGATGATGGCGCGGATATGGTCTAAGTCCTCCGGCGACACCTCGTCTGCCTTGTTGAGCAGAATCAGGTTGCAGAACTCTATCTGCTGTATCACCAGCGACGCTAAGTCCTCCTCACCAAGGTCGTGCTTGCGCAGGTCCTCTCCGGAGCCGAACTCATCGCGCATACGCAGGGCATCCACCACGGTAACGATGCAGTCCAAGCGCGGCAGTCCGTCTTGCACAAACTGCGGCACCATCTGCGGATAGGAGCAGATAGTCTGCGCAATGGGCGCCGGTTCGCAGATGCCGCTCGCCTCTATCACGATATAGTCGAACGCATGCTGCGCACAGAGGTCGTGCAACTGGGAGATAAGGTCCATCTTCAGCGTGCAGCAGATACAACCGTTTTGCAATGCCACAAGGTTGTCGTCTTGCTGGCTCACCACGCCGCCCTTTTGAATCAGGTCGGCATCGATGTTCACCTCACCTAAATCATTCACTATAACGGCAAACCGTATCCCCTCCGTGTTGGAGAGGATACGATTGAGCAATGTCGTCTTTCCGCTGCCAAGATAACCCGTTAGCAGCAGGACGGGAACAGGAGTATACATTATTTCTTTGGATTAAGAATTTTTGTAGATTAAGGATTAAGGATAAAGGATGAAAGACTTATTACTTTGTCTATGGAAAGTCAAAGTCGAAACTATTTTTTCTTTTATCCTGTGTCCTTAATCCTTTATCCAAACACTATCTTCTCGCGTATTGTTCGTACACGGGATAATACTTCTCCACAAGTGCATCTTGATGGTAGCGGTCGAGCGTTTGCAGGACATATCCGAGCACGGCAGCATGGTGTTGCACGGTGCTTTGTGCAGCGGAGCGATGTGCCTTATTGAGCGACGCACCCCATTCGAGGTACTCCACGCTGTTCTGCGCCACCTTGTCGAGTATCGCATTGCCTTTCTCCGTCTCGCCTAACATCAGGTACATAGAAGCCATGGAAGCCGAAGTGTAGTCGTAGGGAATGTTGTAGCCCGGCAGCACTTCCTCAGCATAGTCCAGCACCTCCAAGGCTTTCTCGCGCTTGCCCTCGCGGATAAGCGCCTCTGCCAGTTGGGTGAACATCAGTCTGTGGGTGCGGCACATACGCATCATGTTCTCGTCGATATAGATACCCGGCTGATTTACATTGCCGTAGGCGAACTTGTGCATCATGTTGTCGTACATCACTTCGGTGTTCACGCGCGGTTGTCCATCGGCACTGCGCTCGGTAGTTACGCGGTATGCCATACCCGTCAGTTCCATGTAGGGCTCCAAGCCGAGGTAGTAGTCGTTGCCGGCAGTTACCACGAAGTAGAACGGACGTTTCCAGCCCTGCATGCTGTTCTGCGAGAGCATCTCCATAATCATCATCTCGGAGCGTGTGTAGCGGCGCGCGGAACGGAAGGTGATATGCTCGCCCGAGGGGGTCTCCACATAGAGTTGGTTCGACGGAAGGTAGTTCTCTCCCTCGCGGTTCTTCGTGCGCGGGTCGTCGGAGCGCAGGAAGGTAAACGCCTTATCCACGGAGATAGGTCCGAGTTTGTTGTCCACCCATGCTATCTCGTTCTTGCCGGGCATGTAGTCTTTGTACTCCCACGAGATAGGCAAGCCCGGCGAGTCGTAGTACGGACGTTTCATGGCGTCGATATACCAGTCGGTCTGCAAGTAAGAGAGGTTGCAAGCGCGGATGTCGGTGCCCACTTCCTCCACCTCTTGGTTGTACCAAAGGGGGAAGGTGTCGTTGTCGCCGTTGCAGAAGATAACCGCCTCTTTCTCGCACGATTTCAGGTAGTTAGCGCCGAAGTCGCGGCATACATAGCGGTTGGAGCGGTCGTGGTCGTCCCAGTTCTGTGCGCCCATCTGTGCAGGTACAAGCAGGCAGACGATACCGATGAATACGGCGATAATCGCACGCGCGCGCTCATTCTTAACAGCGGTATTCACCCAATCGGTCAGCGCCAGCACGCCTAAACCAATCCAGATACAGAAAGCATAGAACGAGCCGGCATAGGCATAGTCTCGCTCACGCGGCTGATAAGGTGTCTGGTTCAAGTAAACTACAATGGCAAGTCCCGTCAAGAAGAAGAGCAGGAAAGTTAGCGTAAACGACTTCCAGCCTTCGCGCTCACCCGATGCCGTGCGCTTGCCACACTGCCAAACAATACCGATGAGACCGAGCAAAAGCGGCAACATATAATAGACATTATGCCCTTTGTTCTCGCGCAGTTCGGTCGGCAGTTTCGATTGGTCGCCAAGCATGGCATTATCAATGAACGGGATACCGCTTATCCAGTTGCCTTTCGATAGGTCGCCGTATGACTGCAAGTCGTTCTGCCGTCCGGCGAAGTTCCACATGAAATAGCGCCAATACATGAAGTTCACTTGGTAGCGGAAGAAGAATCGCAGGTTCTCCCCGAAGGTGGGGCAATACTCCGTCTTCTGCTGCCCGCAGTAGTCGTAGCGTACGCGCTTGCCCTTCACCTCTGCCCACTCTTTGTATGCCTGCACATGGCTCGCTTGGCTGGAATACATACGCGGGAAGAGCATCATGAACTCGTCCATGAAGACATACGAGGTCTTGTATCCGGTAACCACATAGCGGTCTTTCTCGCCCTCCACTTTTGGCGCGGGCGCATACTGTGCATGCCCTTGTTTCTCCACGGGAATACACATATTGCCTTTCACCTCCAGTTTGACGGGCGCGTTGTAAGTCTGCCCATAGAACAGCGGTCGGTCGCCGTACTGCTCGCGGTTGAGGTAGTACTTCAGCGAGAAGACGTTATCGGGCGAGTTCTGGTCCATCGGCGTCTGTGCGGAGGAACGGATGACCAGCGCCGCATAACTGCTGTAGCCTATCAGTATCACTGCTATCATCAGCGCAGCGGTATTGAGCAACCGCGCAGGCAGCACCTGCTTCTTCCAAAAGAGTACGCCCACCAATGCGGCGGAAGTCAGCACGCCCATCCACCATTTCTCGAACAGGAACGCCGCCCCCGAGAGTGCAAACGCACAGACGAAAGAGACTATCTGCGGCGTAGTGATACCATCGGAATCTTCGTCAGAGTGCTTGGCAGTAAGCCATATAGCCACACCCAACGCAATGATAGTCAGCACGATATACACTGCCAACCCCGTATTGAACGGACAGCCGAGCCCGTTCACGAACAGCAACTCAAACCAGCCTGCCACCGTCGGGAAGCCCGGGATGATACCGTAGAGGATGAACGCCAAGATAGCCACCGATGCCAAGAACGCCACACATACGCCCTTCCATGAGAACGAATAGCGGCGGAAATAGTACACCAGCACGATAGCGGGGATGGTCAGCAAGTTCAGCAGGTGGACACCGATAGACAGGCCCATCAGGTAAGCAATGAGTATCAGCCACTTGTCCGACCCCGCCTCGTCTGCCTGCTCGTCCCACTTGAGGATAAGCCAGAACACAATCGCGGTGAATAGGGACGAACTGGCATATACCTCACCCTCCACGGCGGAGAACCAGAACGTGTCGGAGAACGTATAAGCCAACGCACCGACAGCACCCGCCATCAGCACACCGATACCTTTCCATAGCGAATCGGGCTTCACCAGCCGCTTTGCCAGCGCGGTGATTGTCCAGAAGAGGAAGAGGATGGTGAACGCCGAAGCCAATGCAGACATCGCATTCACGCACATAGCCACATGCCCGTTGTCTATGGCAAAGAGGCTCGCGAAATGCCCCATCAGCATAAAGAACGGCGCTCCGGGCGGGTGCCCTACATCCAACTTATGCGCACTGGAGATGAACTCGCCGCAGTCCCAGAAACTCGCGGTGGGCTCGATAGTAAGGAGATACACCGTAGCCGCGATGGCGAACACCACCCAGCCGCAAACGGTATCCCACAGATTAAACTTCTTCATTAGAGTTGAGAGTTGAGAGTTGAGAGTTTAGAGTTGAAAGTTGAGAGTTTAGTGTTCAGAGTTGAAAGTTGAGATAGAACAAAAAACACAAATCGGGCGCAAAGTTACAACTTTTTTTTCGGATATGCAAGGATAGTGCTGATTTTTTGTACAATAAACGCCTGTCCAATCAAGCAAGAACAGATTGGCTTTTT
The DNA here is from genome assembly GCA_034090015.1 of Paludibacteraceae bacterium. Taxonomy (GTDB): domain Bacteria; phylum Bacteroidota; class Bacteroidia; order Bacteroidales; family Paludibacteraceae; genus Colicola. The sequence goes on along the minus strand of JAXDTJ010000077.1, from coordinate 62,009 downwards.
CGTGAGGAGTGGAGAACATAGAGTTCCTGTCAAAAAATGCAAAAAAGTTTGCGTAGTTTGAGAAAAATGAGTACCTTTGCAGCCGATTAGTGAATGATAGATCATACCTCGTAATTATGTGGCGTTTATATGCAATCTTGTCGGCACTGTTTGCCGCGTTAACTTCTATCTTCGCCAAAGTGGGGATACAGGGTATCAATTCTGATTTGGCTACGGCTATCCGCACAACCATCATTCTATTAATCACATGGGGCATAGTCCTCTTCGGTCATAAGGCAGAGGGCATCACCACTATCACGTGGCACACATGGCTCTTCCTTATCTTATCGGGCGTCTCCACGGGGCTGAGTTGGCTGTTCTATTTCAAGGCGTTGCAGCTGGGCGATGTGTCGCGCGTTGCGCCCATTGACAAACTGAGCATCGTCTTCACCATCCTATTGGCATTCGTTTTCCTTCACGAGAAAATTACTTTGCGCGTACTCATCGGCTCGCTGCTCATCTCCGGCGGTGTGCTGCTGATGCTGTAAGCCATTTGACAATTTGACAATTTACTATTTTACAATTTATGCAGCATGGCAATTGTGAGATTGTAAATTGTCAAATTGTTAAATCTTCAGGTTCTTTCATTCGGCAGTTGGCGGGGTTATCACAAGCTCCGCCTAATAGGCATATGCCGTTACCGAAGTTGTCAAAATCGAAATGTTTACAGTTATTCATGGTAATTTGGTATTTCTTTGGTTTTGAGTATCTATGGATTGGAGGGTCAGCGGGTGTTTCCTAATAGCGAGCGGACGAACTCCTGTCGGTTGAAGGGTTGGAGGTCGGTCATCTGCTCGCCCAGCCCGATATAGCGAACAGGTATCTTGAATCGGTCGGAGATGCCTATCACTACCCCACCCTTCGCCGTGCCGTCCAGCTTGGTGATGGCGAGCGAACTGACCTGTGTGGCTGCCGTGAACTGGCGCGCCTGCTCAAACGCATTCTGCCCCGTGCTACCATCCAGCACCAGCATCACATCATGCGGTGCCTCGGGCACCACCTTCCGCATGACATTCTTTATCTTCGTCAACTCGTTCATCAGGTTGACCTTGTTATGCAGGCGCCCGGCAGTGTCTATCAGCACCACATCGGCATCGTTCGCCTTTGCGCTCGCCAGCGTGTCGTATGCCACAGACGCGGGGTCGGAGCCTTGCTGCTGCTTCACCACGGGCACGCCCACGCGCTCGCCCCAGATACACAACTGCTCTACCGCCGCCGCGCGGAAGGTGTCCGCCGCACCGAGATAGACCTTCTTGCCGGCTTTCTTATACTGATATGCCAACTTGCCGATGGTCGTCGTCTTGCCCACGCCATTCACGCCCACCACCATAATCACATACGGCTTGGCAGGCAAGGGGGCATCAAAGTCCAGTATGTCCGCCGTGTCGTTCTCCGCCAACAGCGCGGCGGTCTCCTCGACAAGGATGTTGTTCAACTCGCTCGTGCCGAGGTACTTATCCCGCTTCACTCGCTCTTGGATTCGCTCGATGATACGCAGCGTGGTCTCGACGCCTACGTCCGAAGTGATAAGCACTTCCTCCAAGTTGTCCAACACATCGTCGTCCACCGTGCTCTTGCCTGCAATAGCGCGACCAATCTTGCCAAGCACAGACTCCTTGCTCTTCTCGAGCCCCTTGTCGAGGGTCTCCTTCTTGTCCTTACCGAATAAACCGAAAAATGCCATAATTCTGTAATTAACAATTAATAATTAACAATTTACATGCCATTGCTACTTTCCTTCCTCTCTCCACCCTCAACTCCCTAAACCCGCTACGTTCTCTTAGTGGTGCGCTCCCGAGCAATTCGGAATATGACTCCTACCGCACCTTCTCGAATGGTAAGTAACATGGTGCAAAAGTACTGCTTTTTTTTCAAATGTGCAAGTATTTGCTAATTCAAGTTTGCAAAACAAAGAAAAAAGTGGTCAAAAGATGCTTCAAAATTAGGCTTTATATTGCATAGTTATAATAAAAGCAGTACCTTTGCAGCCGATTTCGCGCCTTGAAACCGAGTATCCCCTGCTTATCGGAGGGAAAATCCAAGGCAAAGCGAAGTCGTATTTCTTTTATGTTCAAACCATTTCTTACAAACAAGCGTGCATTCCGCTTCCGTCGGTTCTGCCACAAGGCATACGCCGCCTTCTGTTCCCTCCACCGCGAGGTAACCATCGGGCGTGTGTCGGGCTACATGACCGACTTGGAGATGCTCAAGCACGGCAAGAGTGCGGCATTGGTCGCTCTCATGCTCACGGCAGGAGCAGTCGCCATCGAGGCGGATGAGGGAGTTCCTAAGGACTCCGCGCTTACGGACAGCTGGCAACTTAGTCTTCAGGAGGTGCTGGTGATTTCTCAGAAAGCTGAAGTTAATTCGGATGCGTATCGGCTCATTACGCAGGTCTCCCACGACGAGATTCAGGCACTGCCTATCCAGACCGTAGCGGATATTTTACAATATCTGCCGGGGGTTGATGTCCGCACGCGAGGCGCCAACGGCGCACAAGCGGACATCAGCATGCGGGGCGGCACCTTCGACCAAGTGCTCGTCATGCTCAACGGTGTGAGTCTCAACGACTTCCACACGGGGCATTATGCGCTCAACCTGCCTATCTCGCCCTCGCTCATAGAGCGCGTGGAGGTCTTGCAGGGCACTTCGGCGAACCTCTTCGGAGCGTTCTCCGGCGCCATCAACATCATCACAAAGGCGCAACCCGAGATGGTACTGAAACTCACGGCGGGCATGAACGGCTTGGTCAATCCCGAGTTTGCGGGCTCGTGGCAGAAAGGCGAGGTGCACATCAACGCTTCCGCCGAATACTCGCGCGCCGAGGGCTACTATGCCCCCGACCCCACCGAAAAAGAGCAGACGGCGCTCACCAACTCCGACTATCAGTTGGCGAACCTCTACCTGCAGACGCGTTGGCGCGGACTCGATGTGCAGATGGGCGCACAGTGGAAAGACGCAGGTGCGGGCATGTACTATGGTTTCGGCTCGCAAGACCAGTTCGATGCCACGCGTACAGCCTTCGCCTCTGCCAAGTACGCACACCGTTGGGGCGCATGGCGACTGGAGGCACAGGCTGCCTACCGCGCCAACTACGACCGCTACGAGTGGCACCGAGGAAAACGCCTCTACGGAAACTTCCACTTCGCACAGACCACGACGGCGGCGCTCTCCGCGCATTATGCTTCGCGCATAGGCACCACCTCCTTCGGCGTGAGTGTCCGCAACGAGAATATCCACTCTACCAACCTCGGCGACACCATCAACCTCAACGGGCAGATTCCCAACGTGGAGGGCTTCGACTTGGCGGACGTGCGGGTGTTGGACTTGGTACGCGGCGGCAACCGCTTCCACCTCAACTACTTTGCCGAGCAGACTTTTTACTATGCAGGCTTGTCGGCTTCGTTGGGCGTGAACGGCACCTACAACACCCAGTTTGGCAACCACTTTGCAGGGGGTGCAAACATTGGCTATGAGTACGCAAAGAATAGCAGCGTCTATATCAACGCCAATCGTTCGCTCCGCATGCCTACCTTCACAGACCTCTACTACAACGCTGGTAACCAGTTGGGTAACAAGGACTTGCAGCCCGAGGAAGCGTGGCTGCTCTCCGTGGGAACGAAGTACAATCCCTCTTTTGGCAAGGCGGGTAGTCTCTCGCTGGCGGCAGACTGGTACTACCGTTGGGGCAAGAACATCATCGACTGGGTCTATACCCCCGAGGATACCAAGCGCCCCTACCATGCGCAGAACCAGCAGCAGGTGAACGCTACAGGGGTGGAACTCTCCTTGGCGTATCGTTGGAACGAATGGCTGCGTTGCCTGTCGGTGGACTACGCCTACACCTATCTGGACTTGGATTTGAAGGAAGCGGGCTCGCGCTATCTCGACTACCTGAGCCATAAACTCACTATCCACCTCGAGCACGGTATCTACAAGGGGCTGGGTGCCTCGTGGACGGTGCGCTACCAGCAGCGCGAAGGGCAGTTCAACAAAGCGCAGGGCGAGGTGCAAGACTACCAACCCGTTTGGCTCTTGGACGGCTCGCTTTTCTGGCAGAACAAGCACCTGCGCGTGAGTGTGGACTGCACCAACATCACCAACACCCGCTACTACGACTACGGCGGTATCCTACAACCCGGCGCATGGGCGAAGATATCCATCAAAGCCGTGCTGTAAGATACGTAGTTTGCGTAATTAACGTAGTCTGCGTAATGTACAATGTAATGTTATGCAAGCCGAGATTTATCCCGATTTATCGGGAAGGGGCGATATAGATTAGCATTGGGGCTTGCCCCTATGTAATAAGGTGCTTCCCAAAAAAAGAAAGCCCTGTAAGGGCGACATAACTACATTCTTTCACACAAAGAAAGAGAGACCATGCGGTCTCTCTTTCTTTGTTATTGTAATAATAAAACGTGAATTTGATATAAGCGAATACTTTCCAGCAATCTGAAACTAATTATGTCTTTGGTCATAATTTAATGACAAACTTAAGCCTCTTTTTCTATATATGCAATCAAATAATCCGTTGCTTCTAAAAGAGGTGATAGGTCGTTTTGTATTACAGAATTTACATGTTCTATGTCAATATCAAAATAACCATGTGCTATACGGTTACGCATACTCATAATTGCATACCAAGGTATTTCCGGACGTAATAGAAAAAGTCCTTCACCTGCTATTTTGTGCAGTTTCTTAAAACCTTCTCCTATAGCCTCAATCAACATACAATTACCGGCTAACCGTTGCATACCCAACTCTGAATGGACTAAGACTTCCATGTCAGGAACATCCTTATTCCATTCTTGCAACTGAATAATTGCATCTCGTAGTTGAACAAGAGAATCATGCATCAACTCCAATTGGTCAGAAGACAGAGATAGCATCCTTACTTATTTGTTTAATGAATAAATTATTTAGATATTTATGCTTGCGAATCAAATCTACACTACAACCTAACAACTTCTCCAAATACACTTGTGCTCCTCCATATTCGCGCAATGTTGCAGGCATCTCCACAAGTACATCAATATCACTATCTTCCTTTTGTTCACCTCGAGCCACCGAGCCGAATAGGAACATAGAGGAAATACCAAACTGTGATTGCAGCTCAGAAGCATGTGCACGAAGCAAATCAATATATTCTTGCGTACTTTTCATTGACTCTTTTTCAAATATTTACCTCCCTATGCCATCTCGTTGATGGAGTTGAAGCCCTGTCCGAAGACGCCGCGCACCTTGCTTTGGCTAACGAAGGCATCGGGGTCGATGGAGCGCACAAGGCGAAAAATCTTTGCACTCTCGTGCTGACGGGCAATGGTGGTTATCACCTTCACCGGCTCTTTGCTATAGCCCCCCTGGGCATCCAAGATGGTTACGCCGCGCGGCACTTGCGTCATGATCGCCTCGGCTATCTCGTCCCATTTCTTGCTGAAGATGAAGAACTGTACCGACTGGCGCGTGCGGTTCATCACCCAGTCCACTGCCGTGGAAGACATGAACGTGAAACACAAACCGAACAAAATCTTCTCCAGCGAGCGTACCTCCGGCAAGAAATAGGCGGTTAGGATGATACAGATATCACAAGTCATCAGCACACGCCCCATAGGCAGATGGTGGTACTTGTTCACGATCATCGCCACGATGTCCGTGCCTCCCGTGGAGCCGTTGTTCAGGAACACGATGCCCAAGAAGCAACCCATGAAGAGCCCGCCTAAAATAACCGCCATGAAGGGATCGCTAATCATCGGTGCTTCGGGGATAGGTATCACCTTCATCCAAAACGTCAGCCAGAAGATGCCGAACAGCGTGCGGGCACAATAGCGCCAACCAATCGTAAATCCGGCGATTATTAGCAGGATAGCATTCAGCGTGAACACACTGAGCCAGATAGGAATAAACCGATTCGTGGCAAAATAGATTATCTCACATAGACCCGTCAACCCGCCACCGACGATGGCATGAGGCACCAACAGTTGGTTCACCACCAAGCCATACGGGAAAGTACACAAGATAATCATGATGTACTCCTTGATAGCTATCAGCGGTTTTTGCCGCTGATAGCTCTGCAAGTGCTCCTGCAAACGCGCAGAAATAGGTTGTCTATCTTTTGTTTTTTGCATTTTTATTCTTAGTTATCAGAGTAATCAGAATTATTCAGAGTATTCAGAACTATCAGAGCATGCGCCCTCATAATTCTTATCTTCGCTTCGCTACGAACGATTTTTTCATAATTCATAATTCAAAATTACCACCGTGCTACCAAGTTGCGGTCGCCGAAGCCGTTGTCCACACGGCTGACGGGAATCCAGAACTTGTTGGCTGCCACCCACTCTGTCGGATAGATGGCTTTTTTGCGCGAATAGGGGTGATTCCACTCGTCTGCCACAGCTTCGTATTCGGGGTGCGGCGCGTTAACCAACACATTATCTTTGGCATCCGCCTCACCGCGCTCCACCTCGGCAATCTCCTCGCGGATAGTCAGCAAGGCATCAATGAAACGGTCTATCTCCGCCAGCGACTCGCTCTCGGTAGGCTCTATCATCAGGGTGCCGTGCACGGGGAACGAGAGTGTGGGCGCGTGGTAACCGAAGTCCATCAGTCGCTTTGCGATGTCGCCCTCGGTGATGCCGATGGCATGGAACTGGCGGCAGTCGAGAATCAACTCGTGCCCTACTCTACCCTTCACGCCGGTATAGACCACACCGTAGGCATCGCCTAACTTCGCCGCCATGTAGTTGGCACTCAGGATAGCCGCTGCCGTAGCATGGCGCAGTGCCTCAGCTCCCATCATAGCGATATAGGAATAACTGATTAGTGCCAAGTTGGCATTGCCAAACAGTGCGGATGATACGCGGTTGTTGTCCTCGGTGGGCATGCAGTCTGCCAGATGCTCTGCGCAGCATATTGCGCCTACGCCGGGACCGCCGCCGCCGTGAGGCGAAGCGAAGGACTTATGCAGGTTGAGGTGGCAGACATCGGCGCCGATGAAAGCGGGATTGGTGTAGCCTATCTGTGCGTTCATGTTTGCGCCGTCCATATAGACCTGCCCGCCATTGGCGTGCACAGCCTCGCACATCTCACGGATAGCCATCTCGAAGATACCGTGGGTGGACGGATAGGTAATCATGCAGCCGGCGAGCACGTCTTTGTTCTCCTCGGCTTTCTGCTTCCAATCGGCGAGGTCAGTGTTACCGTTCTCGTCGCATTTCACCACCACGGGCGTGAACCCTGCCTGCACGCAGGAAGCGGGGTTGGTGCCGTGCGCTGAAGCGGGGATGAGGAGCACCTTGCGCGCGTCCTGCCCCGTCTTGTGCAGGTATTCGCGGATGGTAACCAGTCCGCTGTATTCACCCGACGCGCCGGAGGTCGGCTGCAGGTTGCATGCGGCAAAGCCCGTAACGGCGCAGAGTTGCTGCTGCAACTCCAGCACCATCTGCAAGTAGCCCTGCACTTGCTCATCCGGTGCCATCGGGTGCGGCGCCATGAAGCCGTTGTAGGTGATGGGGGTCATGGCGGCGGCGGGGTTGAGTTTCATAGTGCAAGACCCCAGCGGAATCATCGAGTGGGTCAGACTGATGTCCTTGCGGTCAAGACGCTTGATATAGCGCATCAGTTCCGTCTCGGTATGATATAGTTGGAACACCTCTGCTTTGAGGAAGTCCACCTCGCGCACATGCGATTCGTCTATTGCCCACAAGCCCTCAAAAGCCGTTTCCGATGCCTCTTCCTGCGCCATGTTGCCGCTCACTTCGGCAAACACATCAATCAGGTCGTTCATCGTATCGAGGTTGACGGTCTCGTCCAGCGAGATACCTACCCAGCCAGCCTCATCGTAGTAGAAGTTGATGCCCGCCTCTTCTGCCACCTCGCGCAGACGGTCTGCCCAATCTTCTACGGGTCCGTCCGTAATCTTGAGGGTATCGAAGAACTCGGTGTTCTCCTGTTGGAAGCCATAGGCTTGGAGCAACTCGTTGAGATACACGGTCTTACCGTGTATGCCTTCGGCTATCTCGCGTAGCCCTTCCGCGCCGTGGAACACGCCGTAGAAACCCACCATCATGGCGCACAACGCCTCTGCCGTGCAGATGTTAGAGGTGGCTTTCTCGCGCTTGATATGCTGCTCACGCGTCTGCAGCGCGAGGCGGAACGCAGGATGCCCGTTTGTATCTTTGCTCAGTCCGATGATGCGCCCGGGCATATCGCGCTTGAACTCATCGCGCGTAGCCATATAGCCCGCGGTAGGTCCGCCGAAGCCCATCGGCAAGCCCAATCGCTGCGCCGTGCCGCACACGATATCCGCGTCCAGCGGCTTGAGCAACACCAGCGACATCAGGTCTGCCACCACCGTTACTTTCAGCCCCGCCGCATGGCAATCATCGATAAACGCGGTATAATCCTCTATTGAGCCATCGGCATTGGGCAGTTGCACCAACGCGCCGAAGAACTCTGCCGTCGGCTCGAAGTCGGCATACCTTCCAACCACCAACTCAATGCCTTGCCCGTTTGCGCGCGTGCGCATTACGGATAAGGTATTGGAAAATATCTTCTCGTCCACGAACACTTTGCATGCGCCGTTCTTCACCTGCTCGCGCGAGCGCAGGTTGCGCATCATCGTTACCGCCTCGGCTGCGGAAGTCGCCTCGTCCAGCAGCGAGCAGTTGGCAAGCGGCAGCCCCGTCAGGTCGGACACGAGCGTCTGGAAGTTGAACAACGCCTCCAATCGTCCTTGGCTCACCTCGGCTTGGTAAGGCGTGTAGGAGGTGTACCACACGGGGTTCTCCAGCACGTTGCGGCGAATCACGGCGGGCGTGATGCTACCATACCAGCCGCGACCAATCAGGCTGTGCGCGGGGATGTTCTCATCGGCAAGGGCTTGGGTGTAATCCAGCAACTCCTGCTCGCTCATCGGAGCGTCCAACTCGATGGGCTCGGGCAGCAGGATATCCTCCGGCATCGTCTCGTGAATCAACTGCTCCAGCGAGTCCGCACCTATCACTTCGAGCATCTTCTGCTCATCTTTTTCGCTCAGGCCTATGTGCCTGCTTTCAAGGTAGTTCGATTTCATATCAAGTATAGTTAATTTCAAATTTGCCGCAAAGATACTGCTTTTTTTCCAATTGCACAAATGAAAAGGTAAAAAAATATACCCCTAACAACAAAGGACTGCTGAGGCAGTCCTTTGTTGTTATCTTATCGTCTTTTTTGCTTATAAGAAGAAGAGTATCATCATCTGTCCTGTGAGCACGCGGAGGAACATGGTCAATGGGTAAACGGTCGAGTATGCTACGGCAGCGCGGTCGTTGATCGAGGACTGGGCGGTGGCATACGCCAATGCCGGCGGGTCGGTAGTGCTACCTGCTATCAAGCCCATGAGGGTAAAATAGTCAAGTTTGAGCCAGAGGCGCCCAACCAGCGCCGCAATGATAAGCGGCAGCAAGGTAATGATAACGCCATACCCTATCCACATATATCCGCCTGCGAGCAAGGTCGGCACAAAGGTCTTGCCTGCGCCGAAGCCCACTGCCGCAAGGAACATGGCGATACCTATCTCGCGAATCATCAGGTTGGCGCTACTGGTGGTATAGGTAACGATATGCCACTTGGGTCCGAAATAGCCCAGCAGAATAGCGATAATGAGCGTACCGCCTGCGAGTCCGAGTTTGAAAGGTTGAGAGAGACCGGGCAGCATAATAGGCAACATGCCCAGTGCTACGCCGATACCAATACCGCAGAAGATGGCAGCAAGATTCGGCATATCGAGGCGCTTGGTGGAGTTGCCCACGTATTTTGCCACTTTCTCCACGTCTTTCTCTTCGCCCACTACCGTCAGTCGGTCGCCCAACTGCAAGTATAGGTCGCGGGTAGCCAACAGTTCAATACCCGCACGGCGGATGCGTGTAATGCTGACATGGTAGATAGCGCGGATATTGAGTTCGCCGATACGCTTTCCGTTGAGTTCGGAGCGCGTAACGGTGATGTGTTTCGACACGAGGTGCGCCGTCCGTTTGTCTTGCTCCGGCAGCGTGGTTTGCTCTCCCAAGAGGAGCACACTCTTCTCGTGGTCGGCATCGGTAACCACCCGTACGCGGTCGCCGCAATGCAAAACGGTATTCACATCGGGCATCTCATCCTCACCGTTGGGGTGCACCAAACGGCTGACAATCAGTTTCATATTGCATAGGTGCCCGAGGTCTTTGATGAGCGTGCCTTCCACCTGCGGGTTGGTCAGCGTGATGTCGATGAACTCTATCTCTTTCTGCGTGCCCTTCTCCGCCTCTACACGGGTTTCCTCCTTGTCGAGTTTGATACGGAACACCCAACGCATGAGCATCAGTACAAAGATGATACCCACCACGCCGAGGGGATACGCCATCGCGTAACCGCTGGCGATGTCGGGGTTAGCCACGCCGCGCATGTCGGCATACGCCTGCTGCGCCGCACCGAGACCGGGTGTGTTGGTAACCGCACCGAAGAGGACACCGGTCATAGTAGCGATGTCCACACCACTAATTAAGTGAATCACATAGGCGGTAACGCAGCCCAAGAGGACGATGCCCATCGCCAACATGTTCAGTTTGAGTCCGCCCTTACCGAAAGAAGAGAAGAACGACGGACCGACCTGCAAACCAATAGAATAGACAAAGAGGATAAGTCCGAAATCCTTTGCAAACGACTCCACCTGCGGGTCGAGGTGCATACCGAAATGGGAGAAAGCAATCGCTACGAAGAGAATCCAAGTAACGCCCAAGGTAATGCCCTTGAACTTCAACTGATTACCTAAGAATACACCGGCGGCAATGGCTAAGGTAAGCACGAAGATAGAGTGTGCAATGCCTGCGCCAAAGAACAAATCATGAAACCAAGACAACATAGTTTATTTGACAATTTGACAATTTACTATTCTACAATTTAAGTGCGCAGATAGTCTGCAATCACCCTAAACACTCAACTCTCAGCCATCAGACTCGAAACGGAGTGCAAAGGTACTGCTTTTTTCTAAGATACGCAAGTTATTCGCCGTTTTTCTATACGTGTTTGCATAATTCTCTATCGGAAACGGAAGGTTAGGTCGGCGAGGACGGTGCCTGTGGCGCGGTCTATGCGATAGAAACGCTGGTTCGTTTGCTTGCTTTTCAAGCCTCCTAAGGCTTCGATATAGGGACCGACTTTGATATAGTCGAAGGCATGTAGCAGGGAGGCAGGCAGTTGTTGCCACGTGAAGCCCGTGTACCACGCCGTGCGCAGACTATGGCAGGCATGGACATGGGCGGCAAGCAGGTGCAACGCGTCTGTATCGGCATCGCCTCCCATGAACGCTACGCAGGTGATGTACGGATAACGCGCGATGAGCGTATCCAGTACCTGCGCAGTCAGCACCTCGCCTTGGTCAAGCCATAGTTGGGGGCTATGACATCCCGGGCAATGGTGCGGACAGCGGCTTATATTGAGCGCCAAGGTAGTCTCGTCCGGTACCTCCTGAAAAACTATATCGTAATCGAGAAAACGCAATTTTGAATTAAGAATTTTGAATTAAGAGGGCGTATGCTCTCCCCTACTTGCAAGCATCAGAGACACCCTTCGCATAGTAGCGGCGGGCGGCTTCCTGCTGGCGAGGCTCGGAGAAATTGCTGATTCGCTTCAGGTAGCCGATGATACGCGTGAGATAATCCACATTCTGACTGCCGCAGACGGGACATTGGTGGAGATAGCGTTTGTCTATATGCCCGCAATCGTTGCAAGCCGTATTGGGGATGTTGAAGGTGAAGTAGTTGGTGCCCTCCTGTGCCGCCACGCGGAGCAGGTTGCGATACTGCGGCTGCGAGAGGTGCTCTTCGAGATTACAATGCAACGCAGAGCCGCCCGTGAGGTGCTCCACATACTTCCTGCCGTGGAGGCGGAACTTGTCAAGCACATTGAGCGAGGTGTCTTCCACAATGTAGAAATAACTGTTGTAGCAGTCTCGCGGCACGACATATCCGTCTTCCCTATCCCACTTGGCATGCTTCACCCCGACATTCTCTGCCGGAATCATCTCGCAGTTGAAGAGAATCTCCTTGGAGCGATACGCCTTGTTGAGGCGCTCTATCGTGCCGAGCACCGTCTGCACAAAGGTCTCGTAGCGAGGATTATCGTTGATGGGTATTCCTAAGAACTCTGCCGCTTCGACCATACCATTGACTCCGATGGTCAGATATTGGCGACTGAGGTTGATAAATCCCGAGTCGAAGAGGGGCAGCATGCCCTGTTGCTGCAAGTGTTTGAGGTTCTCGTTGTAGGCAAGTTGAACCTTGTGCATGAGGTCCACCACCTCCTCTATATATTGTTGGTAAGGGATATGGTTGCGCACGGCGTATTGCACGGCGCGATTAAGATTGATAGTAAGCACACTCTTGGAGCCTGTGCTGACGCCGCCTGCGCCGAGGGTGTAGGAAAAGCCGTTGTCGGTAATCTCGTTGCGCAGTCGGCAGCAGGAGGCAAGCGAGTCGGCATTGTCGCTCAGGTAGGTGAAGAAAGAGTGCCCTTCGGCGTACATCTGCGCAGTGAAATCGGCATACTCCTTGTCCTTTACATCGCCGTTCTCGCTGAGGAGTGCCATGGTCTCGACGGGGAAAGTGAGCACAGCATGGGTACGCTCGGCGTTGAACCAACGCATGAAACGCTGTTGCAGCCAGTTGAGCGACTCCCAATGCGGGCGGTCGCCGTTCGGAAAACGAAACTCGCCGAAGATACTTTGGAAATAGTAGCGGTCGTAGTAACTGATATTCCAAAAGACGGACTGGAAGTTTCGGGCACCTGAAGGCTGGTTGATAGAATAGACTACCTGCTGGAAGCAATCGGTGATGACCTTGTCAATAGTGCGTCTTTTCTTCGACAAGTCCACCACTTCGTCGGCGCGCAGGTAGTAGTCTTCACCATATTCCTGCTCGATAAAGTAGTTCATGTACATGAGGAACTCGGGTGTGGCGCAGGCGCCGGAGAGCATAGAGGAGACCATGAAGACCATGTTGATAAAGCCGCCGCAGAAAGACTTAAGGTTGGTAGGTGCGGTGGCATTTCCTCCGATGGGCTTTGTGCCTTCGAGCAGCCAAGGGTACATGGTAATGCTGGCGCAGTAGTTGGCAAGCGAGGTCTCGTCGTTCTTGTAGATAAAGTGCTGCTTGAGCAAGGTAATGTATTTGTCCGCCAACTCCTTGCCGTACATCTTCTCTATGCGGTCGCACAGCATGCGTCGATTAAGACGAATGTAATTACTCTTGGGCAATTCGCCGATGAGCGTGGCGATGTTCTTCTTCTCTACATTGGCGTTGGCGTCGTATTTGCTTCCCGTAGCGGCATTGGTTGCAGAGCAATAGGAGATGAGGAAGTCGAGTTTCTCGAGCGTCTCGCGGTCTTTGGTATGGCGGTAGCGGTAAATCATATAGTTCTTCGCCACGGTGTAGTAGTGCTCCGCCATGAGCGCTACTTCCACTTGGTTTTGGATTTCCTCCACGCTGATGCCGCTGTGAATACGAAGGCGCGAGAGCAAAGCGGAAAGGATTTCTTCTGTGGCAAACGTGCCGGATGCGATGAATGCTTTAGAGATTGCATTCTTGATTTTGTCGATAGAGAAAGACTCCTGCTTCCCGTCTCGCTTGATGATGTAAGTGTCCATAATTTGACTATTTTACTATTTGACTATTTACTATTTGAGTATAAAAACAAAACATTCCGCCTACTCTTTCGAGTAAGCGGAACGCGTATGCATATGCTTTGCCTTTCGTTGGCGATGGGAGACATTCAACTCTCAACCCTCAACTCTAAACTATCATCCCCCACCCTATAGCCTATTCGTTCACGCTTCATTCCTCGAAAGCGATTGCTGAACGGAACAATAGGCAGGTCTTCTGACTTATCCTGTTTCGCTTCCTTCCCAATATGGTTGTCCCCTATCAGTGGATTGTGTGCGAAAGGCACCTCGGTAGTTTCTTGTTTCCAAGTATCAAGTATCAAGTTTCAAGTATCAAGTTTCAGGAAACAAGCTACTCCATGGTGCGGACTTACAGCAGCGGGTCTGTTACGGATTCTCACCGTATTCCCTTTTCAATCAGGGCGTTACTCCTGATACCTACTATTCGTTTCTAAAAATACGGTGCAAAGATACTGCTTTTTTCGTGGATGTACAAATTATTTGTTATTTTTTTTGCTTAGGCGCAGATTATTTTGGTCATGTAAAAAATAATCCGTATCTTTGCACGATGAACAAAAAAACTAATTTTATGGAGATACGTGAATACATAGCGGCGCACCGCGAGCGCTTTATGGAGGAATGGGCGAGTCTGTTGCGCATTCCGAGTGTGAGTTGTCAAGAAGAACATCGTGCGGATATGCTACGGTGCGCTGAGCGTTGGCGCGAGTTGCTGCTGGAAGCCGGCGCGCAGCATGCAGAGATAATGCCGTCTGAGGGCAATCCGTTTGTGTATGCCGAGTACACACCGGAAAACGGCATAGGTTCCATAATGTTACCCGCCCGCGACACGGTCGGGGCGTCCCCAGTGAAGACTGTACTGGTCTATTCGCACTATGATGTGATGCCCGTAGAGCCGTTGGAACTATGGGAGAGCGACCCGTGGGAGCCCGTGGTGCGCGAGGTAGATGGTACTCCCCGACTCTTTGCCCGCGGCGCCGACGATGACAAAGGACAGGCTATGATTCAGGTCAAAGCGTTTGAATATCTGGTGCAGAACGGACTGATGAACTGCCGCGTGAAGTTCCTCTTTGAGGGCGAAGAAGAGATTGGCAGTCCGTCGCTGGAGCGCTTCATCACCGAACACAAAGACCTGCTGCAATGCGACATCATCCTTGTGTCTGACACGTCGATGATTGGCAAGGACACGCCGTCTATCACCACGGGTCTGCGCGGGTTGGCGTATTGGCAAGTGGAGGTAACGGGACCGAACCGCGACCTGCACTCGGGGCACTTCGGCGGTGCGGTGAAGAACCCTATCAATGCGCTATGCGAGATGTTGAGCCAAGTGGTGGATGAGCGTGGGCGGATTACGATTCCTCATTTCTACGACCGCGTGCTGCCGATACCCACTGCCGAGCGCGAGATGATAGCGCAGATACCGTTTGACGAACAGCAGTACATGGCAGCCATTGGTGTGGATGCCGTAGCGGGCGAGGAAGGCTACTCCACCCTCGAGCGCAACTCCTGTCGCCCGTCGTTCGACATCTGCGGTATATGGGGCGGATACGAAGGCGAGGGGAGCAAGACCGTATTGCCGAGCAAGGCTTTTGCAAAAATCTCCTGCCGATTAGTCGCCAACCAAGACCATGAAGAGATATCGCGCTATATGGTCGAATACCTGCAAGCGATTGCCCCGAAGGGCGTTCGTGTAAAAGTAACGCCCATACACGGCGGGCAAGGCTATGTGTGTCCGATAGATATTCCCGCATACAAGGCAGCGGAAAAAGGCTTCGAGATTGCTTTCGGCAAACGCCCGTTGGCGGCTCGTCGCGGCGGGTCCATACCTATCATATCGTCCTTTGAGCAGGTGCTCGGGGTGAAGACGATACTGATGGGCTTCGGTTTGGAGAAGAACGCGATTCACTCGCCCAATGAGTCAATGGACTTGGAAGTGTGGGAAAACGGAATTGTCGCCGTGGTAGAGTTCTACAAGCACCTTGGTGATTGAGCGAGGGAGGATGGGCTGATATGTGCTATTGGATTTGTATAGCATTTAACCCAAAAAAATTGCCCCGCCCCCTACCCCCTCCCCGCAAGCGGGGCGGGGGAGTTTTAGAAGGTCGCATCGCATACGTAGGGGCTCGCCCCTACGCTAGTTTATGTCGCCCCTTCGGGGCTTACAATGCGGCAAATGAAACCCATTTACATTGATTTTTTTGCCTTTTTTGGGCTTGCAATGCGAAAAAAGACCCCTTACCGAAAGGAGGTCTTTTTTGTTGGCATAGAGTTAGGAGGTTTGGTTTGTGGAGTTAGGCGGATTGTTGCTTGGGGTTAGGTGGATTGCATAATCATCTGTGAGATGAGGGTGTAGAGTTGTTTTTGTTCGGGCGTGGTGAGGAGGGAAAGATGGTGGTTCATCACCTGCTCGTCGCGGCGTTTGGCGGGGCCTGTCTGCGCGTCGTGAGGGGAGAGGTGGTGGACTTTCTCGGCTGTTTGGTCGATGAGAGGGAGCAGGACTTGGAAGGGAATGTGGGTGTCTTTGAGCATGTCCGCCGCGAGGGCGTACATGTGGTTAGTGAAGTTGTTGGCAAAGACTCCCGCGACATGGAGTCGTTCTCGGTCGTGCTGCGACGCCTCATAGACGCGAGGTGTGAGCGTCTGCGCCAAGGTGAAGATAGCACTGAGGTCGTCTATCTGCCTGCCCTCCACAAAGACCGGAATTTGGGAGAAGTCGTCTATCAGTTTGGCTTTGCTGAAGGTCTGGAAGAAGTACATGACCCCTGCGTGGGGGAGGGCATCGCCAAAGACGGAAATCGGCATCGTGCCAGATGTATGGAGGTGTAAGGCAGTGCGAAGGTGGGTATTTGTTGACTTTTTGCTCTCTTCTGCTATGGTTTGGATTACACTTGGCAATGCTTCGTCGCGGACGGCGTAGATATAGACGTCGGCAGCGGGTAGGCAGCAGAGCCCCTCGCGGGAAGAGACCATCTGCGTGCGCAGACCTTTGAGCGCAAAGGCATGGTGGAGGTTGGTTGCCACATTGCCTTGACCAATTAGTACGATGTTCATACCATTTATTTACGATTTACGAATTACGATTTACGAATTACGAATTACGATTTACGAATTGGGATTTCGTTGAAATTTGCCGCAAAGGTAATGAAAAAAAACTACCCATGCAAACTTTTATCGCTTTTTCTGAAGTTGGCACGAAATTTGTGGGATTGGAAGCGTATGAAAGACCGTAGAGATTATATCATTGCGAAAGCGATGGAGTTGTATGCCACAAACGGTTACAACAACGTGTCAATAACCGACCTGCAATTGGCACTGGACATGGGGCGCGGGACGCTGTACTACTACTTCAAGAACCAAGACGAGTTGTTCGAAGTGTGTATGGACCGGTACTTTATTCAGCCGAAGATGCGTCTGTTTCAGTTGCCTGAGAACGAGGTTACGGTGGAGGACATGATACGGGTGATGCTGGGGTATATCGAGTCGCTGAAAGAGGTGCTGCAGACCTGGGAGAACAAGAACATCAACACGAGCAACGTGCTGAATCTGATGTTCTCGGCGTACAACCGTTTTCCTTCGCTGTATCGGCGTGCGAGCCGTTTGTACACGACGGAGATAGAGATGTGGAAGAAAGCGATACGCAACAGTATTCGCGCGGGAAAAGTGCGCAGCGATGTGGATGTGGAGACGCTGGCGATGATGTTCACGCACATAAAAGATGCCTACGACGCAGGGCGACATGGGGTGGCGATGGATTTTGACATCTTCCCGCGGCAGTACAACTATCTGTATGAGTTGATAAAGGCGTAGTTAATTATGAATTATGAGTGCACTGGAATTGAGTTCAGAGTATAGAGTACATAATTCATAATAACTAATTAGAGAGGCTTGGGTCTCTCTTTTTTGTTCCATAAGTACTATTTTTAGGGAGAAATTGGTGGAAATTGCTATTTTGGTATGATTATTGAATAGTTGTTCAAAATAAAATATGTATCTTTGCGAGCGATGGAAAAAGGGAGATATAATGTGAAATTAGCGTATTGCCCCGCCCCCTACCCCCTCCCCAAAGGGGCGGGGGAGTTGGAGGAGGTATCCCTCGCATACGTAGGGGCTCGCCCCTACGCTGGTTTATGTCGCCCCTTCGGGGCTGTTGGTTGAGGAATTACCATGTGTACCTTCGGGGCTGTTGGTTGAGGAATTACTATCAATAATAAACAAAAGATTAGATACTTTTTCAATTCAATAAGAAAATAGAATAATATCATTAGAGATATGGCAACAAAACATTATTTAGCGTATCTGCAAGATACGATTAAGCGTCGGTGGGACGCTCCTGCATTGGCAGATTTGGATAATCCTACCAAGTATTCTTACGGCGAGTTGGCAACACAGATTGCTCGTTTGCACGTTACCTTCGAGGCATTAGGCATCAAGAAGGGCGACAAAGTGGCATTGTGCGGTCGCAACTGCTCGAACTGGGGCGTTACCTTCCTCGCTATTGAGTCCTACGGGGCAGTGGTAGTGAGCATTCTGCCTGACTTCACGGGCGAAGGTATTCACAGCCTTGTGAACCACTCGGAGGCTGCGCTGCTGTATGTGGGTCCGAACGTGCGCAACAAGATTAAGCCCGAAGAGATGCCCGCACTGAAAGGTGTGGTATTCATGGATGACTTCTCGCTGTATCATGCTGCTAACGAAGAGGTTACGGCTGCTTACGCAAGCGTGGACGAGTTGTTTGCGAAGAAGTACCCCAACGGGGTAACGCGCGAGGATGTATGCTACCCGACCGATAACCTGAAAGAACTGGCGATTATCAACTACACCTCGGGCACGACGAGCGCGCCGAAGGGCGTTATGCTGACACAAGAGAACATGTCGGGCAACATCGAGTTCGCGTTTGACAACATCACGCGCACGGATAATGATAAGGTGGTGTCGATGCTTCCTATCGCCCACGCATTTGGCTTGGCATTTGAGTTTCTGTATCAGGTATGCTCGGGCTCGAGCACATACTTCCTGACGAAAGCCCCCACCCCATCGGCTCTGATGAAAGCTTTCGCGCAAGTGCACCCGTACATGATTCTGACGGTGCCTCTGGTGATAGAGAAGATTATCAAGAAGAAAGTGTTCCCCGTGATTCACAAGCCCGTGATGAAAGTGCTGTGGAACACGCCGCTTATCAAGAATGTGATTCGCAAGAAAGTGCACGACAGCCTGATGGCAGCGTTCGGCAACGAGTTGCGCTACCTGATTATCGGCGGCGCGGCGCTGAACAAAGAAGTGGAGCAAGTGCTGAAAGACGTAAACCTCTGCTACTGTGTGGGTTACGGCATGACAGAGTGCGGTCCTCTGATTTCCTACGAGAACTGGCAGAAGTTCGTGTTCCACAGTTGCGGTAAGGAGTTGCCGCAGTGCCGTATCCGTATTGACTCGGATGACCCGCAACACAAAGAAGGCGAAGTGCAGGTGAAGGGCGTGAACGTGATGAAGGGCTACTACAAGAACGAGGAGGCGACGAAAGCGGTGTTCACTGAAGACGGCTGGATGCGCACAGGCGACCTCGGAGTGCTGGACGCAGAAGGTAACCTGTTCCTGCGCGGACGCAGCAAGAACATGATTCTCGGTCCCTCGGGGCAGAACATCTACCCGGAGGAGATTGAGGACAAGTTGAACAACATGCCGGGTGTGGTAGAGTCGGTAGTGGTAGAGCGCGAGGGCAAACTGGTGGCGCTGGTATTCCCCGATAACACGCCGGAAGGACATAAGTTGCTAAACGGCGAGCCGACCTTCGCGAAACTGATGGAAGAGAACCGCAAACAACTGAACAAAGAGTTGCCGCAATACAGCCAGATAGCATACGTAGAACTGGTGGCAAACGAGTTTGAGAAGACTCCGAAGCGGTCTATTAAGCGGTTTATGTATAAGTAGAATTGGGATAAAGGATGAAGGATAAAGGATAAAAGACGAAATAGTCTCGACTATGAAATCTCGTAGACGAATATTGTAAGTCTTTCATCTTTTATCCTTCATTCTTAATCAAAAGTGCGGCATAGAGACCGCACCTCCATGATTTTTTTAAGGTATGACAAAGATTAAAGGTAAGAATGTCCTCATCACCGGCGGTGCTTCGGGGATAGGAAAGATTATGGGGCGTATATGCCTCGAGAAAGGTGCTAAGAACCTGATTATCTGGGATATAAATCCATCGACGCTGGCAGCCGCCAAAGAGGAACTGAGCCAACACGGTATGGTAACAACCTATCAAGTGGACGTGATGAACGACGACTTGGTGGTGGAGACCTACAAAGAGGTGCTGAAGAAGTACGAGCGCGTGGGCGTACTGATCAACTGCGCAGGTATCGTGCGCGGCAATCAGACCTTCAACAATAACACGATAGCCGATGTGCGGCTGACCTTTGGCGTGAATACAATAGCGCCGATGGTGCTTGCGCTGCAAGCGTTGCAGCCGATGTTGGATGTGAACGAAGGGCATATCTGCAATATCGCGTCGGAGGCGGGCATGATAAGCAACCCGAAGATGTCGGTGTATGCGGCGAGCAAGTGGGCAGTGATAGGCTGGAGCGACTCGGTGCGTATTGAGTTGCACCAGATGAAGAAGAATGTACATTTCACGACCATTGCACCGTACTATATCAACACGGGTATGTTCAATGGCGTGGAGTCGCCTATCTTCCCTATACTCGACCCCGAGAAGACCAGCCGTAAGATTATCCGTGCGATAGAGAAGAACCAAGACTTCTGCGGTCTGCCATGGGGATTCCATTTTGTGCGTTTCTTCCAAGGCATCTTGCCGACCTGCGTGTTTGACTGGCTGTTCGGCACTGTATTTGGTATATTTAGGGCGATGGACCATTTCACGGGAAGGGGGAAGTAATTTAGAATTAAGAATTATGAATTAAGAATTAAGAGGGCTTATGCTCTGAAACTTAATTCCCATGCCCTCATAATTCTTAATTATCAATGCCCTCATAATTCTTAATTCATAATTCATAATTAGCAAAGGATGCAAGAGATTATTCAGCACATTCATGAGGCGCAGCGGGCGTATTTTCACTCCGGTGCGACACGCGATATGGCTTTCCGCAAAGAGATGTTGCGGAAGTTGAGAGATGCTATCAGGCAGTACGAGAAACCGCTGACAGACGCTCTCTGGACGGATTTGCACAAGTCGTATGAGGAAGCCTACTTGACGGAGATAAGTATCGTCTATGGCGAGATACGCACACACCTCCGCAAGTGCGAGAAATGGGCGAAGCCCGAGCGCAAATGTTCGCCGGTGGCTATCCTTCCGGGGCGGAGCAAGATCGTGAAAGAACCGCTGGGCAATGCGCTGATTATCGCGCCGTGGAACTACCCCGTGCAACTCCTGCTCAATCCGCTGGTAGGTGCAATCTCTGCAGGGTGTACTGCTATGCTGAAGCCGTCGCCCTACGTGCCGCATGTGTCTGCCGTGCTGGTAGAGATGATAGAGGCAACCTACCCCGAGGAGTACGTCGCTATCGTGGAAGGACACCGCGAGGTGAATCAGATGTTGCTCAACGAGCGTTGGGACATGATTTTCTTCACCGGCAGCCCCGATTTAGGCAAGATGGTGATGGACTCGGCGGCGAAGCACCTGACGCCTGTGGTGTTGGAATTAGGCGGCAAGAGCCCATGTATCATAGACCGCTCCGCCAACCTCAAGGTGGCAGCCAAGCGCGTGGCATGGGGAAAGTTGCTGAACGCCGGACAGACCTGTATTGCGCCGGATTATCTGCTGGTGCAGAACGAGGTAAAAGATGAGTTCCTCAGTTTGTTAGCCAAGGAGTTTGACCACCTATTAGGCAAGAATCAGCAGGAGGCAAAGCATTTTGTTCGTATCGTGAGCGACAAGGCGTTTGCCCGCCTGAGCGGCTACCTGCAATACGGCATGATTTACTACGGCGGCAAGATGGACGCGAAGGAGCGTTTCTTCTCCCCTACCCTGCTAACCGATGTGGACGCTTCTTCGCCCGTGATGCAGGAGGAGATATTCGGTCCTATCTTCCCCGTGATGACTTTTGATAAACTGTCTGAGGCGGCGGGGTTTGTTGCGAAGCGGGAGAAACCGCTTGCATTATACTACTTCGGCAAAGATGGCGATTATATCTTAAACCACACTTCTGCGGGCGGGACTTGTATCAACGATACGATAATGCACATCGTGAATAACCATATTCCATTCGGCGGCGTGGGCAACTCGGGTATGTCGTGCTACCACGGGAAGGACTCGTTCCTCGCCTTCAGCCACCGTCGGTCGGTGGTTACCACGCCGACATGGATAGACATGCCGTTCCGCTATATGCCATACAAAATGTTTAAGTTAGTGAAGAACTTACTATGAGACTGATACATAATCCATGGACGGGCATGAGCGGGTACAACTGCTTCGGCTGCTGCCCGACAAACCCCATCGGCGCACAGATGCGCTTCTACGAAGACGGAGACGACATTATTTCGATTTGGAAACCCACGCAGAACCACCAATCGTGGATAAACACGCTCCACGGCGGCGTGCAAGCCGTGTTGCTGGATGAGGTATGCGGATGGGTGATATTCCATAAGTTGCAGACCGCCGGCGTAACCGCAAAGATGGAGACGCGCTATCATAAGCCCGTATCTACTTTGCAGAAATACATCAAGTTGCGCGGATACCTGAAGGAGATGCGGCGGAATATCGCGATAGTAGCGGGGGAGATTTGGAGCGAAGACGGCGAACTGCTCTGCGAATGTACATGCACCTACTTCACCTTCCCGCAGGAGAAAGCCCGCGAAGAGATGCTGTATAAGCCCTCGACGGTGGAAGACGAGGACATCACGTGGGAGAAACTACAACGGGAATTGTAGGGGATTACTTCTTCATTGTACTCATCACTTGTCCGCGCTCATTGATTAAGACCTCGCTGTGGTTGTCTTGCAGAATAGCACGGAAAAGATGCGGACTGAGTCCGTAAATGCTCGTATAGATGGGTTTGGTAATGAACTCTCCTTTGCTGTTCATCAGTCCGCTTCGGTTGCCCACCTTGTACTCAAAGTACTCATTGTTTGCCACGCGGGTCTCAGAGGGACGACCTGACTCGTGGTCAAGATAACTGACATCGTAGTAGATATCATATACATTGTCTATCACACAATTGAGTATGACACGTCCGTCATAACCTATTTGTTGATTAAATTCGCCCTCAATTCCCACCACAGCATAATCGGGTGCCAAGGATATTTCATCGTATTTCGGCAGAATAATCCAGTTGCCCGAGGTATCAATAACGCCTAACCGCTGGTCTGTATTCGCCACCACGCAACGACCTTGGTGGAAGACAAAACTGCTAAGGGAATTGCCTCGATAGGGATACAGGAAATCAATCACCACTTCTCCTGCGGAATTGATGAATCCTACCTTGTCGTTTTGCACTACGCCTGCCAATCCTTCCGAAAAAATCCACGCGTGCTTGTAGGTCGGTTCGATGACGATTTCTCCGGTGTTTACATTAAAATAACCTCGTTTATCGTCCTTAGAGAATACCGCCAAGGAGTCACGTCCCGTGGCTATCCATTCCACTGAGATGTCACTTATGAGGGTCTTACCAGTCTCGGTATTGACCAGTTTGTATGTTCCATCACTCTGTCGGACTTTGGAGATTCTTTCCGACAATTCTTCCTCATGAAGATTGTTTTTACTGTTGCTACAAGACATCATGCCAATGGTGCCTGCCGCGATGAGCACCAATCCTGCCAAATAGATAGTGGTCTTTTTCATACCGTTATATGTTTATATTATTGGGTAATTCAAATATATTGTCAGCCTAAAACGCACATTGTGCCAAATATATACTTGTCATAATGCTTAGAGATGGTTCTTCATAACTCCAATCATGGTTCCTTCCATTTTTCCATCTCCTACCCATTCATCATAGACACGATGCAAAGGTATAAACATTTTTTCAATTGTACAAGAGAAAAAATGCAAAAATTTAATCCTATAAATAATTTCCCAAAATGGCTCAAGATTATGCGCAGAAGAAAATGATGAGGAGTTGGGCTGCCATGACGCGGAGGAAGGTGGTCAAGGGATAGACCGTGGCGTAGCAGACGGAGGCTTGGTCGTTGTCGTCGGCGAACGACTCGGCATACGCCAAGGCAGGCGCCGCCGTCATCGCACCTGCCAGCAATCCGACGACCTTGAAGTAATTCATTTTCAGCGCTTTATAGGCAATGCAGCCGACTATCAGCAGCGGCACGATGGTGATGATAAAGCCATACAACACCCACATATAGCCGCCCGAGAGGATGGTGGGAACGAACTGCTCGCCCGCCTCCAGCCCAAGCGCCGCGAGGAAGAGGGTGAGCCCGACCTGACGGAGCATCATGTTCGCCGAGGTGGTGGCGAAAGTAACCATGTTATAGTAGGGTCCGAAGCGCCCGATAAGCAGGGCGACGATGAGCGCGCCGCCTGCCAGCCCGAGGCGGAAAGTCTGATGCAGGAAAGGCAGCGGGATAGGCAGTAGCCCCAAGCATATACCCAACACTATCCCGAAGAAGACCGGCAGGAGGTTGGGTAAATCCAATCGTTTCAGTTCGTTGCCGAAAGTGTCAGCCACGCGCTGCACGTCTCCTCTGTCGCCCACTACGACGAGGCGGTCGCCCAACTGCAAGACCAACTCAGGCGTCGCGAGCAGGTCGATGCCTGCACGGTTGACGCGCGTGATGGTGGCATGGTACTGCTGCCGCAGGTTGAAAGACGCTATTCGCTTGCCGTTGCACTCAGCACGCGTTACCACGATACGACGCGAGACGAGGTGGTCGGAGTGCTCGCGAGAGCGAAAACTATAGTTCTTGAGCGTGCCGAGCAGGCGAAGCGTGTCCACATGCTGCTTATCGGTGAGGACACGGATGGTGTCGCCGTTGCCGAAAGTGGTCTGTTCATTGATGAGTTCATCGGAGCCGTTGGGGCGAATAACGCGGCTGACAACCATCTCGCGGATGGGGCAGAGACGGCGCAGGTCGTGGATGGTCATGAGCGGCAGTTGGGGGTTGCGGAGCGTGATATCCACGCAGACGGGCTCCTCGGAGCGCTCCTTGCCCTCGGCTTTCAGGCGGGCTTGCTCCTCGGGCAGGCGCACGCGAAAGAGCAGGCGGAGGAGTTCCATCGCGAGGATAGTGCCGACGATAGCCAAGGGGTACGCCACGGCATAACCCGTTGCCACAGAGGGCGATACGCTGCCTATCACATCCTGACACGCCTGCTGCACAGCCGCCAGCGCGGGGGTGCTCGCCACAGCACCCGAGAGCACACCATCAAGCGTGTCCATACCAATACCCGTGGCGTAATGCAACCCTATCGTGCAGAGGCAGCCGAGCAGAACGACGGCGGTCGCCAAGAGGTTGAGTTGCATGCCACTACGCTTGAACGGCGCGAAGGACGGACCGACCTGCAAACCGATGCTATAGACAAAAAGTATCAAGCCAAAGGTGTTGGCGAACTGCGCCACATCGTGGTTGATACGGACACCCAAAGCAGAGAAGATAATACCGACAAACAGCACCCACGTTACGCCGAGGGAGAAATGCCCTATTTTCGCGCGGTCGCCCAGCCATAGCCCCAAGGTGATAACCAGCGTCAAGAGCAAGATGGATTGGGTGATACCGGGAGTGGATATGAACTCGAACAGTTGTTGCACTACTTAATCAAAATTGGTGTAATTATCAGAAAAATAGATGCTTATATCTTGTATCAAATTCGGATTTACACACAGACTCTCCTTGCGGACTAACGCATAGGCACTCTGCGCTTCTATCTGATAATGCAAAAACTTCTCCTCCGAAAAATAAGAAGTCAATACACGACGGTACACACGAAAACGCTTCGTGATAGCAATACTTTCATTCTCACAATTGGCGCCGATAAAGCCAAAGGAAGATAAGGGATCGTTTTGTGCAATCTCCATCAATATGGCTATACATGTACGAATAAGCGGACGAGGCTCATTCAGCCCCGTCAAACGATTATACTTATGAGGACTGTTGGAATCCGATTTGAGATAGAACTTAATGCCGTAGAAATGATTGGGATATTCTTCCACTCGCACGACATACCACCTATTTGTTCGAGAAGAACGGAAATGATATATCAAGCACGGCACACCGTCTCTACTATCACGCATCAAGAATTGATACGGATAAAAAGAGAAATCACATGAGGTAACCATAACTATCAACGCGATACGCATCCAACTCCGAGCGAGTCAAACGCTTGAACTCATAGAAAGGATTGCCTTTGGATGTTGATTTAGATGTAGTCTGCGGATTGGTATGTGTAATTAAGTTTCCCATACACGTTTCTTCTTTTGCGGGCAAAATTACCACTTTTTTTTGAACTACGCAAATAAAATAAGGATTATTTGGCTATTTTATCCCTTTTGCATGATTTTCCATAAACCGATAAGTGCCTTCTGGCAGGCGCGGTCGGTAACCTGTTCGCGGAGTTTGCCGAGGTGGAAGCACTCAGCAAAAGTGCCTCCGGGCGTTGCCCACCCTATCCACACGGTGCCGACGGGCTTCTCAGGCGTACCGCCGTCGGGTCCCGCTATGCCGCTCGTAGCGATAGCAAAATCGGTGTGCAATAGATTACGAACCCCATTCGCCATTTGTTTAACCACCTCTTCGCTTACTGCGCCGTGCGTTTTTAAGTCTTCGGCAGACACACCCAAGACTTGTTCTTTCACACGGTTGTCGTATGCCACTACGGAGCCCATATAGAACGCACTGCTGCCCGCGTGCTTGTTGAGCAGCGAAGCCAGTTTGCCACCTGTGCAACTCTCCGCCGTGGCGATGGTCAGCCCGCGCGCTTTCAGCCACTGCCCCACATGCACCTCTATCGGCTCATCATCCGTCGCAATGAGGTAGTCCTCTATCAGCGGTCGGAGCAGAGCAATCTGCGCCTCCACCTCTTCGGCGGTGGCTTCGCCATAGGAACTCAGGCGCAGGCGGATAGTGCCGTCCTTGGGCAGGTAGGCGAGGTGCATGCTCTCGGGGAGCGCGTCCTCCCACGCCTCAATACGCAGCGCCAGCCCCGACTCAGAGATACCACTGACAAGCAGAGTGCGGTGGATAATTTTACTGGGGACGCAGGCGTCTCGCCTGCGGTCAGTTTGACACAAACTGCTTTCGCTTACATTGCCATCAGGGTTTGTATAGTAGGCAGCAACATACGGCAGAATCTGCTCCTGCATAGCAATCTTCATCTCGTAGGGCACGCCCGGCATGGAGGCAAGCATCTTGCTCTCCTTGCGGAAAACCATCAACGGGGCGCTACCTACCCTATTCGGCAGAATCTCAGCCGCTTGCGGCACTTGCCACTGGGTGGCTGTCAGTCGGTTGAGCACATCGGGACGTTCTTTGTAGAGGTCTTGAATATGTTCGCGCACGCGCGTATCCTCCACCAAGTCGGTGTGGAAATACTCGCAAAGGACATGCTTCGTGATGTCGTCCTTCGTAGGACCGAGCCCGCCCGTGGTGAGTACGATATCCGCACGGCTGAATGCGTCGTCCAACGCACGGATAATTTGCTGACGGCTATCGTGAATAGAGGTGATTTGGCACACCTCAATGCCCTGTTCGTTTAGTCGCTCTGCCATCCATGCAGAGTTGGTATCGACCACTTGCCCGATAAGCAACTCATCCCCGATTGTGATTATTTCTGCTTGCATAGTGCTACTTTTAACTTGTAATTATCGTATATACTTTTAACATATAATTAACGTATAATTATTCATATAATTATTATTCATAATAATTATTGCTATGCGGTGAAAAAATTAATGAATAATTACATGATAATTATATGTTATATGTCTCGCACAGAAATTATATGTTAAGACATCCCCCACACGACAATTATATGTTATGGGTTTGCTTTTTCCATTCCTCGGCTGTGAGGCAAAGTTCATCATACCATTCCTGTCCAAAGCGGCGGATAAGCGGCTCTTTAAGAAACTGATAGACAGGCAGATGGAGTTTCTTGCCTAATTGCCGAGCGCAGTGGCATATGTCCCAGCGCTGGTACTCCAGCCCCACCATATCCCCCACCTTGGAGAGGCGAATGGGATAGAGGTGGCAGGAGATAGGTTTCTTGAAGTCAATCTTCCCCGCGGCATGGGCTTTCTCTATCAGGCAGTAGCACCACCCGTTGTGGTCAGTGCGCGAGAAGACGCAGTCCTTGCCGTTGACGATGGAGGTAACGCGCTCGCCCGTGGGGTCATTGTAGGCAATGCCTTGTTGCTCCACCACTGCCCGCGCCTCTTTGGTCATCTCGGGCAAAAGGATAGGCAAAATCTCTTGTATCTTGCGCTCTTCATCGGCTTCGAGCGGCGCACCTGCATCGCCCTCAATGCAACAACAGCCGCGACACTTATCTAAGTCGCAGCAAAACTCCTTCTCAAGGATGTCGAGGCTGACTAATGTGTTTTGAATGAGGAACACGGAGAAATTTACAAATTACGATTTACGATATACGATTCACAATTTAGTGTGACTTATAGCCACACGCCTTCTATCCATATCTTCACGCCGATGAGAATCAGGATGATACCGCCGATAAGGTTGGCATTGAGGTGAAAGCGCGTGCCGGCATACTTGCCTATCAGGTAGCCGCCTATTGAGAAAAGGAAACTCACCAACGCGATAATCCCTACTCCCACCCACAGCCGTGTCGGCACGGGGATAAAGATGACGCCTGTCGCGAGCGCGTCAATGGAGGTAGCGACCGCCAGCAGCAAAAGGGTCTTCAAGGAGAAATCCTCCGCGCTGTGGTGGTCTTCATCTTCGTGGAAAGACTCGTATATCATCTTACCGCCGATAAACACCAGCAAGCCCAAGGCAATCCAAGGCGAGAACTTCGAGAAGAAATCGGCAAAGAGCGTTCCTGCGAAATAGCCTATCAGCGGCATGCCGCCTTGGAATACCCCGAAAAGCACCGCCATAAGCAGTGCCTTAGGAGAGAAGCGAGCACAATGTTGCTCCCCCGGGCGCACTACACAACTCGTTGCCAGCCCCTTCGAGACGGAGACCGCAAAGCAGTCCATCGCCAAACCAATAGCAATCAGTATGATAGAGAAAATATCCACCGAAGAATGTACGAATTACGATTTACGAATGAATACGAAAACTACGTAAACTACGAAAACTACGAAAAATTACGTAAACTACGAAAACTACGAAAACAACCTCACAGGAGGTATCATCGTTTTGTTTTGTAGCGGGCAGCGGTTTTGCCCTTGGCGATATTGCCGAGTTTATTCTTGCAGAACTGGCGACGGATGGGCGAGATACGGTCGGTAAAGACATGTGCCTCAAGATGGTCGTACTCATGAAGCACAATCCGCGCGGCAAAGTCCGTCAGCGTCTCGGTATGCTCTTGAAAATCAGCGTCTTGATACTTGATGGTGATAGTACGCGGGCGTACCACATTCTCCGAGATGCCGGGCAGCGAAAGGCAACCTTCAGCAAAAGAAATAGTCTCTTCGCTTTCCTCAATAATCTCCGGATTGATAAACACTTTCTTGAAGTCCTTGCACTCGGGGTAGTCTTCTGCCAACTCGTTGCCGTCCACGATAAACAGACGCTTCGACAAGCCCACTTGCGGCGCTGCCAAGCCGCAACCCTCAGCCGCCGCCAGCGTCTCCCACATATCGGCGATGAGTTGTTTCAAGTCCAACTCTCCTTCTGCCACCTCCTCCGTTGCCTTCCGCAACACAGGCTGACCATATAAATAAATAGGTAATATCATTTTTTATTTACGATTTACAATCCATGTTATTTTACAATCTTACAATTGACAATTTTACAATTGACCATGCGGCGCAATAATTGTAAAATAGTAAATTGTCCAATTGTCAAATGAGTTTACATCCTCTGCGCGTCTAAATACCCTTCCAAGATAATGCAGGCGGCGAGTTTGTCCACTTGTGTTTTGTCTTGGCGGGTTTTCTTTTTCATGCCTCCTGCTATCATGGCTTGGTGCGCCAAGACGGAGGTGAATCGCTCGTCATAGTAGGTTATCGGTTTGTCGGGGAAAGTCTTTTTGAATCGTTCCACAAAGGGACGGATATATTGCATGGACTCGCTGTCTTCCCCATTCATCTGCTTCGGGTGTCCTACCACTACCTCGTCCACCGTTTCTCGGGTGAAATACTCGGTCAGCCACCCTAATAGTTCTTTTGTTTCTATGGTAATCAACGGATTAGCCGTTATGCGGAGCATGTCCGTAACGGCTAATCCTGTGCGTTTCTTTCCAAAATCTATAGCGAGAATCCTGCCCATTATTTGTTCAGTTCCTCGTTGATAGCGTTGTATTTGTCGGTCATATCGAAGCGATAGTACAATCCGCGGAGGGTAATCATATAGTCGCGGTTGTCGGGAGCCAATTCGTGTGCTTTCTCGAAGAAAGGCAGAGACTGGCGGAACATTGCGTTCATCTCCTCCAATGCCTTCTTATACTCCTTCGCGTCAGCAATTAGTGCTGCGTCCTCGTTCATCTTCACGGCTTGGTTGTAGTACACACGCCCTTTGCCTGCCTCTGCGTCTGCCATCGTCGGGTCGATAGCCAGTGCGCGGTCGAAGTCAGCGAGTGCAGCCTCGTAGTTCTTCTGATTCTCGTTCAGGTTGCCCTTGATAAGATGGTATTGCGCCACATTTGGCTCGCGGGCAATGGCTTGGTCAAGGTAGTTGATAGCCTCTTGCTCTTGACCTGAGAAGATATAGTGGTTGATGAGGTTTTGCAGAAACCACGGCTCTTGTGGGAAGCGAACAACAGCGTCTTGCAGCACGCGCACATAGTTGGCTGTATCTTGCACGTTCACATACTCTTGATAGAGAAACTGATTTACCGTGATAGCCTCATAGTTGCCGTCTTTCATCTCTTCCAATACGGCGATCGCCTCGGGGTGCATCTCGGCTTGGATAGCGAAGATAGCGGTGTAGTACTTGTATTGGTCGTAGATACTATCCTTGGGCATCTCTTTCTGCAGTTTCTCATTCTGCATGAGCGACAGTTCGGGGATAGAGAGATGGCGTTGGAAGACGCCGTAAGCCGTAGCAAAATCGCGCTGGTCGTTGAGATAGATACCGTATTTCACCAATTCTTGGTTCTTGTAGTACTCCAGCACTTTCTTCTGCAACAGCGCGTAGGTCTTCTTGTCAGCCAACACCTCGTTGCCTTTCTTGTCCAGCACTTTCTGCCCTGCCAAGTCAGCCGCTTTCATCCAGTAGTCGAAACTCTCAACTACCGCCTCGCCGGCACGTTTCTCATCGCGAGCCTGACCGAGATATGTCTTCTCGTTCTCCTTGCTAAGTTCTTGATAACCAATCAGTCCTGCGGTGTACCAAGTGTCTGCTAAGTCCTTAGTCTCCTCGTTCGTCAGTGCCTCATTGATAGCGGCACGAGCGCCGGAGAAATCGGGAGTCTCTTGCAAAGCGAGGTTCTTCGCTTTCTTCACGTTTGCCTTTTGAGCAAAGCAGCCTGCGCTTATCAGCACCAACGCTGCCATAATAAGTGTCTTTTTCATTTTGCTATTTCACAATTTACAATTTGACAATAATACTTTTTATGCCTCCTCTTCCAACGATTCGGTAGCAATGTCCTCCGTGTTTACAGGCTCCATTTCTTCTTCCTCTTTCGGTACTATGCAGCCGGACATGAGGGTGTCGTTGCGTTTCTGCAACTCGATGAGTTTCACGCCTTGGGTGTTGCGTCCCTGCACGCTAATCGTGTCGATAGCCATGCGGATGGCGGTACCCGACTTGGTGATGAGCATGAGGTCGTCTGCGTCCGTTACGGCTTCCAGACCTACCAGTGCACCGGTCTTGTCGGTGATATTCAGCGTCTTCACCCCCTTACCGCCGCGGTTGGTGATACGATAAATAGGCTCACCGTTCTCGTCATCCAGCGCAGTACGTTTGCCGTAGCCATTCTCGGAAATCACCAGCACGGTCTTGTCTGAGTTTGGCTCTACACAAATCATGCCAATCGCGCGGTCTTGTCCGTCTTCGTCCAGCGAAATGGCTTTCACACCGCTGGCGCCGCGTCCCATCGGGCGCACGGTGTTCTCGGGGAAGCGAACCACCTTGCCGTTGTACGAAGCAATCAGCATCTGGCTCTCGCCGTCAGTCAGCGTAACGCCAATCAGTTCGTCGCCCTCGCGCAAGCCGAGCGCGATAATACCGTTCGCACGCGGGTGGGAGTAGGACTCCAACGTGGTCTTCTTCATCAAACCGTTCTTGGTGGCGAAGATGAGGTAATGCGAGTTTACATACTCCTCGTCGTTCAAGCCCTTCACATTGATGAACGTGCGCACTTTGTCGCCCTTTTGCAAGTTAATCATGTTCTGGATAGCGCGCCCCTTGCTCTGCTTGTTGCCTTCGGGTATCTCATACACTTTCAGCCAGTAGAGGCGTCCCATCTCGGTAAAGAACATCATCGTGGAGTGCATGGACGCTTGGTGTACATACTCGATGAAGTCTTGGTCGCGCGAGGCAGAAGCCTTCGAGCCGATACCGCCGCGGGTCTGCGAGCGGAACTCGCTCAGCGGCGTGCGCTTGATATAGCCGAGGTGGGAGATAGTAATAACCATATCATCGTCGGCATACATATCCTCGGGGTTGAACTCCGTAGCCATCTTCACAATCTGTGTGCGGCGCTCGTCGGCATATTTCTCCTTAATCTCAATCAATTCGTCCTTGATAAGGTCGTAGCGCATGGTCTCGCTGTTGAGCAGGTCGTTGAGGTGGGCAATCAGTTTCTCCAACTCCGCGTACTCAGCTTTCAACTCGTCGATACGCAAGCCTGTCAGTTGGCTCAGACGCATATCCACGATGGCTTTCGATTGCAGGTTATCAAGGTTGAAGCGTGCCTCAAGGTTCGCCTGTGCGTCTGCCGGTGTGCGGCTGGCGCGGATGATACGCACCACCTCGTCAATGTGGTCCACCGCGATAATCAATCCCTCCAAGATATGCGCTCGCTCCTGTGCTTTCTTCAATTCGAAGCGGGTGCGGCGTGTTACGACCTCCATGCGGTGCTCAATGAATGCGCCTACCAACTGTTTGAGGTTCAGCAACATCGGGCGTCCTTTCACCAACGCAATACTGTTCACGGCGAACGACGATTGCAGGGCGGTGAACTTATACAATTTATTGAGCACCACCTGCGCATTCGCGTCGCGCTTCACGTCAATCACAATACGGATGTCGCGCTTCGACTGGTCGCTGATGTCGGCGATACCTTCTATCTTTTTGTCGCTGACGAGTTCGGCGATGTTCTTCACCAACTCGCTCTTCACGATGCCATAAGGCAACTCCGTGATGATAATCCGCTCGCGTCCGTTGTCCTCGGTCTCGATGTCGGCGTTCGAGCGGATAACAATACGTCCCCTACCCGTCTCGTAGGCATCGCGCACGCCTTGATAGCCGTATATCGTACCGCCCGTCGGGAAGTCGGGCGCTTTGATATGCTCCATCAATTCGTCCACCGTTATCTCCTCCACGCTCGGATCTGCTATCCGCGCCTCAATGTTTTGGATATATGCCACGCAGCCGTCTATCACCTCGCCTAAGTTGTGCGTCGGCATGTTCGTCGCCATACCTACGGCGATACCGCTTGCGCCGTTCACCAGCAGGTTCGGGAAGCGGCAGGGAAGCACCGTCGGCTCGCGCAAGGAGTCGTCGAAGTTCAACTGCATATCCACTGTGTCTTTCTCAATGTCGCGCAGCATCTCCTCCGCCAGTTTGGAGAGGCGTGCCTCGGTGTAACGCATAGCCGCTGCACCGTCGCCGTCCACCGAGCCGAAGTTACCTTGCCCATCCACCAGCGTGTAGCGCATTGCCCACGGCTGCGCCATACGAACCAGCGTGCCGTAGATACTGCTGTCGCCGTGGGGGTGATACTTACCCATCACCTCACCCACGATACGCGCGCTCTTCTTCGTCGGCTTGTCGCTCGTGTTGCCCAATTCATTCATTCCAAACAGCACACGGCGGTGTACAGGCTTGAAACCATCGCGCACATCGGGCAACGCGCGCGACACAATCACACTCATTGAATAGTCGATATACGAGGTCTTCATTTCCTCGTCTATCTTCACAGGAATAATTCTATCGTTATCTATCATAGGTAATTTTATTGTTTGCATTAATCTCATCTATAGTGCCCATAAGCAGCCACTACAAGTACTTCTACCCTATCATCGTATATTCTATACACCAAACGATGCTCTGCAGAAATACGCCTTGACCATGTTTCCTCTGTATAATGTTTCAGTTGTTCACACTGTCCGGTGCCTGAACGAGGATGCACCTCCAATTCTGCTATCAACTTCCGCAATTTCTTTAAAGCTTGTGGTGCGTGTTTGCAGAGAAGAGCAATATCTTTACGCGCATCTATTGTGTACACAATCGAATACATATCAATCTCCCATCGCTATCAGTCTATCCAAAAAGGCATCCGCACTTTCCCCGGGCATACTGCGATACACTTTTCCCTCCGCTGCCTGTTGGAGCGAATGGTCTATCTTGGCATAAAATTCATCCTCTGTCATTTCCGCTTTAGGGCACTCCGTTTTCACTGATACAGCACGCACACCTTTCATCTGTTTTAGTAAAGTCTTCAGATGAGTAGTTACTGAAATGTCATCCAAAGTAACATCAATGTGCACCGTTGGATATTGAATAGTTGTTTCCATAAAAAATTCACATTACAATTATTTCCATACACTACATAATTCCCCAAAATTTCCGTGCAAAGGTACGACTTTTTTTTGGAATATGCAAATTTTTTGAGCAATAAATGTGCGAAATTTTGCATTTCCCACCCGCCACCGATAAACCCTCGGCTGAAATCGTTCATCCCCGCAAATCGAAAGAAAATGCCCTCTAACGCCATTTATTGCTCAAAACCTTAACTAACCCGCGCGCATACACGCGAGCCGCACACACCTATCGCATCTGCTTGCGGTAGGCTTGCGCGCTCATACCCGTATGCAGGCGGAAATACTTGCAGAAACTGCTCGCCGTGGAGAAATCCATGTCTATCGCTATCTCCTTAATAGAATCATTGGTGTTCGTCAGCCGCCGCTTAATCTCGCGAACGGCTATCTCGTTGATAAAATCAGACGGCGTACGCTGCGCCACTTGGTTGCAGATATAGGTCAGGTACTTAGCAGAAATCGCCATTTTGTCAGCATACCACGACACCGAACGCCTGCATTCATGGTTCTGTTGCAGCAGGGTAACAAAATCTCCGAAGAGTTGCATAGTATGGCTGCTGGCATCCGCACCGGAAGGGCTTAGGCTCACCGTCGGCTCGCTTTGCATGGCTTCATCCACCCACGAAATCATCTCGTAGATAAGTGCCTGCGCCAGCACGTTGTGAATACGCTTCTGATACACATTCGTCTCTTGGGCATACAGCCCGAACAACTGCCCGTAGGCGTAGCATACCTCTGCCCGCTTGCCCGTCAGAGGAATGATCGGATGGTTCTTTAGGTAGAGCAACTTGTCAAACCAATGCGCCTCCAGACTGAGACAAGAATAAATAATGTCCCTCAGTGACTCAGAGGTAAAGGAAAGTATATAGCATTGGAAATCAGGCGTATGCATATAGTGCCCCAACAAAAAATCCGGCATACAGAACAGCAGGTCGTTTTCTTTTATGCCGTAACTCATCTGATTTATCTCAATACGCAACTGACCGGCTCGACACACCAATAAAATCATAGAATCCGTAGGCACTTGCTGATTGTTGACCAAAAGGTCTAAGTTGTCCGAGACGATAATGTCCTTCGACGAGAAAGTTTGTGTTGTCATATTTGCGAAAAGGTAAAGTTGTTTCATCCGTTTTTCTTGCAAAAAATGTTCCAAAGCAGAAAAGATTTGCCAAAATCATTTTCCTTTTGGCGTATTTATGCCAAATTTACCACAGATTGCGCAAAATGGACAATTGTCAAATGGATACTATGGCAAAGTTTTTGCGGGGAATTATGAAACAAAAATCTTCTAACTATGGAACAATCAAAACGCATTCAAACTTCTCTGCTCAATGGAGTGGAAAAGAAAGCCCTCGTGTGGATGGCAGAGCGCATGCCGCATTGGGTAACATCCGACATGCTCTCGTTCATAGGTTTCCTCGGAGCACTCGTGATTGCAGCAGGATACCTACTCTCTTCTATGGATATCAAATGGCTGTGGCTCAGCAGTGCCGGCTTTGTCATCCATTGGTTCGGCGACTCATTAGACGGCACACTCGCGCGTGTCCGCCATTGCCAGCGACCGCTCTATGGCTTCTACCTCGACCACACCCTTGATGTCATCACCGAATTCATTATGTTTGCCGGCATCGGTCTCTCTGGACTCGTGCGCTTCGACCTCGCCTTGCTCGTATTCATCGCCTACCTCTTCATGACGCTCAACGTGATGATTAACTCCCACCTCAAGAGCGAGTTCCGCCTCACCTACGCCAAGTTAGGACCCACGGAGTTCCGCGTCTTGATGATTATCATCAACACACTCCTTATCTACGTTGCCCCCGTGCGCGACTACATGAATGGGATTGCCATCGTCCTGTTTGCCATCATTATGCTCATCTATCTGGTTACCGTTTGCCAGGACTTGCGCGACTATGCCCGCCGCGACCCGCTCCCCAAAAAGTAATCATTGGAAACGCTCAAAGCGAGACAACTGGGGACGCAGGCGTCTCGCCTGCGGACAGTTTGGAACAAACTGCCTAAATCAACAAGGATATACAACTGACTCCACCGAGACTGCAAGCCGACAATCTTAGGTGATTGTCGCATGCATGTCGAAACTCTACCGATACAATCTTGGGTGATTGTGCTGAGAATATGCAGAGAATAACGAACATATTTACCGACTGTACCGACATGGTGCAACATCTGCGAGCAGACCTCGCAGGTGCTACGCGCTATATCTATTTCCAGTTCTTCAAATTCGAAGCGGACGAATTGGGCAAGGCTATCGGCGAACTGCTGATAGAGCGGGCGAAGGCGGGCGTAGATGTGCGGGTCATTTACGATGCCGTTGCCTGCTGGTACGTGCCGCGCCGTTTCTTCCGCCACTTGCAGAAAGGAGGCGTTAAGGTACTGGGATTCAATGGCTTATTCTCCCGTAACGGTATTCCCGTCAACTTCCGCAACCACCGCAAGATAGTCTCCATAGACGGCACTGCCGCCTACATCGGAGGCATGAACATCGCCCAACGCTACTGCGACGGCGTCCACGACGGCA
Source organism: Paludibacteraceae bacterium (assembly GCA_034090015.1). Lineage (GTDB taxonomy): Bacteria > Bacteroidota > Bacteroidia > Bacteroidales > Paludibacteraceae > Colicola. The sequence goes on along the minus strand of JAXDTJ010000077.1, from coordinate 24,955 downwards.
TCTGGCGCGACACCCACCTCCGCCTCACCGACCCCACTGCCATCCAAGAACTCGAATCCATCTTCCTCTGGGACTGGACAGAGTGCAAGGGCGACTTGCAACCTGCCGCCAACACACACTCTCCCATCCACATCCTTCCCATCAACCCCACCGACAAAGTCATGCGCATGGACGCCCTCATCTGCTACATGCTCCACCATGCGCAGCGCTACATCTACTTCCAGTCCCCCTATTTCATCCCCTCCGCCACCATTCTGTCTGCCCTCCAAGCCGCCCGCAACCGCGGAGTGGAAGTGCGGCTCATGCTCCCTATCCGCGGCGATAAAGGCATACTCGTGCCCAAGGCCACCGCTTCTCACTACGACCACTTGCTGCGAGAAGGAGTGAAGATATACCTCTACCGACGCGGCTACATGCATGCCAAGACCATCGTCATGGACGACCGCCTAACCAGTATCGGCAGCGCCAACATCGACCCGCGCAGCCTGCGCCTCTCCTACGAGGTAACGGCAGTCTTCACCGATGGCGACACTGCCTTGCAGCAACGCCACATCTTCGAGCAAGACATAGCAGAATGCGAATACCTGACCTTAACCGATTGGAGAAAAAGAAGCCTTTGGCAACGCTTCACCGAGCACTTCGCCCGCCTCTTTCAGCATCATTTTTAAGAAAAAATGGCTATGATATACAACTTGATTCCAATTATTTAGGTAATGATATACGAGTTGACCCAAATTGTTTGTCAAACGAAAGCCCCAACGGGGCGACATAACTAAACAATGTAATTTGTGTTCAGATGCTATGTAATCCAATAAATTTATGGATAAATTCGTGATAAATGTTGTATATTTCAAAAAAAAGCAGTACTTTTGCCGCAAGAAGTTGTATTTAACGAACTTATGCTATTGATATTCGATTTAGACGGCACCCTGCTGAACACCATAGCGGACTTGGGAACAGCATGCAACCACGCCTTGCAGGCGTTGGGCTACCCTACACACCCCATTGAGGAATACCCGCACTTGGTGGGCAATGGCGTGAACAAACTGATAGAGCGCGCTTTGCCCGCAGAGGCGAAGACTTCAAGCGACCAAACGCAAGAACTTATCCGGCGTATGCGGGCGGAGTTTATCCCGTTCTACAACGCGCATAACCTTGACCTCACTCGTCCCTACGAAGGTATTCCCGAGACGCTGCAAGCCTTGAAAGCCGCGGGGCACAAGTTGGCAGTGGCATCCAACAAGTATCAGGAAGCCACGGCAAAGGTGGTGGCACATTTCTTCCCCGACACTTTTGATGTGGTCTTCGGCGAGCGAGCCGGCGTTGAGCGTAAGCCCAATCCTCAGATTGTGTATGACATTCAGCAGGCACTATACGGGAATGCAAGCGATGTGCCCCCTACCCTGTATATCGGCGACAGCCTTGTGGATATCGCCACAGCGCGCAATGCTTCGTTGCCTGTGGCGGCGTGCACATGGGGCTTTGTTGCTCCCGAGGAACTGGCAGCCGCCCATCCCGACTACCTGCTGCACCAACCGAAAGAACTAATTTCAATTTGTAAATTTTGGGGACGCAGGCGTCCCGCCTGCGGATAGTTCGGTACGAACTATTTGCTAATTCAATGAATCGTTCAAGCAAGGCTGACGCCTTGTCCGCAGGCGAGACGCCTGCGTCCCCAGGACTCACTAACTACTGACTATTATGAACATCTCCCTTCGCGCTCAGAACATGCCGGAATCGCCTATCCGCAAACTGGCAAAGTACGCCGATGCAGCCCGCCGCAACGGTGTACATATCTATCACCTGAACATCGGTCAGCCCGACATCAAGACCCCTGCTTGTGCCCAAGAAGCATTGCAGAAATTCCGCAAGGATGTACTCGAATACTCTCCTTCGCAAGGCATACAATCCCTTCGCACCAAGATGGTGGGCTATTACGCCGAGTATGGGATAGACATCTCCCCCGATGAAATCATCGTTACTACCGGCGGCTCCGAGGCAATCATGTTCGCCTACATGGCGTGCCTGAACCCCGGGGACGAGATTATAGTAACCGACCCGAGTTATGCCAACTACATGGCGTTTGCTATCTCTTGCGGAGCCTTGGTCAAGTCGGTGAAAACCCATATCGAGGACGGCTTCAAACTGCCGCCCGTGGAGGAGTTTGAGAAGCAGATTACCGACAAGACGCGCGCGATCCTCATCTGCAACCCCAACAACCCCACCGGCTACCTCTATTCCAAGAAAGAGATGATGCAGATACGCGACCTCGTGAAGAAATACGACCTCTACCTCCTTTCCGACGAGGTCTATCGCGAGTTCATCTACACCAAGCGCCCGTATATCTCCGCCTGCCACTTGGAGGGCATAGAGAACAACGTTATCCTCATCGACTCGGTCAGCAAGCGCTATTCGGAGTGCGGCATCCGTATCGGTGCCCTCATCACGAAGAACAAAGAAGTGCACAACGCCGTGATGAAATTCTGTCAGGCGCGTCTCTCGCCCCCGCTCATCGGTCAGGTCATCGCCGAGGCGTCGCTCACCACCCCGCAGGAGTACATGGAGGAGGTCTATGACGAGTACCTCTCGCGCCGCAACTACCTGATTGACCAACTCAATCAGATTCCCGGGGTCTTTGCCCCCACGCCTATGGGTGCATTCTACACGATGGTGCAACTGCCGGTGGACGATACGGATAAGTTCTGCGAATGGTGCTTGACCGATTTCCAGTACGAAGGACAGACGGTGATGATGGCTCCGGGCAGCGGTTTCTACACCAACCCCGAGGATGGGAAAAAGCAAGTGCGCATGGCGTATATCCTCTGCAAGGAAGACCTCGCCCGCGCCATGCTCGTTCTCCGCAAAGCCCTCGAGACCTACAACGAACTCAACAACCTGCAGTCCTACTAATCCACCCTACGAACCCTCCTATCCCCTCCGACTACTCCGACTACTCAGATTACTCCGATTATTCAGACTACTCCGACTCAGATTACTCAGATTACTCAGAGCACTCAAACAACTCAGAGCATGAGCATGTTAATTGTTAATTGTTAATTGTTAATTAGATATGGACATCTTCCTAATCATCATAGGTGCCATCTGCCTCCTGATAGGCATTCTCGGCTGTGTGCTGCCCGTGCTCCCCGGGGTACCGTTGGCATACTGCGGACTGCTGTTGTTGCATGCCACCGACAAGGTGCAGTTCTCTTGGCAGTTTCTCGTGATATGGGCAGTGGTAACCATTGTAGTGCAAGTGCTTGATTCGGTAGTCCCGATATGGGGCACGAAGAAATTCGGCGGCTCGAAGATGGGTGTCTGGGGTAGCACCATAGGACTGCTCATCGGACTTTTCTTCGGACCGTGGGGCATCGTGCTGGGACCCTTCCTTGGCGCGGTGATCTTCGAACTGATAGACGGAAAAAACACCCGCCTTGCGTTGAAGGCGGGTTGGGGCTCGTTTGTTGGACTGATGACCGGCACGATACTCAAACTAATCTGCTGCGGACTGATGACCTACTACTTCATCGCAGAACTCATCTAAAACCCAACTATTCTATTCGTTAAGACTTCGAGACACTTCGTACGAGGTGTCTCGTTGCTTTCTTTATGGGTTTCTCTGCCCGTAAATATAGAGATATAACTGATTTGATTCCTCTTATCAAGGTGTTTTATACCAATGCCCTTTAATCCAGCATGTGTCCGAAGTTGTTGGAGAGTTGAATCATCTGGTCGTACTGCTCCGGCGTGAGGTCATAGAAGTAGAAGTTGCGCGGGTCAACGGGTTTGTCTTGATAGCGTACCTCGTAGTGCAGGTGCGGACCGGTGGATTTGCCTGTATTGCCCACTAACGCAATCACATCGCCGCGCTTGACATTCTGCCCTTTGCGTACAATAATCTTATAGAGGTGGGCATAGACCGTGGTGTAGCCAAAGCCGTGGTCAAGTTCCACCGTATTGCCATAGCCCTGCTTCCAACCGGTGAAAACCACCTTCGCATTGCCCGTGGCAAAAACATCCGTACCAACGGGAGCGGAGAAGTCCATACCTGCGTGGAAACGGCGGACGTGATAGACGGGATCGATACGCATGCCGTAGCCCGACGCAGTACGCTTGAGGTCTTTGTTAAGCACAGGCTGGATGGCAGGCAGGTTTTCCATACGCACCTCCTGCGTCTTGGCGAGTTCCAGCAGCTCATCGTAGGACTTCGCTTGGATATAGGTCTCTTTGGCGAGGAGATCGATTTTCATCGTGAGGTCGGATGCCAACTGCGAATTGGTCATGCGAGCGATGGAGTCGTAGTAGGCAATACGCCTGTTTGCCCCCGTGCGCACCGAGAGCGGAATAGGCTCCGCGCCGAACAAAACACGGTACAAGTTCTCATCGCGCTGTTCAAAATCCTTCATCACAATCTGCATCTGGTCGACCTGACTATTGAGCACCTGCAACTGTGCTTCTAAGTTGCGGTTCTGCTGCTGCAGTTGGGACTCACGCGGAGAAGGGAAGAAATAGAAGAACACCAAAAAGAATACGATTCCTATGCAGATACCTCCAATGAGATACCATCCGGAACGGCGTAGCCAATACCTAAAGCCCATCTCCACCCGCTCCATGGCAAGCGTCTTGGGGTTAATCTGATATCGTGTTTTACGGAGTTGCATATTGTTTTCTATTGTCTATTGATAGTATTCGGAGTTTTCTAAACGAACAGAGCAACGGGGCTCATGTTTCTTAATTTCCATTCTTTTTCCACCAGAAGAAGTATTGGTTTTGTTGTTTTTTCTCTTTGGATGTGCGGGCGACATATACGGGTTGCATGGTGTATGGATTGAGACCGGTGTAGAACATGGTGGTGGAGAGGGTCATGGGCGTGGGCGTGAAATCCTGCACCTGCTCGGGGCGGTAGTGCATCTTCTTTGTCCACTCAGCGAGGTGTGCCATGTCGCGATTGGTGCAACCCGGATGGGAGGAGATGAAGTATGGGATGAGTTGCTGATGCATGTTCGCCTGCTCGTTGATACGGAGGAAGAAGTCTCGAAACTGTAAGAAATGCTCCCACGAAGGCTTGCGCATGAGTTTCAGCACTTCGGGCGAGGTGTGCTCGGGTGCCACTTTGAGCCGCCCGCTCACATGTCGCGTGATGAGTTGTTTACCATATTCTTCGTCCATCAAATCGTAGCGAATACCCGAGCCGACAAACGCATGCTTCACCTCGGACATATTATCCACCGTTCGGTATATATCCAATAGGGGACGGAAATCCTGATTAAGGTTCTTGCAGGTAGAAGGCGTGAGGCAGGAGGGGCGAGCACACTGTTGGCAGAGGGAGGGGTCTTTGCCGTGCATGCCGTACATATTCGCCGAAGGTCCTCCCAAGTCGGAGATGACGCCGCGCCACTCGGGAAGGGTCTGCAACTGTTTGATTTGGCGCAGTATGGATGCTTTGGAGCGGGAGACGATTTGCTTGCCTTGGTGCGCGGAAATGGTGCAGAAAGAGCAACCTCCGAAGCAGCCACGGTGCATACAGACCGAGAAACGAATCATCTCGTAGGCGGGAATACGCTTGTCTTTATATTTGGGGTGCGGCAAGTATTGGAAAGGCAGGTCGTAGATGGCATCTAACTCCTCCTGCGAGATGGGCGGGTAAGGAGGATTGACCACCACGGAAATCCCATCAATCCTTTGCTGCGTGGCACCTTGGTGCGACTTATAGACCGCCCCTCCTTTCATGGGCTGGATAAGACGGCGGGCTTGTATCTTGTTACTCTCCGTTTCGATATAGCGGAAGTTCTCCGCATGCTTGCGCTTGTCTTGGCAAGCGGCTTCGTGGGAATGGAGAAGGATGTCGTCTTCCGTGGGTCGGATGTCAGTGGAAAGGTAGGCAGTCTGCGGGATGTCCGTCAGCGGGCGGCGAGCGGCGATACGCTCCGCAATCTCCACAATGGCTTGCTCTCCCATGCCGTAGATGAGCAGGTCGGCTTTGGCTTCCACTAAGATAGAAGGTTTGAGGGTGTCTGACCAATAGTCGAAATGCGTGAGACGACGCATCGACGCCTCTATACCGCCAATGACAATGGGAGTATTAGGAAAATGCTGTTTGAGGATTTGGCAATAGGTAACGGTGCAGTAATCGGGACGCATACCTGCTTTGCCATCGGGCGTATAGGCATCGTCTGAGCGTTTGCGCTTGGCTGCCGTGTAGTGGTTCACCATCGAGTCCATCGCGCCTGCCGTTACGCCGAAGAAGAGGCGAGGCTTGCCCAACTTGGTGAAGTCGCGATGATCGCCGCGCCAGTCGGGTTGCGGCACGAGCGCCACCCGATAGCCCGCATGCTCCAGCACACGCCCGATGACCGCCGCACCAAACTGCGGGTGGTCCACATACGCATCGCCGGAGAAGAGGATGATATCCACTTCGTCCCATCCGTGGATGTCTAACTCTTTGCGAGTAGTGGGGAGATATGCTTTCAGGTCGAACACAGGGGTTAATTAAGAATTAAGAATTATGAATTATGAATTAAGAGGGCGTAGTTAATTATGAATTATGAGAGCTTATGCTAAGAATAGTTGGCATACAATGCCCTCTTAATTCAGAATTCAAAATTAACTATTAGTCTATTTGTAGTTTGAATTGCTCTTTGAGCGTATTGAGAGCAGCATTCTCTTCAAGCATCACCTTGTATCGTTCCTCCGCGGTAAAGGCTTTCTGCTCGTGGGTGTACTGCGCCACTTTGAGGGTGAGCGTCAGTTGGTCATTTTTTAGTTGCTGATGCAGATACGCATGGATACGCGGGAGAGCTTTCTTTACCTCCTCCAGTTCCCATTGGTTGGGCAACTCAAGGGTAGCAGACTGCTGATTATGGAGCACCGGCTGGTAAAACGATACCACGTTCCGCAGACGCGAATCTTCTTTGCCGAAGTAGGTTTTCAGACCGGTCCACGCGTCATTGAATCGGTCTACCGTAAAAGGGTTATTCTGAGGGGTGGCGGCAGGCACCTCCGATTGCGGAGCAGGCGCCGCAGGCGCGGTTACATGGGAAGTCCCTACCCCATTAAGATTTGGAATCTTGGGAATAGCAGAGAGCGAGGGGGCTTTGGGTAGCGGAGGCGTAGTCGGCATCTTCGGGACACTCGGAGGATTCGGAGCACTCTGTGCAGTCTGAGTATTCGGAGTATTCGGAGTATTCGGAGCATTCTGAGTATTCTGAGTTTTCTGAGTATTCTGAATAGGAGCCGCTGTTGTCGGGGCGGCGGCTTGCACGCCCAGTTGCGTCATACGAATTAGCGCTAACTCCACCGTGAGGCGTTTATTTTTCGCCGTGCGGTAGTTGATGTCGCAGGTATTCAGGATATCCAATGCCGCAAAGAGCCACTGTGGCGAGCAATGCTGCGCCTGTGCGGCATAGTGCCGGCGAATGGTATCTGCCGTCTCGAGCAAGGTAATGGTCTGCGGGTCTTTGGCAACGAGCACATCGCGGAGGTGCTGCGCCAGACCGGTAGTGAAATTGCCGGCATCGAAGCCTTTCTGCAAGACCTCGTTGAGCAAAAGCATTGCTCCCGTAACATCGTGCGCAAGGGCAAAATCCACCATGCGGAAATAGTAGTCAGAATCAAGCACATTCAGCACTTCGATGGTACGCTCGTAGGTGATGGTATTACCGCAGAAAGAGACGAGTTGGTCGAAGATACTGAGTGCATCGCGCATACCCCCATCGGCTTTCTGCGCGACCACGTTGAGTGCCTCTTCCGAAGCATTCACCCCCTCCTGCTGCGCCACATGCTGCAAGTGGGCAATGGTGTCGGCGATGGTGATACGTGCGAAATCATACACTTGGCAACGGCTGAGAATAGTGGGCAGGACTTTGTGCTTCTCGGTGGTAGCCAAGATAAAAATAGCATACGAGGGGGGCTCCTCCAAGGTCTTCAAGAGGGCGTTGAACGCGCCCGTGGAGAGCATGTGCACCTCGTCGATGATATAAACGGAATACTTGCCAATCTGCGGCGGGATGCGCACTTGGTCAATCAGCGAGCGGATGTCCTCTACTGAGTTGTTGGAGGCGGCATCTAACTCATGGATATTGAATGACCGTCCTTCATTGAAGGCGCGACAGGACTCGCACTCGTTGCAGGCATCGTGCCCCGAAGAGGGGTTTAGACAGTTGATGGTCTTGGCAAAGATGCGTGCGCAGGTAGTCTTACCAACGCCGCGAGGTCCGCAGAAGAGATAAGCATGCGCCAAGTGGTTCTGACGGATAGCATTCTGCAAAGTCTGCGTGAGTGCTTTCTGCCCAACCACGCTCTCAAAATTGAGCGGACGATATTTGCGTGCAGAAACAATATAGTTTTCCATAAATAAAACAATTTGGCGGCAAAGTTACGACTTTTTTTTGAGATATGCAAGAGCAAGGCTGTTTTGGAGACTAAAAAAAATTGGAACAGTCTCCCGACTCCTCCAATTCTCCAAAACAAATTTCGTTATGAAACAAAAAACATCTCTTCTTAGATGCATGTATATTAGGTATTTATCGTTGCAAAGCGGATTGTATCTGCATGACCGTCTGCCGAAGCACGGGGTCGTAGGAGAGTTGATCGCGCATGGTATTCACCGAGTGGAGCACCGTAGCGTGCGTGCGTTTGCCCATGTAGGCACCGATTTCGTTGAGCGAGTGGTCGGTGAGTTCCTTGCTGAGATAGATAGCGATATGGCGTGCCATCATTATCTCCTTTGCGCGATTAGCAGAGAGGATGGACTTCTCGGGGATGTTGCAATGCTCGGAGACAGCACCGAGGATGTCGGGCAAGTCGATGGATTTTTCTTGAATCTCCACAATGCGGGAGACCACTTGCTCTGCCAGCGCGAGGTCTATCTCGCGGTCGGTGAGCGTAGCATGCGCCAGCAGACTGGCGAGTATACCCTCCAAGTCGCGCACCGATTCGCGCACGTTGTTGGCAATGAAATCAATCACCTCTTCACTCAGTTGGATACCATCTCGGTGCATCTTGCTAAGCAAGATAGCGCGGCGCAGTGCATAATCGGGGCGCGTGATTTCCGCCGAGAGTCCCCACTTGAAGCGGGTGAGCAGACGGTCTTCAATATCGCGTAACTCCACAGGGGCACGGTCAGAGGTAAATATCAACTGCTTGTGGGCTTGCTGCAGGTAGTTGAAGATATGGAAGAAGGTGTCTTGCGTACCTTTGAGACCTGCGAAATACTGAATATCATCCACAATGAGTACATCTACCGACTGATAGAAATTCAGGAAATCGGGTATGCGATTAGTGTTGCGCGCGTCTTGGAACTGCAACTTAAAGGTATTAGCAGATACATAGAGTACACGCGCGCGTGGATTCGCCAGCAAGGCTTGATTACCTATGGCGTTGGCGAGGTGGGTCTTCCCTACTCCGCTACCCCCATAGATAAAAAGCGGGTTGAAAGCAGTGTATCCTGGCTGACGAGCCGCCGTCATGCCGGCAGTGCGCGCCAACTTATTGGTCTCACCGGCAATGAAGTTCTCGAAGGTATAGCCTTGATTCAGCTGGGTGTCGAAATTATTAGCAGGCTTAGCGGGCTGATAGTTGGATTCGGGAGTGTGCTCTTTGCGTAGCGACTCGATAGTGGCTCCCGTGGAAGGAATAGTGCTTCCTGCGCCGGAAGTGGAGTCAATAAGTACGCGATACTCCAACTGCGTGCCATGACCGAAGACGCGGAAGATAGTCGCCGACAAGAGTTCGATGTAGTTCTCCTCTATATATTCTGCGATAAACTGCGACTTCACTTGCAAGACCAAGGTGTTTTCAGCATACTGCAGCGGCACCACAGGCGCAAACCATGTTTGGAAGGCGCTGGGCGTGAGGTTATCTGAAAGGATATTCAGACACTGTTTCCACAATATGCTAAGTTGGTCAGACATTATAAATATAGTTACACGTTGCTTGTTTCAAGTCTCGTTTTTCGCGAAAGTGGATGCAAAGGTACTGCTTTTTTTCGATAAAAAAAAATCACTTTTTTTGCCTTTTTTCTTGCAAATGTGTAAGTAGCGGGTTTTCAATAGGTTACAAATTGTATTCTGATTATCAGCAAGTTATGTATTTTATCAACATTTAACACACTGATTATTAGCGAGTTTGAGACTTGCAAATAATTCAGCACATTTCTGTAAAAAAACTCTCTAACTCGCTTGTATCGTGCAAGTTAGAGAGATAATGAAAAAGGGCGAAAGATTTATTTCTTTTTCTTTTCTCTTGCACCAAAGAGCGAGAAATGAACATAGCGTTTGGGGTTCGCCTTGAGGTCAACCAAGAGGGAGTCCACGGAGACGACAGCGGAGTCGATATGGTTGTAAAGTCCCTTGTCGTTGAGGAGCATACCCACAGTACCATTAGGCGATCGGAAATCAGCAATGAGGTAATTGACATTGTCCAACGCTGTATCCACACGCGCCACGGTTGCCTTGATGTTTGCAGCTTTCACATCCGTCACCACTTGTTGCAGGTCGGACATGGTAGTGTCAAGTTTGGTTACAACGGAGGGCACTTGGTGGCTCATCACCTGCTTGAGTTGCTGGGAAGAGGTCTGCAAGTCCGCCACAGCGAGGTCGGCGTTGGCAAGGATGGACTCGATATGGTTGTTGTCGAGCTGCGTCTCTAATTGTCCAAGGATCGTGTCCAGCGATGCGAGCGTGTTGCTAAGCGGCTGTATCACCGACTCCTGCAAGCCGTCAAGCAGCCCGGGGACAACCGTCGTGGGGATAGTAGTACCTGTCGGGAGATAAGCGATGTCCTCTTTCGAAGCCACCTCGGTCGCAGGCAGAAGAAGTTCGATAGCCATACCGCCCATGATACCATCGGAGACGAGTGCCATACGAGTACCCTCAGGCAGGTTGATATTACGCTTGATGGAAATATCCACTGTAAAAGAGGAGTCCCGCGTAAAGTCATAATCGATGTTATCCACCTGCCCGACTTTGTAGCCGCGGATATACACCGGTGCTTGCAATTCCAGCCCGTGAATATTGGTATAGACTCCGTGGAAAGAATGGATAGAGGAGAAGATATTTACTCCTTTCAGGTAGTTAAATCCAAAGAAAAGCAGAAAGATACACACCACGGCGAGTATGCCCACTTTGATTTCTCTTGCGTATTTCAGTTTCATAGTTGTATGTTGTTTGTTTTACGGCAGTTTGATTATCCATGCGTCGGGCACTACTCGTTTCACCTCGGGCAGATATAGGGCAACCGAGTCGCGGCTCACAAACGGATAACAATAGTATTTATAGTAGTTGTTTTGCTTAAAGCATTGCGCCTCGAAGCCTTTCAGTTTGGGGTCGTCCTTAGCCAGAGGCTCTTTCGACGCGCATATCTGAATAGCATACCGCGGAGTGTTTTCTAACTTCTTAGGGTTCTCCGATAACTCCGATTTCTCCGATAACTCCGATTTCTCCGACGCCTCTGCCCCCTCCGCGCCCTTCACCGTTGCTGCTTTCTGCTTGCGGTAGAAGGTGCCGAAAGCGTTGTAGAGCGACTGCGCCATCTCGTTCTTTCCCTTCTGCGACGCGAGGTATTTCTCCTCCTCGGGGTTGGAGATAAAGCCCATCTCCAGCAGTATGGACGGGCAAGCCGACTTGAGCAGCACCCAGAATGCCGCCTGGCGCACTCCGCGCTCCTCGCGATGCAGATTCTCCACGAACTGGCGCTGCACAAGGGTGGCAAAGTTCAGCGACTGGTCCATATAGGAGTTCTGCATCAGTTCGAACATGATGTAGGAATCAATGGAGTTGGGGTCGAAGCCTTGGTATGCCGTTTGGTAGTCAGACTCCAACTTGATGACGGCATTCTCGCGCATGGCTACATCGAGGTTCTGGTCCATCTTGTCGGTGCCGAGGATAAACGTCTCTACCCCCTTTGCAGCCTTGGCTTCCGCCGAGTTGGTATGAATGCAGATGAAGAGGTCGGCTTTGTTCTGATTGACGATATCCGCACGCTTCTGCAAGGGCAGAAAGACATCCGTGGTACGCGTATAGACGAGATTTACTTCGGGAAAGTTCTCCTTGATGAGTTGTCCTGTGAGCAACGCCACATCAAGATTGAGGTTCTTCTCGTAGGCGATTTTGCCTACTGCACCCGCATCTTTCCCGCCGTGTCCGGCGTCAATCACCACGGTGAAAGGCTTGTCCACCTTCTCCGTTTTCTCTGCCTGCGCGAGGACAGGCGAAAGCCCAAGGCAAAAGAATGCGAGCGCGCGTATAAAAGGAAAAGAATTGAACTTCATATAGGGGACGTTACACAAAACACGCTGCAAAGGTACGAAAAAAAATTGACATACACAAGGTCATGGATGATTTTTTGCAAACAAATCCATCTGCGATTCTTTTCGATGTGCGTAGAGTTTCTTCATTGGCAGGTTATTGGCTGCTGAATCACCCACGAATCACCTATGAATCACCTAAGAATCACCTAAGAATCACCTAAGATTGTCTCGGTTTTCTCTCGGCAGCCATACGGAATACACTCGGCAATCACCCAAGAATCACCCAAGATGGTCGGCTTGTTGACTCGGAGGAGGCAGGGAGGGGATGGGGATAAGGCTGGGAGGGGAGAGGGAAAAGAAATGGAAGAAACAGGGAGGGGAAGTTGGGATTTCCGAGGTTTTCAAAAATGGCTCAAATTGATTTTTCTAAAAAAAACGGAAAAGGCTTGCGTATATAAATTATTTTTTGTAATTTTGCGCACTATTTTGTGCCGAATATGAAAGAAAGTGAGTTTACACAAGCCGAAGAGGAGATGATTCAACGCGAGTTTGAGGCGTTGTTGGATGATTATGCGCATACGATGCACCGACAGAAAGTGGAGTTGATTACGCGTGCATTTCATTTTGCCAATCAGGCTCACCATGGCGTGCGCCGCTTGAGCGGCGAGCCATACATGATGCACCCGCTGGCGGTGGCTCGTATATGCGTGAAGGAGATAGGATTGGGGAGCACGAGCATCTGCAGTGCGCTGCTGCACGATGTGGTGGAAGATACGGACTACACGGTGGAGGATATTGAGAACCTGTTCGGGGAGAAGATAGCGAAGATCGTGGCGGGGCTGACGAAGATTTCCGGCGGCGTATTCGGGGAGCATGCGAGCGAGCAGGCAGAGAATTTCCGGAAGTTGCTTCTGACGATATCGGACGACATCCGCGTGGTGCTGATAAAGATAGCCGACCGCTTGCACAACATGCGGACGCTGGGCTCGCAGCCGAAAGAGAAACAGTACAAGATAGCGGGGGAGACACAATATATATATGCGCCGCTGGCACACCGCTTGGGCTTGTTTCCGATAAAGACGGAGTTGGAAGACCTGAGTTTCAAGTATGAGCACCCCGAAATGTACGCGGAGATAGAAGCCAAACTGGCAGCGAACAAGAACGCGCAGATGGCGACCTTTGAGACCTTCTCTGCGCCGATACGCGAGCGGCTGGAGTCGATGGGGTATCAGTTCTCAATAACGGCTCGTATCAAGTCGGTCTATTCGATATGGAAGAAGATGATGACCAAGCAGATACCATTCGAGGATGTGTATGACCTGCTGGCAGTGCGGATAGTGTTCACGCCGCATGACTCGATGTCGGAGAAAGACCAATGCTGGATGATTTACTCGGCTATCACGGAGATTTACCGCCCGCATCCCGAGCGTATCCGCGACTGGATAAGCACTCCGAAAGCCAATGGCTATGAGGCACTGCACGTTACGGTGATGGGACAGAGCGGCGAATGGGTGGAGGTGCAGATACGCACCGACCGTATGCATGAGTTGGCAGAGCACGGACTGGCGGCGCATTGGAAGTACAAGACAGGGGAGCAAGATGAGTCGGAGTTGGACAAGTGGCTGAGCGAGATAAAAGAGATACTGGAGCACCCCGAGAAAGACGCGATGGAGTTCTTGGACACCTTCAAGTTGAATCTGTTTGCGCAAGAGGTGTTCGTGTTCACGCCGAAGGGTGAGATAAAGACCATGCCGCAGGGTGCGACCGCGCTGGATTTTGCCTTCCTATTGCACTCGGAATTAGGCGAGCATTGTATCGGGGCGAAGGTGAACCACACGCTGGTGCCGCTGAGCTATGAGTTGAAGGGCGGCGACCAAGTGGAGATACTGACTTCCGGCAGTCAACATCCGCAGGAGAACTGGTTGGACTATGTTACCACCGCGAAGGCGCAGTCGTGCCTGCGGGCATATTTCCGACGGGAAGAGAGGAGCTATATCAAGCGCGGGGAGAAACTGTTCCACGACGCGATAGGTATGCTGGAGATGCCGGTGAATATGGACATGGCTGTGCAGAAAATGCTCAACCATTACCACCTTTCGCTGCCCATTCAGCTGTATCTGCAAATAGGGAAAGGGGCTATTCGGCTGAACGAAACACAGCAGATCTTATTCCCCAAGAAGAGTATCTGGAACATGCTCAATCCGTTTGCAACGGTGGAGAAGAAACCCTCTGCCGAAGTGAAAGACGCGCCGACAGTATTGGAGAAAGAGGCGGCGGAGAAAGGGAAAAAGAAATCGCACTCGATCGTGCTAACAGACGAGAACTTAGGGAAGGAGTACATATTAGCAGACTGCTGCCACCCGATACCCGGCGACGAAGTGCTGGGGTATCTTGCGGAAGACGGGAAGATGTATATCCACAAGATAGACTGCGAGGAGGCGATGCTCTTGAAGACCTCGCACGGCAAGCGGCTCTACAGCGCGACATGGAATACCCACCGCGTGCAGTCGTTTGTGGAAACGATTGAGATACAGGGAATAGACAAGTTCGGCGTGTTTATTGATGTGCTGAAGACCATCACCGAGCAGTTCCATATCAACATGCGAGCGATGAATGTGGCGGCAGACGATGGGATATTTAAGGGACAGTTGGAAGTGTATGTGTATGATAAGAAAGAGTTGCAAGACCTGTTTGTGTCGCTGAGGAAGATACCCGAGATAAAGGCGGTGAAACGCATGAACACGATGAATTCGTAATAGGTAATGAGTAATATGTAATATTTAACGATATGAAAAAGATTTTAACGACACTCTCTATGGCTCTCGTAGCAGTAGCCATGATGGCGCAACAGCCGGTGATTACATTTGAGAAAACCGAGCATGACTTCGGGAAGATTAACGAAGCAGACGGTCGAGTAACTACTATCTTTACCTTCAAGAACGAGGGTATGGAGCCATTGGTGCTGAGCAATGTGCGTGCGAGTTGCGGTTGTACGACCCCGAAGTGGCCGAAAGAGCCGATAGAGCCCGGGCAAACGGGAAACATCACCGTTACCTATAACCCGAGCGGTCGCCCAGGGCGCTTCCAGAAGACGATAACCATCACCTCCAACGCCACCGAGGCAACGAAACGTCTGACTATCAAGGGGGAAGTGATTCCGAAGCCCGCCAATCCCGCACAAAACTACAGCGTGCAGATGGATGGGCTGAGTCTGAAGAGCAAAGCCGTACAATTCGGCACGATTCGCAAAGGCGAGAGCGCAAAACGCGAGATAGAGTATGCTAACTTTACAAAGGAAAATATTCGTGTGGAGTTGGCAACCAGCGACGCCGATATATGCCTGCTCTCGCAGGTTACGCTGGTAGAGTTGAAGCCCAACGAGACCGGCAAACTGGTGTTTGTTTTCGATACGAAAGCCTGCAAGCAGTATGGTCCCCAGACGCTGTACGCTTATGTTGTAGTGAACGGAAAGCGCGTTATTGCCGACGACTACAAGATTACATTGTCGGCAGACGTAACGGAAGACTTCAGCAAACTGAGTGCCGAGGAGCGCCAGCAGGCACCTATCATGAGCATTGAGAATACGCAGATTGATCTTGGTAAGGTGGCTGCCGGCAAAAAGCTGAAAGGCAACTTCACCATCAAGAACAGCGGCACCAATGCCCTTTTGATTCGCCGTTTGTATTGCTCGGACAGCCGCGTGGTAGCCACTGCGCCGAAGAGCATCAAAGCAGGTCAGAAAGGTAGCGTAGTGAAGGTAGAGGTGAATACCGTAGAAGACGGGAAATCGATGGAGCCCGGCAAGTACGCCCGCGTGCTGCAAGTGATTACCAACGATCCTAACCAACCGCGCAAGAATGTAACCTTGACTTGGGTGGTGGAGTGATAAACAATTTGAATATATGGAACATCCTGAGAACGACCAGCAATACAAGGGTTTGACCGTGAACGCCGGTGTGGAGAACCTGCCGAGCGTGAACCCCTACTCTACTTTCCGCCGCAAGAAACGTGTGCTGCGCGCCGAAGACTATTTTGAAGGTATTCGTCGCGGCGACATCAGCATCTTGGGGCAAGCAGTAACGCTCGTGGAGAGCAACCTGCTTGCTGACCAAGCCATTGCGCAGAAAGTGATAGAGATGTGTCTTCCCTTTGCAGGCGATAGCGTTCGCGTGGGTATCACGGGTGTTCCGGGAGCCGGCAAATCGACCTTCATAGAGGCATTGGGCACGGAGTTGTGCCAACAAGGAAAGCACCTTGCGGTACTCGCCATCGACCCCTCGAGCGAGCGTAGTCGCGGGAGTATCTTGGGCGACAAGACACGCATGAACGAGTTGTCCACGGCGGCAAATGCGTTTATCCGCCCCAGCCCTTCTGCCGGTTCGTTAGGTGGTGTAGCACGCAAGACGCGCGAGACCATTGTGCTATGCGAGGCTGCAGGCTTTGACACGATACTGGTGGAGACCGTGGGCGTGGGACAGTCGGAGACGGCGGCGCACTCGATGGTGGACTATTTCCTGCTGCTGCAAGTAACCGGCACAGGCGATGAGTTGCAGGGTATCAAGCGCGGTATCATGGAGATGGCGGACGGAATTGCTATCAATAAATGCGATGGTAATAATATAGAGCGCGCGCACGCATCGCGCGTGAGTTTTCGCAATGCGTTGGCACTCTTCCCGCCCTCTGCATCGGGTTGGAAGCCGGATGCGCTCTGCTGCTCTGCCGTGGAGAAGACCGGCATAGATGAGGTGTGGAAAAACATAGAAGACTATGTGGCTTTCACCAAAGCCAATGGTTATTTTGACCACCATCGCACTGAGCAAGCCAAATATTGGATGTACGAGACTATCAATCAGGCATTGCTGGACGGATTCTACAAGAATCCCGATATGGAGAAGCGGATTGAAGCCACGGAGAAACAAGTATTAAACAACGAGATAAGCAGTTTTATCGCCGCAAACAACCTCTTGACCGAGTATGGCAAACACAACCACCAATAAGACCTCCCGCAAACGCTCGCAGCAACCCACTATCATCAAGGTGGGTGCCAACGAGATGGGCAAACTGCCTCCTCAAGCCTTAGACTTGGAGGAAGCGGTGTTAGGTGCGCTGATGATAGAGAAAGAAGCCTACGGAACGGTGGCAGACCTGCTGCGTCCTGAGGTGTTCTACAGCGACCAACATCGGCTTATCTTCGAGGCGATACGTGCTTTAGCCGCCAAAGAGGAGCCGATAGACATGATGACCGTGGCGGAGAAACTGCGGCAACAGGGCACGTTCGAGGAAGTAGGCGGCGCGTCCACATTGAGCGAACTAACCCGATTGGTGGCATCTACCGCCCACCTGCGTTACCACGCGCAGATAGTGGCGCAGAAAGCCACGGCGCGCGACCTGATAGCCATGGCTGCACGCATAGAAGAAGCCGGCTACGACGAGACGCAGGATGTGGAAGAACTGATGCAGCAAGCCGAAGCGGGTATCTTCGAGATTAGCCAACGGTCGCAAAAGCGCGACGTGATGCAGGTGGATGATGTGATTACAGAGGCATTGCGACGCATAGATATTGCAAGCAAGAACGAGGGCAACCTGTCGGGTATTCCTTCCGGCTTTACGGACTTGGACAAGATTACTTCCGGCTGGCAGAAATCCGATTTAGTGATTATCGCCGCGCGCCCTGCCATGGGTAAGACCGCGTTTGTGCTGTCGATGGCGAAGAACATGGCGGTGAACTATCGTATTCCCGTAGCGATGTTCTCGTTGGAAATGTCGAATGTGCAGTTGGTGAACCGTCTGATAATGAATGTCTGCGAAATAGAGGGCGATAAGGTGAAGACCGGCAAGATGACACGTGAGGAACACAAGCGGCTTTATACGAAGATTAACGACCTGCAAGGTGCCCCACTCTATTTGGACGATACGCCGTCGCTCTCGGTGTTCGAATTCCGCAGCAAAGCCCGTAAGTTAGTTCGTGAGCACGGAGTGCAACTGATTATCATTGACTATTTGCAGTTGATGAATGCACAGGGCATGAATTTCGGCAGCCGTGAGCAGGAGGTGAGTATGATTTCGCGCAACCTGAAAGCCATGGCAAAGGAGTTGGATATACCCATTATTGCACTGAGCCAGCTGAGTCGCGCCGTGGAGGGACGAACGGGTATTGACGGCAAGAAACCGCAACTGAGCGACCTGCGTGAGTCGGGTGCTATTGAGCAGGACGCCGATATCGTTTGCTTCATCCACCGTCCGGAATACTACCATATCTACAACGACGAGAAGTCGAACAAAGACCTCCGTGGGTTAGGTGAGATTATTGTAGCCAAGCATCGTAATGGTGCCACCGACGAGATATGGCTCCGCTTCCGCTCGAAGTTCGCGAAATTCCAGAACGAGGACGAGGTAGCGGATGACGACTACGGCATCCCCGTTGCGCCCGTGGGGAATACAGACGGCGGTTGGAGCATGGCATCGCGCATGAATACTATGAATCCCGATGGCGCATCTATTGCAACGGGTTCTATGGGCGATGATAACAATGCGCCATTCTAAATTAATAAACAGAAAGAGTTTGTTGTAAAAAATATTTGAACAATATTTGTGCATATTTGTTCAATAGTCAAATAGTAAATAGTCAAATAGTCAAATTATATATATGGAAAGGACAGTAATCATAGATGCGCTGAAGCGCAGAGATTTTGGTAGCAAAATCAATGTCCGCGGATGGGTACGCAGCCGCCGCGGCAATAAGAATGTATCATTCATTGCGCTGAACGACGGCTCTACCATCAAGAATATCCAGATAGTGGTTGACATTGCTAACTTCTCGGAAGAGCAGTTGAAGCCCGTTACCACGGGTTCGTGTATCTCTGCTACGGGTACGCTGGTGGAGAGCCATGGTGCCGGTCAAGCGGTGGAGATACAACTGACCGAGTTGGAAGTGTATGGCACCGCAGACCCCGAGAAATATCCCTTGCAGAAAAAAGGGTTGAGCATGGAGTACCTGCGCACCATTGCGCACCTGCGTCCGCGCACGAACACCTTTGGCGCCGTATTCCGTATTCGCCACAACATGGCAATGGCTATCCACACCTATTTCCACGAGCACGGCTATTTCTATTTCCATACGCCGCTCATCACCGCATCGGACTGCGAAGGTGCCGGGCAGATGTTCCAAGTTACGACCAAGAACTTGTACAACCTGAAATACGATGAAAATGGCAAGATAGACTACTCCGATGACTTCTTCGGCAAGCAGACTTCCCTGACCGTATCGGGTCAGTTGGAGGGAGAGTTGGCAGCTATGGCATTGGGTAAGATATACACCTTCGGTCCTACCTTCCGCGCCGAGAACTCCAACACGCCGCGCCACTTAGCAGAGTTTTGGATGATTGAGCCCGAGGTGGCTTTCATCCAGAAAGACGAGTTGATGGACTTGGAGGAGGACTTCATTAAGTATTGCGTGCGCTGGGCATTGGCTAACTGCAAGGACGACTTGGAGTTCTTGAACCAGTTTGTGGATAAGGGTCTGCTTGCCCGCTTGGAGTCGGTGGTTAATACCGACTTTGTCCGCTTGACTTACACAGAGGGCGTAAACATCCTGCAAGAGGCGGTGAAAAACGGAAAGAAGTTTGAGTTCCCCTGCGAGTGGGGCGATGATTTGGCTTCGGAGCACGAGCGTTTCTTGGTGGAGGAGCACTTTGGCAAGCCTGTGATTATGACGGACTATCCGAAGGACATCAAGGCTTTCTATATGAAAATCAACGAAGACGACAGGACGGTGCAAGGCACCGATGTACTCTTCCCTCAGATAGGCGAGATTATCGGCGGGTCGGTGCGTGAGGAGTCGTTGGACAAGCTGAATGCAGAGATAGAGCGCAGGCAGATACCGATGAAAGACATGTGGTGGTACTTGGATACTCGCCGCTTTGGTGCAGCGCCGCATGCCGGCTTCGGATTGGGCTTTGAGCGACTGATGCTATTTGTAACGGGTATGCAGAACATTCGCGACGTGATTCCCTTCCCACGTACCCCGAAAACGGCAGAATTTTAATTATACTTCAATAAAGCAATGCTATGAAGAAACTCTTTTTATTGCTTACTGTGTTGGTACTAACCACCATAGTGATGGCGCAAACTTCCCTACGAGGCACTATTGTTGATGCCAACAAGCAGGCGATTATTGGTGCTACGGTTACACTTGCTAACCAAGACCTTTCTACTACGACCAACAACGCCGGTGTGTTCACCCTACTCTACTTGGAGCCACAAGATGAGGAAGTGATTATCGAAGCAGACGGATACATAGCTTCTGTTGAATTGGTACAACTGCATGCCAATCAAGCTAATGACATGGGTGAGGTGGTGCTACAAAGAGATATTGCTCGTGATGCCCAAGAGGAGATTCTACTCAACTTGTCGGAAGAAGACCTGAATGATGACGAAGGACGTTCGCAGGCGCAAGCAAGCGCATCTTCGGCGAGTCAGGATGTGTTCAATTCGCTCACTTCCTTTGCTTGGTCCACAGCGCGTTATCGCAACCGCGGCTACGAACAGACTGCTGAGCAGAACTACATCAACGGCATCAACTTCAACAGTGCCGAGCGCGGTCAGTTTAATTTCTCTTCGATGGGTGGTCTGAACGACGCAAGCCGCAATAAAGAGGTGGTTAATCCTATGGAGGCAACGAACTTTGGCTTTGGCGGTTTGGGGAACTCTACTAACTACCTGATGGAGGCTTCGCGCTTTGCACAAGGGTGGAAAGTAGGTGTCGCGGGTACCAACCGCAACTACAAAGCGCGTGTGAATGCGACGTATGCTTCGGGCGTATTGGCTAACGGATGGGCATTTGTAGGACAAGTGGCTTTCCGCTTCTCGCCATATATTGACCAAAAGAACATCATCGGCGAGGGTATTCAGTACTACTCGGGCGGTTATTTCTTCGCTGCTGAGAAGAAATGGAACAACGGCAATCGTTTGTCTTTCGTAACCTTCGGTTCTCCCACCGAGCGCGGGCAGTCGGCTGCGGTTACGCAAGAGGTGTACGACCTGACGGGTTCTATCTACTACAATCCCTATTGGGGCTACCAAAACGGCAAGGTGCGCAACTCGCGCGTGGTGAAATCGTTTGACCCGACGGCGATAATCAACTACGATTGGAAGATTGATGACCATAACCTGCTGAAGTTTGCTGCGGGGTACCATTACAGCATGTATAGCAACTCTGCGCTGAACTTCTACAACGCGCCGGATCCTCGTCCGGACTACTACCGCAACCTCCCCTCGTTCCTTTGGGATGGGCAAATTGTAGATAGCAACTCCGCGCAGCTCTTTGACCCTAACGACAATCACTATAACTACGGTAACTTTATCGGCGCCGACTTGAACGGCGTAGGTTTAGGTATGGGTAGCATCGGGCACGACGGGCAATGGATAGGTCCATCGGTGAATGCAGCTCAATACAATCAGTTG
Source organism: Paludibacteraceae bacterium (assembly GCA_034090015.1). Lineage (GTDB taxonomy): Bacteria > Bacteroidota > Bacteroidia > Bacteroidales > Paludibacteraceae > Colicola. The sequence continues at coordinate 3,246 of JAXDTJ010000077.1, read as the reverse complement.
GTGGACCTGTGGCAAAACCGTGATGATGCTACCACGCAAATCAACTGGAACGACATCTATGCGGCTAACCTCGCCAACAACTACAACAACCCCAATGGTTCGGCACGCTATGTATTGGAGCGTCGGCACAATGATATTCAAGAGGCGATGGTGAATATCCACTACACCAACACTAAAGTTGATCACCTAAAAATAACGGCGGGATTGGAAGGTAAGTTCTCGCAAGGTATTCACTACAAATCGGTGGATGACCTTTTGGGTGCTAATCAATGGATAGATGTTGACCCCTTTGCAGACCGCGATATCAAGGAATTGGCAACCAACGCAGGCTTGTCGCAGGAGGATATTGAGAACGTGAAGAAGAACGATATTGCGTCGGACTACAACGATGTGAAGCACGACGGCGACCGCTTCGGCTATGACTATCGTATCAATATGGGGACGGTCAAAGTATGGGCGCAGAACGAGTGGAGTTTCAACGATGTGGACTTCTACTATGCGCTCCAACTCACCTACTCGTCCATGCAACGTACCACCAACATGATTAACGGTCGTGCGTGGTATCTGGCGCAACTCAATCCCGACCAAGCCGCCCTCTATTTAGGCAAGCAAGCCAACGACATTATCGCGCAAGCACAAGCGGGAACGCTCCAAGTAGGCTCCACCTATTTGGGCGCTTCGCACCACTTTGTAGATCCCTCTTTCAAACTGGGGGCTACCTACAAAATCAACGGACGTAACCGTCTAAAAGTGAATGCGCTGGCGCAAACTATAGCTCCTCTGGCACGTGATGCATACATTTCGCCGCGTGTGCACGATAGAGCACTCTACAATATCTATCAGCACGATAACGCCACCTCGCTTGCAGAGTACTATGCTGCCAGCGAGAAGGTGGTGGGCGCAGACTTGACCTACGAGTTCAACTACCCCATCGTGCGCGGTCGTCTGACAGGATTCTACACGCAGTTCTGGGATGGTTCGGAGTTGAACGGCTACTACGATGATGAGGCACGCACCTTTGTGAATCAGGCATTGAGCGGCATTGACCGTCGCCACATAGGTATTGAAGCCGCGGTAGCTGTAAAACTCGGCACGTATTTCACTTTGACAGGTGCTACCAGCGTGGGCGACTATCGCTACACAAGCAACGCGATGGCTATCACCTCGGCTGAGAACGGTATGGCTCTTTCACAGGACAATAATAAGAAACCCGTCTTTGAGTTGCGCGATGAAGTTCTGCTCAAAGGTTTGAAAGTAGCCACCGGACCTCAGGTGAATGCCAGTCTCAAGCTCTCGTTCTTCCACCCGAAGATGTGGTTTGCCGATGTAACGGTTAGTTACTACGATTGGAACTACCTCTCTGTGGCTCCCTCGCGCCGTATGAAGGGGCTCTTCACCGGCACACGTGCTGACGGGACACCCGTTAACGGATGGTATGGCGATACCTATGCAAATGCCATTGAGACAACGAATGGCGGAAACTGCTCGCGCACAACCGATGCCAACGGATTCCCCGAGAATGCCGTATTGGATGCCAACGGGGTGCCGGTGTTGAAATATCCGTACAACCTCCTTTCCATGCAGGAATCACTCGCTGCCACCAACCCGCTCAACCGCTTTATCATTGATGCCAGCGTAGGTAAGTTGATCTACTTGAAGAATCGCCAATCGCTATCCATCAACTTGTCGGTTACCAACCTAACCAACAATACCCATTTCAAGACAGGCGGCTACCAGCAGGCACGTCTGCCTCGCGTAACGCGACAAGGTGTGGATGATAGTCAGAACTCCGTCATCTCGCCCAACGCATGGAAATTCCCCTCTAAGTACTACTACGCATGGGGTGCAAACTTCTTCCTCAGTCTCACCTATAAATTCTAACATACTACTATGAAACGTTATCATTCTATCATATCGGCATTCGCTCTGTGCTCGCTTTTCGTAGCGATGGTTGGTTGCAATCCTGCCCCGCTGACGGAGGCTGATGTGTTCACTAATCCCGATGCCGTTGCCGACATCCTGCAACCCGGAGATTCCATATATCACCTCAATGATTTTGTGGCTACATTTATGACCGAGGAGGGCAATTTCCTGAGCGACTCTACCCCGTACCGTACTCGTGCCACCAATGGCGACGGCATCTACCTCTTCTCGCTGGACACCATTCCAACGGATACGATGGGTATCTATATCCGCGGACGTGTTTCCACGGATGACTACGGAGGCAATTTCTATAAGAGCATCGTAATACAAGAAATTGTGGATGGCGAACAGCAGAACCTGCGTTTGTCGGTAGATATAGGTTCCGCCAACGGACTCTACCAAATGGGGCAGGAACTGCTTATCCGCTGCAATGGTTTCTCCATCGGTCGCTACGGCGACCAACCGCAGTTATGCGTGCCTGCGTACAACAACAACGAATATGCAAATAGTGCTAATCAGAAGATTGGCTGGATGCCCGGTCGTATTCCCAACGGTATGTTCCGCAACGCTACCACGCTGATTGGCACACCCGCACCGGAGAAACTGCAATACGACACCATCACCATAGCGGACTATATCAATGTAACCAACGAAACGGAAATGCGCAAGATGGACGGACGATTGGTTGTGCTCAAGAACGTATATTTCACAGGGCAATATGAATATGACGGGCTCAATCCATGCAATACCAACAGCCCTGAGATAGATAAGTATGCGAATGTCTTTGCTCCTACTACCAAGAACGTAGGTCATCCGCAAAGCCGTGTTATCTCTGACGGTACGAACACCAGTCTGGTCTCCAACTCGGAGTATAGCAAGTTTGCCTATTTCTACCTCCCCGGAGCAGATTCTACCGGTATTGCCAATTGTCCGAACTATGTAGGTACCATTACGGGCGTATTAGGGCAGTTCCGCGATAACGCCGGCTATGCGCACGACCAATACGATTGGTCAATCACCCCGCGCAATATAAAGATTAACTCCGTTTGCGACATCAATGATATCGTGATGTTCCACAAAGAGACGGGCGAGCCATGGGTGCCTCAGGAATATAAGAAATAGGTAATAGGTAATAAGTAATAGGTAATTATGCTCTGTTAAAATCCTCAATTTCTCGCGAGCGTAGCGAGCAGGATTAAACGTGCATTAACGGAGAAATCGTAATTCTTAATTCTTAATTGCCATGTATCAAGACATCGTTGACACTTTTGTATCAGGACATCGTTGACACTATGGGTTGATTTATAAATAAATTTTTACAAT
>JAXDTJ010000075.1:0-5782 GCA_034090015.1 Paludibacteraceae bacterium | reverse complement strand
TTTGTCTTGATTCATAAACAGTTAACAATTGGACGGCAAATTACCAAATCAAATCCGTTCGCGTAAAATTCGCTCGTAACTAACTAATTTTCAATAAGTCAAAGAACAATTTTAAAAGTTTTAGTGGACACTAGTGATATTATATATATAATAATTTAATATGTGGGGGTGGGGTTACTCATTTTCTATGTGGCAAACGTGGCAAACGTGGCAAATGTATTTTGTTGGATTTTCCAACAATCTTTGTTGGATTTTCCGTCATTCTTTTTTTCGCAAAAGCCGTACCTTTGCACCGAATTTCAAAGCGCGATGAAATCAAATCAACTAATTAACTAATCAACCTATTAACTTATCAACTAAAAATCATGGAATTTGTAGGAATGATAGTTGCGGTGAGCAACTTAGAAGAAAAAGCGGGCAGGATAAAAGGATAGACAATTTGAAACAAACGGCTTTGGTATGCTTTGCCACTCCCCCGCCTCCCTCAATGTGGGGGGGGGGAGGGGGTAAGGGGGCGGGAGGAGGATTCGGCTTCAAGCCGCAACGAGGATAAAAGATAAAGGAGAAAAGATAAAAGACTTATTACCATCGTTTATGAGTTTTCACAGTCAATACTATTTAGTCTTTCATCCTGTGTCCTTCATCCTTAATCTAATTTTGAATGCCGAACGTACCTTCCCGCCCCCTGCCCCCCCCTCCCCTCCTTTTAGGAGAGGCGGGGGAGTTGGAAAATGTGCGGATGTTAAGAAAAAGTGATAAAAAATAGCGAAAGTATTGTATATGTCAGATTTTTTTTGTATCTTTGCACCCGATTTTGTGCGTTATGAAGATAATCGGTTTCATAGGAATAGACGGCGCGGTGGAGATAGTGCTGAAGGGCGACTCCTGTTTGCTGAACAACCGCAAGCCTTTTTTCCTGCCGGAGCAAGGCGCAGGCATACGCATGACCCCCTGCATCGTGTTGCGCGTCAGCCGATTGGGAAAGCATATAGCCCCGAAGTTTGCGAGTCGTTATTACGATGCCGTTGCCCACGGAGCGGATTTTCAGAACGAAATCCTATTGGCGCAGGCACGCAAGACAGGCGGCGCATGGACACAAGCCATCGCTTTTGACTACTCGCTTGCCGTTGGGGAGTGGATAACGGTCAATGGGCAGCAGGCAGCACCATCCGATAACCTTCTAATCTCCCCCGAGGAGGCGATAGCAGAGGTAAGCAAAGTGATGACCATACGGCAGGGAGACCTAATTTACATACAGCGCACCAACGGCAGCCGCATCGTGCAGCCCGAGGACGTGATAGAAGCAGAAGGGTTGTATTGCAAAGTAAAGTGATTTACAAATTAACAATTGACAATTAACATGCCACTGCTCTGACCACCAACCACTGACCACTAACCACTAACCACTAACCACTAATATGAAGAAACAAACCATCATACTCTTGTGCACCCTCGCGTGCTTGATAACAACGCCTATAAGCGCCGTAGTACATTCCTACACTGCCCAATCCGTCCTCAGTTCGGGCAACTGGGTGAAGATACAGGTGAAAGAATCCGGCGTCTATAAGATGACCTATGAAGACCTGCTCAACGCCGGACTGACCAACCCCGCGAATGTGCGCGTCTATGGCTACGGAGGCGCTATGCTTAGCCAGAGTTTCAACAAGACCCGTATTGATGACCTGCCCGCCGTGGGATTCTATATGCACAAAGGCGCAGACGGAGTGTTCAATGCCGGCGACTACATCCTTTTCTATGGGCAAGGAACCACCTCGTGGGCATACAACGGCGTACAATTCACTCATACGCGCAACCCCTATTCCGATTACGGCTACTACTTTCTGAGCGACAACGCCGGCGAGCAACGGTTGATGCCCACCGCCGATGCCATTGTGGCAGACAATCCCATGGAGATAAACACATTCCCGAACTATCAAGTCCACGAGTTAGACTCCATCAACTTGCTGGATGTCTCAGGCGTGGACGGCGGCGGACGGGAATTCTACGGCGAGACATTCTCACCTATCAGTCCGAACCGCGCTTTCACGTTCTCTACCCCCAACTGCATCACCTCCGAGGCGCTGCTGTGCAATATCGCCGTGGCTGTCAACTCGGGGCGCGCCTCTTCTTTCACCTTCGCCATCAACGGCACAAGCAACACCATACGAATTGACTCCATCGCCGTAAGTGACTCTTACACCAAAGCACAGTTAGGTAGCAGCAACAAGTCCTACCCTGCCGTTGCGAACAGCCAGACGGTGAATATCACCTTCGCCTCGGCTGCATCCGGTGCAATGGGCTACCTGAACTATATAGAACTAACTACCACTTGCCAACTCAGCATGGTTGGCAATCAAATGCCATTCCGCACCCAAGCCAACAACGGTGTGGATGCGCCGCTCAAATACAACCTGACCAACGCCACTGCCAACACGCAAGTATGGAATATCACTGACAAAGCAAATATATACCGTATGCCCGCCACGCTTGACGGAACGACCTTAACTTTCGTTGGCAGCAACAAATCCGGCATACAGGAGTATATCGCTGTAAATACCGATGGTAGCAACTGGCAAAAACCCACCATCATAGGAAAGATTAGCAATCAGAACGTACACGCTCTGCAAAATATTGATTATGTGATTATCTGCCCTGCCGAGTTCACTGAGCAAGCCACGCAATTGGCGCAAGCCCACGAGGAAATAGACGGCGTAACATGGGCTGTCGTTACTGACCAACAGGCATACAATGAATTCTCTTCGGGTACGCCCGATGCTACCGCCTACCGCTGGGTGATGAAGATGCTCTACGACCGTGCTAACGGCAGCAGTATTCAAAAACCACGCTGGCTTCTGCTCATGGGCGATGGATCCTTTGACAACCGCAAACTCTACCGTAATAGCGGTCCGAACACGCTCCTTACCTACCAAGCGAAAAACTCCACCGTGGAGACCAAAGCCTACGCCACAGACGATTACTTCGGATTTCTCGACAACAGCGAGGGCGAGAGCGATACCTACGGACGCATGGATATAGGCGTGGGGCGACTGCCTGTAAACACCGCAGAGCAGGCGCAGCAGGTGGTGGACAAGACCATACGCTATATGCGCAACGAAGACATGAGCAAGTGGAAGACACAACTTATCTTCCTTGCCGATGATGGCGACAACGGTCTGCACACCCGCGTAGCAGAAGAAGGGGCTGAACGCGTACGCAAGAAAAATCTTGATTTTGTGGTCAACAAGATATATCTTGATGCCTACCCACAAGAGACCAATGCTTCCGGCGAGAGTTACCCGCTCGCCAAGACCAAACTGGATAACCTCCTGCAAAACGGAGCACTCTTCCTTAACTACTCCGGACACGGCAGTTACACTGCTATCGCCAACGAGCGAATGCTAACTCTCAACGGTATTCAGAAAATGACCAACAAGAACCTTGCGTTCTGGATGTTCGCGACCTGCTCGTTCGCCCACTTCGATTCCGGCAAATCGTCCTGCGCCGAAGAAGCAGTGCTCAATCCTAACGGCGGCGCGATAGGAGTGTTTGCCGCAGCACGTACCGTGTACGCTACCCAGAACACCTATATCAACCGCAACTTCTGTGACACCCTCTTCGGACACAAGAATGTATATACATATAATATGACAGTTGGTGAGGCATGTGCTATCGCCAAGAACATGACCGGCAATGATGAGAACAAGATGCCCTACGTCCTGCTCGGAGACCCCGCGGTACAACTGCTCTACCCCACTGACTATCAAGTAAAAACTATCACAGAGGTGGATACGCTCAACGCGCTGGATGTGCAACACATGGAAGGCTATATCTCGGATAGCGACGGAGATACCGCCACGTGGTTTAGCGGCAATGTGGATATCACAATCTACGACAAAATGCAGACCATCACCACGCGCGATAACGATGCAGCGGAAGGCAACAAACAGACACTCACCTACAACGACTACCCAAACATCATCTTTTCCGGAAGCGCAAAGGTAACCAACGGATACTTTGCCTATACCTTCATGACCCCAAAAGACATCCGCTACAACTACGGCAACGGACGTATCTTATATTATGCCCGCGACGAGGTAAACAAGGCGGAAGGTGTGGGACATTTCGAAGACTTCACGGTAGGCGGCACGGGTTCTATCTTCACCGAGGACACCATAGGTCCTACCCTTAGGCTCTACCTAAATACGCCTGCCTTTGTGGACGGAGGCACCACCTACGAGACACCGCGATTCTTTGCGGAGATAGAGGATGAGCATGGTATCAACACCGCAGGTGCCGGCATCGGGCACGACCTTTTGCTCATCATGGACAACGATGCGAAGCAGAACTACGTCCTCAACGAGTTCTTCACTTCGGAGGACGGCAGTTACCAGCGCGGCATGGTGTCTTATCTGCTGTCCGAACTGGAAGACGGCGCACACAGCCTCACCTTCCGCGCATGGGATTTGCTGAACAACAGCTCCACCGCTTCGCTCAACTTCATTGTATCAAAGGGGGCTGACCCGAATATCTACTCCGTCATCTCCTACCCCAACCCCGTGCAGGCAACAGGCGTGCTCAACCTCACGGTCAACTACGACCAACCCGACCGCGTGATGGAGACGGAGATACGTATCTTCGACATGTCCGGCAGATTGGTTTGGGAGCAGAAGCAATCCAACCCCGACAAGGTGCAACTGAACATGAGCGAGATAGGGCTCTACCCGAGCATCTATCTATATAATATACGCATGAAGACTGCTGACAGCGGCTACACTTCTGCCACCGGCAAGATCGTGGTAACGGAATAGTGGAGAGTGGTTAGTGGTTAGTGGTTAGTGGTTAGTGGTTAGTGGTTAGTGGTTAGTGGTTAGTGGTCAGTGATTAGTGGTCAGTGGTCAGTGCAAGCCCCGAAAGGGCGACATAATACAGCGTAGGGTGAAACCCTACGTAGAGCAGACCTCTTTCATACCAAAGCCCCGAAGGGGCGACATAACTAAGCCTCAGATTATTCAGATTATTCAAAGCATACGCCCTCTTAATTCTTAATTCTTAATTAGAAAAAACTCCGCCTATGAAGCATATCTAAGGTAATTCAAAAAAAGATTGTAAAATTGTAAATTGTAAAATTGTAAAATTACTATATGAAAAAGATTCTTTTATCCGTTGTCGCAGCCGCATTGTTCGCTACCAACTTGTGGGCTATTGACGAAACAATGAACCCCCTTATCACCTCTATGCCCTCGCTCAGCATCGCCCCCGATGCTCGCTCCGCAGGTATGGGCGATTTAGGTGTGGCTACCGATGCCGACCTCAACTCGCAGTATTGGAACCCCGCCAAGTTTGCCTTCATGCAGAGCGCAGGCGGTATCACGGCAAACTACACCCCTTGGTTGCGCAAGTTGGGCGTTACCGACATTGACCTTGCGCACTTGGAAGGCTACTACAACTTCGGCGACCGCGCCGGCGGTATCGGTGCTTCGTTCACCTATTTCTCGATGGGTGAGGTGCAACTCACGGGCGCCAACAACGAAGACTACGGCACTTGCCAACCCAACGAGTGGGCGCTTGACCTCTCCTACTATCGTAAGTTGCACGAGTATGTGAGTATGGCAGTGGCACTGCGCTTTATGTACTCCGACCTCAACAACGGTATGAACATGTCGGGCACAGGCTACGACAACAACATGCACGCGGCTTGGACGATGGCGGCAGACATTGCGCTCTACTATCACCAGCCTATCCAACTTCCGATGGGAACGAGTTATTTCTCCTTGGGTCTTAA
>JAXDTJ010000074.1:0-38367 GCA_034090015.1 Paludibacteraceae bacterium | reverse complement strand
TTTGTCTTGATTCATAAACAGTTAACAATTGGACGGCAAATTACCAAATCAAATCCGTTCGCGTAAAATTCGCTCGTAACTAACTAATTTTCAATAAGTCAAAGAACAATTTTAAAAGTTTTAGTGGACACTAGTGATATTTGTTATATTGAGTTCATGTAAATAGTATTTTATTTTTAATAAAAGCAGTACGATTATTAAGAAAGACGTAGTTTCTTGGCGGAAACTACGTCTTTCGTTTGTGTATATGAAATAAAAGCAGTACTTTTGCGCAACATTTGTTACATAACTATTGTTACATAACAAGCATTGTATAATTACAACCTATTTGTCATGCACTAAAAATACGGCTTGCGCACAAAAACAAACAATAATACTTGACAATAACGAACAAGAACTCTTAGACTCAACAAATATTTTCAAATATTGTTCAAATATTTTTGACAATTTACTATTTTACAATTAACAAAAACCAAATTACTACTTGACTGCTGAAAGTATTCGATTATATTAACTTCACAATAATTATTGTATTATGGCAAGGAAAGTTCAGTACAGCCGTGAGATGATATTGGATGCGGCGATAGAGATGGTGCGGGAGAAGGGGTATGAGAGTATTAATGCTCGCCACTTGGGTGCTTGGATGGGTTGCTCCTCGCGACCTTTGTTCACGGCATTCAGGAACATGGAGGAACTTATCAACGCTACGCGCGAAGAAGCCTGCAATCGCTTTCTGCAAGCGGTGCTGGTAGAGACTCCCGTTTGGCAGCAAGAACACTCTGAGGCGTCGGAACAGGGTGCTCGCTCGCTGCAAACAGCCACATCTTCGACCCGCGACTTTGGTTTTAATATCGTACGGTTTGCCCGCGAGGAGCCGAACCTGTACAACTTCATCCACTGGGGCGGCGGCATCATGCCCGATGTGGCGCACCTGAGCAAGACGATGAGCGGGCGCTATGCGGCAGAGTTCGGGCTTACCGAAACAGAGGCAGAAGAATTGTTTCAGCAGATGATGCTCTTTAGTTTGGGACTGTGCTCTATGATTACCTATAAGGTGAAGGTGTTCACAGAAGAGGAAATCGCCTCGCTGCTGCAACAGCAGTTTGTTGCGAACTTGCAGTATATCAAAGCACGCGCCAAAGGCTCCGTTAAAGAGCGTTAAAGAACCACCAAAGGGATTTACGATTTACGAAGTACTATTTCTCCGTTAATACCCGTTAATTATTCATTAATTATTCCTTGATTTTCTCCGTTAAAGACCATTAAAGAACCATTAAAAACTCCTATCTATGCGTATTCTTCCGGCAAAGGTGGCGAAAAGGTAGATGAATAACCTAATAATAACCTAATAATCACCTAATAATAACCTAATAATAACCTACTATTGTATCGGGGGAGTTTCGGGGGAGTTTCGACTAACTAAACACTAAAATAATCGGCTACTATCTAAAGTATGAAACGAAGTATTACCTTATTACTACTATTTCTCGGTTCTGTCGCTGCCATGGGGCAGAAGAATATCGTTGGGAAGGTGCAGGATGCACAAGGAGAGCCTATCGCGTATGCTACGGTCAGTTTGCTCACGGCAGACAGCAGCCTCGTAACCGGTGCGATAACCGATGAGAAAGGGGCGTTCAGCATATCAGCGTACTGGCCCACCCCTACCCTTCCTACAAGGGAGGGCGAAGAGGACCCTCCCCATCCCTCCCTACAAAGGGAGGGGGTAAAAAGCAACAATAACTATATCCTACAAGTGAGTTTTATCGGGTACAGGACGGTGGCACGGGCTATTCACTCGGGCGACGCTAATCTGCTTATCACCCTGCAAGAGGAGAGCGAGGAGTTGGCAGAAGTGGAGGTGAAAGCCAATCGGCAACTGATTGAGCGACAGTTTGATAAGATAGTGCTAAATGTCAGCAACTCGCCTTTTGCGGCGGGCAGCAACGGCAAGGACCTGCTGAAGAAAGCACCAGGCGTGCAGGTGGACAAGGACGGGAATGTAACGGTGAACGGCAAGTCGGTGGAGGTGTATATCGACGGGCGTCCGTCGTACCTGAGCGGCGACCAACTGAAAGCCATGCTGGAAGGCACGGACGGCAGCACGATAGAGAAGATAGAGATTATCTCAAACCCTTCGGCGAAATACGACGCGGCAGGACAAGGCGGTATCATCAACATCAAGACCAAGCGCAACATGATGCAGGGACTGAACGGTACGCTGTCTGCCAGTTACGGCGGTATGTACTACGGGGATGTAGAGAAATGGCAGAACAGAGAGATGTTCTCGCTGAACCTCAACTACCGCTCGGAGAAGACCTACACCTTCGCGACGCTGACGCAACTCTATGTGGACCAGAACATCCACGTGGAGGTGGGCAGTGAGGCATTGGACACGCTGACGCAGACACGCACGGAGCGGTATGATGAGTCGGAGTATGTATGTGATTTTCAGTATTATATGGCAAAGATTGGCAACGATTGGTTCATCGACAAAAAGAACACTTTCGGCTTTATTTTCCAAGCGCCGTTTATGATTATGCGGCAGGATGTGCCCGAAGGACACGGCTGGGGCTATACGAAGGTGGGGGACGATATCGTTGAGAACTCGATGTCGGTATTGGAGAACCCTATCCGCTCGCAGCAATATACCGCCAACCTCAACTACACGCACGTGTTCAACGACTCGCTCGACCGCGAACTGACGACCAACGTGGACTACAACCGCTACGCGGGGCAGCAGATGAACAGCCAGCAGAACACGTATTTCCACAATAGCTTTGCCGACACCACCCGCATGGGGATGGTGATTAACACTGACCAAAAGGTAGATATCTACTCGGCGAAAGTGGACTTCCAGACGCGCTTTTGGCAGACGGGTGTGATAGAGGCAGGCGCGAAATGGGCGATGTCGAATACCTTCAACCGCATGACGACGGACTCGACGCTTAACGGCGTGGCGCGCCCGACACAACACTCGGACTTTGACTACTCGGAGCAGGTGGCAGCAGTGTATATCTCGGTGGCAAAGCAGTTTGGGCAGAAATTCAACGCGAAATTAGGGCTGCGCGGAGAGTTCACGCACTCGGAGGGCGACTGGATTTCTGCGGACAGCACATCGATGAAGAACTATTTTGACGTATTCCCGACGGCGTTCTTCGGCTACAACCCGACCGACAAATGGAGCATGAATGTGTCGTACACACGGCGTATCAAGCGTCCTAATTACTATCAGTTGAACCCTTTCCGCACCTATATGGACGCGCATAACTACCAAGAGGGGAACCTGGAACTGACACCGGAGTTTAACAACCAAGTGGACCTGAACTTCTCGTATTCGCAGTATGTGTCGTTAGCATTTAACTTCGCGCACACACAGGACATGCTTTCGGCGCACATGGAACTGCTGCCGAATGGCAACGGTAGGCAGAAATGGGTAAACTTCGGTACTTGTACGACGCACGGCGGCAACCTGTCGCTGACGGAGCTTCCCCTTGTGCCGAAATTCGAGACTGGGGCAGACGGGACGCGGCAGATGACGGGTGCGTGGTTGGCACTGACGGTGAACGCAGCGTACTACAACTTCATCAACCGCTCTTATGACGGGACTTACCTGAACCGCAACCATTATGCGTCGGCTTCCGCTACGCTAACCGCCTACCTGCCGCAGGACTGGACGCTGTCGGTGGACGGGAACTACAACACGCCGCTGACGATAGGCTACAACAAGACAGACGCGACATGGTACATGGGCGCGGCGGTGAGGAAGATGTGGCGCAAGCAGGGGCTGATACTGAATCTTCAGGCGCAAGACCTGCTACGGTCGGTGCATTACCGTTCGGAGTCGTTCGGCATGGCAGAAGGCAACAGCAGTTATATCTACCAGAACTCGCGCTATCAGAACGTGAGTATGAGCTTGACATGGATGTTCGGACAACAACAGTACATGAAACGGCGCAAGGTCGGCGACATGGAGGAAACCGAACGCCTTGGCGGAGGAGGGAAGAAATAAAGGACCCACCCCGCCCCTCCCTACAGAGGGAGGGAGAGAGTAATCTGAGTAATCTGAATAATCTGAGAAATTATGAAAAATAAAGTATTTGCACGTATTCTTATTGTTGCCGTGGTGGTGGTAATAGTTACCGGCGGCATGTTGTATTGGGCTGCACATCGGCATGTGGAGCAGTTGAGAACCATCGAAGTGAACGGCGTGAGCCTTGTGTATCAACGTGTCGGTCGGCTTAGCGGGCAGCCTGTGGTGTTGCTGCACGGCAACGGCGGCAGCCACGAGCACCTGAGCGTGATGGCTCAGCAGTTGGACTCGGCGGGGTATTTGGTCTATGCCTTAGACTCGCGCGGGCAAGGGGCTAACGCGCCGCTGGAGGAGTACCACTATGCCGACATGGCGGAGGATGTGTATGCCTTCTGCCAAGCGTTGGGGATAGAGCAGCCCGCGGTGTTCGGCTGGAGCGACGGGGGTATCGTGGCACTGCTAATGGAGGTGCTGCACCCGGGTACGTTCCGTGCAATAGCGGTCAGCGGGGCGAACATCACGCCGGACGGGATAGTGGAGTTTGAGGATATGCGCCGCGCACTGACGACCGACTCGCTGGGCAATGCTATTGTGCCTGCGCCGCTGCATAAGATGATGCTCACCGAGCCGCATATCACGCCCGCGGAGTTGGGCACGATAGCCTGCCCCACCCTCGTGGTGGCGGGCGAGCATGACCTTATCCTCGAGGAGCAGACGCGGCTGATAGCCCGCAGCATCCCGCACGGGTCGCTGCTTATCCTGCGGGGCGAAGACCACGGGTCGCATATCTGGCAGAACCCGAAGATGGGGCGCGTATTGCTGGACTATCTCGGGCAGGTGCTGCAGCCGCAGCCATATATCGCGGTGGGCGACGAGGAGACGATGTTTGACCTTGTGTTCGTTACCTGTGAGGCGAATGCGGACAGCGTGTGGAAACCGCTGACGGCGATGGTAAAGCCGTATTTCGGCAGCGTGGTGATGTATCTGCCGAGCGACTCCGCGTTATATACCGCAGGCGAGACGCCTGCGTCCCCAGTGGAAACCCTGTGCGAGATGGCGCGGGCACGGGGGAGTAAGTACCTCACGTTGCTCTGCACACCTGAGGCGCAGGGAATATGCGAAGCCTTTGCGGCAGAACTGCCCGCGTTGGGGACTGCCGAGCAGGCGGCGCCGCAACTCTCTATGCTGCTGACCGTGGAGGATGTGGCTATGTGGACGGAGATACTGCCCGGCTATATGGAAGCGACCGAAACGTTCTACTCGGAGTTTGAGCAGCGGGTGGCATTACTTCGGGAGGCGCCGCTGGATAGTGCAAGTATTTCTACTTTTGCACCGACCCCGCCCCCTTACCCCCTCCCCGAAGGGGCAGGGGAGCCCATAGAGATACCCGACTACACAAGTTTCTTCCGCTTGGATACGCTGGTTCAGGAGGGGATGAGCACGTGGGAGAAGAGCCTTACCATCGGGCGGTTTGTGTCGGCGCATATCCCGCATGCCAACCAAAAGACACGCCCTGCCGCCAAAGACGCGATTACGCTGTGGCAGTATATCCAGACCCAAGAGCCTGCCTTCAACTGCCGTTACCACAGTTTCTTCGCGATGCAGTTGCTGCAGTCTGTGGGCGTTGAGGCGCGAGTGTTGACCTGCATGCCGAAGGACGACAACGACCCTGATTGCCATGTGGTGAATATCGTCTATCTGCCTGAATATCAGAAGTGGGCAATGCTCGACACCGACCAAGCCATTTATGCGACAGACGCCGAGGGGACACCGCTGGCTCCGTGGGAGATGCGGGCTTGCTACGAGCAAGGCAAGAGTTTCACGCTGTGGTACACCTACGAGAGCCCCGACCAAGGGATGGACTACTATCGGTCGTACATGGCGAAGAACACCTACTCCTTCGCCTCACCGACAAGCATAGAAGATAATGAGAATATCTACCTAATGCCTGTTAAGGATGAAAGATAAAGGATGAAGGATGAAAGACTAATTAGATTTGTTTGATTTTTAGTTTGGATTTTATATAGATTTCTGAGCGAAGCGAAAGGGCTAAAAAAATCATCTGTATTATTATCTGTATAGATTTTGAGGTTATTTTTTGTAATGATTTTTGACGAATAACATGAGAAAATCAATCAACAATCCTACTAAAAATCTTTGCTAAAAATAAGTCGAGTTATTGTTTTGTTGTTTCGCTACGCTCAGAAATCAGAAGAAAATCAAAAGCAAAATCTTATTATTAACTCACATAAACAACACAAACATTATGAACAAGCAATTACCTTTATTGGTTTTTCGCGCGGTAGCCCTCGGGTTGGGTATTGGCGCACTCACTCTCTCGCTGATGGAGAAAATCAGCACCAACGACGCTATCGTCCTGCTGTCGCTGGCGGTAACCTGTCTCGCTGCCTGCGCGATGGGGGAATATAGCAACAAGAAAGAAGACAAGAAGAAATGAAACGGTCGGCATTAGCGTGGCAAGCCCTCGGATTTGCTATTTGAAAAGATATTTGTTTACTATTTGTTCTCTAAAAAAACGCTATGACGGCAAATGACATCACAGACGCTCTCCTCGCGCTGGAGGACAAGGCACAGCGGAAGGTGCTGTTGCGGTTCTTCAAGACGGGCAAAGGAGAGTACGGCGAGGGGGATAAGTTCCTCGGCATCCGCGTACCGGAGGTGCGGCTGGCGGCGAAGACGGCAGTGGGGCTACCTTTGGAGGAAGTGCCGACGCTGCTGCAGAGTCCATGGCACGAGGTGCGGCTCTGCGGGTTGCTGATACTGACCTATCAGATGGAGCGGCTCTGCAAACCGCGGCTGCACCACGACCCGCAAGCCATCGAAGCGCGGGATGCCATCGTAACGCTCTATCTGCAATACGCCGACCGCGCGAACAACTGGGACTTGGTGGACCTGAGTGCGCCGAAGATTATCGGCAACTGGCTACTGGTGCCGACGCGCCTCGGCGACAAGACGGAGGTGCTGGACTCGCTTGCCGACAGCCCCGTGCTGTGGCGGCAGCGTATCGCGATGGTCAGCACGTGGAAGACCACGCAGCAGGGCGACCCGACATACGCTCTGCGCTACGCCGAGCGACTGCTCCATCACCCGCACGACCTGATGCACAAGGCGGTAGGTTGGATGCTCCGAGAGGTGGGCAAACGCGGGAATCAAGTGCTGCTGGAGGCGTTTTTAGAGAAACATGCCGCCACCATGCCCCGCACCACGCTGCGGTATGCGATTGAGCGGATGGCGGAGCATGAGCGACAGGAATGGATGGGAAGACCCACCCCGACCCTCCCTGAAGCCACCCCACTACGCGTTGCTTGCGGAGACCCCGGACAGGGAGGGAGAAGACCCTCCCTGTCCCTCCCTACAAAGGGAGGGTAATGGATTGTAATAGTTACTTGAGTTCGATATAAGATTTTTAGTCTTGATTTTCTTTTGATTTCTGAGCGTAGCGAAACAAAATAAACAATCGCTCATCCTATTTTTAGAAAAGATTTTTAGTAAGATTATGGATTAGATTTTTCGATGTTATCCCTTAAAAATCATTGCAAAAATAACGCAAAAATCTTTACTGATAATATAGTGAGTGATAATTTTATGCCCTTTCGCTTCGCTCAGAAATCTATATAAAATCAAATAAAAAATCTTTTGCTAAAATATATCTTATATGTTGTGGCTTATTTCGCACTCACGTTAGTTAGCATCGAGGGAGGTCAATCACTAACTAATCACTAACTAATCGTTAACTCTACACACGTTGATAATCTTATTACATCTTATGAAAACAAAACTCTTTTCTATCCTGCTTATCGCAGCAGGGCTGTGCGGGTGCTCATTGTACCGCATGAATAACATTATGCTCTCGGGTATTGAGACCGAGAAACACTACACGGTATCGGAGTTTACCGAACTGGATGTGCATAGTGCCATCGAAGTGATTGTGTGCGACAGCGTGTCGGATATCTGCGTCATCACCGACGAAAGTCTCCTGCCTTACCTTCTTATCTCGCAGAAAGGCAAACGACTCTCCATCGGCTACGCCAACGGCACCTGCTGGACCGGCACGACGGTCAACCGCGTGCTCGTGCCCTCGCAGAAAGCCTTGGACGAGATAGTCGTCTCGGGGGCGTCTTCGGTGGTGGTGGAGCAGCCATTGCGTGCCGCGGATGTGGAGATAGACTTGTCGGGGGCATCTAAGCTGGTTGCGTCCGTGTATGCAACGGAAGGCTCGGTGAACCTATCGGGCAGCAGCAGAGCCGACCTGCAAGGTGAGGTGCGGGAGTTGAAAGTAGGTATCAGCGGTGCTTCGCAGGTGTGCTCGGATAAACAAGACGGGCAGTTCGCGCTCCGCGCAGACGAGGTGAGCGGGCATCTGTCGGGCAGCAGTGCGCTGTCGGTGCATAGCGATGGCGCCATCCGTTGCAGCGTCTCCGGCGCAAGCACTATCTACTTCACCGGCAACGCCGACACCTCCGACACCGATTGCACCGGCGCGTCGGTCATTGTAAGAGAATAACACCTAATCTGCCCCCGACATACCGCCCGCGAAACTGCCGGAGCATCCCCAGTAATAGCAACCATCAACACTCAACACTTTTGAACAAATGAAGAACTATCTTTTGATAGCATTATGCGTATTGTTGGCGTCTTGCCAACTGAATGAATTGGGCGAAGCGGGGAAGACTGTCCGCAAACTCAATACCGATTTGTACCATATCACCGTGATGGATGATGCCGGTTTTGAACGCTACTTGGAGCAGGGCGGCGCTTCCTCTACGGAGGAGATGGGAGAGTATATCTCGGATTATCTCTCCTGCGGACCTTGGGGAAAACTGAAATGCGCCCCGAGAGTAGGCGGTTTTGCGTGCAGCGCGTTGGCTGCCAAGAACGCAAAAGACGAGGCTGTAACCGGTCGCAACTACGACTGGGACCCGTGCAAGACCCTGATTATTCGCAGCGTACCTGAGCATGGCTATGCTTCCGTGGCTACGGCGAATCTCGATTTTTTAGGCTTTGGCGATGATTACGACCCGACGAGTGGTCTTATCAATCAATATAAAGCGACGGCTGCCATCTACGTCCCGATGGACGGTATCAACGAGAAAGGGCTGGTGGTGGCAGACCTGATGGCGGGCGATGATGAGAGCACCAATCAAGCGGATGCGAGCAAGCCCGATATCACCACCACTTCGGCTATACGCCTATTGCTCAACCATGCGGCGGACGTGGACGAGGCACTCACGCTGCTGGAGCAGTACAATATGCACTCCGACATTGGGCGTGCGCACCACCTGTTTGTGAGTGATGCCAAGGGGCGAGCGGTATGCGTGGAGTGGGTTAACAATAGGATGATTGTAACGGAGTCGCGCGTGCTAAACAACCACTATCTTTGTGAGGAGAAAAAGGGGATTGGAAGCGGGGAGTTGAGCCTGAAGCATGAGGAAACGCTGCTAAAAGCCTATTCCGAGCATAACGGTATACTGAGTGGTGAGCAGATGGCAGACGCCATGTTCGCTGCGATTGCCCTTCCCGAAGCGTGTGATTATGGCGGAACACAGTGGACCATCGTCTATAATCAGCAACAGGCTTCTGCCACCTACTACTGGCGACGCGACCGTGCCAAGTCCTACACCTTCTTTGCCGGCGCAGACGTGGAGGTGATAAAGACAAATGACTGACCGACCCCTGTCCAAGTACGCCCGCGACCTATCGGGGCTATCCGACTGAGTTAGTGTAGTAGCCCCGATGGGTTGGGACTTAATCGTAATTCGTAAATCCGTAAATCGTAAATCGCTATGTTGTCTCGTTTTCAATTCAACACCATTGGTCTTTTCACCACCGACACCGCACAGGTAGTTCGTTTCTACTGCGACATCTTCGGCTTCCAAACCGACTGGAACGGCATAGACCCCAATGTGGAACTCGTCCTTGACAGTATGCATATCATCCTCTTCCCGCGCACGGCTTTCGAGCACATGACCTCGCGCCGCTATGCCTACCCCGACGGTATCAACGGCACGATGGAGATATCCTTCGATGTGCCGTGCTTTGCCGATGTGGATAAGGAATTTGCGCGCGCCGTGGAGATGGGTGCCAAGCCTGTTTTTGAGCCTACCACCGAGCCATGGGGACAGCGCACCTGCTATGTTGCCGACCCCGAAGGCAACCTGATTGAGATTTCCTCTTTCAATCCCGAATAACCATGGATACCTACCAAGACATCATCCACGGCATTGAGCAACTGATGGCGCAGGAGATACCTTTCCTGCTCAGCCTCAGCGAGGAGCAGGTGAGCCAAGCCCGCAACCGACAGCAGCGCACCGTCAAGATGCTCGTCGGACACCTCATCGACTCTGCCTCCAACAACCACCAGCGCCTCGTGCGCCTGCAATACGCACCGCGTTGCGGACACTCCATGCCGAACACCGAGATGGGCATGCTCATCTTCCCCGACTACACGCAGGACAACGACCTATGGCTGCAACTGCAAGACTATCAGCACGAAGACTGGCAGACGTTGGTGCAGTTGTTGCAATACTACAACCGCCATATCTGCCACCTCATCCGCGCCATCGACACCACCAAACGCGCGAACTACTGGCTCGACTACACGGGCAACCGCGTTACGCTCGACGACATGGTGCAAGGCTACCTCGCTCACCTGCAACTGCACCTCCAACAAATACACGAACTAATCACAGAAAATAAGACACATATTCTCCGCTAAAATCGACTGGTAGTGGTCTGTTTTTAGAGAACAAATATTTTCAAATATTGAACAAATATTTTCTTCAAATAGCAAATGTCAAAATAATATTTGATAATATTTGTTGAAATAAAAAGATAATAGTAAATTGTCTAATAAATCGATTGGTAGTGTCGTTTTTAGAGAACAAATATTTTCAAATATTGAACAAATATTTTCTTCAAATAGCACATGTCTAAATAATATTTGAACAATATTTGATAATATTTGTTGAAATAAAAAAAGTTTAGGCAATGATATACATCTTGACCCAGCGAATCAAAATAGAGTTATGTCGCCCCGTTGGGGCTAATATTGTGGAGGTTTCCCGTTTACGTAGGGGCGAGCCCCTACGCTGTTTTATGTCGCCCCTTCGGGGCTTATGCTTGATAGAGAATTTGGGTCAACTCGTATATCATTACCAAAGTTTATGGTAATTCATATTTGTATTCACTACCCTAATTGTCAAATAGTAAATTGTCAAATTGTCAAATAATCTATGCACCCTCTAATAGCCTTTTGCGGTCTCGACTGCGCCCAATGCGAAGCCCGCACCGCCACCCTGCACAACGACGACGCCCTGCGTGAACAGGTCGCCCGTCAATGGAGCGAATGGAACCACACGCCTATCCCTGCCGAGAGTATCAACTGCCTCGGCTGCCGCACGGAGGGCATCAAATGCCCCTACTGCGACACGATGTGCCCCATCCGCCAATGCGCGTTGCGCCGTGAGGTGAGCCACTGCGGCGAGTGCCCCGAGAGCCCCGACTGCAACCTCTTGCAGCAGGTACACCACAACGCCCCCGAAGCCCGCGCGAACCTCAAAGACACCGACTATGTCATCCGCCCCGAACGCCCCGAAGACTACCACGCCGCCGAGTTCCTCACCCGCGAAGCCTTCTGGAACGTCTATCGACCGGGCTGCCAAGAGCATTTCGTGTTGCATTGTTTCCGCGACCGCCCCGAGTACATCCCCGAGTTGGCGTTCGTCATGGAGAAAGGCGACGAACTCATCGGGCATATCATGTTCGTCCGCGCCACGCTCACCGAAATCCCCATTGCCACCTTCGGTCCTATCTCCATCGCCCCCGCCTACCAGCGCAAGGGCTACGGGCTCCGACTGCTGCAATATGCCTTGGCACGCGCCCGCGAGATGGGTATCGGACTCGTCTGCATAGAGGGCAATATCGACTTCTACAAGCACGCAGGCTTCACCCTCGCCAGCCGCCTCGGCATCCACTACCACGGCGAACCCCTCAACGCCGAAGTGCCCTATTTCCTCGCGCAGGAACTCATCCCGGGCTATCTCTCAACCCTAAACACGAAACGCTCAATCCAAAACCCTCTCCTCTACACGCCCCCGCAAGGTTACTTCGCCGCCATAGACCACCCCGAAGCCTTTGCCGCCTACGAGGCCACCTTCCCGCACAAGGAGAAACGAACGCTCCCCACCCAACTCTTCCAAGAATAACTACAGGGGACGCAGGCGTCTCGCCTGCGGACAAGGCGCAGGCCTTGGTTTCATAAAGCATACACAAACAGTTTGTACAAACCGCCCGCAGGCGAGACGCCTGCGTCCCCAGTAAAGCAACTTTTTTTTAATTCTTATTTTCACTTCGTTTCGAATAATCTTTTCAAAATTCGTAAATTTCTCCATGCCTCCTTGTATAGAAAGAAATCATATTCTTCTCCGCCCGTGGCGAGACGAGGATGCGCCGCTCTTGTACCGATACGCCTCCGACCCCGATGTGGGACCGCGGGCAGGTTGGGCACCCCACCAATCAGTAGAGGAGAGCCTGCATATCATCCAAACCGTCTTCCGCAACCCCACCACATGGGCTATCGTCCGAAAAGAAGACGACCTGCTCGTCGGCGCCATAGGCTACGGTCCCTCCTGCGAGTGCAACCTCCCCGCGAGGGAAGGCGAACCCACCGTAGGCTATTGGATAGCCAAGCCTTTCTGGAACCAAGGTCTCTGCACCGAAGCTCTGCAACTGCTCATCGCCCACCTCCGCCAACAAAATGAAAGCAACGAAAATACTGGGGAAGTCCCGACAGCATCGCGGACGGTTATCTGCGAAAAGAATGAAAACAACCGCGGGCGAGACGCCCACGTCCCCAGTACCATCGAAGCCTTCTCCTCCCTCATCAGCGGACATTTCACTGACAACCCCGCCTCGGGCAGAGTGATGGAGAAATGCGGTTTCGTCCCCACGGGCGACATCTGCTACGACCCTACCCTCTACAACGGCGCCGCCCGCCCCAACTTGTCCCGACTTGTCGGGATCCGCGTCCTGCGCCTGACATTATGAGGAATTATAACCGAAAAATGCAAATTTTATTTGCATATATCATAGAAAACCAGTATCTTTGCGCTCAGAACGAATAAGAAACGAAATATATGACCAAAAGAGAAGAACATAACCGCATTGAATACTTTGTTTGCTGCATTGGTGCATTCGCAAAACGGTTTGCTATCACCAATTCTGAAGCATATATGTACCTATTGTCATTTGACGGAATGAAATACCTATACAATAACTATCAATACGAACACACACAAAGTATCGAGACTGCGGTGGAAGATATGGCTCGTATCTGCATGCGCCATGGAGGAGCGCTACTATTATGATTCTCTACCACGGTTCTTATACGAAGATAAATGTCATAGACTTGCAACTGGGAAGGCGTGGCAAAGACTTCGGAAAAGGCTTTTACCTAACCGCAGTCAAGGAAGATGCTGCCATAATGGCAAAAACCGCCGTTCAGCGAGAAATGTTTGGTGCACCTACACTGAATGTGTACGATTTTGACGAAAGGGCTATGACAAACGGCAAACTGGATGTGAAAATTTTTGAGGGTTACTCGCTGGAGTGGGCACGATTTGTATATGCTAATCGGAGCAACCAATCCAGACACCCCATACACTACTATGACATTGTCTATGGTCCCATCGCAGACGATAGAATTGGTTTGCAGATGTGGCGCATGGCACAAGGATATATCAATGAAGCGCAGTTTGCAAAAGAGATAGAGTATATTCGCCCGACCTTCCAGTATTTCTTTGGCTCGGAAGCGGCATTAAAATACCTAACAAAGCATGAATAAACAAGAGCAACATGACGCGGATGTTCAGTTTATGAGAGAGTGTGTAACATCGGAAGTGGTCAAACTCCTCATGGAAAAAAAAGACCTTGATATGGAGAGTGCCATCATGCTTTTTTACAGTTCTGATACCGCGAAGAAACTGGACAACGAGCAGACAAAACTCTATACGCAAAGCCCGTTATATCTCTTTGATATGCTCATGTCAGAGATAAACTTTGAAACACTTCCCCGATAATAAAAAAACGCAGACTTCCACCTTTGGTACAAATGCAATTCACGCGTTTGTACCGAAGGGATAATGCCCCCCGCCCACCCCAACTTGTCCCGACTTGTCGGAATCCGCGTCCAGCGCCTGAACCTCAATTCTGAAAACTAACCCGACAAGTCGGGACTAACATCTAACAGCAAAGCGGTCAAACAGCGAAGCGGTCAGACAGCAAAGCGTTCAAATAGTAAATAGTCAAATAGTCAAATAACTATATGGAACTACTGATTATCAACGGCAGTCCGAGAAAGAACGGACTGATTGCACACATGCTGGGTATCCTGCGCGAGGACGCAACCCAAGCAGGCGCCCATATCACGGAAATCTACGCCAACGACCTGCATATCAAGCCCTGCATGGGTTGCATGACATGCCGCAGCAAGAACCGTTGCGTACTGCCCGAGGACGATGCGCAGCGCATGCTGCAACTGCTGACCCAAGCCGACGCGATAGTCATCGGTGCACCCTGCTTCTGGGGCAACATCCCGGGGCAACTCAAACTGCTCTTCGACCGTATCGTCTATGGCATGATGCGCGACACACCCCGCTTCCCCGAGCCGCTGATGAAAGGCAAGAAAGCCGTCTTCCTCAGCACCTGCACCACACCCTTCCCCTTCAATATCCTTATGAACCAGTCCCACGGAGCCATCCGCGCACTGAAAGAAATCGGACACTATTCGGGCTGGGACATCGTTGCCACCATCGAGCGCGGCGGCGTCCAGACCCGTCCGCAACTAACCCAAAGAGACATACGCAAATGCCACAAAGCCTTCCAAAAACTATGCGCTACCACTATTTAGACAACATCCGCTGGGTAACCGTGTTGCTCGTGATGTTCTTCCATGTCTTCTACCATTTCAACACCTATTGCATGGGCTCCGGCATAGGCGGTTTCAGCGACTACCAGCCGCAGGATGCCGTGCTCTATCTGCTCTATCCGTGGCTGATGCCCCTGCTCTTCGTAGTGGCGGGCATGAGTTCGCGCTATGCTCTGCAACGCAAATCGCCTCGCGAATACCTGCGTACCCGCACCCGTAAACTGCTCGTCCCCGCCACGCTTGGGCTGTTTGTCTTCCAATGGATGGCAGGCTATTTCGGCATGCAGACGATGAACTTCCGTTTCCACACCGACATGGGCGCAGGGCAACCGTGGTGGGTGATGTACATCATGTGGGCAGTCTGCGGCGGAGGCGGACTGTGGTTTATCCAACTACTCTGGCTCTTCTCGGTGATTACCATACCGATATATCAGGTCGGCAGCTGTTTGAAGCAAAAAGCCCGCCACACTTTACCGCCTTGGCTTTGCGCCCTCTTCCTTCTCCTCTTCGGCTTTCTGCTCTACCTCACTGACCAAGCGGTGATGGACGGGGACTACAGCATGCAGAATCCTGCCATGCTCTACAATGTCTATCGCCCGCTCTACTACCTGACGGCGTACTTGTTCGGCTATTTCTTCTTCGTCCGCGAGGAGGTGCAAGGGCTCTTGACGCGCCTGCGGTGGTTTCTTATCCCCACCGCATTGGTATGCGGTATCGTGCTGACTATCACCACCTTCGGGCAAGACGCCTACTCGCCTGCCTACATCCGCAGCGTGGGCAACAACCTCTACGCATGGCTCGCCATCTTAGCCATGTTCGCCGCCTTCCGCACATGGCTCAACCGCGATGTAAGCCACATAAATAACGGAATCAACGAAAACAACGGAAACAACGGCACCAAACGCCTTGCGAGCCGCCTTTGCACCTTCTTCCGCGATGCTTCCTACGGGCTGTATATCTTGCAGTTCTTCGTCTATATGAGCATAGGCTACCTGCTCCGCGCCTATACCGCGCTCCCGCCGTGGGCGATGTATGTCCTGCTCTTCCTCGCGATGTTCACCCTCACCCCCGCCCTCTACCTCCTCATCCGCCGCATCCTCGTCCTCCGCTACTGCGTCTTAGGTGAGCGTAACTAAATATAAGCATACCTATCCCTGAATATGAAGAAAAGACAACTTTTTCCGAAATGCGGATATTGCTTAGGCGGAGAAAAGGCAGTACTTTTGCACGGAATTTGCTACGCTTCGGGAAGAAGTGGTTTTATTAACAAAAAGGCTCACTCCTAAACCTTTGTTGGTTTTTGCGCCTTTGTAATGTCAACAAGATGAAAATTTTATTAGTGATTGACGATTTCATATCGTCCAACAACGGCACGACTATCAGTTGCCGTCGATTTGCAGGAGAATTGCGTAGGCAAGGGCATGAGGTGCGGGTGCTTGGCACCGCTCTGCCCGATGAGCCGGAGATGTTCCGCTTGGAGGAGTATCACCTCCCCATAGTGGACGGCTTGGTGCGCGCCAACGACTTTCATTTTGCCCATGTGGATATGGCGGTTATCCGCGAGGCGGTGGCGTGGGCAGACGTGGTGCACTGTATGATGCCTTTCATGCTGACCTACCGCACGGAGCAGGTATGCCGCGCGTTGCACAAGCCCGCCACTGCCGCCTTTCATATCCAGCCGGAGAACCTGCTGAGCGCGGTGCGGTTGGGAAAGTTCACGTTGATAGTGAATCTGCTCTATTGGGCATGGCGCGTGGGGATATACAACAAGTTTCGGTATATCCACTGCCCCAGCCCCTTCATGCGGCAGGAGATGCTTGACCATGGTTACACGGGCGACATACGCGCTATCTCCAACGGCATCAGCAGCGCATTCTGCCAACAAGAAAAGAAGAAATGCGTAAAGACGGAGGGGAAAATCGTCATCACCATGGTCGGGCGGTTGGCGCGCGAGAAGCGGCAGGATGTGATACTGCGGGCGGTAAGGAAATCGAAGTATGCAGACAGGATTCAGGTAGTGTTTGCAGGGAAAGGACCGTTGGAGAATTGGTATAAACGATTAGGAAAGCGATTGGCGAATCCGCCGATGTTCGTCTATCTGAATCAGCATGACCTGATTTCGTTGCTCGGGCAGACGGATTTGTATGTACATGCGAGCGATATGGAGAGCGAAGCGATATCGTGTATCGAAGCGTTTGCGACGGGGCTGGTGCCTATCATCTCCGACAGCGACAAGTCCGCCACACGGCAGTTTGCGCTGGATGAGCGGAGCCTGTTCAAGGCGGGCAACTCCGATGATTTGGCGGCGAAGATAGACTACTGGCTTGACCACCCCGCGGAGAAACGGCGCATGGAGCGAGCATACGCCCAACAGGGATTGGACTACACGCTGGAAGCCTCCGTGCGCAAATGCGTGGAGATGTTTGAAGAAGCGATTGCTAACGCTTAACGTATAATGGTCGTTATATGACGTTTACGCTGCAATGACATTTAACATATAATTATCGTATAATTATTCATATAATTTTGTAGAGAGAAAGTTTACAATGAATAATTAATGATTAATTATACGATAATTATATGTTAAAGGGGAGACAATAATTATATGTTAAAAGGTATTCACGTTCATTAGATGTTTTATGCGGAGAGAGCGAGGATTGGTGTTGTTTTTGGGGCTCGTGATGGTTTGCGCGGGAATGCGCGCGCAGGGGAATATCATTGAGATTGCGGCGGGGGACGGGCTGCCTCCGATGAGCGTCTATTACCCCTCGGAGCATTGCCCGGAGGAGGGTTTTCCGATACTGTATCTCTTCCACGGTATTCGCGGCAACCATACGGCTTGGGCGCGCAACGGCAGAGTGCGTGAGGTGGTGGACAGCCTGATAGCCGCCGAAGCGATAGAGCCGATAGTGATTGTGATGCCTTACTGCTTCACGCGCACTCGCGAAGACCAAATCAACCATATCTTCACCCGCTTCGATGACTTGGTGAAAGGGCGATTTGAGCGGCAGTTTCCTGCCCTGATGGCGCGTATAGAAGGGAGTTTCCCCATTGCGCAGGATTGTAGCAAGCGATTTATTGCGGGCTTGTCGTCGGGCGCGCGGCAGGCGTTGAACTTGGCAGACACGGCGCGTTGCTGCGTGGTTGGACTGCTGTCGCCGGTGCTGGCGCGGCACGAATACCCCACCCCGCATGACCCAATGCCACTCTACTGGATAGCCACGGGCAATGGCGATGCCTTCCGCGCGGAGACGAAGCACCTCGCGCGGTATTTAGACAAGCAGGCGATGCCTTATCGCTTGGAGTACGTAGAGGGAAAACACAACTGGCAGGTGTGGGCGCCCGTACTGCCAGAGTTCCTGAAAGCCGTGGTTGGGAAAGGGGAATGAGAAACATTGACGGCGTTGGACCTCCATGCAAAAGAAATGTTAGTGTGATAGTAGAAAGATATCTTTAATTATAAATTGCTCTGAATTTTAAGCACAAACTTGCGTATTTGCAAAAAAAGTTGTAATTTTGCAGTCCGTAAGGGTATTTACGAATTGCATAATTACGATTTTTTCGATTTGTAAATACAGAGTACATTTACGGATTATTGGTACAAAAAGATTCTATGGAACCACTTAGACATGAGTGCGGTGTGGCGATGATTCGCCTGCGCAAACCCCTGCATTATTATCAGGAGAAGTACGGGACATGGCAGTATGGCTTGAATAAGCTGTACCTGCTGATGGAGAAACAACACAACCGCGGGCAGGAAGGTGCCGGCATGGCTTGCGTGAAGATGCACGCCGCCGCGGGGGAAGAGTACATGTTCAGGGAACGAGCATTGGGCAGCGGGGCGATTACGGAGATATTTGATAAAGCACACCGAGAAATTGGACAATTTGACAATTTACTATTTGACAATTTGCCTGCGGACAAACGTATTGGACAATTTGACAATTTACTATTTGACAATTTGCCTGCGGACAAACGTATTGGACAATTGGACAATATACAAATTGACGATTTGCAACGGATACAGGATGAGGCGATTCTGCGGATGCCGTGGGCGGGGGAGTTGTATATGGGGCATTTGCGGTATTCGACTACGGGTAAGAGCGGGCTGCAGTATGTGCACCCCTTCCTCAGGCGCAACAACTGGCGGGCGCGCAACCTCTGCCTCTGCGGGAACTTTAACATGACCAATGTGGATGATATATTCCGCGAGTTGACGTCAGTGGGTCAACACCCGCGTGTGCTGGCAGACACGTATATCCTCTTGGAGCAGATGGGGCATAGGCTCGACCGCGAGTCGGAGCGTTGCTACTCGGAAGCCATAGGAAAAGGATTGCACGGTGCGGCGATAACAGAATACATTGAGCAACATATTAACCTCGCGAATGTGCTACGGGAGAGCAGTCGGCTGTGGGACGGGGGGTATGTGATATGCGGGATTACGGGCAGTGGGGAGATGTTCAGCATGCGCGACCCATGGGGCATCCGTCCGGCGTTCTATTACGCGGATGAGGAAGTGGTGGTGGTAGCGAGCGAGCGCCCCGTGATACAGACGGCGTTTGACCTGCCGATGGAGTCGGTAACGGAATTGAAGCCCGGGGAGGCATTGCTCATCAACCAAGCGGGGGAGGTGCACACGGAGCAGATAATCGCTGCAAGAGAGAATCAAGCCTGCGCCTTTGAGCGGATTTATTTCTCGCGCGGGTCGGATGCTACTATATATAAGGAGAGGAAGATGCTGGGTGCACAACTGTTGCCTAACATCCTCAAAGCCGTGGACGGCGATGTGCAACACACGGTGTTCTCCTTCATCCCGAACACGGCAGAGGTGGCATTCTACGGCATGACGGAGGCGTTTGACTACTACATGCGTGCGCATAACATCCCGGGCATTGTGCGGCGGGAGAAAGTGGCATGGAAAGATATCAAGTTGCGCACGTTCATCACCGAGAGCAACAGCCGCAACGATCTCGCCGCGCACGTGTATGACATCACCTACGGCAGCCTTGTGCCAAAAGAGGACTACCTCGTGGTGATAGACGACAGTATCGTGCGTGGTACGACGCTTAAGGAGAGCATCATCCGTATCCTCGACCGCCTGCAGCCGAAGAAGATGGTGCTGGTGTCGAGTGCGCCGCAGATACGCTACCCCGACTACTACGGCATTGACATGGCGCGTATGTCGGAGTTCATCGCTTTCAAAGCCGCCATCGCGTTGCTGCACGAGCGCGGGATGGAGGCGCGGATAGACGAGGTGTATCGCCAATGTGTGGCGCAACAGGGGCTGCCCGCGGAGCAGATGAAGAACTACGTGAAGGAGATTTACGCGCCGTTCACGGACGAGGAGATATCACGCAAGATGGTGGAACTGCTGAAAGCGCCGGAGAGACCCTTACAAAAGCAGGCGGGGACGCCTGCGCACCCAGACAGTATTACCGCGGGCGAGACGCCCGCGTCCCCAGTGGACGTCTGCACACCCAAAACCGACATCGAGATAGTGTTCCAGACCGTGGAGGGCTTGCATACCGCCTGCCCCGACCACCCGGGAGACTGGTATTTCTCGGGGGACTACCCCACCCCGGGCGGCGTGAAACGACTGAACACGGCGTATATGGAATGGTATGAAACTAAGTAATAAGTAATAAGTAATAGGTAATATCTCGCTTCGCTCGGTAATAGGTAATATCTCACTATGCATATTACTTATTACCTATTACCGAGCGAAGCGAGAAAAAGCCGAGCGAAGCGAGATATGAAATACTTTTATGAATTTGAAGTGAAGTATCAGGACGTGGATGCGAATCGCAAACTGCGTCTGTATGTACTGGAGAACTACTTGCTGGAAGTGGCAGGTAAGTGTGCAGATGAACTGGGTTTTGGCATTCAGTATCTCTTCCCGCAAGGACTGACATGGGTGCTGACCAAACTATCAATGGAGATTGCTTTTCTGCCTACACACAGCACTCATTTCGTAGTGGAAACATGGATAGAGAGTAATGCGCACATGCTCTCCACGCGTGATTTCCGACTCTACCTGCAAGAGGCAGACGGCACGCGCCGCCTCTTCGGGAAAGTGAAGAGCGTGTGGACGGTGCTGGACTTGGAGAAGCGCGAGATAGCCAATATCTTTGATGACCCCGTGTTCGACAACTGTGTGGACGGCGAGGTGCTGGATATCAGCCGCACCGCACGTTTGGGTGCCATCGCCGAGCCGACGGGCATAGTGCCGCATATCGTGCAGTTCTCGGACGTGGATTACAACAACCACTGCAACTCGTGCAAGTATCTTGAGCGCATGATAGACGCCTATCGCCCCGATTGGTACGGCAAACCGCTGCGATTGGATATCCAATACCAGAAAGAGCAACGCTTGGGCGGCGTGCTGGATACGCACTATCTCGTGTTGCCTGACGGCGCACAGTATCAGCAGAAGAACGAAGAAGGGGTTACGTGCTGCTCTGCGAGGATTACGGTTGGGGAACTGAATTAAGAATTAAGAATTATGAGGGCGTAGTTCTTTGAGTATTTGACAAAAAGATCACTCTTTCTTGTTTATAAGTTTTCTATCTTGGAAAACTTTTCGGAAATGCAAAATTCTTATTATGTTGATAATAAGTGTTTTGCATTTTTGTTTTGGACAACTTTTCGTATTGTTGATAAATAATTCTTTCCAAAAATTTGCACATATCGGAAATATGTCGTACCTTTGCAACCGATTTCGGTCGTAATATAGTCATCTTAGAAATCCTAGAGATTCTAGAAATTCTAGTTATTCTAGAAATCTTTGAAATCTGATATTTTTACAATCTTATACCACAATGGAACAAAAGATTTACACACAGAAAGAAGCAGAGGAAGCATCGAAAGTGTATTTCCACGGCGACGAGTTGGCGGCTCGCGTATGGAGCACGAAGTATGCGCTGAAAGACAGTTTCGGCAACCTCTTTGAGCAGACCCCTGACGATATGCACCATCGTCTGGCACGCGAGATTGCTCGTATTGAAAGCAAGTACCCCAACCCGCTGAGCGAGGCGCAGTTGTTTGAGTTGATGCGCGACTTCCGCTACATTGTGCCGCAGGGCAGCCCAATGACGGGTATCGGCAACGATTTCCAAGTGGCGTCGCTGAGCAACTGCTTTGTGATTGGTCAGGACGGTGCTGCCGACAGTTACGGTGCCATCATCCAGATTGACGAGGAGCAGGTGCAGTTGATGAAGCGTCGCGGCGGCGTAGGACACGACCTGAGCCATATCCGTCCGCACGGCAGCCCCGTGAAGAACAGTGCGCTGACATCCACCGGCTTGGTGCCGTTCATGGAACGCTATAGCAACAGTACGCGCGAGGTGGCGCAAGACGGTCGCCGCGGTGCGCTGATGCTGTCGGTGAGCATCAAGCACCCCGACAGCGAGTCGTTCATCGATGCGAAGATGGAGCAGGGCAAGGTAACGGGCGCGAACGTGAGTGTGAAGATTGACGATGAGTTCATGCGCGACGCCATCGAGGGTAAGCCCTATCAGCAGCAGTACCCCATCGACAGCGCCGACCCGCTCTACAAGAAGGAGATTGACGCGAAAGCCTTGTGGAAGAAGATTATCCACAACGCATGGAAGAGCGCGGAGCCGGGTGTGTTGTTTTGGGACACGATACTGCGCGAGAGCGTGCCCGACTGCTACGCTGACCTCGGCTATCGCACCGTCAGCACGAACCCCTGCGGCGAGATACCTCTCTGCCCCTACGACAGTTGCCGACTGCTCGCCATCAACCTCTATTCGTATGTGCGCAACCCCTTCACGCCCGAGGCTTCGTTCGACTTCGACCTCTTCCGTCAGCACGTGGCTATCGCACAGCGCATGATGGACGACATCATCGACCTCGAGATGGAGAAGATAGACAAGATTCTTGAGAAGATTGCTTCCGACCCTGAGAGCGACGATATCAAGCGTACCGAGCGCGAACTATGGGAGAAAATCAAAGCCAAGACTTCGCAGGGTCGCCGCACGGGTGTAGGCACTACCGCCGAGGGCGATATGATTGCCGCCATGGGCTTGCGCTACGGCACCGAGGAAGCCACAGCGTTCTCCGTGGAGGTGCACAAGACGCTGGCACTTGCCGCTTACCGCAGCAGCGTGAACATGGCGAAGGAGCGCGGCGCGTTCACCGTCTATGATTGGCAGCGCGAACAGAACAACCCCTATATCAACCGCCTGCGCGAGGCAGACCCTGAGTTGTACGAGATGATGAAGCAGCATGGCCGCCGCAACATCGCCTGCTTGACCATCGCGCCGACGGGTACGGTCAGCCTGATGACGCAGACCACTTCGGGTATCGAGCCTGTGTTCCAGCCCGTCTATAAGCGTCGCCGCAAGGTGAACCCCAACGACAAGAACGTGCATGTGGACATCGTGGACGAGGTGGGCGACAGTTTTGAGGAGTACATCGTGTTCCACCATAAGTTCATCACGTGGATGAACGCCAACGGGCATCCCTACGACCCCGCTCATCGCTACACGACCGATGAGGTGGACGCGCTGGTGAAAGAGTCGCCTTACTATCAGGCTACCGCCAACGATGTGGACTGGCTGCAGAAAGTGAAGATGCAGGGGGCTATCCAGAAGTGGGTTGACCACTCCATCTCCGTAACCATCAACCTGCCGAACGACGTGTCGGAGGAGTTGGTCGGAAAACTCTACGAGGAGGCATGGCGCTGCGGGTGCAAGGGTTGCACTGTCTATCGCGATGGCAGCCGCATGGGCGTGCTGGAAGGCGTGAAGAAGAAAGAGGAGAAGAAGGAAGACAAGAAGGAGGAGAAGAACTGCGTCTGCTTCGAGAACAAGGTGCGTGTGCGCCCTGCGGAGTTGGAGTGCGACGTGGTGCGCTTCCAAAACAACAAGGACAAATGGATAGCCTTTGTCGGACTGAAAGACGGCATGCCTTACGAGATTTTCACCGGTCTGGCTGACGATGAGGAGGGTATTTTGCTGCCGAAGTCGGTAACGAAAGGTAAGATTATCCGCGTGCTGCAAGAGGACGGCACCAAGCGCTACGACTTCCAGTTCGTCAACTCCCGCGGCTTCAAGACCACGATGGAGGGCTTGAGTTACAAGTTCGACAAAGAGTTCTGGAACTATGCGAAACTCATCTCGGGCGTGTTGCGCTATGGCATGCCTATTGACCAAGTGATAAAGATGATTAGCGGCTTGCAGATGGACAGCGAGAGTATCAACTCGTGGAAAGTGGGCGTAGAGCGCGCGCTGAAGAAGTACATACAGGACGGCACGGTAGTGCAAGGTCAGGTATGCCCCAACTGCGGGCAGCCGCTCATCTACGAGGAAGGCTGCATGCACTGCCGCGAATGCGGCTACTCCCGCTGCGGAGGATAAGAGAAGGATGAAAATCTCCTTGAACGATTGCCCGATACCCCTAAATGTATCGGGCAATCTTTTTTTGCATAGATACCGATGTCATTTTTTTTAGGCAATGATATACATGTTGACCCAACGATTCAAAATCGAGTTATGTCGCCCTTACAGGGCTTGCATAGTGAGGGTGCCGTGTTTTCGTAGGGTTTCACCCTACGCTGATTTATGTCGCCCCGTTGGGGCTTTCATTTGACACATAATTTGGGTCAACTCGTATATCATTACCTTTTTTTAAGGGAAGAATGTTGCATATTTCAAAAAAAAGTTGTACCTTTGCGCGCAATTTTGCATATTATCGCAAATTTTCTTATAGTATGGACTCTAAATACAATCCTACCGACATCGAAGCCAAATGGTATCAGTATTGGCTTGACCAGAAGTTGTTTCACAGCGAGCCTGACGGTCGCGAGCCGTTCACGGTGGTCATCCCGCCTCCTAACGTAACGGGCGTGTTGCACATGGGGCACGTGCTCAACGAGACGATACAAGACATCCTCGTGCGCCGCGCACGCTTGGAGGGGAAGAACGCCTGCTGGGTGCCCGGCACCGACCATGCGTCCATCGCCACCGAAGCGAAGGTGATTAAGCGTCTGAAAGAGCAAGGTATCAACAAGAGCGACCTCACGCGCGAAGAGTTCCTGAAACACGCATGGGCATGGACGGACGAGCACGGCGGCATCATCTTGAAGCAGTTGCGTAAACTGGGTTGCTCCTGCGATTGGGACCGCACCTCGTTCACGATGGACGAGACCCGCTCGCGGGCAGTCATCCGCGTGTTCTGCGACCTCTATGAGAAGGGGCTGATTTACCGCGGGTTGCGCATGGTCAACTGGGACCCCGAGCGGCAGACGGCGCTCTCCGACGAGGAGGTGATTTACCACGATGAGCACAGCCATCTGTTCCACCTGAAATACCGCGTGGTAGAGCCTGTGGACGAGGCTTCGCTCACGGCGGAGGACGTGGTGCATAAAGACGAGCAAGGCTACTACGCTGTGGTAGCGACCACCCGCCCCGAGACCATCATGGGCGATGTGGCGATGTGTATCAACCCCAAAGACCCGAAGAACCACTGGCTGCGCGGAAAGCATGTCATCGTGCCGCTCGTGGGCAGAGAGATACCTGTGATAGAAGATCGCTATGTGGAGATAGAGTTCGGTACGGGCTGCTTGAAAGTAACGCCCGCGCACGATGTGAACGACTACGCACTCGGACAGAAATACAACCTCACGGCATACGACATCTTCACGCCCGACGCGCATATCAACCTCGACACATTAGAAGAGACCGTTCGCCGGAATGTGGCGGCTTATCAGGGTATGGACCGCTTCGACTGCCGCAAGCAGATAGCCCAAGACCTGCAAGCCGCAGGGCTGATGGAGAAGATAGAGGACTACGACAACAAAGTGGGCTACTCCGAGCGCACCAATGTGCCTATTGAGCCGCGGTTGTCGCTGCAGTGGTTCATCCGCATGCAGCACTTTGCTGACATCGCCCTGCCGCCCGTGATGAACGATGAGATAGTGTTCTATCCCACGAAGTACAAAAACACCTACCGCAACTGGTTGGAGAACATCAAAGACTGGTGTATCTCACGGCAACTGTGGTGGGGACACCGTATCCCTGCCTATTATATTAAGGAGATACTTGATGAGACGGGTGCGGAGAACTACCCTGAGGACAAGATTATCGTAGCACCGACGATGGAGGAGGCGCAAGCCAAAGCCGAGGGCAAGACGCTGGTGCAGGACGAGGGCGCGCTGGACACATGGTTCTCGTCGTGGCTGTGGCCCATCTCGCTCTTCGACGGCATAGAGCACCCCGACAACAAAGAGATACAGTACTACTACCCTACCGCCGACCTCGTAACCGGTCCGGATATCATCTTCTTCTGGGTGGCGCGTATGATTATGGCAGGCTATGAGTACCAAGACAAGATGCCGTTCCGCCATGTCTATTTCACGGGTATCGTCCGCGACAAACTCGGACGCAAGATGTCGAAGTCGCTGGGCAACAGCCCCGACCCGCTCGACCTCATCGCGCGCTTCGGTGCCGACGGCGTGCGCATGGGTATGATGTTGGCAGCCCCCGCGGGCAACGACATCCTCTTCGACGAGAGCCTCTGCGAGCAGGGACGCAACTTCTGCAACAAGATATGGAACTGCTTCCGACTTATCAAAGGCTGGGAAGTAACTTCGGAGGATGAAGGAGTAAGGATGAAAGATGAAAGACCTAATAGTTTTGCTACTCGGTGGTTTGAGGCGGTGCTGTCGCAAGCCGAGACAGAGGTGGCAGACCTGTTCGGCAAGTACCGTCTGAGCGAAGCGCTGATGGCGATTTACAAACTCTACACCGACGAGTTCTCGGGCTGGTACCTCGAGATGATTAAGCCTGCCTACGGACAGCCCATCGACCGCGACACCTACGACGCTACCTGCCGTTTCCTCGACCGCATGCTCCGTCTGCTCCACCCCTTCATGCCGTTCATCACCGAGGAACTATGGCAGAACCTCGCCGACCGCACGGAAGGCGAGAGCATTATGGTGGACGCAGGATTAAGGATGAAGGATGAAAGACTAAATAGTGCCGACTCTGAAAACGCGGAGACGGGTGTTGCGAGTCCTTCATCCTGTGTCCTTCATCCTATATCCCAAGAGGGCGAGTTGGTGAAGGCATTGGTCTCGAACATCCGCAATATCCGCGCAAGCAAGAACATCTCGCCTAAGGAGGTGCTGACGCTGGTTGCCCCCGCGGAGGTCAATCCGTTGGTTTGCAAGTTGGCGAACGTGGAGGTAGCCGTTGGCGCAGCGAAGAGCGCGCAGTCGTCGTCCTTCATCATCGGCACCACGGAGTACAGCATTCCGCTGGATAAGTTCATCAACGTGGATGCCGAGCGCGAGAAACTGGAAGCAGACCTCGCCCACCAGCGCGGTTTCCTTACGGGCGTGATGAAGAAACTCAGCAACGAGCGGTTTGTGCAGAACGCCAAGCCCGAGATCGTTGCTCTTGAGCGCAAGAAACAAGCCGATGCCGAGGCGCGTATCGCCACCCTCGAAGCCGCACTCGAGGCACTAAAGAAATAGAAGCTTTGCCAAATGGCTGAATAACAATAGCAGTTGCCAAATAGTGGCAACTGCTATTGTTATTATGGGCATTATCAATTAACGAGCAAGATAGCCGGAGAGGGTGTAGGTGGTGGTGCCTACTTGGATGTAGAGCACACCGTCGCGGAGGAACTTGCGCACTTGGCGCTGCTCAGTCGTAGCGCCCGTTTGGGGGATGTCTTGCCCTTTCGTGGGGCAAGTGGAGGTCAGCGAGACATTGTCTATCTCCCAGTAGTTGGCGGCGCTACTGCTCTCCGCCGTGTACTTAAACGCAAAGCGGAAGCCTTCCTTGAATGCATCCACGGGCAGCGATACGGAAGTGTTGATATACTTCTTCACCGCGTACTCGGGGATGGTGAGTTGATGCCAAGTGGAGGAAGCGGGAGCCGACTCGTTGTAGTTGGTGGTGTACCAAAGCGTTTGGAGTTGGTTGTACTGCCCGTTGGAGTTGTCGTAGTAGATATTGTGGCGGAAGGCGATGGTTGCCGACTCGGCACCGCGCAGGTCGAAGGCGGGGGAGATGAGCCACGACTCCATGGGCGCGGTCCTGTTGTAACCGTTGATGACGGCACCGTAGGAGGCATTGCTACTCCACGAGACGGTGCCTTGCGGGGTGATTACCTCGAAGTCGTTCAACCCCTGCTTAAAGTCCTTGGTATAATCGACCTCAGCACAGCGGACAGGGGTGCACACGGTATTGAAAGAGGTGTTATCCACCTCCCAATAGTTGGCGGCGCTGCCACTTTCTGCCGTGTATTTGAAGGCATAGCGGAAGCCACTCTTCAGCGCCTCTTTCGGCAGCAGGACTTCACAATCCACCCACTTCTTCACACCATACTCGGGGATGGTGAGTGGGAGCCATGTGGAGGAAGCGGGAGCCGCCTCGTTGTAGTTGGTGGTGTACCAAAGCGTCTGATACATAGCGTATTGTCCGTTGGAGTTGTCGTAGTAGATATTGTGGCGGAAGGCGATGGTTGCCGAGTCGGCGTCTTGCAGGTCGAAGGCGGGGGAGATAAGCCACGACTCCATGGGCGCGGTCTTGTTGTAGCCGTTGATGACCGCACCATAGGAAGCATTGCTGTTCCATGAGACAGAGCCTTGCGTAGTGCAGACGGTGAAGTCCCCAAGCCCCTCTTTGAAGTCGGCTTGGTAGTGGATAGCGCAGTCTTCTCCTTCGCTCGGGTTGTCCGGATTATCGGGATTGTCGGGGTGGTCTCCGTTGGCGTTGAGGGAGAGGCTGACGAGGACGGGGTCGTGGTCGGAGTACCAATTCTCATCGCCCTTACGGCTGCTTGTGTTGATATGATAGACATCGGCGCCTTTGATTTGGGTTTTCAGGGTGCCGTTGGCAAAAGCATGGTCAATGAGTTCGTAGCCGCTGTAGTAGTGGGAGTAGGCGTCGGGGTTGTACTCGAGGAGCATCTCTGTGTATCCTGCGTTGAGGAGTATCTGGAGCGGGCTCTCGGAGATGGTGCAGTTGAGGTCTCCCATGATGAGGATATCGGGGTCGTATGTGATAACATTGAGTTTGTTGAGCAGGTCGTTGGCGTTGCGCTCGCGGTTGGCGTCGGTGTTGTCGTTGGCGCCCTCTTTGGCTTTGAAGTGGTTCATCGAGAGGATAAAGCGCTCGCCGGTGCTGATTTCTTCGAAGGTCTGGATACGCATGCGGTGGCTGTACTGGTAGGGGTCGGTGCTGCCGGCGAGGTTGTCGCGGTAGGGCTTGACACGGTCGGTGCGGTAGATGAAGGCGGACTGGGTGTAGGTAGTGCCGTCTTGCGGGTCAGCGACATACGCATAGCGTGTGGTGCCCGCGGCGGTGTTGAGGGCTTGGGTGAGGTGAGCGACAGTGGATGCCTGTCCTTCTATCTCGCAGACGGCGTAGATGTCGGCATCGAGGTGGAGGAAGGCGTTGACGATACGCTGCGTCTTGCCGTCCAGTCCGCCGTTCTTGCCGTTGAAGACATCGTCCAACTGCGCGGTGTTGGTTACGTAGTAGTTGCGGAGGTTCTGCGCGCATACCACGAGGCGACCGTTGCCGAGGTCAGGGTCAGCGACTGTGGTGTTGGCTCGGAGGCTGACGGTGCAAACGAGCAAGAGAAGGAAAAGGGATTTTTTCATGATTCGTTGTGGGTTGATTGGTGGTAGTTTTTTCTATTTGTTCTATGGGTTCTAGTTGTTCTAGTTTTTCTAGAAATTCTATGGGGGATTATTCTTCTTTGTTCCAGTAGATGTATTGTTGGGCAGGGGAGTGCTGCTCGTCTTTCTTCACTATGAACGAGGGCGTTTGCTTGTCCCACGGTAGGAAGGTGCTGTTGGCGGTGGTGTCCTCGATGAACTGGTAGATTCGGGCGGCAGTTTGCTGCCACGAGGGTTGAGAGTTGAGAGTTGAGGGTTGAAAGTTGAGAGTTGAGGGTTGAGCGTTGAGAGTAGAGGGTTGAGCGGGGAGAGTGAAGAAGTCGTAGTGGGAGTTTCTGCCTATTTGGTTGTTGTGGAGGTCCATGTAGTGGTCGCAGGGGGCGTTGGGGTTGGCGTTCTCCCAATAGACATCCATGACGAGCCACGACATGAGGCGACCTGTGTAGCGGCGCAGGAGGGTGTTGACATAGATGTGCTTGAAGGCATCGCCGCGCTTGCCGGAGTTGGTGTTCTCGCCGTAGTAGTGGCGGGCGAGGTGCTCGGCGCGGGCTTTGCTCTGCATGACGCGGTAGAACATGCGTGGACCATACCAGAGCATGAGGGTGAGGGCGAGGTTTTCCTCTTCGAAGGAGTCG
Organism: Paludibacteraceae bacterium; assembly: GCA_034090015.1. Classification (GTDB taxonomy): domain Bacteria; phylum Bacteroidota; class Bacteroidia; order Bacteroidales; family Paludibacteraceae; genus Colicola. Next base: position 8,101 of record JAXDTJ010000074.1, on the reverse strand, counting down.
GCATGGAGGGTGTCGAGGGTGGTGCGGTCGGCGAAGGAGGCTTGGTTAGCGAGGGTGTTGAGGAGGGTGAGCCGCGCTTTCTCCTCGGGGGTGTGTTCCATGAGTGCCGACTCGGCGGCGTTGGCGGCATGGGGCAGTTCGGCTCCGATGTCGCTGCGGATGGTGGCAGAGGCGGGCATCTCGCGGCGGATGAGCATCTCCGCCCATCGGCTGACCTTGGCGACATAGCCCGGGTAGGCGCGGTCGGGGTAGAGTTCGGCAAGGCGTTGGTCGAGGTACTCCGCCATGGTGGTGCTGTCGCGGCGGACTTGGGCGGCGCGGGGGGTGTGGTACTTGGCGGAGGCGGAGTCGTGGATGGCGAGGTACTCCTGCCCGATGATGTAGATGGCTTCAGCGGGGAGGAGAGGGATGACGGTGGTGTCGGCGGTATTTGTTGTTGATACAGCCGTATTGAGTGCTCGCTGCTGGATGCGGCATGAGGCAAAGACTAATGCCAAGATTAGAAGAGATATGTGCTTTAGGTTGGACATTATCGTTTATTTTTTTTTTGGGGGGGGTAGAGGCTATAGAGGTTATAGATTTTACTTTGGGTGGTTTGGAGATCGCACCTCCTTTATTTCCCCGCCCCCTGCCCCCTCCCCGCAAGCGGGGCGGGGGCAGGGGGCTGCGCATCCGGACAGCGGTCTCTCAGCAGGCGGGGACGCCTGCGCACCCGGACAGGTTAATCACTAACTAATCGCTAACTAATCACTAACTAATCACTAACTCTTGTCAGGTGATAGTGTCGAGGATATCGGGCTGCAAAGGTAGTGAAAATAAACGATATGCGCAAGAAAAAGGGGGAAAAACTTGTATATGTCAGATTTTTTCAGTACCTTTGCAGCGGGTTTGGTAATTATGAATTATGGATTTTGAATTATGAGCGCATAGTATGCCAGCCCAATCATTGACAAAAAACTAACGACTTAAGCCTTATGCAATCCACATCATTAACGCAACAACAGAAACTGCAAACGAAACTATCGCCTACCCAGATACAGGTGATACGTATGCTTGAGTTGCCTTCTATCGAGTTGCCGCAGCGGATTAACGAGGAGTTGCAAGAGAATCCCGCCTTAGAAGAGGGGAGCGATGAGAAAGAGCAATGGGCTTCGGAGAACGGGCAGGACGGCGGGGAAGCGCGTGCGAACGAGGGGCAATGGGGCGATGAGGACAGAAGCGAGCGCGGCGAAGACGGAGCGGAAGACGAGCGTTGGGGCGAAGAGCATGCAGACAGCGGGGCGGATGACCGCTATGAAGACGCAGGCAGCGACCGCTATGAGGACGCTTTGCAGAACGAAGACTTCAACTACGAGCAGTATGTGAGCGACGACGAGACGCCGGAGTATATGTATCGGTCGAGCAACGGGCAAGGATCGGACGACGGAGGGCAATGGACGACGGACATTCCCGTTACGGGCGGGACGAGCCTGCTGGAGGAGTTGAAGGCGCAGATTTACCTGACGAAGATGACCAAGCCGCAGCGGCATATCGCGAAATGGGTGATAGGCAACATCGACGACGATGGGTATCTGCGGCGGACGGTGGAGCAGTTGGTGGACGATTTGAGTTTTCAAGAAGGGCTGGTGGTGTCGGACGAAGAGATGGCGGACATCGTGCGGCAGATAAAGGAGTTCGACCCCGCAGGCGTGGCGTCGGCGAACCTGCAAGAGTGTCTGCTGACGCAGTTGCGACGCAGACCGCAAGACGAGACGACACAGTTGGCAGAGCGGATATTAGAGAAGCACTTCGAGACCTTCACCAAGCACCATTTCAACAAGATTATACAGCGTGAGGGCTGCTCGGAAGAGGCTTTTCAGGCGGCGGTGGACGAGATACTGCACCTGAATCAGAAGCCCGCCAATGCGTTCACGGGCAATGTGGTGTATGAGAGCCATCGGTCAACCATCATCCCCGACTTCATCGTGGAGAACAGAGACGGGGAGTTGATACTGACGCTGAACACAGGCGACATACCCGAACTGCACGTGAGCAAGGAATACAGCAGCATGCTGGAGCACTACTCGAAAGGCAAACAGACCCACGCGGACAAAGAGGCGGTGAAGTTCATCCGCAGCAAGATAGACGCGGCGCGGTGGTTCATCGACGCGATACGCCAACGTAACGAGACGCTGACGCGGACGATGACCAGCATCATGCAGTTTCAGCAAGAGTGGTTCCAAGAAGGGGACGAAGGCAGCCTGAAGCCGATGATTCTGCAAGACATCGCCGAGCGGACGGGCTACGATGTGAGCACCATCTCGCGCGTGAGCAACAGCAAGTACGTGCAGACGCAGTTTGGGATATACCCGCTGAAGTACTTCTTCTCGGAGTCGATGACCAACGCGCAAGGCGAGGAGGTGTCCACACGAGAGATAAAGAGACTGCTGCAAGAGACTGTGAATCAAGAGGATAAGAGCAACCCGCTGAACGATGACCAGTTGGTGGAAGTGCTGGCGCAAGAGGGGTATGTGATTGCACGGCGGACGGTGGCAAAATACAGAGAGCAGATGGGGATACCCGTGGCACGGTTGCGGAAGAGATGAGGGGATTGACGAATTACGAATTACGAATTACGAATTGTGTGTCCCCAATAAGAAACAAAGACCTCCGTTTGCCTTATCTGAAACAAAAACACTCAAAAATAAAGACAATAACAAAACAAAAACTTTTATTTCAACAAATATTATCAAAGATTGTTCAAATATTTTATATATGTTGCCCAGCGATTCGAAATGGAGTTATGTCGCCCTTACAGGGCTTGCATTACCGAGTGAAACTGCCTACGTAGGGTTTCACCCTACGTTGTTTTATGTCGCCCCTTCGGGGCTTTCGTTTGACAAATAATTTTGGGCAACTTGTATTCACATCATTTGTTAATTTTATATTACCAAAAACCAAGTTAGATTCTACTGCTGACGGTTAGTCGGTAAAAAAGTAGTGAAGGTATTAGCGAACATATTGTCTGTGGTGTTGTATCCGCTGTTCATCCCTGTGTATGGGATGATTCTTTTCTGTGTCGCCTTTGGGCAGTACTACATGCCGCTGCCGACGGTGTATTGGCTGGTAACAGTATTAGGGACGGCGTTTTTGACCTGCGTGATTCCGCTGACGACCATCCTGATTATGATGTGGCAAGGGCGCGTGAAGGATATTCAGATAGCAGACGCGAAAGAGCGCACGATGCCTTACCTATATTCCATTGCGTGCTTCGGCTTTTGGGCGTATTTCCTCTACTCGGTGGTGAAAGTGCCGACGAACATCGTTATCACCGCCGTGGGTGCGACCGTGGCACTGGGGATAGTGGCGCTGGTGAATAGGCGATGGAAGATTTCGGCGCACCTGACGGGCTTCGGCGGGCTGACGGGGGGAGTATTGGCATTCTACTTGGCAGGCGGGATGATGCCGCCTATGTGGCTGGTAGGCGTGTTGCTCGGGCTGGCGCTGGTGCTGATGTACGCGCGGCTGTATCTGGACGCACACACACCGATGCAGGTGGTATGCGGGTGGCTGCTGGGGATAGCGATGACCTTTGTGCCGAACGTCTTCGCTAATTAAGAATTATGAATTAAGAATTAAGAGAGCATAGTCAAAAGATTTTATTTTTGATTTTATTTGGATTTCTGAGCGTAGCGAAAGGGATAAAAATTATCAATCAGCATATTATCAGTTAAGATTTTTGATTGATTTTTTGCAATGATTTTATGTGATAATACATGAAAATCCAATCTATAATCCTACTAAAAATCTTTGCTAAAAATAGGATGAGTAATTGTTTTTTTGTTTCGCTACGCTCAGAAATCAAAAGAAAATCTATACTAAAAATCCTATGCATGTGAATTGCTAATTAAGAATTATGAATTAAGAATTAAGAGAGCATTGAGACGGTTATTCCTTATATTATCTTTGGTGCTATCTGTCGGGTTGGCAGGAGCACAGACGCTGAGCGAGGAGGCGGAGATTTATCTGCTGACCTGCACGGCGGGCGAGGAAGTGTGGTCGAAATACGGGCATACGGGGATACGCGTGGTGGACGAGAGGCAGGATATTGACGTGGTGTTCAACTACGGGATATTCTCGCTGCAAGCCGACGATTTCTACCTGAAGTTCGTGCGGGGCGAGACCTACTATCAGTTGGGCATAGAGCCGTATCGTTACTTCCGCGAGTTCTACGGCTCCATCGGGCGCAAGACCTATTGGCAGCGGCTGAACCTAACGCAGGCGCAGAAGCAAGAGGTGATGGATGCCCTGCTGACCAACTACCTGCCGGAGAACCGATTTTATCTCTATAACTTCGTGTTTGATAACTGCGCCACCCGACCCTATCATATCCTGAAACAGGCACTGGGGGACACCATCCTCTCGACCTACAAGGGGTACGAAGGCACGCCTTTCCGCGAGGCTATCAGTCGCTATACGGGCAGACACAATTGGGTGGACTTCGGTATCAATATGATATTCGGGAAAGAGGCTGATGAACCGATGAGCAACGAGGAGCGGCTGTTTCTGCCGGAGGAGTTGATGTGGTACATGGCGGAGGCGCGGCTGGCAGACGGGACACCGCTGGTGGCAGCGCAGGAGGTGGCGCCGTTTGAGGAAGCGAAGACCCCGTGGTACGCCGATTGCCGATTGGGGATAGCCCTGTTCGCCCTGCTGCTGGTGGGTCTGAGCGTTTGGGAAAGGCGGCGCGGGAAGATGACTTATTGGGTTGATATTCTATTGATAATCATATACTTGGTACTAATCGCTATATCCGTATTCCTCACCTTCTTCTCGGTTCATCCGTTGGTGGGATTCAATTGGCGATTGCTCTTATTACCCTTTATTCACCTATGCGCAAGACTTATTCAATTAAGAATTATGAATTAAGAATTAAGAGGCGTTGCTTCTTTCTCCCGATACTTCTTGTTCTGCTTATTTCATTGCCCGTTGTTTCTGCTCCGCGTTTGACCGTGGTGGCGGTGGTGGACGGCATGAGCACGGATGACCTGCGGCTGCTGCGCCCCTACTGGAGCAAAGGCGGCATGCGCGTGATGGCAGAGGAAGCCTATCAGACGAGTGTGGGTTTTCCGCACCTCGTCTATGGCGGCAACGAGACGACGGCGACCCTCCTGACGGGCACCACGCCCTCGGAGCACGGGTATGCGATGGATAGGTATTTCTCTCGCTCTGATAGGCAGTTGCACGGGCTGCTGGAAGACAGTCAGGCGGAGGGGATAGGCACCACGCTGCACCTGTCGCCGCGGGCGTTGCTCTCCCCCACCCTGACCGACCGCCTGCGGCTGGCGCACGGGGAGGACGCACGGATATACGCTGTGGGCATTCATCCCGAGACGACCATCCTGCTGGCGGGGCATGCCGCCAACGCCTGCTGCTGGATAGACCCCGACCAGCAGCGGTGGGTAACCACGTCGTTCTATCCCGAGGGATTGCCCTCGGCGGCGGACGCGCAGAACATGAACGGGCGTTTCGCGGAGTTGGCAGCGCGCGTGTGGACTCCGCGGATGGAGACGGCGATGTACATGCGTCCGACCGACACGGAGCGGAAGAAGGGCTTTTCCTACCTGTCGAGCAGTGTGCTGCGTCAGTGCCCCGCGGCGAACACGCTGGTGATAGAGTTGGGGCTGGCGTTGCAGCAGTCGCAGAAGATGGGCATGGACAACACGCCCGACCTGCTGCTGTTAGAACTGACCACGCGCACGCCGAAAGCGACCTCCGACCATATACAGACCGCCGAGCAGGAGGATATGTACCTATGGCTGAACCAAGACTTGGGCTACCTGATGGAGCAGTTGGACAAACGCATCGGACATACGAACTACGAGATACTGCTGGTGGGTCTCCCTGTGCTGGGGACGGATAAGGAGACGATGGCGAAGGCAAACCTGCCGGTGCAGCAGTTCAACGTGGATAAGGCGGCAGCGTTGACCTCCACCTACCTGATGGCGTTGTACGGGCACGAGCGGTGGGTGGACGGCAGTTGCGGGCACAGCATCTACCTGAACCGCACGCTGATAGAGCAGAAGCGGCTGTCGCTGGAGACCATACAAGGGCAAGTGGCGAACTTCATGATGGATTTTGAGGGCGTGCAGGTGGCGTTCCCGCAGCAGGAGGCGTTGCTGCACCCGCAGTATGCGCCCTCGCTGAACAAACGCGCGGTGGGGGATGTGTTCTTCACGCTGCAACCCGGGTGGCAACTGATGACCGACGAGCAGACGGCTACAGACTATATCATCGACTCGTGCCCTGAGGTGCCGCTGCTGCTGTGGTCGCCGAGCCTGAGGCAGATGCCGAAAGGGCGACTGGACGCCACGGAGGTAGCGGGGCTGGTGGAACTATAAGACCCACCCCGGCTCCCCCTACGAGAGCACCCCAAAAATCGAAGATTTTTCGGGGACCCTACAAAGGGGGAGGGAAGACGATATATTGCGGCTATGCAGGACTAATAAGGACTAATCATAACAAACAAGAATATGCTATTTTACGAGATTAAAGTGAATTACCAGCGCCAGACCGGCGAGGACAATCCGAGTAATGTGAAAGAGACCTATCTGGTGGAGGGCTTTACGCCTGCGGACGTGGAGCAACGCCTGATGGAGGAGATAAAACCGCTTATCTTCGGCGACTGCGAGGTGCCGAGTTGCAAGAAAGTGCAACTGTACGACATGGTGGAGGCTGCCGACGCAGATATGTGGTACAAAGCCCGCGTGGAGATGATTACCGTGGAGGATGACGGCAAGGAGAAACGCAAAGCCGTGTCTATCTTGGTACACGGCAACGATGTGAAGTCGGCGCTGAACAACCTGCAGAAATACCTTGAGTCGCTCGACTGCGAGGTGGTGTCCATCACCAAGTCGCCGATTGTGGAGGTAATTCGGGCGGTGAATTGAGATGGGGACCCACCCCAGCCCTCTCTACCAAGGGAGGGGGGAAGATGAATTACCTTCGCCTGCTGAGGATAAAAAAGATGATGTCCGGGTACGCGGGCTTCCTCGCCTGCTAAATAAACTCAGAGTAAATACCATTTAGTCCTTCATCCTGTGTTTCATATCCTTTATCCTCATTGCGGCTGATGCCGAGTCCTCCTCCCGCCCCCTTACCCCCTCCCCCCTCTACGAGGGAGGCGGGGGAGCTGAAATTAGTTTCGTCTCTGAACAACTTAGAGACTGTGGTAATAAGTCTTTCATCCTGTGTCTTTAATCCTTTATCTAAAAATATGATTCGAGAGCGGATTGGTGCTATACGGGCGGGATTGGTGCCCGGGGTACGGTTGGTATGCGTGTCGAAGTATCACCCTGTGGAGGCGATACAAGAGGCATACCAAGCGGGGGAACGCGACTTTGCAGAGAGCCGCGTGCAGGAGTTGCTGCAGAAACAAGCGGCACTCCCGAAGGATATCCGTTGGCATTTCATCGGGCACCTGCAGACCAACAAAGTGCGTGCTATCGTGCCGTTTGTGCACCTGATACAGAGCGTGGACAGCGTGCGCCTCTTGGAGACGATAGAGAAAGAGTGCGCGCGGATAGACAGGACGATGGATGTGCTGCTGGAGGTACACGTGGCGCAGGAGGAGAGCAAGAGCGGCTTTCTGCCCTCGGAGATAGCACCCCTGCTGCAAACCAACCTGCGTGCGCAGTACCCGCATGTGCGTTTTCGCGGCATCATGGGTATGGCGACCAACACGGATGACGAGGCGGAGATACGGCGGTGCTTCCGGCAGTTGGCGGAGATATTCGAGGGGCATAAAGGGGATACCGACTGGGACACGCTGAGCATGGGCATGTCGGAGGACTACGAGATAGCCATCGCCTGCGGCGCGAACATGGTGCGGATTGGGTCAACAATATTCGGGGAACGAACGTCTAACGACTGTCAGACCGCTCACTTCGTTCGCTGAAAGACCGTCTTACGACTGACAGACCGCGCTCCGCGCTTAAAGAAACACGACCGCACTTCGTGCTGTCTGACTGATATAGTATCGCTTGGAAATCAGTCGTTCAGCAAAGCGTCGGACAGCAAAGCGGTCGGACAGCAAAGCGATCTAAACATCTAAATTTCTATG
>JAXDTJ010000071.1:0-13917 GCA_034090015.1 Paludibacteraceae bacterium | reverse complement strand
ATTGGTGGGGGGGGCGGGGGGGTGGGCCCCCCCCACCTCCTTGTATATGTGCTGCCGTACCATCGGAAAGCGGTGTGAGGAAGGTGCGGATGGTGTCGCCGCGATAGTAGAAGTTCTCGGCGGGGTAGTCGGTGAGGGCTGCTTCGTGGAGGAAGGCGTAGGTGCCATCCGCCAGTTGCAGTGTGATGGGCGAACAGGTGGTGTCCATGCTTGTGATGGGTGCCTTTGTCCATAGTGCCTCGTAGTACTCCGTCCGCCATGGGATAGACCATGCCTCCGGCGTTTGGGCAAACACATACGAGGTCTGTTCGGAGAGGATAGTATGCCTTTCTCCGTCTATTTGATAGCGCAAGGCAAACCCGTCGTTGAAGGCTCGGAAGACGATATCCATGCGTATGTCCGATGGATGGCTTAGGTGAACGGTCATCTCGTTGTGGTGGTCGCGGATAAGGCGCTCCTCGCCCCATACGGTCTCCCAAACGGTGTCGCGGGAGGAGCGCGAGATGCTGTCTATGCGGAAGCAGGAGGTGAGCGACTGCTCCGTGGTCTCCAAGCCTAAGGCGGAGGGCAGCAGCACGGGCTTGCCGTTGCGGCGGACGGAGTAGGTAGGCTCGCCCTCAGCGCCGAGGGCGAATACCACCTGCATCTTGCCGTCGGGCGAGGTGAGCACTGATTCAGTAGAGGATTGGCAGCCGCAGAGCAACAGCAACGCCGCCATACATGGTAACCATTTCATATTCGTAATTTCTTGTTAGACCACTTCGTTGTTAGATGTTAGACCGCTTTGCTGAACGACCGCTGCGCTATCTGACCGCTTCGCTGAACGACTGCGTTGCTGTCCGACCGCGCTGCGAACGACTGATTGAGTCTCTGTATATCAGTCTGACAGCGCGCAGCGCGGTCTTTTAGCCCCGACTGGTCGGGGCGTACCCGGACAGCGGTCGTTCAGCGAACAGAGTGAAGCGGTCAGTCAGTCGCAAGACTGTCTCTTACAGATACCTTGTCCCAAGCAGGGTGTAGCATACTCCGTTGCGGTAGAGGAGGATATGTCCGTTGCTCAGGCGTTTCTCGGTATGGTTTTCCTGCGCAGAGGAGGCGGGGCGAAGGTCGGTACCTTGCTCATAGACTTTGTCGGCGGTAACCACCAGATAGTAGTCTTTCGCTTCGGTAACGGTGAAGTCGGGGGTCTGCAGTCCGTTGTTGCCGTTGTTGAAAATCAGATTATAAGAACCGGCAGCCTGCACGTCATAAGGGAACACTTTGTACACAACGCCCTCTATCTCTTGCTCCTTGGTAGGATATACGCCTGGCCATGCCCCATAGAGTTCGGCAGTTCCCCATGTGTAGAGTGCCAAGGTTTCCCATCCTGTCTCGTCTTGGGCATAGATATGGTATGCCGATTCAGGAACGACCGGTTGCAGGCATTCGATAGCCACATTGTCAATCGCATACCCGGGGGCTCCGGCGCAGTTGTCGCCCGAAGAAACCGATATGTTCCATGCCAGATACAGGTCTGTCCCTGCTGCGAACTCCACTTTCAGCGTGTCGGTAACATTCGTTACGCCTATGGGAACCTCCGCGCTGCCTGCCGTAGCCTCATCGGCGGGGAACACCGTAGCGAAGGTCTCGCCCGCGGAAGTCCATGTGCTGCCGTTGGAAGAATAGTAGAGTTGTACGGAGAACCCTGCGGCGTTGTTGCCGGAGCGGTATTTCTCTATGTCGTATGAGAGGACGATGTCTTGGAAGCGTGTAGTGCCGGCATTGGTCAGGTGTGCCATCACGTTGATACCCCGTGTGCCGTTAGCCACGCCGGTGGTCAGTCCGCCCACTGCGCGGTCTTGGCTGCCGGTTGCCCCGAAGTTCCACGTGCCGTTGTAGGCATTGCTTGCCAGCGACTGCCCGCCGATATACATCGTGGAGTCGGATGCCATGGCATACGCACCCACTTGGCGAGGTCCCGCCGTGTTGCGCTCTATGCGCCAGCCCTCGGGCAGGGTGCTGCCTTGCTTGATGCCGGTCTTGGCATCCTTAGAGGGGTCTGCCTCCGCGCCGCCCATACTGTCGAAGGTCTCGCTATAGGTCAGTTGCTCTTTGCTGAAGACGATAGCGGGGTAGGTAACCACTTGGGTAACAGCGGTATCCATCACGGCAGTGGCTTTGTAGGTTTTGCCCTCGTAGGTGGCGGAGATGATATGCTCGCCTATGGTGGTCAGCGTGGTGTCGCACGCATCGCTGATTTTGCTTACCGACTGTCCGCCGGCATCCACCTCGTGCAACTCGTAGTGAATGGTATGCGTATGCTGATTCACCACTTGCGCAAAACTATTGTGGGTGGCAGTAGCCCATGCGCGCACTTGCGTTGCTTCCTCCGCCGTGAGGGTGGCGGGAGACCAGCCGATGTCGGCAGGGGAAATGCCGAAGATAGCGGCGTACTCCAAGCAACAAGCCAAGTAGGTCGCCATCTGAGTAGGATGGCGGTCGTCTTTGTAGAACTTTTGCAGGATGGTGTTGTCCGCTTGATAGGCTTGCTCGTAGGCTACCCCCACGGGGCACAGCACCACGCCCAACTCCTGCGCCACGCGGCGGTAGGCTTCTGCAAACTCCCCGTTGCTGTTGCTGTAAGCCGCATCGGTGTTGTACGCCCAGTTAATCGGCAGGATGATGACGGCTTGCGGATTCGGACAGTTAGCACGGATATACTCCACCCATATCTTCACGCTCTCGCGGAACCCTGTGTAGTTGCTGCGCGGCTTGGCGGTCTGCTCTTGCAGGATGATATGCGTCCACGCCTCCGTGCGCACCAGCATACGTGCGGAGGGCGTACCCGCATCGGTCAGACCCTCGCCCTCATCGTAGTGATATTGCAGCGACTTGCCAAGGTTGGTATGCGCAGTCCATGTAGCGTCTTTGCCCTCGGCAACAGCCATCTGATTGAACATATCGTCCTGCCACTCGGTCTCGTAGTGAATCAGCGAGTTGTTCATCGAGAGCACTTTGACTGTTTGAGGCTGTTCGCTCAGGAGGGTGGTGAACGAGGGGAGCAACGCAGTGCCTGCCACCTCCGCCTCGGGCTGTATCTCACTTACTCCCGTGGCGGTAACGCGCAGGTAGATATCGCGGTTGATGGTGTAGCCGAAGTCGGACAACTGCTTGCCGCTGCCGTTGTTGAAGATGATGTTCTCTTTCAGCCCTTCGTTGGCGGCTCCCATGTCGAAGTACTTATAAGTGATTTCGTCAATAGTCTCGGTGCCGGTGGCAGTCATGCCTGGCCATGTGCCGTTCAGGTCGTTCACCGCTCCCCACATATAGAGGTACAGATTATCCCATCCCGTTTGGTCATCTACATATACCGTGTAGCCGTCATGGCTGACAGCGGTATGTTGAGTTGCAGCCTGTGCTGCAATGATAGTGCTCAAGCAAGCCAAGAGCAAGGTAAAAATACGATTTTTCATGTTGGTGTTAATGTTAATGTTTTTCTCCGTTAATTGCCGTTAATTATTTATCAATTCTTTGTTGATTTCTCCATTAAAGCCCATGTAAAGAACCATTTACCATTTAACCATTCCTCCAATAAAGACCATATAATTTTGTTTTCTTATTTTCCTTTTCCCGACAGGTCGGGATTGTACCATCCCGCCCCCTGACCCCCTCCCCTCCTTATCCCGACAGGTCGGGATAAACGAGGAGAGGCGGGGGAGTTAGAAATGGGCTTTAATGGAGAACTCTAAATGAACCTTTAATGGACTTTAATGGAGGCATAAATTAACGAATAATTAACGGCAATTAATGGAGGATAATGGTTAAGTTAATAGCTATATACCCGATATGCAAACCCTTCCAGTTCGAGGGCTTTTGGGGTGGTGATGCGTTCATCGGTCTGCGCATCGGTTACCATGGTACGTTGCCAACGCATGGGCAGTGTGATGCTTTGCTTCTCTGCCGTGGTATTCACCACCACAAGCACTGCTTTCTCCCCTTGCCGACGTTCGAAACATGCCACATGCTCGGTAGAATAGTCGGTGAGTGTCCCTGCACGCGCCTCTGCCGTCTGCTGATAGGCATGCAGCAGCCGACTATACGCCTCGGTGGTGCTGTTGGTGCTGAAGTCCATGATATGGTAGTTGAAGAAATCCAACTGCGCGGTGTGTCCTATCTCCTGCGAGGAGTATATCATCGGGATGCCCCCGAGGAAATAGGTCAGACAAGAGGCAGACAACTCCCCTTCTACACTGTGGTAGAAAGCGGAAGGTGCATGCTCTGCAGAGGCATCGTGGGATGTAGGATTACGCATGCGGTCTTTGCCCGCGGGAGTTTGCGCCCATTCCTTCTCGTTAACAGCCAGCAGTTGGCTCACTGGCAACGACTTCGCGTAGAGCGATTGGATGGCTCCTAAGTAGTCCCAACTATACAACCAGTCGAAGCCTGCATCGTAGTAGTCGGTCTTGCTCGTCTCCGCAAAGAAGAGGGCTTCCGGCTTTATGCCACGCACACCGGCTATGGCTTCCTGCCAGAACGATGGAGGTACTCCGTGCGCATAATCGCATCGGAATCCGTCCACATCCGCCTCGCGCACCCAATAGCACAACGCCTCTTGCATCGCCTGACATACGTCGGGCTGCGCATAATCCAGCGGACACACATCTTTCCAACCTGTCTCCTCGGCGGTAGGTGTCGTGTACCACTCGGGGTGCTCCACGTACCATGGGTTATCCCATGCCGTGTGGTTGGCTACCCAGTCGAGCAACACACGCATACCGAGACTATGGCAGGTACTGACAAGGCTACGCAGGTCTTCCATGGTTCCAAAGGCGGGATCAATGGCGTAGTAGTCCTGCACGCAGTAGGGCGACCCCACGCTCTTCACCGTGCCTCGCGGGTGGATAGGCATCAGCCATAGCACATCCACTCCCATCGCCTGCAAAGCGGGCACATACTGCTCTATCACACTGAATGCCTGTTGCCGAGCAAACAACCGCTCGTTGCATTCATACACGACATGCGTGTTTGCCACCTCCGGAGCCGGAGCAGGGGGATTTACCTCAACGCCTTTGCAACCATTCATGCCCAACAAAAGGGCAAATACAAAACAAATACACTTTCGCATAAAAAACGTTTTTAATCGTAAAGTAGGATAAAGGATGAAGGATAAAGGATAAAAGACTGATTACCTTCGTCCGCTGAGTTTCAGAGTCAAAACTATTTAGTCTTTTATCTTGTGTCCTTCATCCTTCATCCTTTATCCATTTTCGTAAATCATTATAGTGTTTTATTCCACTGTTGTGGCACTCTCGCTACCGGCACGGAAATAGTAAGCGGCATCTTTGGCGATTTTTACTGATGCGGCATCGTACTGCGTAGCGGCATCGGTACCTTCGGCACAAGCCTTATTGTTGAAGATGAGGTTCATATCGTTGCCTTCGGGACCACTCACCTCATATACTATATAGGTAATGCCTTCTATTTCCTCTGTTACTTCCGATTGCTTACCGGGCCAACCGCCGAATGCCTCGTAGTCGTTGCCCCAACTATATACAGAGAAGCACTCCCACCCCGTTTGGTTGTCCACATAGACTTTGCACGATACCGTTTCCGCAGGCTGTGGGTCCTCCGGGTCAGTGGGGTCGGTGGGGTCAGTGGGTTCTTCTGTCCCTTCCTCAGTAACGCCATCGGGGGTCAGAATGAGGTAGATATCGTGGTCAATGGTATAAGCAAAATCCGCCAACTGCACGCCGGCACCGCCGTTGTTGAAGATAAGGTTCTCTGCTAAGCCCGTGTTGGCTTCGCCCATGTCGAAGTACTTGTAGGTGATGCCGTTGATGGTCTGCTCACCCGTAACCGCCATGCCCGGCCATCCGCCGTTCAGGTCGTTCACATCGCCCCACATATAGAGCGTGATAGTCTCCCAGCCCGTTTGGTCTTGGATAAACACCGCATATCCGTCATGCTCCACCTCCGGCTCCATGGATATCTCCTCTACACCCTCTGATGTCAAACGCAGATAGAGGTCTCGGTCAATGGTATAAGCAAAATCCGCCAACTGCGTGCCGCCACCGTTGTTGTTGAAGATGAGGTTCTCCGCCAAACCCGTGTTGGCTTCGCCCATGTCGAAGTACTTGTAGGTGATGCCGTTGATGGTCTGCTCACCCGTAACCGCCATGCCCGGCCATCCGCCGTTCAGGTCGTTCACATCGCCCCACATATAGAGCGTCAGCGACTCCCAACCCGTCTCGTCTTGTACAAACACCGCATATCCATCGTGCTCCACCTCCGGCACATCGGCAACACCGCCCCATGCCGCAATGCTCAGGTCGTAGCGGGCTCCTACCTGCGCATCCGCAATCACATGCATCTGCTCCGCACGCTCTACACCCTGCAACTTGCTCACAAACAGGAAGCCGTCTGCCAAACTCTTACCATCCGCAAAATCTTCCGGATATAGGTAGATGCCGTACTTCGAGTTCACCTTCTCTGCTTTCTCAAGCAGGTAATCGGCATTCACATAGTGGATGGTGTCGCTACCGTTGAAAGCACCTACTATATAAATCTCATCCTTGGCAGAAGTACCCGCAGGCACTATCACTTCCAGCAAGATGGCATTCTCTTTCAACTCAAACTGAGGCTTCTCATGCTCAAACACAATAGGCTCCTGCTCACAACCGATGAACAGCATCGGCAATGCCATACATAAGGCTAATAGTATCTTTTTCATATCTGTTACTTTGTTTTATAGGTTTATTAGTAGTTCGGATTCTGTACCAGTCCGGGGTTGACGGCGCACGCATTCTGCGGCAAGGGGAACCACTCGTACTTGCGGCTGCGCTTGGCAGGGAAGACCACGCCGGCATCATCCGTAGCACGACCAAAGAACCACCACTGACCCTGTGTGAATTGGTCGAAACGGCGCAAATCTGTGCGGCGACGACGTCCCTCGCTCAAGAACTCGAGACCCCACTGATGGAGCATCCATTCTTCATTGCTCCAACTCTCCGCTTTGTCGGTCATCGCACCGGCGAAATAGCGTTGGCGAACCTCATTCACAAGGCGCTTTGCCGCGCCTGCATCGCCCAAACGCATCTTGCACTCCGCCAGCGTATAGTACACCTCTGCCCAACGAAACTCCACCTCGCTGATCTCTTGGTAGTCAATCCCGCTTGCTTTGCGGTACATCGGGTATTTCATCAAGCGGTAGCCTGAGTTGGTCTGGCCCCAGCGCGGTGATTGCACGGTCTCTAAGGGACGCCCCAGTTCGGAGGTAGTACCTGCAAACTGCCCTACTTGGTCAATATAGATGAGCGGTTGTCCGTCGCGGTCGGCATCTGCTAACACAGGCTCCCCCGTGGTAATGTTCTTTATCTCACCTTTGAGGAATATACCGCCGTTCCAACGGTCGTCAAAGGCATAACTCTGCTTGCGTATGTCGCCGTCTTCAAAACGGGCATATACGGCACCCAGTCGGTCGTTGTAAGCACCTTCAAGGAAGCAGACGGGATTGTCTGTACCGCCGTACATCTTGCCATCAGGATAGACCAACTCATTGCCAGAGTTGTCGTACGACGGAGCCAAGCAGACGCAGTTCCAGCCCGATTGGTTGGTAGCGAAAACATCCAAGAACTCATCGTAGTTATACGGCAGTCCGGGCATATCGCGCATCCAGCCGGTGTTCAGTTGTCCTTGTTTCTCCGCAAAGGCAAATACCACCTCGGGGCAGTTAGCATTGTCTATCTCGAAGATTTGACGATAGTCCGACACCACTTCATAAGCCCCGAAATCACCGTTCTTCAGCGATTGCGCCAAGTCGGCACATTCTTGGTAATGGTTTTCGCCGATGAAAATCTCTGCATTCAGCAGCAGACGCATCTTGAGCATGCGGTTCATTGCCGGAGACACGCGGTTGGCACCTCTATTAACCAATGCTCCTACCGACTCATCCAATTCCGTCGCGATGAAATCGTATATCTTTTTGCAACCGGTGTTGAAGTCTGTGTCTGCGCTGCCCGGTACGTCAGAAGATACGGTGGTACACAATGGCAACGCGCCTCCCCATAGTTCAAAATTGTTGTAGTACGCCCATGCTCGCAAGGTACGTACTTCGGCGATGTAACTGTCAATGGCTTCCTGCGTCATTTTTAGGTCGTCGGGGTGGATGGCTTGCAAGTCGGCTATCAGTTGGTTACACATGCCGATAGTGGTCCATGCACTCTCCCATGCCTGTTGCACAATCTTAGCTTCGGGAGTCCATGTATGGGAGGAGAGCACAAAC
Organism: Paludibacteraceae bacterium; assembly: GCA_034090015.1. Taxonomy (GTDB): domain Bacteria; phylum Bacteroidota; class Bacteroidia; order Bacteroidales; family Paludibacteraceae; genus Colicola. The sequence goes on along the minus strand of JAXDTJ010000071.1, from coordinate 5,657 downwards.
TTCAAGCCTTCATCCCAGCCCCATGCTCCGCCGTTCCAAGTGCGCCATGCAATCTGGTCGGCGGAGAACTCTTGCAGATAGTAGAAATACTCGCAGAAACCATACGCAGCGCGAGCATAGATTGCTCCTACTGCCCCTTTTACGCTGGCTTCGTTTTGATAATATACCGAGGCATCGATATTGGAATAGTTCTTCTCGGTAAGGTCTGTGCACCCGCTTGCCGTGAAAAGACCTAAGGCAAGGGCTGCTATATAGATGATCCTTTTCATGATGCTGATTGAGTTTAGAGTATTAGTTATTTGAGGTTAAGCGTAATGCCCAGTGCTAACTGTGTGGCAGTGGGATATGCACTCGAGGAATCAACGCCCGGCGTGATACCCGTGGAGGTTACGATAGAGGGGTCGTTGCCCGTATAGCCCGTGATGGTAGCGATATTTTTTGCCGTGATGTACACGCGCATGTTTTGGAAATACTTAGCGGTCGGCACCACGATGTTGTAACCGATGGTGATGTTATCCAACTTGAAATAGTCGCCGCGCTCCAGATAGTAACTCGATATGACACCGGCGCCGCTCTTTACGTTGCTGTCTTCCAAGTAAGCAGAACGCAATACGTTGTCGGTACCGCAGCCTTGCAGTCCCATACCGTATTTGCGGGCATTGTATATCTCATAGTCGAAAGCACCACGCCACATCATGGAGAAGTCCCAGTTCTTGTATGTCCAAGTGTTGTTCCAACTCAGGTAGTGTTTGGGTGCACCGTTACCGATATAGCGTTTCCAACTCAGGTCGGCATTGCTTGCCAGTTGGGCATTGCCCTCGTTGTCCAATACCAACAGGTTGCCGTTCTCGTCCGCACCGGCTGCTTCGTAGCCATAGAACTGACCTATCTCGCCGCCCTCTTCCACACGGAAATAGTACTCGTTAGTGCCTACACCTGCTTTCTGATACAACTCCAGATAGTCGGCTTTGTACACATCGGACGACAACTTGGTCAATACGGTCTTGCCCCAACTATAGTTGAAGCCCATATTCCACACAAAGTCCTTGGTCTTGAATATATCGCCGTTCAGTACCACTTCTATACCTTGGTTAGTGGTGGTGCCGACATTGACGAGAATCTTGTTGTACACGAAGGGCGGTTGTGGTGCCGTATAGTTGTAGAGCAAGTCAAGCGACTGACGGTTGTAGTACTCAATGCTACCTCTGAGTCGTCCCCACAAGTCGAAATCAATACCGGCATTGACCGCCATATTGCGCTCCCATTGGAGGTTCGGGTTGGAGTTCCCGTTAGGGGCATAACCTACCACCCATTCGCCATCCATATAGTAACTGTCTTTGATGTCATACATCGCCACGGACTTGTATGGGTCAAAGTCCGAACGACCGGTCAGACCATAAGACACGCGCGGCTTAAGACTTTTCAGCACCGCAGAGGAGGGAGACATAAAATCGCAGGCGGTCATTTCCCATGCCAAAGAAGCGGAGGGGAAGTCTCCCCACTTGTTGTTGATACCGAACTTGGTGCTACCCTCGCGGCGGTAGCTGACGCTGGCAAAAATCATGTCGTTGTAGTTGTAGTTGATACGACCAAAGAAACCTATCAGCGTTGCCTCGTTCATATAACTGCTCATGGAAGCCAACCCGTCTTTCAGATACGAGCCGGCTCCGATATTGTTCCAAAGAGTGTTGTCGTAGGTGAAGTTTTTGTTTTGCTCGTACATGGATTCATAGATAGAGCGCTCCCAACTATATCCGATGACGGCTTTGAGCGAGTGGGCACCGATATGCATATCATAGTTGCCTAACCACTCTACGCGATGGGTCTGCCATTTCTGATACTGCAAAGTAGCCGTACCACTGATACCTTCCCAATAACTGCTGTTGGCTTGTGAGGTGGCATACGTGTCGGATTTCAGGTCGTTGTATTGCAACGCATAATTGACGTTGGTGGACACATTATGTTGCTCATTGTGCCAGATGTTGTATTTCAAATCCACGTTGCCTAACAGGTACATGCGTTTGCCTTGGCTCTTCACCTCATTGAGGATGGTTACGGGGTTGGTGGCACCCGTAACATTGGTGGGCTGATAATAGGAGCCGTCTTCGTTATAGACAGGCATGGTGGGGTTGAGTTGGAGCGCGTTGTCCACTTGGTCGTCGTTGCCCCACGTCTCATTCACGCGGCGAGCCGACAAGGAGCCGGATAATACCAGATGGTCGCCTAAGAATTTTTGTTCTGCTGCAAAGCGTCCACCATATTCACGACGTGCGGATACGATGTCCAGACCCTTGGCATCCTTGAAATTGAACGAGGCGGCATAGTAGCCGTGTTTGGTGGCACCATTGATGCTGACATATTGGTTGATGTCATACGTGGCAGGCTTGATAATCAAATCGTACCAGTTGGTAGATGCACCGTAGTCCGTTCCGCGGCGACTGCGACGAAACTCTTCCGGAGAGAGCACTTCGGGATGTGCGTTGGCAATGTTGCAGTCGAAATACGAGTCGTAGGTTACCGTGAAATGTCCTGCCTCGTTATTAGCACTTTTCTTGGTGGTAACAAGGATGACACCATTGGCTCCGCGCGTACCATATATAGCCGCAGAACCGGCATCTTTCAGTACGGTGATAGACTCGATGTCCTGCGCCGCGATATTGCGGATATCGCCGCCCGCTATACCGTCAATCACTACCAGAGGAGCGTTGCTGGCAGACAGAGAGCCTGCGCCGCGGATTTGCAAATTGCTACTGCTGTTGGGGTTGGCTGCGGCTACGGTGGATACGTTCAAACCAGCCACTTTACCCGACAGCATCTCCATGGGGTTGTTCATCGCGCCCTGCACGAAGTCCTTGCGGTCAACTTGAACAATAGAAGAGGATAGTTCTTTCTTGCTCATGCTGCCATAGCCGATGACCACCACTTGGTCAAGCATCTCGGTGGCTTCTTCCAGCGTTACATTCAGTACGGTTCTGCCTTGCAAAGGCATCACGACCTCTTTGTAACCGACATAGGAGAAAACCAAACGGGCATCTGACGCTATGCCTGTCAGTTGCCAATGACCATCGAAATCAGATACGGTTCCCTGGGATTGTCCTTGAACTTGAACGGTTGCCCCAATCAAAGGCTCGCCATTGCTTGCGGTGATAATACCGCTCACGGATACACCTTGTCCCCACGCACAATGCACGGATAACAAGAGCACCATCAAGATGGTAATTTTGTTTTTCATGGATTAGTGTGATTAGTTGTACAATATTTGATTGAATGTCACAAAACGAAACACAAATGTTTCATTCGACGGTGCAAAATTACTCAATCAGAGGAATATACGCAAATAACATGATGATTATATAGATTATTTTATGCCTGATTATATAGATAATATATTGAAAACCAATATGTATTAGTTTGTGGTCGTCGATGAACAATATAGACGTTTTATAACTCAAAAATAGGGCTTTACAATGCCTGAAATTTGGTGGTTCCGAAAAAAAACACTACCTTTGCGCTATCACTCAAATAATCGTATTATGAAACGTCTTCTGTCCCTGTCCCTTTTCCTCGCTATGGCTGGTAACATCTGCGCAAACACCGACTTGTGTTTGCTTGACCAAGCCTTGGAGCAACATGAGGTGTATGAACAATGCAAGCAGGCTCGTATTGATTCCATCAAGCAAAACATCATAGCCATGTCTCCCTATGAACGGGCATTGGCGCTCACGACCGAGTACCAAAGTTATTGCTACGACAGTGCTGCATGCTATGTGCAGCAACTCATCTTTGAAGCGCAAGCCGCACATGACACAGACAAAATGGCAAACGCGCTGATTAAGCAAGCCTTCCTTTACCTCAGTTCCGGACTCTTCAAAGAGGCAAACGATGTCTTCCAATCCATCTCGCCTCAAAAGATTCCTTCCCGGGAAACACAGAGCGAATACTATGTGCAGTATGCGCGACTATGCTACGACATGGCAGACTACGTGGACGGATCGCAAAGCCGACAGTATATAGAGCAGGGAAATCAACTGTGCCGCAAGGCACTGACGCTCATTGACAGCATACGCTACCCCGTCAAATACTATTCCACTGCCGGACTCTACTACCTTAGGCAGGGAAACATCAATTCCTCTATCCGCTATTTCCAACAAGCACTCCGGCAGCCCGACATCTCCACCCACGAACAAGCCATTGCATACGCCTCCCTCGGATTCCTCTACAAGACCCGAAATGATTCCGTAGAGGCACTCCATTGCCGTATTCAAGCCGCTATCGCCGACCTGCAAAGCAGTACCAAAGAAACCACCGCGCTACCCCTCGTGGCACAACAACTCTTTAGGCAAGGAGATATCGAACGAGCCGTGAGGTACATAAGGCAGGCCCTGGATGACGCGACTTTCTACAACGCACGGCACCGACAACTCAGCGTCAGCAAGATTCTACCTATCATCGAACAGCAGCAATTACTCTTGCAGCAGCAACATAACCGGCGCATACGCATCCTAAACAGTTGTCTCTATGTGGTGCTGGTTATTCTCTGCATCGCCCTTGGTTTTCTCTACAACCGTATTCGTGCCACCATCGCCGCTGAACGCAAGTTGCAACGGCTCAACCAACGGCTCGCCGAAGCCAATGCCATCAAAGAGGAGTGTATCGCTACCTTCCTCTGCAATGAGAGTTCCGTCTATAGCAAACTCGAGAAATACCAACACTACGTCAAAAAACGTACACAAGACAAACGATGGGACGACCTCCTGCATGTACCACAGTACGCCGATGTGCGCACACTCCGAAACGACTTCTACCGACGATTCGACACCATCTTCCTACATATCTTCCCCAATTTCATCCCCCAGTTCAACACCCTCCTCTACCCCGACAGGCAGATAACACCCAAGAGCGGTGAACTCCTCAACGCCGAACTACGTATCTTCGCACTTATCCGACTCGGCATCAACGACAACAACCAAATAGCCATCCTACTCGACTACTCCATCAACACCATCTACACCTACAAAACGAAAGTAAAAAACGCCTCTCCACTCTCCAACGAGCAGTTTCATAAACAACTCATGCAGATTGTGTAGTTTCGCGTAGTTTACGTATTTTACGTATTTTTTCGTAATCTACGCAAACTACGTAATCAACATAAACTATGTAAACAACGAAAATAACAAAAAATGCCACGACGCCCTTGCATATCTCAACTTTTTGTTGTATCTTTGCACCCTAATTCCTAATTCTTAATTAGATTCGCAACGCCCTCTTAATTCTTAATTCATAATTCTTAATTAGAAATAGTGGATTCCATTCGAGACATATACCGTATCGGCTACGGACCTTCCAGCAGCCACACCATGGCGCCGCGCAAAGCGGCGGAACTCTTCTATGCCAAGCACCCCGATGCCGCCCACTATGAGGTTACCCTCTACGGCAGCCTCGCCGCCACAGGCAAAGGACACATGACCGATGTCGCTATCATGCAGTCCATCCCCGGCATACAAATCCTATGGGAGCCCCATGTCTTCAAGCCCTTCCACCCCAACGGCATGGAGTTTCGCGCCTACGACGAAGCAGGCACCGAGACCGCACGTTGGCTCGTCTATAGCGTCGGCGGCGGCGCCCTGGCGGAAGACAAAGGAGGTGCGGGGGGCACG
>JAXDTJ010000011.1:0-11036 GCA_034090015.1 Paludibacteraceae bacterium | reverse complement strand
TCTTTGACGTATTGAAAAAGTGTAAAAGCAAGAATTAAGTTGTTTAGTAATAAACGATGAAGATTCTTCACGAGCAAGAAAAAAAATAAGTTCACAATGTAAATAAAATGAAGGGTTGCGCGTTAAGCGCAAAACTACAATTTTAGCGTAAGAAAAAGAAAGAAAGAGCGAACGGTGGATGCCTTGGCTCTGGGAGGCGATGAAGGACGTGGTAAGCTGCGATAAGCTTCGGGTAGGTGCAAACGACCATTGATCCGGAGATTTCCGAATGGGGGAACCCACTTGGTTGAAGACCAAGTACTTCTCAATGAGAAGAGCGAACGCGGGGAACTGAAACATCTTAGTACCCGCAGGAAGAGAAAACAATTGTGATTCCGCAAGTAGTGGCGAGCGAACGCGGAATAGCCCAAACCGATACCGTTTAGGCGTTATCGGGGTAGTAGGACCACGACATTCTTGAGTTATCTGAACTGGAACCTGTTTGGAAAGGCAGGCCATAGAGGGTGAAAGCCCCGTACAGGTAAGGATATGATGGATAGTGGTATCCTGAGTAGCGCGGAGCACGAGGAATTCTGCGTGAATTAGCCGGGACCATCCGGTAAGGCTAAATACTCCCTAGAGACCGATAGTGAACCAGTACCGTGAGGGAAAGGTGAAAAGCACTTCGAGTAGAAGAGTGAAATAGTCCCTGAAACTGTTCGCTTACAAGCGGTCGGAGCACCTATAAGGTGTGACGGCGTGCCTTTTGCATAATGAACCTACGAGTCACCTTAGTTAGCGAGGTTAAGGTCTTCAGGACCGTATCCGAAGTGAAAGCGAGCCTTAACAGGGCGTATAGTTAGCTGGGGTGGACGCGAAACCAAGTGATCTACACATGAGCAGGTTGAAGTTTCGGTAACACGGAATGGAGGACCGAACCGGTTGGCGTTGAAAAGCCCTCGGATGACTTGTGTGTAGGGGTGAAAGGCTAATCAAACTTGGAGATAGCTCGTACTCCCCGAAATGCATTTAGGTGCAGCGTGGCAATAGTCTACATGAGGTAGAGCGACTGATTGGATGCGAGGGCTTCACCGCCTATCAAGTCCTGATAAACTCCGAATGCGTATAGATGTTTTGTCGCAGTGAGGGCGCGGGTGCTAACGTCCGTGTCCGAGAGGAAAAGAATCCAGATCATCGGCTAAGGCCCTTAAGTGTATGCTAAGTTAAATTAACGAAGTTTTGTCGCAGTGACAGCTAGGATGTTGGCTTGGAAGCAGCCATTCATCTAAAGAGTGCGTAACAGCTCACTAGTCGAGCGACGGAGCGTGGATAATAATCGGGTATAAGCATACCGCCGAAGCCATGGGACTACTTATGTAGTCGGTAGGGGAGCATTCCAGTCCGCGTAGAAGGCGTGTTGAGAGACACTCTGGAGCGTCTGGAAAAGCAAATGTAGGTATAAGTAACGATAAAGGAGGTGAGAAACCTCCTCGCCGGAAGACTGAGGTTTCCTGATCAACGTTAATCGGATCAGGGTTAGTCGGGACCTAAGGATAAGCCGAATGGCGAGTCCGATGGAAGAAACTGTTAATATTCAGTTACTGGCATACGCACTGATGTGGAGACGGAGGAATGAAAGTCCTGCCAACTGACGGAATAGTTGGTTAAAGGGTGTAGGAGTTGAATGTGTAGGCAAATCCGCACATGATCCGAACCTGAAAGTACCGCGAGGGCTTGCCTGAGCGGAAATGGATGTAAATAGACTCCCAAGAAAATCTGCTAAAGATATGCGTATGGCACCCGTACCACAAACGGACACACGTGGTCACGTAAAGAGTACTAAGGCGCTCGAGAGATTCACAGCTAAGGAACTAGGCAAAATAGCCCCGTAACTTCGGGAAAAGGGGCGCTCTCTGCAAGATGGGAGCCGCAGAAAAATGGCTCAAGCGACTGTTTAACAAAAACACAGGGCTATGCTAAATCGAAAGATGAGATATATGGCCTGACACCTGCCCGGTGCTGGAAGGTTAAGAGGAGATGTCACGAAAGGAAGCATTGAATTGAAGCCCCAGTAAACGGCGGCCGTAACTATAACGGTCCTAAGGTAGCGAAATTCCTTGTCGGGTAAGTTCCGACCTGCACGAATGGTGTAACGATTTGAGCACTGTCTCGGCTGTGAGCTCGGTGAAATTGTAGTATCGGTGAAGATGCCGATTACCCGCAATGGGACGAAAAGACCCCGTGAACCTTTACTGCAGCTTTGCATTGAATCTGGGTAATTGATGTGTAGGATAGGCCGGAGGCTATGAAGCAGGTACGCTAGTATTTGTGGAGCCGCTGTTGAAATACGGCCCTTTAGTTATTTGGGTTCTAACTCCGTGTACGGAGGACACTGCATGGTGGGTAGTTTGACTGGGGTGGTCGCCTCCAAAAGCGTAACGGAGGCTTCCAAAGGTGCGTTCATGACGATTGGTAACCGTCAGTAGAGTGTAATGGTATAAGCGCGCTTGACTGAGAGACTAACAAGTCGACCAGGTAGGAAACTAGGGCATAGTGATCCGGTGGTTCCGTATGGAAGGGCCATCGCTCAAAGGATAAAAGGTACTCCGGGGATAACAGGCTGATCATTCCCAAGAGCTCATATCGACGGAATGGTTTGGCACCTCGATGTCGGCTCGTCGCATCCTGGGGCTGGAGAAGGTTCCAAGGGTTGGGCTGTTCGCCCATTAAAGCGGCACGCGAGCTGGGTTCAGAACGTCGTGAGACAGTTCGGTCTCTATCTATTGTGGGCGTAGGAAATTTGCGGAGGTCTGACACTAGTACGAGAGGACCGTGTTGGACGAACCTCCTGTGCATCGGTTGTTCCGCCAGGGGCATAGCCGAGTAGCAGTGTTCGGTTTAGATAAGCGCTGAAAGCATCTAAGCGCGAAGCTAGCTCCAAGATTAGATTTCCATGAGGGTCGTTGTAGACTACGACGTTGATAGGCTGCAGGTGTACAATGGTGACATAAAGCCGAGCAGTACTAATTGCCCGAATCTTTTTCTAAAAAGAAACGCTTTCCCCAAAAACTATAGTATATAGAAAAAGAAGGAAAGCAAACAAATCTCCGTGAGCAAGTGTTCTTGTGAGTGAATGCTTTTACCTTTCAATATGTCAACCCCTTAGAATTGGCATTATGGATAGGAGCAATGCCCTCTTAATTCATAATTCTTAATTCTTAATTATATTTAGGTGGTTATAGCGCTGAGGTCCCACCCCTTCCCATTCCGAACAGGGTCGTTAAGCTCAGCCACGCCGATGGTACTGCACTTGTTGTGGGAGAGTAGGTAGCCGCCACTTTCAGAGCCTCAGAATAGTCTGAGGCTCTTTGTTTTTTATATATCTCTTTTTTATTCAACTTACATAACAAAAAGAGAGACTGTTTACGAATTGTAACAATCTCTCTATCTTGAAGGTATATAATTAATCTTTGTTAGGATCTATTTTGTTGAGCAGTTCCTTGCGCAAAGCCTCTTCGGAAATGGTTTCCAGCACATCTTTCATGAAGGCGGCAATCAATAACTTTCTTGCCGTACTCTCGTCCAAGCAGCGTTGCTGCATATAGAACAATGCCGACTCATCCAATTGCCCTGTGGTCGCCCCGTGGGTCGCCTTCACGTCGTCGGCGTATATCTCCAACTGCGGCCGTGTCCGCATGAGGGCTTTGTCGCTCAGGAGCAGGTTGCGGTTGGTCTGGTGCGCCTCGGTCTTCTGCGCATCCGGCGCAATACGTAGTTGCCCGTAGAACTCGCCCTGCGCAGCATCGTCTAACACAAACTTAATCAACTGCTTGCTGCTGCCGCCGCCAACGAGATGTTGCACATTCGTCGTCAGATGCACCTGCTCCTCCCCATGCAGAAACGCCAAGCCGTAAATCTCCGTCAGGCAACCTTCGCCCCGTTGCTCCACCGTTATCTGCGCCTCGGATACCCCTGCTGCAATCTCCGTCGGCGAGAGGTATAGGGCATGCACCTTGAGCGACGAACCCGCCTCCTGCACCACATGCAGGTCAAGCCTCGGCTCGTTCACAAAGACTAATTCCCGATGTTCGCCCGCGGCAAGAGTTAGTATGTTAGTGCTCAAACTGCTCATAGCCTTTCTCTTCCAGTTGTAGTGCTAATTCTTTCGTGCCGGTCTTCACTATTTTGCCGTCAGCCAACACATGCACAAAATCCGGCACTATATAGTCCAGCAACCGCTGATAGTGGGTAATCACGATGGAGGCATTATGCGGTGTCTTCAGTTTGTTCACGCCTTCTGCCACAATCCGCAGCGCGTCTATATCCAGTCCCGAGTCGGTCTCGTCGAGGATGGAGAGACACGGCTCCAGCATCGCCATTTGGAAAATCTCGTTTTTCTTCTTCTCGCCGCCCGAGAAACCTTCGTTCACCGCACGGTTGTTGAGTTTATCCGCCATCTCTACCAGTTTCTTCTTCTCGCGCATGAGTGCCAGAAACTCCTTGGCGGACAGTGCAGGCTTCCCCTCGTACTTGCGCTTTTCGTTCACTGCCGTGCGCATAAAGTTCACCATGCTCACGCCGGGAATCTCTACGGGATACTGAAAACTGAGGAACACTCCCTCTCTCGCACGCTGCTCGGGCGGCATCTCCAGCAGGTTCTTCCCGCGCAGCCATACCTCGCCGCCCGTAACCTCATAGGCGGGATTGCCTGTCAACACCGCGCTCAGCGTGGACTTGCCTGCACCGTTTGGTCCCATAATCGCGTGCACCTCGCCCTCGTTAATACAGAGGTTCACGCCTTTCAATATCTCCTTGCCCGCAATACTCGCGTGCAAATCTTTGATTTCTAACAATGTCATACTGCCTATTCTAATTATCTAACTCCTTCTCCCTCCCCCGCGGGGTCCCCGAAAAATCTCTGATTTTTGGGGTGTTCTTGTAGGGGGAGATGGAGGGGGTCCTATGGGTCTTATTATTTCTGTACCATCGCCATCACCACTTCGCCCACGGCTTGCAGGGTCTCGTGGCTGATGTTGCGCATGTCGTCCTCGCGCGTATGCCACCATGCGGGGAAGCCCGTTGCCGAGCGGGTATCGTAATGGATGATATCGATACACGGCACGCCGCCCAGCGTGTTGACATAGTAGTGGTCGTCTATCAGCGGGTATGCCGTCTGATTGATGAAGTACTTGCCGTAGCCGAGCCTGTCGGCGGTGAGCCAAACCTCCTCTACGTAGTTGTTGGCGAACTGCTGCGAGTACAACTCCCGCGGGAAGACCGCATCGGGTGCTCCCACCATATCCAGCAATATACCGAAGCGATACACAGGCGCGTTGGCGTTCTCTTGCCGCCGCATGCCCCATAACTGGCTACCGAGGCACCAGGTGTCCTCGCGCTCTACGCCCGTGAAGAACTCGGGAGTACCCATGTCCTCGCAGTCGAAGAACACGATATCCACGGGCGTCGTGAGTGCCGAGTCTGCCATCAAGAGGCTAATCTGTCGCGCCACCTCCAGCAGCACGCCCACGCCGCTCGCACCATCGTTCGCACCGGGCACATTCATATATCGGTCTTCGTAATTCTCTTCCTCATCTGCCCACGGACGTGTGTCGTAGTGCGCACAAAGCAACAAGCGAGGGTGGTGCTTGTTCTGCTCCGTGTAGAAATGTCCGATAATGTTATAGACGGTCTGTTGCCGACCGCTGTAGTCGGTCATCGTCCCTTTCTGCAACTCTACATCGGCGTCGCACGAGCGCAAGAACTGCATGAGATACACCGCGCAGTCGGTATGCGCCTTGCCGTTGGGCACACGTGGACCGAAGGACATCTGTTGCGCAATATACTGATATGCCGAGTCGGCAGAGAACGCCGGACGCTGTTCGCCGACGGCGGAAGATTTTTTGCCGCAAGCGGTGGCAAACAGCACCACCGCAAGGGCAAAAACAGATATACGAATAATTTGTTTCATTTAGTGTATATTCAGTTCACTAATACTTGTATGCGTTTGTATGGCTTTGATAACCAGCGCGATGGGCTCTGCGAGGCTCTCGATGTGCACTTTCGAGCAGCGGCTGTTGTCGAAAGGCAGCGAGTCGGTGAAGACGATTTCTTCCAGTTCGCTGTTGGTAATCCGCTCGCAGGCGGGACCCGACATCACGCCGTGGCTAACCACTGCCCGCACACTCTTCGCACCGGCTTTCTTCATCACATCGGCGGCTTTGCAGAGGGTGCCGGCGGTGTCTGCCATATCGTCCACTATCACCACATCCTTGCCGTACACATCGCCCAGCACGCGCATCTCGCTCACTTGGTTGGCTACCTCGCGGTGCTTGTAGCATATTACCATCGGCACTTCCTTATCGGTCAGTCCGTGCAGTTTCTTCGAAAAGGTGGCAGCGCGCTTCGTACCGCCTACATCGGGAGACGCCACAATCAGTTTCTTCAGGTTCAGGCTTGCCACATACGGAGCCAGCACATTCGAGCCGTAGATATGGTCAACGGGGATATCAAAGAATCCCTGTATCTGGTCGGCGTGCAAATCCACCGTGATGACGCGGTCGGCGCCGGCTGACTGAATCATGTTCGACACCAGTTTCGCACCAATCGACACGCGGGGTTTGTCTTTGCGGTCTTGGCGTGCCCAGCCGAAATAGGGAATCACGGCAATCACTTTGTACGCGCTCGCACGCTTTGCTGCGTCAATCATCAGCAGCAGTTCCATCAGGTTGTCGGTAGTGGGGCAGGTCGGTTGCACTAAATAGACCGAGTGCCCGCGCACCGACTCGTTGTAAGAAACCGCGAACTCGCCGTCGGAGAAGCGGTCGATGTTCACACTACCTAACTGGCATCCCAGTTGTTCACAGATACGATTTGCCAAATCTACTCCCTTGGAGCCGGCAAACACCTTGTAGGGGCTAATTTCTGTCGCCATAATGTATTTTTGGTTTTATTTGTTTATCAGTTTTGCCTGTCTTCCAGAAGCCTTGCGTTTACTCCCGAGCCTCTTCTATGTTTTTCCGAACCTGTCTAAGTCTCTCAGAGTCTTCCGAGCCTCAACGCCCCGCCTCTCGAATCATCTTCACTCTTCAACGCTTTAAACCAATCTAACTATTTGCGATATATCGCTTATCTTTAGTTTTTGTTCTTGCGTTTTTTGTTTTTCCCCTCGTTGGTGTTATTCGGCAGTTCGCTGAACGCGGGGAAGTCGCAGTCCAGTCTGCCGTCCGACAGACGGATGATATCCTCGCGTACTCTCGCCATGCCGGACTCTTGGTCGCGGTTCCAGAGATAGTTTTTCTGCCGCATACACTGTGCGATATAGAGGGTCAATGCTTCGCGTTCCGCCTGATTCTCAATAGAGCAGGCATATACTATCATGTCTTGCAGTATGCGCCCGTAGTTGCGCATACGAATAGGGGTGATGTTTCGATTCAGTATCTCGTGCATATTGATGTAAAAATTTGAAAATATGTTGGAAGCACAATGGCTAATTTCGTTTTTGGTAATGAATTAATGGCTAATTATACGAAAATTATATGTTTAAGCAAGAAAAGATATTTGAACAATTTTTGGAAATTTTTGTTGAAATAAAAGAATCATCGTTGTTTCGATGTATATGTCTCTTCTTTTGAGTTCATGTGAATTGTATATCGCTCACCGCTTCTGCTTAATCAGGTAAATCAGGGTGGGGTAGTGGTCGCCGTAGCCGTTCTGCCATACCCCCGACTTGTGGGTGCGCAGCGGCGTTCCTTTGTCTTTCCCGTCCTGCACCGTCAAGAACGGCTTGTTGAATATCTCCGACTTCCAGTAGCACCATTTCCCCTCCTCCAACTTCGCGTTCATCAGCGGCTCCGAGATGATGATTTGGTCGAACAGGTTCCAACTCCCGTTGTACGCAAGGCTGCCTATCCCGCGGTCCAGTTTCTGCCACATCGTGTTGAAATACCCCTGCTCTGCCACCTCCTCGCGGGTCTTCCGCGCTTGCAGCACCTCCGCGCAACTGTGGTTAAACGGGTCATCGTTCAGGTCGCCCATGATGATGATTTTCGCCCGAGGCTCGCGGCGGTAGATGCTGTCGCATATCGAGACCGTAAGCATGGCAGCGGTGTCGCGCGACGGACGAGAACTCAACTCTCCGCCGTAGCGGCTCGGCCAGTGGCAAACAAGGATATGCACCTTCTCCGGCGAACCCTCGCCTGTCAGATAACCTGTTACCAACAACTGCAGACGGCTCCTCACCACGCCCCCGTCGGCATAATGCGCCTTCAACTCATGCCCTGTAACCCGCGTCGGACGAAACGCCGTGCTGTCGTACAGAAAACCCACGTCCACTCCGCGCCTGTCCGGCCCTTCCAGCAGGATAGGCTTGTAGCGGCGCGCGTACTGACCGTTCACCACCTCGCACAAGTCCTCCAAACAACCTATATTCTCCACCTCAGACACGCCCAAGCAGGTCGCGCCCCGCGGGTCTTCGTCCGTACCTATCTGCGAGATAGCGTAGGCCATCTTCTGCAACTTGTTCTCGTACTTGTAAGAGGTCCATTTCATACCCCCGTCCGGCAGGTATTCATAGTCGTTCTTCCCTTCGTCGTGAATCGTATCAAACAGGTTCTCAAGGTTGTAGAACGCGATAGCGCGCACATATTGTTGCCCTCGAACGGGCATCGCCAGCCCTGCCGCCAGCAGGAGCGCGAAAAGAACGGTCTTGTGTCTCATAGGTGTGTAGAAGTGATTCATAGCCTTTCCAAAATTCGCCGCAAAGTTACTGCTTTTTTTTCAAATGTGCAAATAAATTAGAAAAAATGCAATCCTCGTACTGTTGGCGAATACCCATCTGTCTCTGTAATGACGTTCTTAATCTAAACTGAGGTGTAAATTGTAATAGAAATCATGAAAAAATACCCATTTGTTTGCATATTTCGTTTTTTTTTAGTACCTTTGCGCGATTTTTGTCGATAAAAAGCATAGATATGTCCAGTATATCTGCCTTACTGAAAGCGCAGACGCAGACGCGGTTCTCGCTGGAAGTGCTGCCGCCGTTGCGTGGCAGCAACTCGGATAAGATTTTCAATACGATAGAGCACCTGCTGCCGTACAAGCCGCTGTTTGTGTCGGTAACCTCGCACCGTTCGGACTTTATTTATAAGGAGTTGCACCCGGGTGTGTTCACCCGTGTGGAGGAGCGTATGCGCCCCGGGACGGTGGCGATAGCGTATGCGATAAAGCAGAAATACGGGTTGCCCGTGGTGCCGCATATCATCTGCAGCGGCTACTCGCAGACGGACACGGAGAACGAGTTGATAGACCTCGCGCTGCTGAATATGACCGATATATTAGTGTTGCGCGGGGACAAGGCGAAGCAGGACAACCGCTTTGTGCCGAGCATAGGCGGGTTGTCGCATGCGTCGGAACTCTGCGAGCAGGTGAACCGCTTTAACCACGGCGACTTGCTCTACGGCGACAAACATCAGTTCGGCAGCCCGTTCCACTACGGCGTGGCGGGCTATCCCGAGAAACACGAGGAGGCGATGAACCTGCAGACGGATATGGACGCGCTGAAACGCAAGGTGGACCTCGGCGCGGAGTTTATCCTCACGCAGATGTGCTTCGACTGCGGGCGGTTCTTGGACTTTGTGGAGCGTTGTCGGGCGGCGGGGATAAACGTACCTATCCTGCCCGGGATAAAGCCCTTGGGGACGCTGTCGCACCTGACGGTGCTGCCGAGCACGTTCCATGTGGACTTCCCCGACGCGCTGGCGAAACGGCTGCGCGTGTGTCAGACCAACGACGACGTGAAGAAAGTGGGCATCGAATGGGCAACCGAGCAGGCGGCGACGTACAAAGCGGCGGGGCTGCCGTGCGTGCATTTCTACACGATGAACAACAGCCCGTCGGTGGAGCAGATAGTGAACGCAGCGGGGCTGGCTGATAATTAAGAATTTAGAATTAAGAATTAAGAGGGCATTGATAATTAAGAATTAAAAATTAAGAATTAAGAGTGCCCATGCCCTGAAACTCAATTCCGATGCGCTCATAATTCTTAATTCATAATTCATAATTAAATAAACCATGTGTTTGCGAGAGGCATTAAAAAATAGGATATTGTTGCTGGACGGTGCGATGGGTTCGCTGCTGTCGGGCAAGGGGTTGAGCGACCTGCTCAACCTGCGTGAGCCGGAGACCATCCGCAGTATTCACCGCGCTTATCTAGAAGCGGGGGCGGACATCATCACGACCAATACGTTCAGCAGTCAGCGTGTGTCGCTGGCGGGGGAGTCGTTGCCGGAGGAGTATATGACGGAGGGCATGGCGGCATTCGTGGAGCGGCTCAACCGCGCGGGCGTGAGGCTGGCGCGTGAGGAAGCCGACCGCATGACGGCACTCACGCCGGAGCAGCCGCGGTTCGTGATAGGCGATGTGGGACCGACCACCAAACTGCTCTCGATGAGCGAGTCGGTGGACGACCCTGCGGCGCGTGCGCTCACGTTCGATGAGATGGAGCAGGCGTACTATGAGCAGATGTGCGTGCTGGCGGAGGAAGGGGTGGACGCTATCCTCTTGGAGACCATTGTGGATACCCTCTCGGCAAAGGCGGGGATACACGCGTATATGCGGGTGAAAGGGACAAGACTTTCAGGTCGGGGTGGGTCTTCTTTTCCTGAACTAATGCTCTCGCTGACGGTTTCCGGCAATTCGGGGCGGCTGCTATCGGGGCAGACGGTAGAGGCATTTGTGAACTCGGTGGTGTTTGCTCATCCGCTCTCCATCGGTATCAACTGCAGTTTCGGCGCGGCAGGGCTGGCACCGTACCTGCGGCGGCTGGCGGAGTGCGCTCCCTGCTATGTCTCCTGCCATCCGAATGCGGGCTTGCCTAATCAGTTTGGTGAGTACGACGACACGCCGCAGACCATGGTCTGGCAGGTGCGTAAGTTCGTGGAGGCAGGTTGGGTGAATATCATCGGAGGCTGCTGCGGCACTACGCCCGCACATATCGCGGCGATGAGGGAGATGCTGGATAAAGTGGTCAGTGGTCAGTGGTCAGTGGTCAGAGCCAAGTC
>JAXDTJ010000068.1:0-7523 GCA_034090015.1 Paludibacteraceae bacterium | reverse complement strand
CTTGTTTTGGTCCCTTATCCTCTCCCTCCCCGTCCCGATGCATCGGGACGGGGAGGGAGAGGATAAGGGACCAAAACAAGGATACACACAAAACAAAAATTCACACCACATTCTGTTAAATTTTTATGAATTTATATCCTTTTGTTTGCATATATAAAAAATAAGCAGTACCTTTGCACCAAAATCCATAGCAATCTGCTATTCCCATAGTGTGTAAGTTTATACGACCGTCTAAACTTACACACTTTTTTATGCTTTTTCCCTTTGTTTTCGCCGTCTTTACTGTGTAAGTTTAGACGGTCGTTTATTCTCTCCCGCCCCATTGCCCCCACGGGCATACAATGGGTATGAAATGAATAAACAGCAACAAAACAACAATAAATTAACAAACCAACTAATTTTCAAAACATTATGAAAAAATTAACTCTTTTCTTGTCCGCCATGCTATTAGCATGCGCAACAAACCTCTGGGCAGAGAGTGTTACTTTCACAGTAACCTCAACAACCACTGTATCAACATCTGGAACTGCCCCCGATGGCTCTTCGGCCACCTTCAAAAACACATATACAACCAAAGAACAACTAACTGGAGGCAACAGCATGACCCTGACATTGACAGGGTATGCTGGTTGCACCATTACAGGCATCACATTGAGCATGAAATCGAATTCAAGCAAGGGTGCCGGCTATCTGAGTGTAAAAGCAGGTACTACAACATTGGCTTCCATCGGTTCGTCTTCTTCTGGTCTAAACTTTAATAATGCCGCTTGGCATGGTGCTTGGTCAACATCTTATGTGGATGTAACGCCTACGATGTCAAATAATTCTTATGTTATTCAAACAGGTGAGGATGTGGTAATAGTTATTGGAGCCACTGCCAATTCGCTCTACTGCCAATCGTTCACCATCACCTATGAGCCTTCAAGCACTCCCGCTGCCACCCTTAGCACAATCGCAATCTCCGGCACACCGACCCAACTGAGCTACACTGAGGGTGAGAAATTTAACCCTGCCGGCTTAACTGTTACCGCAAAGTATTCCGATGATTCTTCTGATGATGTAACTGACAATGCGAACTTGACATGGACAATCACTCCGGAAGTACTTACAGCAAGAACTACCTCCGTTACAGTAAAGGCAACTCTCAATGGCGTTACCAGCGACCCGTTTGTGGTAGAAAATATCGTTGTAACAGCCCCGCAACCCGGCGATGAGGTAACAGTTACATTTGAAGCAGGCGTTGAGAATGCATCTTCGGAAAATAAAACCACAATCACTAAGAAAGGCATTACACTTACTGCAACTACGTTTGACAACTCATCATATTATCAAACCTATGCAAGTGGAACTTTCAAAGCAAGTTCTACGCAAGGAAAGATAACATCTATAGTCTTTACATGCACAGTAAATGGATCAGATAAATACGGTCCCGGTAATTACTCCGTTCCCACCAATGGTGAAGGTACCTATACCTATGAAAAAAATGGTCCTACCGGCACATGGACCGGCTCTGCTACCGAAGTAGTGCTGTCTGCAAGCGCACAGGTGCGTATGACCAAAGTGGTGGTTACCTATGAGCAGGCAGACCCCGATGCGCCCGATGCGCCCACTATTAGCGGAGAAAGTACATTCAACGGATCCACCGAAGTAACCATCACGGCAGGTGAGAACTTAAAGATTTACTACACCACCAACGGCGATGAGCCTACCACGGCATCTACGCTCTATACCGCACCGTTCCCTATCACTGCTACCACCACCGTAAAAGCCATTGCCGTAAACGAAACAACAAGTACTGTCAGCGATGTAGCAGAGAAGACCTTTACCCATCAAGATGCCGTAACGCTTTCGGCGATTGACTACACCACCGATGGCAAAAAGGTATATCTCCAAGCCGTTACCGTGGTCTATGCCAACGGCGCATATTCCTATCTAAAAGATGAGGCAGGTGTCGGTTTGCTCTATGGTGGCAACTTCAACTTTAACGCAGGAGATGTGGTAGCAGGTATTGCTGCAACTACCAAAGTATATAACAAACTGCCTGAGTTATTACCGGCTGTTACACTCGAAGACCTCACCGTTACACATGGCGTAGCACCCTCTCCCGCAGAGGCAAAAGCAGTGCCTACTGCCGAAGAAGTAAATACATATCTCTTATTGAAAGGCGTTACATTAGCAGAAGATGCTGCCACAACCAGTAGTAGCAAACCGCAAAATGTTACGGTTACCTTCAAAGGTAGTACGATTGACCTCCGCGACCAGTTTGGTGTAGTTACTGACGGCACTATCAAAGCCGGCTCGTATGATGTAGAAGGATTTGTGAGTGTTTATAACACCACAGTGCAGTTCTATATCACAAAAATCACAAGCACTGCTACCGCTATCGACAACGCTGCCGTAGAGATACCCGCTGTGAAGACCATCGAAAACGGACAACTCATCATCCTCCGCGATGGCGTGAAGTACAACGCTATGGGTGTACGCTTGCAATAAGACTATCCAAAGTAATGAAATTTTTGTTGATAAATTAATGGCAAATTAACGGCAATTAATGTTAGAGTATTCTCGGACATTATTGTTAGAATATTTGGCTGTTTTTGTTAACAACTATATCCCATAATCCCCTATGCTACGGTGTCCGAATGGCAATTCGTAAATCGTAATTCGTAAATCGTAAATTAGGTGGGTTTCCAGCCGCAGCGGTCGCGGGAGCGAGTGGGCGGTTGCAGATAATATCAAAATTTAGATTGTTTGTAAAATTATTGTGTAGAGAGAGCCCGTCGGGAGACGCGCTCTCTTTTCTTTCCCCTCTCCCCTACCCCAATCACAAAAAACACCGATAAATCGGCATGCAAAAAAAAAGACTACCTAACTCAAAAGTCAGATAGTCTCTGCGCTCCCTCAAGGACTTGAACCTTGGACCCCCTGATTAACAGTCAGATGCTCTAACCGACTGAGCTAAGGAAGCGTACTCTTTTTCAAAAGCGAGTGCAAAGGTACTGCTTTTTTTTGATATGACCAAATTTTTCTGCAAAAAAAATGCAGAAAAGTGCAAAAAACGCTTCTCGGATATCCAAAAGATATTGACGGAGCAGAAAAAACAAGCATTATTGGGTGCAAAAGTTATTTTTTTTTGCCCATGTCATAGATTATGCGTATCTTTGCACTCGAAATAGTTAACAATTAATCGTTAATAGTTGATAGTTGTGAAAAAGGTACTTGGTTTGGGCAATGCGCTGACGGATATGTTGCTTCAAGTGTCGGAAGACGATTTACGCGAGTTGGGCTATCCGAAAGGTAGCATGAACCTAATCAGCAAGCAGGAGGCTGCTGCCATTCAGCAGCGGTTTGCATCGGTCAGGAAACGTCTCGTGGCAGGCGGCAGCGCATGCAACGCCATCAGCACCATCGCATCGCTTGGAGGCAAAGCCGCCTTCATCGGGAAGATAGGCAATGACGAGGTGGGGGATTTCTACCGCGAAGATATGCTGAAGAACAATGTCAAGCCCATGTTGCTCACCTCGTCGCAGGAGATGTCGGGCTGCAGTATCGTGCTCATCACCCCCGACGGAGAGCGCACTTTTGCCACCTACCTCGGTGCCGCAGCAGAGATGCAGCCCGAGGACATTCAGAAAGAAGCCTTTATCGGCTACGACATTTTCCATATAGAAGGTTACTTGGTGCAGAACCACGACTTGATAGCCAAGGCGATACGCATGGCGAAGGAGTCGGGGTGCACAGTATCGTTGGATTTGGCGAGTTATAACGTGGTGAACGAGAACCACCTCTTCCTCAAAGAGTTGATACGCCAATACGTGGACATCGTGTTTGCCAACGAGGATGAGTCGTTTGCCTACACCCACCTCAACCCTGAAGAGTCCGCCGCGAAGATTGCCGAACAATGCGATATAGCGGTCGTGAAAGTAGGCAAACGAGGCTCGTATGTGCAGCAAGGCTCGCAGCGCCACCACATAGGTGCCATCACTACCAACTGCACCGACTCCACCGGCGCGGGCGACCTCTACGCAGGCGGATTCCTCCACGCGCTGAGCAACGGCTTCGACCTGCGCAAGTGCGGCGAGATAGGCACCATCGCCGCAGGTAGAGTGGTGGAGATTATCGGCACCAAACTATCGGAAGACACGTGGGAGGAAATCCGCCGTATCTGCGCACTGTACCGAGGATTCAGTTCGATAAGATAAAGGAACGTCTTACGACTGTCAGACCGCTACGCTGAAAGACAAAAGACCGCTCACTTCGTTCGCTGAAAGACTCATTACCTTCGACTATACACAACTATTTAGTCTTTCATCCTTCATCCTACATCCAAAAAATTATGAAGTACTTATACATTTTATACCAGTATCTGATAGCATTGCCCCTGTTGGTCTTGCTCACTATCTTCACTGCCTTATTCACCATCGTCTTCTCCCCGTGGAGAAATGCACGCTTTGTGCATCTGGAGCAGATGTTCTGGTCGCGGTCGTTCTTTTGGTTGCTTTTCCTACCCGTAAAGGTTACAGGATTAGAGCATATCCAAAAAGGGCAGTCGTATGTCTTTGTCAGCAACCACCAGTCTATGCTCGACGTGTGGGCTATCTACGGCTACCTGCCCGTGGTCTATAAATGGCTGATGAAGGCGGAGATACGCAAGATTCCCTTTGTGGGCACGGCGTGCAAATGCGCGGGGCATATCTTTGTAGAACGTACCAACGCCCGCTCCTCCTTCCGCAGCCTCCAAGCGATAGAAAAGCAGTTGGTCAACGGCGTGTGCACGGTGATATTCCCCGAGGGCACACGCTCGAAAGACGGACAGGTAGGGCGTTTCAAGCGCGGCGCTTTCCAGATAGCCATTGACCTCGGGCTGCCCGTCATCCCCATCTCCCTCTCCGGCTGCTACGAGGCAATGGACCGCAAAGCAAAGTACGTAACATGGCACCCCATCCACCTGCATATCGGGGAACCCATCGACCTCAAGCTGTATCCCGAACCTGACGATGCCATCGCCGCCGTCCGAAATGCCGTCATCGCAGGTGTAGATAAACGCTAAAACGCGCCTTCAGCACTCAAAAACGAACTTGGTTTTTGGTAATAATTATAACAAGCATTGTTTAGAAAGAAATTTTTGAACCATTTTTGGAAATTTTTGTTGAAATAAAAAGTGCCTGTTTGTTTCCCTCAGCCCCGCCCTCTTAATTCTTAATTCATAATTCATAATTATCCCCCATGTATTCCGACCCGAAAGATTGTCTGTATTGCCAAAACAATCAGACGCTCAAAGACCTGATGATTGAGATAGCGCACCTGCGCGTCTCTCGTGCGTTTCTCTTCAAGGAGCAAACCTACCACGGCCGTTGCCTCGTGGCATACGACAAGCACGTGAACGACCTTAACGAACTGAGCGATGAAGAGCGCAATGCTTTCATGGCAGACGTAGCGCAGGTTACACGCGCCATGCAAAAACTCTTCCAGCCCGAGAAAATCAACTACGGTGCTTATTCCGACAAGTTGTCGCACCTCCATTTCCACCTCGCGCCCAAATACGTGGATGGTCCAGACTACGGCGGCACCTTCCAGATGAACCCGGGCAAAGTCTATCTCTCCGATGCCGAATACACCGAGATGGTAGAAGCCCTGCAGAAAGAGTTGGTCTAATTATGAATTAAGAATTATGAATTATGAGTGCATTGGAACTGAATTTTCATAGCAGGGGCACTCATAATTCATAATTCATAATCACTCTTGGCACATTATTTGTAGCAAAACAAGTAGCGAATATTCTTTTTTCGCTACTTGTTTTCTTTTTGTTTCACCTTAACCTTCTTACAACTATGAAAAAGTTCTTCCTTCTTTGTTTGACCATTGGTATGGTTTGGTTAGTGCAGCCCGCGGAGGCTTGCACGGGTATCTCTTTGCGCGCGGCGGACGGCTCGCCCGTCATCGCCCGCACCATCGAATGGGCAGGCAGCGACCTCAACAGCCGCTATGTGCTGGTGCCGCGCGGCTATCGCCAGCAGTCTTACACCCCGAGCGGGAAGAAAGACGGCATGCGCTTCACGGCCAAGTACGGCTACGTGGGCTTGGCGGTGGAGCGCGATGAGTTTGTGGTGGACGGTATGAACGAGGCGGGCTTCGCCGCAGGCTTGTTCTACTTCCCCAACTACGGCGAGTATGAGCCCTTCGACAGCACGCTCGTGGACGAGAGTATCAGCGACATGCAGCTGGTGCCGTGGTTGCTGAGCCGTTGTGCAAGCGTGGACGAGGCGGTCTCGACCCTGCAACGCGTCCGTATCGTAGCCACCGACCCCCGCGGCTCCACCGTGCACTGGCGCATGGCAGACCGCACGGGCAAGCAGGTGGTGGTGGAGGTCATCGGCGGGCAGGTGCGTTTCTACGAGAACACCCTCGGCGTGCTGACCAACTCCCCGAGTTTCGATTGGCACTTGACGAACCTGAACAACTACATCAACTTGCGAGCAGGTGCCATCCCGCGGGCGCAGGTGGGTGAGTTGTCGCTGCAAGCCTTCGGCGGCGGAGGCGGACTGCACGGGCTCCCGGGCGACATGACCCCGCCCTCGCGCTTCGTCCGCGCCGCGTTCTTCCAAGCCACTGCCCCCACGCTCCCCACGGCTACCGAGACCGTGATGCAGGCGTTCCATATCCTCAACAACTTCGACATCCCCATCGGCATCCAATTTACCGAAGGGGAGACCGTGCCCGATATCCCGAGCGCCACGCAATGGACCATCGCTACCGACCTGCACGGCAAGCGTATCTACTACCGCACCATGTACAACAGCCGTATCCGCTGCCTTGACCTCGAGCACATCGACTTCCGCAAGGTGAAGTTCCGCTCCGCCCCGCTCGACGAGATACGCGCCGAGCAAGTAGAAATGGTCTGGTAATAAACCTTTAGAACGAAGACGAAGAAGTTAAACGTCCAATGAAATAGGGCTCGTAGTCGGGATAGAGGTCGGGATAGAGCGCCCATTGCAGGTCGCGGAGGATTATCTCGGGGTGCACCACGCCCGTCTCCCAGAAGTCATTGCCGCCTGTGCTGTTGGTGCGATTGTAGAAGTGATAGACGCGCCCCGTTCGGTAGGCTTTGAACCACGTGTGGTGTTCGTCTATGGCGCGCAGTTCGTCCATCGTGCGTGCGTTCGCACCCACCCACACATCCGCCTCCGAGAACGCACGCAGCGCCTGCTCCATCGTCAGCGGGATAGACCCGTTGGTGCGCTCGTCGGCAAAGGCATACGCCGCACCCGCATCGCGAAACAGGCAACCCATATACGTTGTCCCGCTCGGCACATACCACGTCCCCCGATACGATGCCCCGGACATGATGGAAGAAGGATGTTCTTGCATGGGGGTGCGGTCTCCAGGCCGCACCCCTGATGATGCAATGCCTACCGGGGACGCAGGCGTCTCGCCTGCGGGCAAGGCGTTAGCCTTGGATGAAATGGCGTTGCATACTATTCCAGTTCGTTCCGAACTGCCCGCAGGCGAGACGCCTGCGTCCC
>JAXDTJ010000064.1:0-11170 GCA_034090015.1 Paludibacteraceae bacterium | reverse complement strand
GAAATGACCAACATGAAATGACCAACATGAAATGACCAACATGAAATGACCAACATGAAATGACCAACATGAAATGACCAACATGAAATGACCAACATGAAATGACCAACTATAATGATTGCTTTTATCACAGGTGCATCGTCGGGCATAGGTGCGGCGTGCGCAAAGAAGTTCGCCCAAGGGGGCTATGACCTGATTCTGAACGCTCGTAACGTGGAGCGTCTGGAAGCGTTGAAAACAGAGATAGAGACAGCCTATGGCAGGCAGGTGTTGCTGTTGCCCTTTGATGTGCGCAACCGCCAGGCGGCATGCGCTGCGGTGGAGAGCCTGCCCGCAGAATGGCAAGCCATTGACGTACTCATCAACAACGCAGGGCTCGCGCTCGGGCTTGACAAAGAGTACGAAGGCAACGAAACCGACTACGACACAATGATAGAGACCAACATCACCGCCCTCTTGATGATGACGCGGCTGGTAGTGCCTGCCATGGTCAAGCGCAGCAAAGGACATATCATCAACATCGGCTCCGTGGCAGGCGATGCTGCCTACCCTGGCGGCTCCGTCTATTGCGCCACCAAGGCGGCGGTGAAGACCCTGTCGGACGGCTTGCGCATGGACCTCGCGCCCACCCCCCTGCGCGTTACGAACATCAAACCCGGGCTCGTGGAGACCAACTTCAGCGTTACCCGTTTTCACGGCGACAAGGAGCGGGCAGACAATGTCTATAAGGGTATCAAGCCGCTGACGGGCGAGGACATAGCCGACGTAGCACTCTACGCCGCAAACGCCCCTGCTCACGTGCAAGTAGCCGAAGTGCTGGTACTCGCCACCCACCAAGCCTCCGGCAGCGTGGTGTATAGGGAGAATTAAAAGTTACCAAAGACAGAATAGACTTGCTGAGATAATTATATGAAAAAGAAGAACTTACCTTTACTCAAAGACATAGAGATAACCGGCATCGCCGCCGAGGGCAAAGCCCTGACCCGCGTGGATGACATGGTGGTGTTCGTGCCCTACTGCGTGCCCGGCGATGTGGTGGACTTGCAGGTAACCAAGAAGAAACACTCCTTCATGGAGGCGCGCGTGGAGCGCATCGTGAAACCCTCCGTAGAGCGCTGCGAGGCGGTGTGTAAGCACTACGGCGTATGCGGCGGCTGCAAATGGCAGATACTGCCCTACCCCGCCCAACTGCGCTATAAGCAGCAGCAGGTAACCGACAACCTCACCCGTATCGGCAAGGTAGCGTTGCCCGAGATAAGCCCTATCTTGGGCAGCAAGAATATATATGCCTACCGCAACAAACTGGAGTTCACCTTTGCCGACCGCAAGTGGCTCTCGTGGGACGAGATACACGCGGCTGGCGGGCTGGAAAACATCGACAACACTTACGGTCTGGGCTTCCATATCACCAACTGCTTCGACAAGGTGCTGGACATCGAGGAGTGCCACCTCATGCCGGACATCAACAACCGCATCCGCAACGGTATTCGGCAGTTCGCCCGCGAGCATGCCATGACTTTCTACAACGAGCACACCCACCAAGGGCAGTTGCGCACCCTCATCCTCCGCGCCAACCACAAGGGCGAAATCATGCTCATCCTCTCCTTCGGCGAGGCGTTGGACGACAACGGCTTCACCCTGCTCGAGTGGCTCCATCGCGAGTTCCCCGAGATAGTCAGCTTGCAGTATGTGGTCAACACCAAGTTCAACGACACCATCGGCGACCTCGACGTGCAAGTCTTCTTCGGCGCAGACCATATCATGGAGGAGATGGAGGGCTTGCAGTTCAAGGTCGGACCCAAATCGTTCTACCAGACCAACACCGAGCAGGCATACGAACTCTACAAAGTGGCGCGCAACTTCGCCGAACTGACGGGCGAAGAACGCGTCTTCGACCTCTATACCGGCACAGGTACCATCGCCAACTTCGTGGCGAAACAAGCCAAGCAGGTGATAGGCATAGAGTATGTGCCCGAGGCAATAGAAGACGCAAAAGTAAATGCGAAGTTAAACAACCTCAGCAACACACTCTTCTTCGCAGGCGACATGAAAGACATACTCAACGAGGACTTCATCGCGCAGTACGGTCGCCCCGACGTGATTATCACCGACCCCCCGCGCGCCGGCATGCACGAGGACGTGGTGAAGACCATCCTCTTTGCCGAGCCGAAACGCATCGTCTATGTCAGTTGTAACCCCGCCACGCAGGCACGCGACCTCGCCCTGCTGGACGAGAAATACCAAGTAACCAAAGTGCAACCCGTGGACATGTTCCCCCACACGCAGCATGTGGAGAACGTGGTGCAATTGCAATTAAGAATTTTGAATTAAGAATTAAGAGACCATGTCTCGCTTTCGCCCAATAGCACTACTTTTCGCTTTGCTTATAGGCACAAGCCTATGGGCGGGTGAGGTGGCACCTCCGAGCAAAGAGGTCGCCCATGTTGCCTTCGGCGACAAACACCGACACCCGAAGATTAAGACTGCCAAAGGCGAGCGGAAAGACACTCTGCTGATGTACGAGCAGGCGGCGAAAGACAGCGTTGCCACCGCGGAGGAAGAGGCGTTCGTCTCGGGCGTGGTGATAGATGTGGATAAGAAGATTATCCGTCCGCGCGTGCTGGGACTCTCCGCCGGCTACACCCTGCAAGAAATCCTCGAACTGATGCCCGAACTATTAGACCGCGGCAACAAAGATATGCTGTCGAGATACACGCTGCAAGTGGACGACATCAGCGTGGGGCAAAGCAAGGATGTGGTGCTGACGAGCCTGCGAGCGGAGGAGATTGACTTCATCGAAATCATGCAGTCGCCCACCGTCAGTGTGCAGCAGAACGGCGAAGGCGGGGTCATCAACGTACACCTCAAACCGATAGAAAAAGACTTCCACGGCTCGGCGATGGCGGATGTATACACCAACTTCCACAACACGGCAGACGTGTCTCCCTCGGTGTATTTCACCTACGGCGGCGAGAAATGGCAGATGCGCGCGAACCTCGTGATGGAGTACTATCGTCCGACCGCGTTTCAGCAGATAGAGACGCGCGTACACAGCATGGAGATAGCCGATGCGCGCGACACCACCACGTGGGTGCAGGATACCGTAGTAACCAACTACCTGCAACAGACCGCCAAGGTGCAGTTCGACTACATGCCCACGCACCAAGACCTGCTCACCGTCAGCGTCTGGGAGAGCATGCAATGGGAGACGGCGCGGTATCGTTCGCTCGCCACCATCTTCCGCCCCTACGAGACCGCGGACATGCCGCTGCTTTGGCAACAGACGGACTTGCATTCAGCACAGAAAGTGGTCGCCAACCGCTCCAACGTAACCGCGATGGTGAAGTACAAACGGCAGTACCTACTCGGCGGAGAACTGCAAGCCGACGTGGTGTACAACTACGGCTATCGGAAAGACGAGTCGGAGAAGCACTACACCGCCGCGGACGGGACATCGCTGGGACAACAGCAGGCGGGAAACACCGACAGCCCGCAGGAGGTGCAAGTGAACATACAGTCAAAGCACGCCATCGCGCCGGAGCGGCTGGGCATATACGACTCTCAGATGTGGCTCACGGCGGGCGTGAACGGCAGTTACATGTTCCGCAACAGCCATCTGCTGCAGCATGCGGAGGGACAGAACGGCAACTCCTACCATCAGGATTTGGGCTTGCGCAAACAGCAGGTGTATGTATCGCCCCTGCTCCAATGGGACTATCGAATCGGCTCGGTGAAGTTGCAGGCGGGTGTGCGCTACCAGATGCTCAGCCGCACGCTGAACACCAACAGTCAGCCCGCTTGGACAGGGACAGAGCACGACTGGACGGGGAGCGTCAACGCCTCTTGGGCAATCACCCGCAAGCACACGCTGCAACTGAACATCGCGCGCAACATCCTCCGCCCCGAGGACGAGCAACTCTTCCCCTACCCCTATTACCTGCCCGCCTCGCAGGAGGTGGTCGTGGGCAACGACTCGCTGCACGCCTCCTATTTCCACAACGTGGGCGTGAACTACCTCTTCCGCTATCCTTTTGCCAACGAGGAGGACGGCAGGCTGGTGCTGCACGTGGGAGTGGACTACATACGCGCGGACGGACTGATAAAGAAAATAGGAAAGATATACGACGACTACTATGGTTCGCTTCCCTATAAGACCTATGATAATCAGGAGAGTAGCAACGTGGTTAGCCTGAGCGGTTCGCTCTTCCTTCGCTACCGAATCTTCTCCATGTCGGTGGCTGTCAACACCTATGTGAACAGCAAGGCGAAGAACGACCACTACTGGTACTACAACCTGTCTTTGTCGCCCTGTTTCGCTTTCAAGAAGCAGTGGCTGCTGTCGGGTAAGATGATGTACAACAGCAAGATAGAGACAACCAACAGTTATATCGGCGACTGTTTCTACGTGCAACTGCGCCTGAGCAAGCAGATAGGCAAATGGACTATCCACGCAGGCATAAGCGATATCTTCGACATGAAGGCGGTGGACAGAAGCACCCATATCAACGAGACCTACGAGATGGAGCAGGGCATGCTCGTAGGCAGCCACAAGCAACAGGAAATCACCGAACGCACCTACGACCTATACAAACGCTTGGCAGTCATCGGCGTGGTGTATAGGTTTTAAGGAAAAATAGAAAGTCTAGAAATAGAAAAACTAGAGATTCTAGAGATTCTAGAAATTCTAGAAATACTAGAAAAACCACTAACCACTTATGTTCTCTCTCCTTACCATATTAAGCGTATTTTTCATATCGTTTACGGATAAACAAGGCTGTGCCCCTATCGCTTTCTCCGAAAGGGCATTGGAGCAGCGCACCAAGTGGGCTATTCCTACAGATTCATTAGACTATGCTGTGTCGAGTACTTATTTAGACAGCGTGAGGGCACTGGGCGGAGACATCATGCACGTCAGCCGCTGGCTCAACGGCGCAACGGTGGCGTGCGAAGAGGCTGTTGCAACACGGATTAGTATGTGTTCGTTCGTAAAAAGCATTGAAAAGACGCGTGAGGAAGATGCCGCATATCATTTGAGAAAAAACAATCAATCTGCGTATGCTGCTACTGAGAGTTTATCCAAAGGGACTGACACGCAACTTGCTATGTTCAACCTCACGCCCCTCCACCAAGCGGGCTATCGCGGCGAGGGCATCGTGATGGCGGTCATAGACGGAGGATTTGAAAACTACCCTATTGGCAATCATAGCGACCACGCTTTGGCAAGTTACCTCGACACCACCCATTGGTTGGGCAGTTACGACTTCACGGACGATGCTGACGAGTTCTATGGCGCGACGGGCTACCACGGTACGATGTGCTTGGGCTTAATTGCCGGCGAGGGAAGCGATTATGCGGGTGCTGCGCATGCCGCCGACTACTACCTCATGCGCTCGGAAGAAGACGGAAAAGAGAGCCCGAAAGAGATGGACAACCTCGTCGCTGCTTTAGAAAAAGCCGATAGCCTCGGAGTGAACATAGCGAGTATCTCGCTCGGCTATTCCGAGTTCGACAACGACGAGTGGGACTTCGGCTATGCAGACATGAACGGACAGACCGCGCGCTGCTCGCAGGCTGCCCTCATAGCAGCCCGCAAAGGCATGCTCGTATGCGTGGCGGCGGGCAACGAAGGCAACAAAGCATGGCACTACCTGACCGCACCCGCCGACGCAGACAGTATCCTCTGCGTAGGAGCGGTGGATAGCGAGGGCAGAATCGCCGCTTTCTCGTCAAGAGGTCCCGGCAGCGACGGACGCGTGAAGCCCGATGTGTGCGCCATGGGCGAAGGCAGTTGTATCTTGAACCCGAGCGACGGAAGCATACAGTACGGCAACGGCACCAGTTTCGCCTGCCCGCTCATGGCGGGACTGGCGGCATGCGTATGGTCTGCCCTACCCGACCTTGACGCCCAAGAGATACGCAGACGTATCATCTGCTCCGCCGACCGCTACCACACCCCCGACGCCGACTACGGATACGGCATCCCCGATGCATGGCTGGCGTATTTAGGTGAGGAGACAGGGCTTTTAGATGGAGAAACAGAGGCGGCAGAAACGTGCACCAAACAATGGCAGAACGGCACCTTATATATTACACGCGCGGGAGAAAGATACGATATGTTGGGGCGCAAGGTAGCGGGGAAATGATTATTTTGCAGAAAAAGAGCAAAAAAGTCATAGAAAATTTGCATAAATCAAAAAAACTTTATACTTTTGCGAAGAAAAACAAAAATATAAATAACTATGAAACAATCTCAAAACATAGAAATGCCACGTCTCGATGAGAGTACAAGCAACAGCAGTACACAAAAGAGATATTTTACTGCCGAAGAAGCAATGGCTTATATGGAACCCCGTATTCGCTCTATGTTCCAATGAAAGAAGTAGTCTATACCCTGCCTGCTCTTCTTCAATTAGAAGAGAGTGTTGCTCAATTGGTAGAGAGGAACTATTTTAGCAGTGAAGATTATGCGGTAGAATATGTGCATGATATTTTTCAATTCTTTTCGTTAAACTTGCCTAACCTAATACCATACCAAGCTCCTGCATATTTTGACCGCTATAGAGTAGATGGGAAACAACTACACTATGTGAGATACAACAAAAACTCACACACAACTTGGTATGCTTTCTTTGAGGAATTAGAAAAAGTATATAGTATTGTCTATTTGGGAAACAATCACTTGATAGGGCATCGATTAGATATCAAATTATAGTGGATTTTCATGCTGTAGGCGCATTTTTTTGCATTTTTTGGCAAAATTATTTGCATATATCAAAAAAAAGTTGTACTTTTGCAGCGTGATTGATTGAGGGAGCCGCGAGGTTCCCTCAATTTGGTAGAATAAAGTACATGTAATATACTCAATAACAATATGTTAGACAAGAATAAAATACAAGCGTTGGTGGAAGAGTATCTGA
The DNA here is from genome assembly GCA_034090015.1 of Paludibacteraceae bacterium. GTDB lineage: Bacteria > Bacteroidota > Bacteroidia > Bacteroidales > Paludibacteraceae > Colicola. The sequence continues at coordinate 4,253 of JAXDTJ010000064.1, read as the reverse complement.
AAGATACGGATTATGAATTGATTACGCTGGAAGTGAATGCCGCCAATGAGATATTGATAGAGATTGACCGGCTGGCGGGCGTGGATGTGGAAGACTGCGGGCGACTGAACGGCTGGTTAGTGGAGCAGTTGGACGCTGCAGGCGAGGAGGATTATGCGCTGGAAGTGGGCAGCGTGAGCTTGAGCGACCCGTTCAAGACGAAAATGCAATATGAGAAGCACTTGGGCGAAGACGTGGAAGTGCTAACCGCAGAGGGGAAGAAAATCAGGGGGCAGTTGGTGAGCGTGGATGAGGAGACGTTTTCGGTGGATGTGGATACGCTGGTGGCTGTGGAAGGCAAGAAGCGGAAACAGCATGAGACGATAACGCACACGTGGGGATACGGAGAGGTGAAGTATACGAAGTATGTATTTTGATAGGAGCCAGGAACAAAGACTTACAACAAAATGACTACAATTTTTTATTCAACAAAAATTTCCAAAAATTATCCAAATATTTTTTGCTAATATATAATTTTCATCTAATTAGTCATTAATTTATTACCAAAAACCAAATTAGTTTTTGAATGCTGAAAGTATTTGTTTATTTCGAACTCACATTAAACACATCAAAAGAATTTCTCTTTGTAACGTATCAATAGGAATAAGTTGAATTTCATAGCAAAATGACAGATTTAGGAATGAGGGATAGGTCTGCTTTAGGTCTGCTCATAGGCTCTACTCAATCGGCTTAGAAAGATGATAACAAAAAGAAACTAATAAAGACATTATAATAACATTATGGCAAAGCAACCGGGTACAATCAATTTGATTGACATCTTTTCAGAGTTTAAGGATCTGAAAAACATCGACCGTCAGACATTTATCAACGTGCTGGAAGACTCGTTCCGCAACGTGATTACGAAAATGTACGGGTCGGACGCAAACTATGACGTGATTATCAACCCCGACAAGGGCGACTTGGAGATTTATCGCAACCGCCTTGTGATGGAGGACGACGATGTGCTGAACCCCAACACGCAGATTGCGCTCTCGGACGCGCTGAAGATAGACGACGAGGCGGAGATAGGCGAGGAAGTAACCGACCGTGTGGAGTTCCAATCGTTTGGTCGCCGTATGATTCTGAACCTGCGTCAGACGCTGTCGAGCAAGATTCTGGAGTTGCAGAAAGAGAACCTGTATATCCGCTATAGCGACCTGCTGGGACATATCGTTTCGGGTGAGTTGTATCAGGTATGGAAGAAAGAGATGCTGCTGCTGGACGAGGACGGCAACGAGTTATACCTGCCGAAGCAGAATCAGATTCCGTCGGACTTCTACCGCAAAGGCGACACCGTGCGCGCGGTGGTAGTGCAAGTGGATAACAAAAACCAGAACCCGAAGATTATCCTGAGCCGCACGAGCCCGCTGTTCTTGCAGCGTCTGTTCGAGCAGGAGATTCCCGAGGTGCACGATGGGCTGATTGCGATTAAGAACATCGCCCGTATCCCCGGCGAGCGTGCGAAAGTGGCAGTGGAGTCATTTGACGACCGTATCGACCCTGTGGGCGCCTGCGTAGGTATCAAGGGCGCGCGTATTCACGGCATCGTGCGCGAGTTGCGCAACGAGAATATCGACATCATCAACTACACTTCGAACATCAACCTCTATATCCAGCGTGCGTTGGCTCCGGCGAAGATTAGTTCGATGAATATCAACGAAGAAGAGAAGAAGGCGGAGGTATATCTGCAGCCCGATGAGGTGAGCCTCGCCATCGGTAAAGGCGGCTTCAACATCAAGTTGGCATCCATGCTGACGGGCTATCAGATAGACGTTTACCGCGAGATGGACGGCGACGATACAGATATCTACTTGGACGAGTTCAACGACGAAATCGACCAATGGGTACTGGATGCGCTGAAGGGCGTAGGTTTCGACACCGCAAAGGCAGTGCTGAACACCCCGAAGAAAGAGTTGGTGGACCGCACTGACCTCGAGGAAGAGACCATTGACCACGTACTGGAAGTGCTGAACGCAGAGTTCGAGAACGACTAATGCTAATTAAGAATTATGAATTAAGAATTATGAATTATGAGGGCAGATGCTCTGATGGTTTGTAATAAAAAGAAATAATTAGGGGAGCAATCCCCACCATCCCCTAAACAATAATAAATATGGCAATCAAACTTATCAAAGCATGTAAAGAACTCAATGTCGGCATGTCCACCGCCGTTACCTTCTTTGCCAAGCAGGGCAAAGAGATAAATCCTGACCCCAACACGCGTATAGACGATGAACTATACCTGATGCTGGCGAAGGAGTTCAACAAGGACATGGCATTGAAACTGGAGGCGGAGCGTCAGGCGGCAGAACGTCAGGCGCGCGAGATGCAGACTGTGTCGATTGAGCAGCCTGCTCCGAGCCATATAGAGACGGAGATCCCGAAGCCGAAAGTAGTAGGTCAGATTGAGTTGGACGAGGCGAAGAAAGCCCGCGAGGAGGCAGAGCGTCAGGCAGCGGAAGCAGCCCGCATAGCCGCCGAAGCGGAGGCGGCAGCCAAGGCAGCGGCGGAAGCGGCGGCTAAGGCGGCTGCGGAACGTATTGCCCGCGAGGAGGCTGAACGCAAAGCCAAAGAGGCGGCAAAAGCCAAAGAGAAAGAAGCCAAAGCCGCTAAGGCAAAAACAGAAGAGGCAGCCAGACCTGCCTCTCAGAAGCCTGCTGCCAATGTAGAAAAGCCGGTGGTGAAAGAGCATGCCGCCGCGGGCGAGACACCCGCGTCCCCAGCTTCCAAGCCGGAGATATTCACGCTGGGCAAGCCCGTGCTGAAAGACGGTCCGAAGGTAGTCGGGTCAATTGACCTGAGTGCTATCAATCAGGCTACTCGCCCAGCGAAGAAAAGCAAGGAGGAGAAGAAGAAAGAGCGCGAAGAGCGGCAGCAACAACAGCAGCAAGCCACCGAGAAACGCAAACGCGAGCGTATCAAGAATAACAAAGTGGATATCAACGATGTACGCAATCAAAAAACCAAGCCGAGCAAGAAAAAGAGCGTGAAGGTGGAGGTGGACGATGAGGAGGTACAACGTCAGATAAAAGATACGCTGACCCGTCTGCAAGGGCAGAAAGGCAAGTCGAACACCAGCAAGTATAAGCGCGAACGGCGTGAGCAGGAACGCGAGAAGATGGCTTCGGAGCGCGCGGCAGAGCAGGCACAATCGAAAGTGCTGAAACTGACCGAGTTCGTTACCGCCAACGACCTTGCCGTGATGATGAACCTGCCGGTAACCAAGATTATCGCCACCTGCATGACCCTCGGTCTTTTCGTGTCCATCAACCAACGTCTCGACGCGGAGACCATCAACATCGTAGCAGAGGAGTTCGGCTTCACCACCGAGTACGTATCCGCGCACGTGGTGGACGAAATCAACGCCGATGAGCAGATTAACGAGGAGGATATCGAGCCTCGCTGCCCGATTGTAACGGTGATGGGACACGTGGACCACGGTAAGACCTCGCTGCTCGACCATATCCGCAACACCAACGTGATCGCCGGTGAGGCCGGTGGTATCACACAGCATATTGGCGCTTATAGCGTTACAATGAAGAACGGACGAAAGGTGACGTTCCTCGATACTCCGGGTCACGAGGCCTTCACGGCTATGCGTGCTCGTGGTGCGCAGGTCACCGATATCGCCATCATCATCGTTGCTGCCGACGACTCGGTGATGCCTACCACCAAGGAGGCCATCGCCCACTGTCAGGCCGCTGGTGTGCCCATGGTGTTCGCCATCAACAAGATTGATAAGCCCGGAGCCAATCCCGATCGCATTCGCGAGGACTTGGCCAACATGAACCTGCTCGTGGAGGAGTGGGGTGGTAAATACCAGTGCCAGGAGATTAGCGCCAAGAAGGGCATCGGTGTCGACGACCTCATGGAAAAGGTGCTGCTCGAGGCAGACATGCTCGACCTCAAGGCCAACCCCAACCGCAAGGCTTCAGGTACCATCATTGAGTCGTCGCTCGACAAGGGACGCGGCTATGTTTCGACGGTTCTCGTAAGCAACGGTACGTTGAAGGTGGGCGACATCGTCCTCGCTGGTACCAGCTGGGGACGCGTCAAGGCCATGTTCAACGAGCGTAACCAACGCATCGACAACGTGGGACCCGCAGAGCCTGCCATCGTGCTTGGTCTTAATGGAGCACCGACCGCCGGTGACGCTTTCCACGTGATCGACACAGACCAGGAGGCTCGAGAGATAGCCAACAAGCGTGAGCAGC
>JAXDTJ010000063.1:0-40153 GCA_034090015.1 Paludibacteraceae bacterium | reverse complement strand
CGTGGCAGAAAGGATGTGTAGAAAACACCAATAAACTCATACGACGATACATACCCAAACATACCAACTTTAACCTTGTCTCACCACAGAAAATAATGAACATTCAGAAAAAGTTAAACAACAGACCCAGAGAAAAATTGAACTTTGACACACCTAAATTTTGCTTCTTCAAAAACTTTGACTAACTTTGCACACAAAATTGCATTTGCTGTTAGACAGTACATAGAAGTATTTTTGCTGTTTTTGCTGATTTTCTTGCACGATTCAAAAAAAAAGTGTAACTTTGTCGCGTGTTTCCCCGGTGAGATATAAAAATCTGTTTCAAACAGACCATCTTCTATTCATACAATAAACAAAACCTAAAAAACTAACATTATGATTTCCAAACGTTTAGAGGACGCTATCAACGCCCAAATCAATGCCGAGATGTGGTCGGCTTACTTGTATCTGAGTATGTCTGCTTACTGCCAAGACGCAGGCTATCCCGGTATTGCGAACTGGTTTGCTATCCAATTTAAGGAGGAGCAAGACCACGCAACGATTTTCTTCAACTACCTGCAAAGCCGCGGCGGTCGCGTGGTGCTGAAAGCCATCGACGCAGTGGAGACCGAGTGGGCTTCTCCGCTGGCAGCCTTTGAGCACACGTTGCAACACGAACAGAAAGTTACTTCGCTGATTAACAATCTGATGTCGATTGCTATCGAGGAGAAAGACTACGCTGCACAGAGCCGTCTGCAATGGTTCGTGGACGAGCAAGTGGAGGAAGAAGAGAACGCCACGGAGTTGATTCAAAAACTGCGCATGGTAGAGGGCAACGGCTACGGCATGTACCAGATAGACCAAGAGTTGGCAGCCCGCGTGTACAAACAGGCATCGCCCTTGGCTACGGCGGAGTAAACTATTGCATGGCAAAAGAGATAACCAATCCGGCGAAGGGGATTTACAAAGACCGAGGGAGCAAGTTCCTCGCCTTTGCAGAGCCCATCGCCAACGAAGAAGAAGCAAAGACGCGCATCGCGTGGTACAAAAAGAAGTACCACGATGCGCGTCATGTTTGTTATGCCTATCGTTTAGGGCAAGACCTATGGCGCACGAAGGATGACGGCGAGCCGCACGGCACGGCGGGACTGCCCATCCTGCGCTCGATAGACGCACAGGGATTGGACAATATATTAGTGGTGGTGGTGCGCTACTTCGGCGGCACCCTGCTGGGGACAGGCGGGCTCATGGTCGCCTATCGCGAAGCCACCAAAGAGGCACTGAAAAATTGGACAAATTGACAATTTACTATTTGACCATTGACCATGCGGTGCAGTAATTGTCAAATTGTAAATTGTCCAATAGTCAAATAACACTATGGCAGACCAATACAAGAAAATTCGCGCATACAGAGTGGGCTGGTTGCTCGCCGTTACCGACTGGCTGACCATCCTGCCTGTGCTCAAATGGTTTGAGCGCAAGACCACCACATCGGTGAAGTTAGCCTACTTGGGCGACCGCAAACAGATAGAGCAGGATATCAAGCACGGCGCGTGCTTCCTGACGAACCACCGCGATATCTGCATGGACTCCGCGTGGCTCTCTATGCTCCTGCGCCTGCGCTATTTCATCCGCCCCTACATCGGTATCGGCAACAACCTGTTTGCCAAATGGTGGATAGAGCCTGTGGTGCGCTTCCTGCGCTGCTTCGTGGTGATACGCAACGGGTCGATGCACGAGCAGGTGGAGAACGCCAAGACCCTCTCCCACTACATCAACGACCTGCGCCGACGGGGGAAGTCCATCTGGCTGGCGCAACGCGAAGGACGCGCGAAAGACAGCAACGACCTGACCCAGCCGGGCGTGCTGAAGATGCTCACCTTCGACGCGCCCGACTTCTTCGAGGCGGTGAAAGCACTGAACATCTGCCCCGTCTCCATCACCTACGAGTACGACCCCTGCGACTACCTCAAAGCCCGCGAGATGCAGCAGAAACGCGACAACCCGCGCTGGCGGAAATCGAAAGCCGACGACCTGCGCTCCATGCAGACGGGGATTAACGGCTTCAAGGGGCGCGTTACCTACCGCCTCACGCCGAGCATTAACCATGCCTTGGAGCAACTGCTGCAAGAGCAACCCGAGGCAAAACAACTGAACCGCAACGAGCAGATTCAACTCGTCTGCAACCTTATCGACCGACAGATACACGCCGGCTATGAGATTTATCCGCACGACGACGCCTTCGACGAGTATATCGAGAGCCGAGTGGCACTCATCAAACTGAGCAACAAAGACGAGGCGTTCCTGCGCGAGAAACTATACGAAATGTACAATAATCCTATTAAGAACTATGAAAAGAGCCATCTTCCCGGGTAGTTTTGACCCGTTCACCTTAGGGCACCACGACATCGTGTTGCGTGGGCTGGAGTTGTTTGACGAGATAGTCATCGGCATAGGCAGAAACAGCACCAAGAAAGAGACTTTCCCCATCCGCGAGCGCGAGGCTGCGATACAGAAACTCTACAAAGACGAGCCGCGTATCCGCGTGATGATTTACGACTGCTTGACCGTTGATTTCGCAAAGCAGGTGGATGCGCAGTTTATCCTGCGCGGTATCCGCTGCGTATCTGATTTCGAGTACGAGCGCAACATGGCAGAGGCGAACAAACAGATAGGCGGTATCGAGACCATCATCCTCTACACCCGCCCCGAGTACGCCCATATCTCCTCCACCCTCGTCCGCGACCTCTACTCCTACAACAAAGACGTGTCTGCCTTTGTGCCTACCAATCTCCGCTAAAAGCGATATATCGCCGTTTCTATGCTTACGCCACAGCAACAATTCCGCATAGCATACAAAGAGCAGCACACCCCTGCAGCCCTTAAACGAGATGCGGAGGCGAACTATGGCGAGGGCTATTTCTTTGTTACACTCAATGTGCACGACCGCCTGCCTATTTTGGGGAGCATGACGGGACAATATAACGCCAAGACCAAGCAGGTGTTTGAGGCGGGGGTACGCCTGACACCGTTAGGAAATGCCGTCTTGCGCTGTTGGCAGCAGATTCCCTCTTTCCACACAAACGTTGAACTGATAGACGCGCAGGTGATGCCTGAGCATTTTCACGGTTTGCTCCGTTTGCACCGTCAAAAGGGATGCCGGTTAGGGCGTGTGATGCAGGGATTTATGATTGGTTGTAGCCATGCGTATTGGGATATCTTAGGCATAGACTGGCGCAGTATGCAAGGACGTCGAGACGGCATTACCGACAAGCGTTGGACGGACTATCAGCACCTAAGCAGCCGCCGCGGACCGTCCCTTTTCACCTCCGGCTACAACGATACCATTCCCCTCACTCCCGAAGATGTAGCGACAAAAATCGCCTATATCCGCAGTAATCCCGAACGCCGAATCATCAAGGGAGCGGCACGCGATTGTTTTGCGATATATCGCAATCAGCGGAGTGCTAATTGGACGGAAGACCGTGCCCGCACAGGGCTACTCGCCGACGCCCTTTTTGCCCGAGATGTTGCAGCGCGGAATCAAGCATGGGAAGGCATACAGCCGCGACTTTTGCGGGGCGATATATCGCCTCGTATGCTGTTGCTTACATATATCGGCAAGCGAGACCTGTTGCTCAACACTCGCAAACGCCCATTGATATGCCACCGCGCCGATGAGAATAGGCGGGAAGAACAGACCGCTGCCGTATTGCGTGAAGCCGAAGCAGGTGCCGTCATCGTCTCGGCGTTTATCAGTCCGCACGAGCGAGACATCCGCGACCAACTCCTGCAAACGGGTTATCCCGTCATTGAGATTTTAGACAACGGTATGAGCACTGCCTATAAGCCCACGGGCAACCGATTTTACTATTGTGCAGAAGGGCAGTTGCTTCAAATCTCCTGCTGGAAATACCAATACCAACGCGATACTACCGTCAGCCGCCCGATGTGTATGGTGATGAACGAACTGGCGCGTCTCATATGCGAGGAAGAAGACGATTGGTGGAAAAGATAAAACAAAGAGGCTATCCTACTCGGGACAGCCTCTTTTGTTTTGATAAGTTCACTTACACCAGTGCCTTGATGTTCTCTTCGGTGGTGCCGGGGAGGAGGTCGATGGGCGCGAGTTCAATCATCGTGAAGCAACCGCACTGCCCTCGCTGCTGCATGCGCACTGCGGCGCGTGCACACGCCACGAGAATCTGACCGGTGAGCGCGGGGTTGTTGATGGTCATGTTGAACTCGAAGTTCTGATTGTGCATGTTCGCCGAGACGCCGTTGCGAACGAGGTGTACACCATGCGCCACGTTGTTGAGCGCGTCCACCGAGGGTACCTCTATCACGTGTGTCTCGTCGTGAGCGAAGTAGTCATCTTGCAGCAGGTTGTGCTCCACGGTGTGGAAGTCCGCGCCGTCCTCCAACTCCACATACACCATGCGGCGGTGGATGCCTGTGCCCAACGGGATGGTCATTGACAAGGCGTTCTTCACGCCCTTGATACTCTTCGCTGCCACGGTGTGCCCCATGGAGCGCCCGGGACCGAAGTTGGTGTAGGTCAGTCCCTGCGGCGCCATCGCCAGCAGCAAGGCGCGTACCACCGAGTCGCTTCCCGGGTCCCAACCCGCAGCAACTATACTCACCGAGCGCTGCTCGCGAGTCAGCGGCAACAACTGCGCACGGTAGTCCAAAATCTGCCCGTGGATGTCAAACGAATCGACCGTGCATATTCCTCTCGCCGCCAACTGCTTGGCAAACGCCGGCACCTCGCGCGTGGGCGTGCAGAGCACACACACATCAGCGTCCAGCAATTGTTGAACGGAGGATTGCTGGGTGCTGCCTGGAGACAGCACCTCCATGATTATCGAATCGGTATGGTGAAACACTCCAGCGAGGGTCATATCCTCGGCAGCCAGCACCGCCTGCTCCACGGCTTTGCCGATATTGCCGTAACCAATAATTGCAACCTTAATCATAATGTAGTTTTAAGTTTCAAATTCGGCTGCAAAAGTACTACTTTTTTTCGAGATATGCAAATATTTTTGACCGCTGCGCTGTCCGAGTGATTCGTTTTCTGTCTGACAGCGTGAAGCGCGGTCTTTCAGCGTCAGCGATCTTTAAGCAGGCGGGGATGCCCCGATAAATCGGGATGCAAGCCCCCGCGCACCCGGACACCATCCCGCCCCCTTACCCCCTCCCCTCCTTTCAGGAGAGGCGGGGGAGTTTTGCTGCGCACCCGGACAACTACTTCAGTTCTTCGGGGAGGATGGGCATGGGACCGTGTTGGGTGCAGACGAAGGCGGAGACCGCTACGGCTCTTTGGTGCGCCTCGGTGATGGAGCGCCCGAGCAGCAGTTGCGCCACAAAGGTGCCCGTAAAACTGTCGCCAGCGCCTACCGTATCTGCCACCTCCACACGCGGTGTGGGCAGGAAAGAGCAGTCGTCGAGCGTGATGACATACGAGCCGTTGGTGCCGCAGGTGAGAATCACCATCTGCAGGTCGTACAACTCAATCATCGCGCGGCATACGCGCAGGGTCATCTCTTTGTCCTCCGCGATGAGACGGTCGGTCTCCGTCTCTACGCCAAGCAACATCGGCGCTACTATCTGCAACTCCTCATCGTTGATTTTGAGGATGTTGCAGCGTTTGAGCGAGTCGATAATCACCTCGCGGTTGTACCACTGTTGGCGGAGGTTGATGTCGAACACCTTCATGCAATCGGCAGGCGCGGCATCGAGGATAGCCTGTATGGTCTTGCGGCTCACCTCCGAGCGTTGTGCCAACGAGCCAAAGCAAATGACGCGCGCCTGACGGGCAACCGACATAATCTCATCGGTGAGGGGGACGTTGTCCCATGCTACGCCCAAGCAAATCTCATACTGCGGCACGCCCTGCTCGTTGAGCGTTACCTGCACCGTGCCCGTGGGGAAATCCACCTTGGGCAAGCAATAGTGCAAGCCTACGCTGTCCAGTATGTCGGTTACCTCTTTGCCCAAATCGTCGTTGCCGATGGCAGAGATGGCACAACCTTGGATGGATTCTCCGTTCTTTGAGAAGAACTGAGAAGCGTGAAAAACGAAGTTTGCAGGCGCACCACCTAATTTGCGCCCTGTGGGGAGGCAATCGAAAAGGACCTCTCCGAGACCTATGATGTATTGCATGATAATTATGATTTTTTGACCGCTTCGCTGTTGGACCGTTTCACTGTCCGACCGCTGCGCTGTTTGAGGTTTGACCGCTGCGCTGTTTGATGCTATGCAGTCTAACTTCTAACAGCGCGAAGCACGGTCTAACTTCTAACAACGCGAAGCGCGGTCGGTATGAGACTATTTCTTGATTTTCAGGGTGAAGGCTGCGAGGTAGAGGGCACCTACTCCCATCACGAGGACAGCACCGAGAGTGCCCATAGCGTCGGACATGAAGCCCATGGCGAGCGGGAAGATGGTGCCGCCGAAGAGACCCATAATCATCAAGCCGGAAATCTCGTTCTTGTGGTCGGGGTCGTGCTGGAGCGCCTGCGCAAAAGTGATGGAGAAGATATTCGAGTTGCCGAATCCCACCAGCGCTATGCCCACATAGAGCAACCACTTCACATCTGCCACCGCAAGGATAATCATCGCAGCAACAATCATGCCAACCGAGACAGCGAAGAACACTTTCTCCGGCACTTTGCGCAAAATAGCGGAGCCTGAGAGGCAACCGAGGGTACGGAAGATGAAGTAGAGCGAGGTGGCGAAGCCCGCCTCAGCCAGCGTCATCCCGAGGCGCTCGATAAGGATTTTGGGGGCAGTGGTGTTGGTGCCGACATCGATACCCACGTGGCACATGATACTCAAGAAGCAGAGCAGGATAAAGGGTTTGCCGAGCAGGCGGAAACAGTCCACCACGTTGCTACCTTTTGCCACCGGTTCTTCGTGGATAGTGGTCAGCGACAGGCAGACGATAGCTACCACGCCAATGATACCATAGACAGGGAAGAGCACGCGCCATCCCAAGCCCGCGGAGGGCAGCACCTGCGTAGCCCCCCACATAGCTATGTAGGGCGCAAGGAAAGAGGCGATGGCTTTCACGAACTGACCGAACGTGAGCGTTGCCGACAGGTTGCCCGTTACGATATTCGACACCAGCGGATTGAGCGAAGTCTGCATGAGAGCATTGCCGATACCCAAGAGCGAGAACGCCACCAGCATCAGGGGATAAGAATTGCCGAAGATGGGCAGGATAAGCGACAGCACCGTAACGATGATGGAGAGCAGCACGGTGCGCTTTCTGCCGATTTTGTTCATCAGCATGCCCGTGGGCACCGAGAAGATAAGGAACCAGAAGAAGACCAGCGAAGGCATGATATTCGCCTGCGAGTCAGTCAAGCCGAGGTCTTGCTGCACATAGTTACTAGCAATGCCGACCAAATCGACAAAGCCCATGGTGAAGAAGCAGAGCATCACTACTGCCAAAGCACCGAAAGAAGTTTTGTTGGAAGATGACATGATATTAATTTACGATTTACGAATTTACGATTTACGATTGTTCTCCATTAAAAACCATATAAAGAACCATTAAATGATTTACGATTTAATTTAATGTTAATGTGCTTTGCGGGAAGACGAGGGAGGTGAGGCAAACCTCGCCGTTGTTGCCAAAGACTTCTACGGAGCAGCGGTCGATGAAGATACGCAGAGAGGTCAGTTTGCGCTGTACGGGAGCAGTAGCCGGTACGGGGAAGTCGGCGGAGAAGTCCACTACCCCACTCTTTGAGCGGTCCACCGTCAGGGTCATCGCCTTGGGGTCGTAGGTGATCAGGAACTCCTCACCCTGCTCGTTACTAAGGGTAACCACGGTGGGCTTCTTCTGCGACTTGATTTTCACCACTTGGTCGAGCCCCTTTCCGTCGTATTCGGGTGCAGGGCGGGAGCCCAAATAGAGTTCACCCTTGACGGTATAGAGGAAGAGGTCGCGTGCGATGGTGTTGGCGGATCGGAACTGCTTGGTGGGCACTTGGTTGGCATACTGCCAGTTGCTCATCCATCCGATGACGGTGCGTCGTCCATCAGGGGCGTTACTGAAGGAGACCGTGGCATAATGGTCTTTGCCATAGTCCATCCATCGTGTGTCAGTATGGCGGCAGGTGAAGACCTTGCCGTCCCACTGCCCGACGAAGTACTGCGCCGCAGAGCCGCCGGCAGGTCCGCCCGGGTTGATATTGCAGATGAGCACCCAGTGGGTGTTGCCCTGCTCGTCCTTGAGCGGGAAGAGGTCGGGGCATTCCCATACGCCCGAGTGGCAGCCGTAGTTGCTGCCAAAGGCGGAGAGATAGCGCCAGTGCTTCAGGTCATCGGAGGCATAGAATCGCATTTCTTGCCCACACGCGAGCACAAGGTTCCACTCCTTGGTCTCTTCGTTCCAGAAGAAGTTGGGGTCGCGGAAGTCGGGTATTGCCTCGGTGATGATGGGGTTGCCCTCGTACTTGGTGAAGGTCTGTCCGTTGTCGGTGCTATACGCCAATGCCTGGCACTGCCCCATCAGTTCGGCAGATGTGTACATCGCCACCACGGCTCCTTTTCCAAAGCCCGCCGTACCCTCGTGGTCGATGACGGAAGAGCCGGAGAAGATAGTGCCTATCACATCGGGCTGCAACGCCATCGGTTGGTGCTCCCAATGGATAAGGTCGGTGGAGGTGGAGTGTCCCCAACTCATGTTCTGCCACAGCGAGCAATAGGGGTTGTACTGGTAGTAGAGATGCCAAACACCGTCGCGGTAGAACATGCCATTGGGGTCGTTCATCCAGCCGTAGAGGGGCGTATGGTGGTACTCGGGGCGATAAGGGTCATAGTTGGAAGTATCAAAGGTATCAGATAGCGTTATCTCATTCCATGCGATATACTCAATGGGAGATAGTTCGCGCTGACGCTCGCCGTCGGGTTGGTTCCATACATGCACAGCGAGCAGTAGTTGGTCGCGGCGGAACTCAGACAAGTCCATAGGTACGAAGTAATCGACCTTGCCTTTGGCTGCCAAGCGCAGGATGTTGGTGCGGACAATACGCCCGTTCTCAATCACCTGCATGCGATACTCGGGTGCTGCTTCCTCGATGGGAATGAGCAGATAGCGTTCATTGCCGCTGACGCGAATCAACATGTCGCGCACACCGGAACGGGAGAAAGAGACCTCCCCCGCCATAGCGAACGCACTGATTAGCAGGCACGCTGCTACGAAAAGATTCTTTTTCATTTTCATGGTTTTTATGTTTGTTATTGCATGTTGGTCATTGCATGTTGGTCATTTCATGTTAGTCATTTCATGTTAAACGCGAAGCGCCAACAGGAACTGACCAACACGAAGTACAACACGAAGAGAACAACATATATTTATCTCATTTCCAGATGGTTTCCAAGTCGGTTCGTTGGAGGGAGACGGGGGTGGTGGACAGGACTATGTCGCTGTAGATGGAGGTCGGATAGACGGTATTGGTGATGGAGCATGCGCCGCCGTTGGCAAAGACCTCCACCGAGGAGTGGTCTATGATGATGGTCAGGTCGAGCGTGCTCCCTTCGTAGGGGACTCCGTCAATGCCCGAAAGGGGTTGCGACATGGTGGGAATAGCGAAGTTGGCACTGAAAAGGTAGGCACCCGACAAGGCAGTGCGGTGTGCCACCAAGCGGTTGTTCACCACATCCACCGTGATGGTGTATTCCTCGCCTTGCTCGTTGAACAGGACGATGTCGGTGTTCTCCGCCATGGAGACGGACAGGTCAGCCATCCACGCGTCCACGACTTGCGCTGAATCGACGCGCAAGGAGCGCAGTTGCGATATAGGTCGCTGGCAAAGCACGAGTTTGCCCTGTCTATCTTCAAGCGTGAGGGTGCGGGGGAAGGTGAAGGCACTCTTCCACAGGTGCGGGGGCACGACGGTGCAGTAGTCCCACGAGTTCATCCACGCCATCATGATTCGCTCGTTGCCGGGGGCATTGTCGAAGGTAACGCCTGCGTAGCAGTCCATGCCGCCGTCGAGCCAACGGGGTTCCTCTGTGGGATAGAACATGTTGCCGTCGAAGTTGCCTATCCAATAGAGCATACCCGAGAAGCCATACTTCCCGCCCGGGTTGATACTCATGAGCATCACCCACTTGCGTTCGCCATTGACCTCGAAAGGTATCAACTCGGGGCACTCCCACTGTCCGTTGTTGAAGCGGGCGAGTTCGGGATAGAAGAAGATACCGTGAAACTGCCAGTTGACCAAGTTGGTGGACGACCATATTTCCAGTCCGTGTTGGTTGCCGCGGGCAATGGTCATCACATATTTTTGATGGTCTTCATCCCATACGACCTTTGGGTCACGGAACTCGGGAAGGCTGCTTCCTACGACGGGGTTGCCTGCATACTTTTGGTAGGTCATTCCCCCATCGGTGCTGACCGCAAGGGAGATTTGCTGGTAGCCCGACGCGGAGGTGTAGAAAGCCAATATGCTGTTCTCGCCGAAGCCTGACACATTGCGTTTGTCGATGATACCGCAGCCGGAGAAGATACTCCCCATCTCATCGGGATAGAGCACCGTCTCGTGTTCGTCCCAGTGCAAGAGGTCCAGCGAGGAGGCGTGTCCCCACGACATGCCGCCGAAGTCGATGTTCTCGCCATTGGGGTTGAACTGGTAGTAGAGGTGCCACCGTGTGCCGTCGAAGACCATACCATTGGGGTCGTTCATCCAGTTGTGGTGGACAGTGTAGTGTATCTGCGGGCGATACTGTTCTTGCCTCGTGCTGAGGGATTGGGGCACAGTATCTGTCTGCGTGGTAGTATCGTTAGGGGCAGGGGGTGTGTCCGGCTGCTCCGTAACAGGCTTGCAGGCTACACATAGCAAGCCGATGGCGAGGATAGGAAACCATTTCATGTTCATGATTGTATGTTTGTTATTGCATGTTGGCATTTCATGTTGGCATTGCATGTTAAACGCGAAGCGCAAACAGGAACTGACTAACACGGAGTGATTAACACAAAGTGTCAACAAGTAGTATCTTCAATAGTTCTTGTAGTACTCGATGGCGTTGGTCGCCATGCGTAGGATATTATCTTGGAAGATATTGTTAGAGGGATATGCAGAGCGGTCGTCTGTTGCCTCGTAACGGGGATTGCCTTGGTCGTCGCGTCCGACCTGCCGGTAGGACTTCATGGAGAACTCGCAGCCGCCGTTGCCTATGCACAAGACACGCCCCTCGAAGTCGGTTTGCCCCTTGAGGCACTCGTAGATATTGAGTTGGCTGACCCACCAGATTTGGCTATCCCATGTGGCTAAGGGGTAGATACCATAGTACTCGGTGAGGAGGGTGTAGCATATCTCCTGCTGCCAATCGCGCCCCGTGAGTTCAGAGGGATAGTTGAAGAAGACACAGTTGTGGTCTTCCGTCCATCCGGGACCCTTGACGGCAATGAGGCGCGTATCGTTGTTGGTGAAGACCGTGATACCGCGGAAGAGGGGATGGGTGGAATGGTCTTTCTTGACCCGTCCGTCCAGATTGAGTTGCACCGCCATCTGCCAAGAGCCTAAGTCCAGTCGCCCTGCATCGCATGCGCAGACGAGGTCATGGTTCGGGGCTTGGTAGGTGCCTTCGGGGAGTCGTCCGAGGCTCTCAATGAAGACCACGGCGTGCCCCCAGAGGATGAGGTCGCCCCCGCGGCGATACCAGTCGGCAATGACGGGCGTGGCTTGGGCTACCACATCGGGCATGGTGAAGACATCCGAGAGGTTGCCCGTCTCCACATCGCGGAGCCAGAAGAGGACGCGCATGGAGTCGAGCGTATGCTCGGAGATATTCCCGAAATAGAGGTACTGTGCATCGGGATACTGTTTGTTGAACCAGAGCCATGCGGCGGCTTCGTCGTCGTCCGCGTTGGCGAGGTGCTGCTCGGGCGTGGGGTAGATACTCAGGAACGCCACTTGGCTGTCGCGGGCAGGGATGATGGCGGTATCGGGCACGACCGTGGTGTCGGCGGTCGGACGGTCATTCGGCTCGTCTTTCACCTCGGGACGGCACGCGCTGAACAGCACGAGGAGGAGAAGGAGGGGACCCACCCCGACCCTCCCTACAAAGGGAGGAGTTATAAATGATAAGACTTTCATGAGCGGTTCGTTTTTCTATAATTTATAGGTGCGGGCGGCGTGGATGGTGTTGTTATCCAAGCGCACGACGACAATGCCTGTGTAGGGGATTTCGAGCGTTCCTTGTCCGTAAACCTGCTTGGCGAGGAGTTGCTGTCCGCTGAGCGCATACACACGCAGGACGGAGGGGGAAGACACCTCGTAATGCAGCGTGTTTTGGGCGATATAGACGGGGAAGTCGTTGCCCGCAGTGGTCTGCTCTACCGCCAAAGTGCTGTTCGGCACATAGTGGGTGATGGCACCCAATCCATACGCCTGTACGGTACGGATTTTCGCCTCTGCGTTGCTTGCATAGAGCGTGCAGCCGTTGGCGGAATAGTCGTAGGGGAAGACGCGGATAGAGGTCGCATAGCGGTCGTTGACAAAGATGTCAAGGATAGAATGGTCGAAGAGGACTTGCAGTTTGCAGTTGCTTCCTTCCGCCAGTCCGCCCGGGATGACGGAGCGGTAAAGCCCGTCGAAGACACCCGTATCATTGGCTTTGCGCCCGATGGTGGACATATCCACCGTGAGCGTGCCCGCCTTTGGGTCGATATAGACCTTCATCGCACCGTAACTGTTCTTGAGCAGTTCGAAACCTACTTGCGCTGTGCCTACCTCAAACTCTGCGAGTAGTTCGACGGCGCGTCCCATGACGGGGTCGAGCGCCAGCGGTTCGTCGGCAGGCAAGGTGAAGTTATCGCGCACGAAAGCCGAGTCTCCCTGCGTGCGGAGCGACTGCAAGCCGCTATACGGACGCTGGTAGAGGTTGCCCTCACCGTCGAGCGACCACTCGCGTGGGAAAGAATAGAGGTGGGCATATCCGAGGTCGTAGTTGAGCATAGAGGAGGCTTTGTCGGGCACGATACCGAGCGCGATAGTCTTTCCCTCGTGCTGATAGACGGACGGTGAGAGTAGTCCGAAGCCATCGCGTGCCATCCCCGGTAGTTCGAGGGTGTTCGGCTCGTCGTAGAGCGGCTGGAAATGTCCGGCACCATCGATAGTGCCGACCCAATAGAGGCAGCGCACACCATAGGATGTGGACATGGGCGTAACGGTGAAAAGCCAACGGTCGCCGCCCATGGGGGTTACATTGGGCATTTCCCAGAAGTTCCCCGGGTCCACCACGGGATTGGGTGCGAAGAACTTATCGCCGTCGCTCGTCCAGTTTCCATTCTCGTAGCGTTGGAGGGTAGCGATACCCGTGCCATTCTCTGCGCAACCGACGATGATATAGGGACGGTTGTTGTGGCGGAAGACATAGGGGTCGCGGAAGTCGTCGCGGAACGAGCTTCGGATACCCGGTTTTCCCAGTTTCTCCCATCGGCGCAAGTCGCCGTCGAGCGGACGGGCGAGCATGAGTTCGCAGTGGCTGTCGTCGATAGCCGAATAGAGGATGTTGGGTTCACCGCCTGTGATGTCGGGGTCGGTGAAGACGCAGCCTGACCAGCAGCCCTTGATATCATAGGACTCCGCCGGCCTGAGCGCTACGGGTTCTTCCGTCCAATGGCAGAGGTCGGGGCTGCTGATATGCCCCCAGTGGAGACGCGCCATGTACGGACCGTTGCCGTTCTTCTGGAAGAAGACATGCCAACGACCATTACGGAAGATGAGTCCGTGGCTCTCGTTGGTCCAGCCCTGCGAGGGCATGCCATGGTAACGCGGGCGGAGGATATCGTCGGCATAAGCCTCGATAGGCACGGACATATTCAGCGGGTGCTCCGGTGCCACCTCAGCGGCAATACGGGCGTCGTTCCAAATACCCGTATCCACGCGCACCTCGTCTATCATTCCGTTGAAATAGTTGAGTGGGAAGATACCGTCCAGCACCTCATCGCTGCTTCTTCCGAGGAGCAAGGGCTGCGTGCCGAGACTGGCCGTGTACATACAGCGTTGCTCTGCCACGAGGTTGCCATTGTCGTAGAGGCGTACCCGCTGGTGGTAGCCATCGATGGTCGCCACGAGGTGGTGCCACTCGTTGAGCGGCAACTGATGGGGCGACTCGCAGATGATTTGCCAACCGCTGGAATAGCAACGGAAACGGAGCCGCCCGAGGTTGCTTATCTGGAAGGCAAAACCCGTGTGGGTAGAGTCGTTGATATTGCCCACGATATCGGTGTAGAGCGGGTTGTCGTAGCGGGCAGTGGCGGTGGTCATCATGGGATAGGTCTCCACCGCACACCATACGCTTGCCGTCAGGGAGATGATGGCAGAGTCGCGCATGTTGACATCCAGTCCGTTGTTGGGGATGATCCCCTCAACCGGTACGGTGATACCGGAGGAATAGCCGTCCGTGCGCCAACCTTCGCCCACCGCAGCGGGCATGCTGATAGGCGTACGGCAGCCGGTAACCTTATGCCAAAGCAAGGTGCTCTGCTCCTGCGTCTCGCCGTCGCGAATCTCCAACGGCAAGTGGAGTTGCGCCTGCAAAGCCAACGCACTACCCATCAACACTATGGCGGATATATACTTAGAGAAATTCATAATTATTTGATTATTGATTGTTAGACCGCTTCGCTGTTGGACCACTTCGTTGAACGACCGCTTTGCTGAACGACTGATTCAATGTCCGACACTAACTCAGTCTTTCAGCGCGGAGCGCGGTCTCTCAGTCATTACTTTATGTAATTAAGGATATTCGCCGTGAGGCGCTCAATCTGGTATTGATAGGCGTTACCGTTTTGCAGGTTCCACTCGTAGCAACCCAAGCCCATTGCCACGATTTCGCCATGGAAATTGTCCTTGGTGTTGAAGAGGCAGAAGCCCGGGTAGTTGAGTTCGGTGTTCTGTCCCCATGTGCCGAGGACGGTGCACTCGTTCTCCAACTCAAAGCCGCGAATCTTGTCGCTTCCGCTGAGGAACTTCATCTCCGACAGATTCCACATACAGTTGTGGTCCTCTCGAATACCGGGTGCAGCAATGGGGAAGGACTGGTAGGCATAGCCGTTGCAGTAATCCAGGTCCATTCCTTGGAAGAGGGCATGCGCTCGACGGTCGTAGGTCTCGCCGATATAGGCGTTGAGCGTCCAGATGTCGTTGCCGGGTCCGCCTTGTCCGCTACCGAAAGTGTTCGGCGTGCGGTCTTCACCGATACGCCCGATAGCCACAAGTAACTGGGTAGCATGGCAGGAGAGGAAGAGTTTACCACCCTCTTCTACATAGGTGCGCAACGCAGCAGCAAACTCATCGGTATTGACGCCTCCCGTGAGGTTACGCCATCCTTGGCTGAGTCCCTGACGGTCGATATGTATCCATAGTGCGGATACCTCGTCAAGGTTGAGCACGGGCATATCTTGCACAGGAATGAAGCGACCGGTGCCTTTCTGCACATAGTTGCGGTCGAACCACGAAGCCGCTGCTACCTCATCGTCATCGGGCAACTCTGCCACGCTGTTCGCCGTGAGCAGATAGCCGATATAGATAGGCGCGTTGTAGTTGAGGTGGATACGGATACTGGCGCCTTTAGAGACCAGTCCGTTGTTGAACATCGCCTTGACGGTATAGATAACATCCTTGTTCGGCACGCAGTGGCGCACTATATACTCGGTCTGTGCACCCGCGATAACGATAGGTTCTTTACCATCCTTGGTGATTTGGATAGAGTCGATATTGGTAGTATCCGCAAGGTTCCATGTGATAGTAACCGTGCGTCCTTCGGCGGTGTAGCGCAGATTGGTGGGCATAGTGAGGTGCTCGTTAGCGGCTTCCTCCAACACCACATCTTGGCAACCGGTAGCGATACCTGCTACCAATGCAAGGGCTACGAAGATATTTAGAAAGTGCTTCATATTAGATGACCCCCTCCAACTCCCCCTACAAAGGGGGAGAGTAGGAAGATTAGTTATAGTTATTCAATAGTTCATTATCTCCCTCCCCCGTAGGGAGGGACGGGGTGGGTCCTATTCATACAGTCCATCGGCGGTGCGGACTTCGGCGATAGGTGTCGGGAAATAGATTTCGTCCTCGGTGAGATTAGCGCCTGCGAGGTGTGCACGGAGCGCAGACTCGGTCTGATAGTACTTATTCATCACCTCCACAGCATTTCCCCATCGGCAGAGGTCGAACCAGCGGTGTCCCTCCATGGCTAACTCCAAGCGTCGCTCCATGCGCACTGCCTTGCGGGCATAGTCTTGCGTCCATCCGCCGGAAGGATATTCGCCGCACTTGTAGGACGACATCATCGGATTGACATCCACAGGCGAGTAGTAGGCGTCCACGGAGTTGTTCGCGCGGGTACGAATCTCGTTGATGATGAGCCGCGCACCGTTGAGGTCTCTGCCCGTCTCGATGAGTGCCTCGGCTTTGAGCAGCAGGATATCGGCATAGCGGAGGAAGATGAAATTGAGCGAGGAGGCTCCCCACGGGAATCCCTGCACCATGCGTTCGTCGCTCGGGTCAATCATCCATTTCTTGCCGGAGAACTCGCCGTAGGTATCGTATGCACGGCACCACTTGCGGGTGTAGGTATGGCCTCGGAAGGGCAGTCCGATACGCGCCATGGTGAAGTCCACACGGGGGTCGATATTGCCTTTGAAGGCACCGTTCATATAGTCGGTCGGAGCGATACTCTCATCGAGGTAAGGCAGTCCGTTGGCGTCGGTGCGGAAGCAGTTGGCAAGATTCTGCGAAGCCAAAAAGAAATCGTCGCCCGTGCCATAGAGGTTACCCTCGGAGTAGGTAGTGTTGAGCAGGTTCGACCAGTTGACTTGTCCGTAGTCGGTAGTAACCACACACTGCATGGCGATGATGGACTCTTTTTGGTTGTTGAAGTCAATCTTCGACATATCGAGGTAGTTGTCGTAGAGCGCGTACTTACCGGAGTTGATAACCACATCTGCGTATGCGAGCACATTGTCCCAATCGCTGAGTTGTGCACTGATTTTCACGAGCAGCGCCGCGGCAGTATAGCGTGAGAAACGCGCAGGAGAAGGTGCATCCTCGTCCATAATGTCGTATGCTTCCATCAAGTCGGCTTGGAGCATACGCATGATAGAATCTTGGGTATAGACCATGTTGCTCACATGGCTGGGGTCTTCGTCCTTGGTGAAATAGGGCACATGCTTGAAGATACGCGCCATATCGAAATAGTACCACGCACGCAGAATCTTCAACTCGCCCATCATCTGGTCTTTGCCGGAGATGTTCTCTGCCTCGTCGAGGGCTTTCATCGCCTTGTGCACACGGGTGATACCATAGAAGTTGTTTTGCCACTTGTTCTCCAAACTGATGTTATCGGAGGAGATGTTCGCCACCTCCAACTGGTGGATATTCGCCTCCATGGTAACGGCACCGCCACCTTTGTAGGCATCGTCGGAACGGACATCGAAAATCCAGTTGGTGCTGGGTCCTGCAAATGCCTCGTTGTTGCCGAAATAGTGCGCAAACAAGCCCGCGTAGGCAGATGCCAACAGACCATCCACCGTCTCATCGGTGAGTTGGTCGGCTGTGAACTGTCCGTAAGGACGCCTATCGAGAAAATCCTCGCAACCGGTCAGCAAGACTAATGCTGACATTGTAAAGGCTATAATATACTTTTTCATTGTTAATCGATAGTTTATTTTTTGGTGCGGCATAGAGACCGCACCTCCTTGTTCTATTAGAAACTCATAGACAATCCCATAGTGAAGTTACGTGAACGGGGGTAAGGTGCGTTGTCCACGCGTGCTCCGTAGCCGCCGAGAGGCAGTTCGGGGTCAAGTCCTGTATAGCCCGTGATGGTGAAGATATTCTCCGCTTGGAAATAGACATTGAGGTTCGTCGCGTGCATAGCCTTCACCCATTTCTGCGGGAAGTCGTACGCCAACTTGATGTACTTCATCTTCAGGTAGGAGCCGTCCTCCACATAGAAGGTGGACATACGGGTCTCGTTGTTGTCGTCGGTAACGCTGACGGCGGGAATGTCGGTCGCAGTGTTCTCCGGTGTCCACGCATTGAGTATGTCGCGTCCGCGGTTGGTGCTGCTGCCGCCATAACTCATGAAGAGCAACTGCGACTTGGTACGGTTGATGATGTCGAAGCCGAGTTCGGAAGTGAAGAACATGCTGAGCGTGAGCCCCTTGTAAGCGAAGTCAAGGTTAAGACCCATGCTCAAGTCGGGGTTCGGGTCGCCTATGATACACTGGTCATCCTCCGTAATCTTGCCATCGCCGGTGATGTCGCGGTAACGTATGCGGCCTAAGCCCTTCCCCTGCTGGATAGCATGGCTCGCCACCTCTTCTTCGATGCAGAAGAGTCCGTCTGCTACATAGCCGTAGTAAACACCCATCGGTTGCCCTACCATCAAGCGCACATCGCCGCCGATGGTGTTCTGGAAGTCGTTGAGTTTCACCACTTTGTTCTTGTAGTGTCCGATATTGAAACTGCCGCCCCATGTGAAGCCGTTGTAGTCGGGACTATGGTAGTCGATATTGAACTCAACACCCATGTTCTCCATGTCGCCGGTGTTGGCGATATAGGCAGCCCCTTCACCCGCGGTGGAGAGCACCGGCGGGGTGGTAATCATGTCCTTGGTGGTTTTGAGATACCAGTCGAGGTTCATGGTCAGGCTGTTGTTGAAGAATCCCATATCAATACCGACATTGGTCTGCGTGGTAGTCTCCCAGCGCAGGTCTTTGTTGCCGGTGCTGGCGAGTGCTATACCTGCCACCGCCGTGGTGTCGGTACCATTGAGGTCGTAGTAGGCGTTGTTCGCATAGACATAAGTGCTATACGAAGCATAGTTGTTGCCGATAGCGGCATTACCGTTTTGTCCCCAACTGACGCGCAGTTTACCATCGGTGAAGTACTTGTTCTCGGGGAACCACTGCTCGGCAGTGAATCGCCAAGCGGCAGAGAAAGCGGGGAAGACCCCTGCGTTATTGCCCTTCGCCAATCGGCTGGTAGCGTCGCGGCGCACGGTAGCCGAGAGCAGGTAACGGTCGTGGTAGTTGTAGTCCACCTTGGCAAAGACGGAGAACAGCGCCCAAGTCTGTATGTCGCCGCCGTTGGTAGCCGTGGTCTTATCGCCGGAGCCGATGGTCATGTAGTGGTCATCCTCGAAAGCATAGTTCTGGCGACTTGCACCCACGGAGTTGAACACATAGTTGATGGCTTCCGTACCGAGCAGGGCGTCGAAATGGTGGTCGCCCCATACATTGTGGTAGGTTGCGGTGTTTGTCCATGTCCAAGTGTCGCCCTCGCCGAAGTTTTTGCTCACGCCATTCATGTCGGAAGCGTTGGTCTTGCGTCCGAGCGACATATTGTTGTATTGGATATGCTCGATACCGATGTTGGTCTTGAGGTTCAGTCCTTTCACCCATGGATTCACCTCTAAGTAGGCATTACCGAAGATACGCCAACTATTGTTCTGATTGTCCTTGCCGTTGTTGATTTGCTGCACGGGGTTAGGAATATCCGAGGCAGCGAGCAGGAGCGGGCTGGTGAACTTGCCGTCTGCGTCATAGACAGGTATAGCAGGGTGTTGGCGCATAGCCATGAAGGGGATACCTGCGTCGGAGCCTGTGCCATAACCGTTGTCGCCCCACTTGGCAATCATCAGGTTCTCGCCTACCTTCACCCACTTGCCGATATTGAAGTTGGAGTTCAGACGCACCGAGTAGCGTTCGTAGTAACTCTCGCGAATCAGACCGTCTTGGTTCATGTAGTTGCCGGAGAAATAGACATTGCCTTTCTCAGAGTTGTAGGATACATTGGCATTCACATTGTGTGTCCACGCGGTATGGTAGATAGCGTCTTGCCAGTTGTTGTTAGTAGCCTGCACTTTTCCATCTTCGTCCAAGTACTCGCGGAGCACCGGTTGCCCGTTGACCTCGGTATAGAAAGGATGTGAGGGTGTAATTCCGGCATTGCGGTTGGCAGCCCAATAGACAGTCCCCCACTCGTCTGCGCTAAGCATGTCGTAGGTGCGAACCACCGTCTGCGCCGTAGCGGAATAACTGAGGTTCACCGACAGGCGGTCTTTCTTCGCCGACTTGGTAGTGATGATAATTACACCATTGGCAGCGCGGGAGCCATAGATACTGGCAGAAGCCGCATCTTTGAGCACCTGCATAGATGCGATGTCTGCGGGGTTGAGCGAGTTGAGGTTCTCGGTCGTTGGCACGCCATCGATGATAAAGAGCGGTTCGCAGGAGTTCATCGTACCCATACCACGGATACGAATGCTGGAGCCTCCTGCACCCGGGGCAGCGTCCGTCGTGATTTGCACGCCGGGGAGACGTCCCTGCAAACTGCTAACCATGTTGGCGTTGCCCTCCGAGAGCGACTTGTTCATGTCCAAAACGGAGACAGCACCCGTCAGGTCGGCTTTGCGCTGCGAGGTGTAACCCGTAACGACCAACTCCTCCAACTGCTCCGTGTTTTCCGACATCAGAATCTCCATATTGGGTTGGGCAGGCAAGGCTAATTCCTTGTAACCAATATAACTAACTAACAGTGTTGCACCTTTTTGTACCTCGAGTACGAAGTTACCGTCGAAGTCGGTAACCGTACCGTTTTGTGTGCCCTGTTCCAATATGGAGACGCCGATGAGCGGTTCTTGCAAGACGGGGTCTGTTACATGCCCGTGGACAGTGATTGTCTGGGCATACAGCGCTATGGTAGAGAGTACGAACAGCGCTGCAACAGATAAAAATCGTAATCTGTGCATTGTGTTGATTAATTAAGAATTATGAATTAAGAATTAAGAGGGTGTAGTAAGCACATCAACTGCGGGGAACAGGCTTACAGGCAGCACACACTCCTTATTATCCTACGTATATCTTACGTATATCCTACGTATATCTTACGTAATTGACAGCATACGAGCATAGGTCTGTCAATTGGCAATTGGTTTGAATTATGAGCGCTTTGGAATAGAGATTCTATCGCATAAGCGCTCATAATTCACCTATCTCATTTACTCTTTTACAATCGCAACTTTCTCGCCGTTGACGATGTATATGCCACTGACAGTGATAGCGTTCAGGCGGCGACCCAAGAGGTCGTAGATGCCTTCAATGCGTTGTGCATTCTCGACTGCGTTGGAGATAGCGGTAGCGGTATCCACAACAATCTCTTTGCTCACAGCGGTCTCTGCTACATTCTTCGGCAGTTTGTAGCCGTCGCCGTAACGAACAGCGGAGATAGTAACCGTGCCTTTGCCTACGAGCGTCAGCAAGCCGTCTTGCGAGACGGTAGCCACGGTCTCGTCGGAAGACTCGTAGCGCAGCGCACTCTCTTTGTGCTCTACCTTCAACTGCTGGGTGTCGCCTACCTTACCATCCTGCGGCTCCACTTCCCATGCGAAGCCCGGGGCTTCTTTGATATTCAGGTAGTAGAGGATATCTTGGGTGAGGGTAGCCATCATCGGTTTCTCCTCTTTCACCTCTTGGATGGTATTTCCTTGGTCGTCTTTCACGGGGTTGCCGTTCTCATCGAGTTTATCACCATATACGCGCACTACCAAGTTAGCATTGCCCCATTGGTAAGCAGCGAGACCCATAGCAAGGATAGTGCCATTGCACTCTGCCTCCGGATAGAACTCTACCATACCGGCGCACTCGAAATTTTCGTTATTGCCCCACGAGCCGAGCACAAGGCAGTTGTTGTTCGTTTGGAAAGCAGCCAATGCCGCAGCATCGTCTCCCTCTTTCGGGAAGAGGTTATTGTTGTCTGTGTGGCGTCCTCTTTGCATGATAACGGGGTTTGCTCCGGTGCGGGCAAAAGCCGAGTGGGTACTATAGTCGGCACCTGCAAAACGGTTACCTACGCGCCAGTCGCCACGGTCGTCCGCATAACCGCCATTGGCGTACGAAGGATATGCACTGCGACCGAGGTCGCCTACCAGACGGGTGGCTTGCTTGCTCAGGAAGACATTATTTCCGTTGTTGACAAAGGTCTTGAGGGCACTTACGAAGGCTACTCCGCCAAGGTCTGCCATCAGTTGAGCAGAGTCAAGCCCCACATGGTCGCTGTTTACCCAAAGGGTGTGCACCTGCTCGTTGATAGTAGCCAAATCAGCAGGACGGATATAGCAACCCGTGCCATGCTTCACATAAGTATTGGTGAACCACACAGCCGCCTCGAAGTCCGGACGCTGCCCCTCCTCGTTTTCCCAGTTTGCCATCACATGCATGCTGTAAGGCAATACATAAGCATAGTCCACGGCTTGGTTACCGCCATTCACCGTGATAGTCAGCGTGTCAGAAGCCACTGCTACCTTCGGAGCAGCCATACCATCACCTGCAAGGGCAACGAACTTTGCCTCACCGAAATAGTTGCAATACACATTGCCGTCACCTACGCCAATGTTCGCGATTTCCGGCGTGAGGGCTTGGTAAGAAACAGGGACATTCGATGTAGCCTCTACCTTGAACTGGCTATTGATAACGCCTGTGGTAGCCACGTCTTCTGCCCATACGGGTTTCTGCACCTCGGTATTCAGATAGTCCAATACGCTTTGGGTGAGGTGCTTCATGTTCTCGCAGGTGTTCTGCGTGCTCCATTGGTAAGCCGCCAGACCCATTGCCATGACGGTTCCTTTGTAGTCGCCATTGGGGAAGAACTCGATGAAGCCTGCGATATCCAAGCCGCGGGTATGTCCCCAACCACCTAATACTTGGCAGTTCTGAGACTCCTCCAGCATTTTCGCACGCACAGGGTCGCAACCGCCCGGAACGGGGTTCAGCGAGTCGTTAACCTCTTTGCCGGAATAGTCTTTCCAATAGCGATTCCAGTCGCTCCATATATTGTTATTGTCGGTACGCGCATAGGTGCCGGCATTGCTTGTCAGGGGAAGGACAGCATCTGCTATACCTTCTTTCTCAGCCCTGACGCAGGTAGCAAAAGAAGCATGCCCTTTCAGGTCGCGACCGGTGCAGAAATCGGTGGTTACAAACCAAACATCCGTGGCTGGTTTATCGGTTTGCACATTCACAGACTGATACTCAGGCCAATAGGCAGTACGTCCGATGCCTGCCGCTACGCGAGCAGCCTGACCCGCGGTGAAGATATTACCGCCTGCCTTCACGAAGTTAGCCAATGCGGTATAGACCTCCGTAGTGAACATGGCGTCATAGTCTGCAATAGCGAGGTTCAAACGGTCCACATAAATCCACAATGCCTTTACTGCGGGGGTGTTCTCCTCCGTCAGCAATGCACCCTCCTGTACATCTTTGAGGGTAAACACTTGCCCCGTGGGATAGGTGGCATGGAACCAGTTGTAAGCATTACGCTCGGGGTTCTGCTCTACTCCGCCAAAGGAGATTACCGGCAGAGCATTGATGGTATCGGTCAACGCAGCGGCATTACTATCATTCACAGGGATGAGGTAAGCCACCTGCGCATGCAGCATGACTGCGAGGCATGTGCATACTACGGATAAAAGAACTTTTTTCATAACTATTCGTGTTCTATTGTAGAGCCATAGCGCGCTATGGCTCTACAAGGTGATTATTACTTATTCACTACTACTTTTTTACCGTTCACGATATAGATACCGCTTGTGGTGATAGTGGAGATACGGCGCCCCAAGATGTCGTAGATACCTTCTGCTGCGGGTTGCTCCGTCATGTTCTCCACGGAAGTAGAAGTCCCTTCCTTGGAGACCGTAATATCTTGGGAAATAACTGCTTCTTTTACGTTCTTCGGCAGTTTGTAGCCATCGCCGTAGCGGATGGCACTGATGATGGCATTACCTTCTGCCACGTACGTAAGGAGACCTGTCTCTGATACCGTTGCTACAGATGTGTTAGAAGACTCATAGCGCAGTGCACTCTCTTTGTGCTCCACAGCCAACTGCAGAGTATTGCCAACAACACCGTTTGCAGGTGCTGTTTCCCAAGCAAAGCCCGGTGCTTCTTTGATATTCAGGTAGTAGAGGATGTCTTGGGTGAGGATAGCCATCATCGGCTTCTCTTCCTTCACCTCTTGAATGACATTGCCATTTTCGTCCTTCACGGGGTTGCCGTTCTCATCCAGTTTATCACCATATACGCGCACTACCAAGTTAGCATTGCCCCAATGGTAAGCGGCGAGACCCATAGCAAGGATAGTACCGTTGCATCCTTCCTGCGGATAGAACTCTACCATACCGGCGCACTCATAAGTCTCATTGTTACCCCACGAGCCCAATACAAGGCAATTGTTGTTGGTTTGAAATAAATTTAAATGCTCTATGGTTCCACCATTTTTCAATTCTTGAAATAGATTGTTATTGTTGGTGTGGCGTCCTTTCTGCAAGATAACGGGGTTCTTGCCCGTGCGAGCAAAAGCAGAGTGGGTGCTGTAGTCTACACCTGCAAAGCAGTTACCTACGCGCCAGTCGCCACGGTTATCTGCATAACCGCCATTGGTGTACGAAGGATATGCACTGCGACCCAAGTCGCCAACGAGACGGGTGGCTTGCTTGCTCAGGAAGACATTGTTATCCTTGTTGACAAAGGTCTTGAGGGCACTTACGAAGGCTGCTCCGCCGAGGTCTGCCAATAGTGTATCCGACCCTAAACCTACATGGTCGCTGTTTACCCAAAGGGTATGCACCTGCTCGTTGATAGTAGCCAAATCAGCAGGACGGATAAAGCAACCCGTGCCATTCTTCACATAAGTATTGTAGAACCACTCTGCTGCATTAAAGTCAGGGCGTTGTCCATCTTCGTTGTCCCAGTTCGCCATCACGTGCATGCTATACGGCAATACATAAGCATAATCCACCTCTTGGCTACCGCCATTCACTGTGATAGTCAGCGTGTCGGAAACCACTTTCGGTGCACTCATACCATCACCTGCAGTAGCCACGAATTTTGCCTCACCGAAGTAGTTGCAATATACATTGCCATCTTTAGGACCAATATTTGCAATTTCCGGTGTGAGCGCCTTGTAGGAAACAGAGACATTCGATGTAGCCGTTAGTTTGAATTGGCTATTGATAACGCCGGTGGTGGGCAGTCCTGCATTCCATACGGGTTTCTGCACTTCGGTATTCAAGTAGTCCAATACACCTTCGGTGAGGTGCTGCATGTTCGCGCAGGTGTTCTGGGTGCTCCATTGGTAAGCCGCCAGACCCATAGCCATCACCGTACCCTTATACTCGCCATTGGGGAAGAACTCAATGAAACCGGCACATTCCAAGCCACGGGTATGCCCCCAACCGCCTAAGATTTGGCAGTTTTGCGATTCCTCCAAGGACTTAGCAAGATTGGGGTCGCAACCGCCCGGCACCTTATTATCCTCCGAAATATCTTTACCGGAATAGTCCTTCCAATAGAGATTCCAATCTTTCCACACATTGTTGTTGTCGGTGCGGTTATAAGTTGCAGCATTACTTATCAATGGAAAGATAGCATTTGTCACTCCATCTTTCTCTGCCTTGCCTACGCAGGTAACGAAAGCAACATGTCCTCTTAGGTCGCGACCAGTGCAGAAATCGGTGGTAACAAACCAAGTATCTGTAACATTGGTTTGCAAGTTTGTCGAAGCGTATCCGGGCCAATAGGTGGTACGACCAATAGCAGAAACTACGCGAGCGGCTTGACCGGCAGTGAAGAGGTTACCGCCTGCCTTTACAAAGGCTTTCAGTGCATCGTGAACTTCATAATTAAACAACACATCATAATCGGCAATAGCGAGGTTCAGACGGTCTACATAAATCCACAATGCTCTTACAGCAGGTGTTTTTGCTTCGCCTACTAACAACTTGCCCTCTTTCACATCCTTTAAGGTAAACACCTGTCCTGTGGGATAGGTTATATGGAACCAATTGTACGCATTGCGCTCAGGGTTCTGCTCTACCTCGCCAAAGGAAATTACCGGCAAAGCAGCAACGGTGTCGGTTAACTCCGCGGCTGACTTGTCGGTTACAGGAATTAGATACGCCACTTGGGCATGCATTACCAAGGCAATGCACATCAATGCAATGGAAGAAAAAATCTTTTTCATGGCATTTGAGTTTTTTAGTTAATAATTAATTTGATTTTGTTATTTCTATTTGAACAATAATTCGCGTTTCAAATTCAGTTGCAAAATTACGCAAAGCGAAGAAAATACAATATATGATATGTTGCAAGTTATATAACAAATGTTGCATTCCTATTGTTTTTGCTACATCTTTCAACATTTATTGCATTCAGTCTATTCATACTGACTTACGGCAATATCGTACACGGATATAGCGCCGGTGTAAGCATTGATACTCCAGCAGTTGCGAGCAATGCCATAGAAACGGTTGGTGTAGCAGACGTTATCGTTTACATACATCACCAAGACGGAGTTGTCGGTGTAGATATCTATATGGTAGGTGTTGTCTGCGGGGGTCGGGAAGGTATAGCCGTCGATGTTGGCAATAAAGCCCTTGCCGTCTTCTCCCTCTTGCTCGAAGTTGATTTTGCGGCGGGTCTCGCTCTCCGGATTGAGCACTAAAGAATAGTACACGCCTGAGTCAGCCTCGCATACCGCGGAGGTGCCGCGGCAAAGAGAGATACCAAACTTGTCGCTCGCACCCTCGGTCTGCACCGTGAGACGGATATGGTTGTGGTAGCCCAAGCGATTGAAGAGGAGGTTGCTGCCCTCTTGCAGGACATACCTTCCGTCGGCTTCTTGCACCTCGCCTTGCCGACGCATCACCACCACCTTCTGCTCTTGGGCGTATTTCTGCCGTATGGCATCTACCTCTCCGAGCGAGAGCGAGCCATCGGGGTGCTGCACCACGCGGTGCGCCACCATGCTGCCTGCCCACTCGGGTGCTTGTTCACCCACATTGGCATTGTCTTTTCCGCTACGGGTAGGACACCAGCCCCATAGATAACGGTTCTGCCCATCGCTTGCCGTCTTGCCTGCATACAAGCCTCGGCTATCCAAGAAGCCCTCATGGTCATCGGGCCACATACCAGCGTCGTCTTTCGTGGTTGCTTTGAGTTCTTCGAGGGTACGCCCTTTGAAATACTGCACCCGACGCACCGCATTATGTATCTCGCTATAGACAAGATACCACCAGTCGCCCATTTGGAACACATCGGGGCACTCATAGAAGCGGTCCCACATCATGGTCATAAAGACCCCTTGGTGTGTCCAATCGGTGAGGTTAGCCGATGTGAACTCCGCCAAGACGCCTTTGCCATTGGCGGTGGTGGAGACGAGCATGTGGTAAATGCCGTCATCGGTACGGAAGATACAGGGGTCGCGGAAGTCGTTGGACGAATAGCCGTAGTCGCGCCCACGCAAAAGGAAGGTGCGGCTCTTGGTCCAAGTCTTGAAATCGGAAGAAACCGCCATCTGTACTATCTCTCGGTTATCCTCGGCTTGCAACAATTCGTAGCGATGACCTGTATAGAAACAGTAGTAGCGTCCCTGCTCCTCGCTATAGACGAAGCAGCCTGTACCCAAGGCAGCATCCTGCTCGTTGATACCGCCGCAAGGGATGATTTCGTCCAGGGAGGTATAGTGCGCCACGTCTGCCGTCTCCACGCCCCAAATAGGATGGTAAGTGCCTACGGGGTTGGGACGGAAATCTTGCAGGTAGCCAATCTTAAAGGTCTTGCTCTGAGGGTCATAGAGCGGCATCACATCCCCCACATAGCCTGCATAGGGACGGTAATAGGTATCTGACTTCGGCTCATCGGAGGAAGCAAAGAGATAGGTGGTATGCTCCCAGTCGCGTTCGGGGACGGGGACGATACGCTGCTCGCTACATGCAGAAAGGGTAGCGCAAAAAGCCAATAAAAAGATTCGTTGTGCGGTTTTCATAAGTGGTTAGTGGTTAGTGGTTAGATAGTTGATGGCGTTCAGGGTCATTTGGTCGATGTTGCTATGGTAACCGGAATAGACTCCGTCAATGGAATACCAGTCGTAGCAGCCCGTGCCAATACAGAGGATACGAGGGCGGGTAGCGGCTAGCTCCGACTCGTCGGCAAACTCCCAAACGACGACAGCACCATCGCCGCCTTTTGCTATCGCCTTAGCTTGTGCGAGTTGCTCGAAGTCGGCAAGCGTAGGATATCCTCCCCAGTCGTCGCCTATGTGCCATTGGGCGGTGGAGTTGGTGATACGGTAGCCCGCGTCGCAAGTGTAGATAGTGGCAGGGTCAGTGCCTTTGGCTAAGTCGGCAAAGAGCGGATGATTAGCGTCCACGGCGAAGAAACTCCACGGTTCGTTGGTGGTCTCGGGGTTGTCTTCGTTTCCTCCCCAGCAGTTGTTGGGGAAGCGGTCGGTTGGTTTGTTGCCGTTGAGGCTGAGATAGCCCGGCAGATAGGTAGCGTAGCGCGAGAGGAGCAATGTGCCTCCGTTGTCTATGTACTTTTGGAACGCAGCCACTGCTGCTACGGCTTCCGAGGCAGCATTCTCGAAAGCCGCCTTGCCATCCACGCCGCCATCTCGATGGAAATGCCACCAGATAACCTTGCACTCGGATACATCCACCTTGCCGCCGGCAAAATCCGTCAAAGAGCAATACTGCGCTTGCTCTATCTCGGAGAGCATCCAATCGCAGGCACGACGCTCCTCGGGCAGCAACTGCTCTATCGTGGCGGCAGTGCCCACAAACAGTGCGGCGGGCGCATCCATCTTATCCACATATACGATATAGACATTGGTGAGCGTTTGGTTGGATACCGTATAGGTTACCGGTTTCGAGAAATCCGCCGGCACACCGCTCTCGGGCGAAACTACGGCACCATCGGACACCTTGATAACGGGTGTCATCGCTGTGATATTCTCGGAAGAGGGTACATAGACGCGTATGGTTTTGTCCTCTTGGTTGATACCACCCACATATCGACTATTCAGCACAAAAGAGGTAATCTGTGCCTTTGCGAAACGCACCATGAGCGTCCATTCCTGATAGACATCTCCGTTGGTAACCACGATAGCCCTATTCGTGAGCAGGTTGAGACTATCTCCAACGTTCACATCTGCCGTTGCTCCCGCGCTGACAGACAGTTGGGAAAGCACCATAGCGGACACCGCATAGCCCTCTGGCACATAGACCGTTACCGTGCGGGCGGGAACATCTATGGTGCCCGCATATTGTTCATCCAGCACCAGCGCCTCTATCCGGCAGTCGCCAACGATATCCAGATTGCCCGCCAAATGTCCTTTGCAGCCGGCGAACAGCAGGACAGAGACCAAGCATGCCGTTATAACTTGACAATTTGACAATTTACAATTTCTCATATTTTTCTTTGTTATCTGATATAGGAATCACTAAATCACTAACTAATCACTAACTAATCACTAACTTTTGTCGGCTTGCAGTTGTTATCACCATCCGCCGATGTTTTGCGTATAGTGCCCGTTGGATGCAGCAATCTGCGAATAGGGTATGGGCAGGTACTCGTCTTTGTTTTTCGTGAAATGCGCTCCAGCGTAGATGGCGCAGTTGGCAGCCTCGGTAGCGTAGTAGTTGTTGAGGATAATGTCTGCTTCTCCCCAGCGCACGAGGTCGAAGAAACGCTCCGACTCCATCCCCATCTCCAAGCGGCGCTCCGTCTTCACCAGAGCCAAGGTTTCCTCTTGGCTGTATGTGCCTGTGTATTGCCCCACACTCATCTTCACCCCATAAGCCGTCTCATACCCTGCGAGGATACCCGTCTGAGCACTCTGCAAGGCACGCGAGCGCAGACGATTGACCAAGCCCACTGCCTCGGCGGCACCGCCCTCGTTCAGTTGCACCAACGCTTCCGCACGCTCCAGCAACACATCCGCATAGCGGAACACGATACGGTTCATCGGGCTGCCCCACCACGAGCCTTTTATCAGGTACTCTGAGTCGGGGTCCACATTGTGCTTGAGCGAGATATTGTAACCATAGAGTCCGTTGGAGCGGCTCCATACGTTGGTCTTCGCCATCATATAGTTCGGATTGAACTCGTAGGGCAGCCCCGGCATGCCGACCGTGAGGAAGAGTCGCGGGTCAGCATAGTCGGTGGTCATGTCGTAGTTGGTAGTGTTGGTGTTCCCCGTCAGAGCAATAGGCAAGCCGGCAGCAGAGGTGCGATAGGCATTCACAAGGTTTTGACTGGGCTTGTAGAAATCACAGCCGCCGTCGGTAACCCCCGGGATATTGGGCACACAAAGACCGTAACTCCAATTGAGGTTGCCAAAGGTTGTGCCATCGTCCATCGAATACTGGATAGCCCAGATACTCTCTACGCCGTTCTCATACTGCGGCTCGGGGCGGAAATTATTGTGGAAGTCCGGCTCCAAGCCATAGCCTGCGTACCATTGTTCATCGGAATAATAGAGCACCTTTTTGAGGTCTTCCTTGTCTATACTCGTAACGGCATGGGACATGGGGTTGTCTTGGCGGTAGGCTTTGTAGAGATATACCTTGGTGAGAAAAGCAGCCGCAGCGGCTTTGTTGGCACGCCCTTTCTCGGACTGCACCTGAGGCAGATGTTCAAAAGCATACTCCAAATCGCGTATGATAAGCCCCCATCCCTCGTCGTTGGTGTAGGTGGTGTTGCTCAGCGCGTTGTATTCATCGGGAGACAGGTTCGCGTCCACCACAAACGGGATGTTCTTATACAAGCGTTTGAGCAGGAAATGACCATACGCACGCAGGAAATACATCTCGGCGAGGCGCGTATCACGCAGCGTGTAAGTGCTATCCATAGGTTCCAATACGGCAATGGCAGTGTTCACACGCGAGATACAATTATACAAACGCACCCACATATCGTTGATGTTCCAGTTGGTGGTCAGCACTCCCTGCTGGATTTCCAGTTGGTGAAACACATCGCCATCGGAGGTACCGTTACCGCCTTTGTATGCATCGTCGGAGCGCACGTCGAAATTCCACATGGAGAAAGAGGAGTTGATGTCTTCTGCCGACATGAAGATAGCATAAGCCGATATGACCAACTCGTCTATGCGCTCGGGGTCGTTCACCTGCGTATCGGAGAGCGTGCCTTGCGGCATTTGGCTATTGAGGAAGTCGCAACCGGTCAGCGAGAGACTCGCCAACGCAATGAAAGATATAATGATATGCTTTTTCATATTACCTATTACTTTATCAGAAGTTCAACGATGTTCCTACGGTGATATTCAGTGCATTGGGATAGCCGTAGTTCGGGTTTTCGGGGTCAACGCCCGTGAACGAGCGCGCATGGATAGTGAACACGTTTTGCGCCGAGACGAAGAAGCGCCAACGCTCCATGTGCAGTTTCTGCAAGGCTTTCTCCGGCAGGTTGTAGCCCAACTGGATATTCTTTAGTTTGAGATAACTGCCGTCCTCCACCCAATAGGAAGATACGCGCTTCTCGTTGTTGTTATCTGCAATGGATAGCGCGGGAATATCCGAATCGGGATTAGCGGGGCTCCACGCATCCAACAAGCGCGTACCCTTGTTAAGGTTGCTGATATTCAGACCCGACCATAGGTCGGTCTCTTTCTTCAGGTCGGAGATGATATCCACGCCCTGCACCCCTTGGAAGAAAAGCGTCAGGTCGAAGCCGAAATACTGCAAATAGATATTCAAGCCGTAGGAGATAGCGGGCACGGGGTTGTAAATCCAGTCTTGGTCTGCCTCCGTAATCTTGCCATCGCCGTTCAGGTCTTTCCACATGATTCGTCCCAATCCCGCTCCCGTCTGCTCAGCATGGTTATCAATATCATCTTGCGAGCGGAAGATGCCCTCTGCTACATAGCCCACCTGTGCGCCCATGGGGTGTCCCACAACCGACTTCACGCCGTTGCCACCAAACGTACCGTTGGCAGCCACCGTCTCCGGCAGTTTGGTAATCATGTTATCATAGTGCGACAGGTTGGCGTTCACATCCCATCGGAAGCCGTTGGTCTCGCCCCTGGTACCCAACACCAGTTCCTCACCGATATTGCGCATAGAGCCGGCATTCACCCACTGGCTTGCTCCCTCACCCATAGCGGCAATGCCCGCCATGTAGAGCAAGATATCATCCGTATTTTTGTAGAACCAATCGAAACTTCCGTACAACTTCTGCCCCCAAAGCGAAAAGTCAATACCGGCATTGGTCTGCGTAGTGGTTTCCCAACGGAGGTCATCGTTGCCAATCTGCGTGCGTTTCATACCCGATGGCAAGGTGCTGCCACCGTTAGTGCCGGCTATGTCGTAACTCGTACCATAACTCTGTCCGCCGCTCTCGTTCACACCATAGCCGCTGACATAGATGGTATAACGCGCCAAGTTGGAAATCTCTTGGTTACCCGTCTGCCCCCACGAGACACGAATCTTCAGGTCGTCAAGCACGTGCTTGGTGGACTGCATCCAACGCTCTTCGCTCAGACGCCAGCCCAGCGAGACGGCAGGGAAGGTAGCAAACTGGTTGTTTCGACCAAATCGGCTGGAGCCATCGCGGCGCACCGTGAGCGATGCCATATAGCGATTGTCGTAGGAGTAGTTGGCTTTTGCGAAATAGGACAGCAACGAGTAGCCCTCCGAAGAACCATAGGCTTGCGCCTTGCCTGTACCCGCGTCGGGCCACATATAGTCGGGCGTGAGCAGAATATAGTCTTGTTTGTAGCCCGAGAAATACTCCGACTGCTCTCGGTTCAACTCCACACCCACCATCACATCGCCGCGGTGCTTCTTCACATCGAAGTTATAGGTCGCTACGGCATTCCACATCCAGCGCATCCAGTGCTCTTGCTTTGCCTCCACGGCATTGGTCGTGGTCGCTACATTGCCTTCCGTAATCGGATAGGTGAAGATACGCTGCTTCTTCTGCGAGTAGTCGAGACCCGCCGTTGTGCGGATATGCAGCCCTTTGTATGCCTCCACATCCACAAACGCATTTCCGAACAAGCGCCAGTAGGTGTAGCGGTTGTCGGCATTGCGCTCGATACGCGCCACAGGGTTCTCCCTATCCGGATAACCGCCCACAGGACCCGCATACTCGCCATCTTTGGTATAGACGGGCAGCGAGGGATTGAACTGCAAGGCATTCTGCAAGATGCCGCCGGGCGCTTGTACCTCCGAGGTGCGCGACAGCGTGAAGTTCTCACCAATCTTTACTTTATCGTTCAGGAAAGAGTAATCGGAATTGGCACGCGCCGAGAAGCGGTCGAAGTCCGAGCCTTTGATAACGCCCATGTTCTTATAATAGTCCACCGAGAAGAAACTGCGCCCGTGCTTACCGCCTTGGCTCACCGAGAGATTGTACTGCTGCACGATACCCGTGCGCGTGATTTGGTCGAACCAGTCGGTGTCGGCGGCAGGGGTTGTGCCCGCTTCGTCTAAGTACTTGCGCATCTGCATATCTTTGGGCACAGGGTTTCCCTGCCCATCGAAGCCCCATTGGTAGGCATAGCCTAAGCCGTTGGTGTTCGGGTCGAGCCCGTCGTTCACATACGCCTGCCACAGGCATTGACCAAACTGCTCGCTATTGAGCACTGACATACGATTCACATACTGACTCGCCGTCACGCTGGCATCGAAGGTAACCTTCACCTTGCCCTCCTCGCCTTTCTTCGTCGTGATGATGATGACGCCGTTCGCCGCGCGCGAACCATATATAGAGGCAGAGGCAGCGTCTTTCAGCACTTGGATAGACTCAATGTCGTTGCCGTTGAGTTCATGCATGCCGCCTTTGGTCGGCACACCATCGATAATATAGAGCGGGTCGTTGTTGTTGAGCGTACCAATACCGCGAATACGCACAGTGGCACTACCGGAAGGAGAGCCATCGGCAGAGATGTTCACACCCGCAATCTTGCCTTGCATGGCTTTCATCGGGTTATTCTCATTCTGCTTCTTCAGGTCGCCCACGCTCACTACGCTCACCGCACCCGTCAGGTCTGCCTTGCGCTGTGCGGTATAGCCGGTTACAACGAGTTCCTCCAACTGCTCCGTGTTTTCCGACATCAGAATTTCCATATTGGGCTGGGCAGACAAGGCTAAATCCTTGTAACCAATATAACTAACTAACAGAGTCGCACCTTCTTGTACCTCCAGCACGAAGTTACCATCAAAGTCGGTAACCGTACCGTTTTGCGTGCCCTGCTCCAATATGGAAACGCCGATGAGCGGCTCACGAAGATTTTCGTCCGACACATTGCCATGTATGGTTACCGATTGTGCAAACGCCGCTTGTACAACCATCCATAGCATACCTGCGAGGGACAACTGTCTAAAAAAACTACGCATAGGAAAATATATTCTGATAGAATTGTTTTTCATGTTGATTTCATTTCTCGGCTGCAAAAGTAGTGTTTTGTTCGCAAATAGACTATAACAAATGTTGCAACATATACTACATTTGCTTCAAAAATACAAAATACATTGCGCGATGCAATGTTTTTTATATTATCAGCAACTTATCTTGCAGTACTTACGTATTTTGTATTTTTTGTAGTTTTCGTATTTTTCGTATTTTTCGTAATCTATGCAAACAACGTAAACTACGATAGCAGGCGGGGACGCCTGCGTACCCAGACAACGTAAACGACGAAAACAACGTAAATTACATCCCTCTTGCGGTAGGGGTAGTGCCGAAGAACTCGCGGTAGCATTTGGAGAAATAGGACGGAGAGGTGAAGCCCACAGAATAAGCGACCTGCTGAATAGTCAGGTCGGTATTGAGCAACATCTGCTTCGCCTTACGCAAACGAATATGGCGTATCAACTCCACGGGCGAGACTCCCATCAAGGATTTGGTCTTTCGGAAGAGTTGCGCGCGGCTCATGCTCAACTCCTCGCTCAGCGCTTCTACATTGAACTCGGAATCATCCAAGTGGCGCTCTATCGTCTTTTGCAGTTGTTCCACGAATCGTTCGTCCACCGACTGCTCGGCTTTGGTGCGCTCCAGCGCCGCTGTCATGTCCTCCAACTGCTTCTGCTGTTGCGCCACTATGCGTGCACTCTCTTCCCGCTCGCGCTGCACACGCAGCGAATAGCGGTACACACGATAGAGCACCACCGCCACCACCACCAGCAGCACCAAGAACGCACCCAATGAAAACAAGGCTATACGCTGGGTGTGCGCAGTGTCCCACAGGCGATTGAAGCGGCTCTCCAACTCCTCGGAGACAGCCATCTGCCGTTCTATCTCATCGGCAATCTGCTGCAAAGGCAGTGCGGCGTCTTGGTCTATCAGTACCGTCGGCAGGCGCACCATACGCTCGTAGGGCTCGCCGCCGAGTATCTTCACCGCCGTCTGTATCACCAAATCGCCGCGGCTGGGATAGGTCGCCGTCATGTCTATCTCGCCTTTGAGCAACGCCTCCACGCCACCGCCCTTGCCGACAATGCCGTCCACGCCCATAATTTTCGGGCCCTCTAAATCTCCCATAAAGGGAGACTTTGGGGAGACATTGATTTCCTTTATGTTAGAGGCTAAATTTTCACCCCCCCCCATGCGGTTTTTACAGGCTTCGTATCCCCCTATTGCCATCTGGTCGTTTTGCGCTACAATGGCGTCTATTTGCGGATAGAGGGATAATAGCGAGTCGGTAACCACTCGTGCATTGTCACGGAACCATGCGCCGCAGGCAGACGCCACTATCTGCACCTCATTATGTCCTTGCAGTCCGTCCATCATCCCTTTGTGGCGCCACACCATCGGCGTGGAGCCGGGCAAGCCTTGTATTTCCAAGACGCGCAAGGGGCGTTCTTCGGGCACGATAGAGAGCAACCACTGCGCCATGAGTTGCCCCACGGCGTAGTTGTCCCCGCCGATGAAAGCCGTCCATTTCTCGCCCGATACCTGCCTGTCCGCCACTATCACGGGAATGCCCGCGTCGTAGGCGCGGCTCACAGCGGGCTTCACCTCTTCCGCCTCGTTGGGAGAGACAATGAGCAAATCGACTCGCTCGGCAATGAAGGAGTCGATTTGCTGACACTGAATCTCACTGTTGTCATTCGCCTGACGAATATGCAAGGCTAACTCGGGATGGAATATCAGTTCCTGCGCCATCTCTTCGTTCATGCGCATACGCCACGCGTCTTCAGAGCATTGGCTCACGCCAATGATATAACGCGGAGACGGCTTCGGCGCAGAGCACCCCACAAGGCAGGCTACGAGCCCCGCACAGAGAAGAAGATAAGGGTAGCGAGACATTGTTGAACACCGTCCGCGATATAGTCGGGACGCCCCCAGTATTATTCCGTCGGGATGTCTTTGTTCACGTTCTTGCTGCCTACCAGCGCATACCAGAGGATGTAGGCAATCATCGCTACTACCAACCAGTACGAAGACACATAGCCGACGCTGCGCCCTATTGCATCCTGAATAAGAGGCATGATTCCACCGCCTACTACCATCGTCATGAAGATGCCCGATGCAGCCGCAGTGTACTTGCCTAAACCCTCGGTTGCAAGATTGAAGATACCGCCCCACATCACCGACGTACATAGACCGCAAAGCACCAAGAACAAGCACTTCAACGGAACATCCGCATAGATATGCACCGTAATGCTTTCCGGCAAGAAGATAGCCAACAGCAGCAATACAAGCGCTAATGCCGATACGCTCACCAACTGCGTGCGAGTGGAGACCTTACCCGAGATAATCGAACTCGTGAAACGACCTACCAACATCAACAGCCAATAGATAGCAGCAATAGAACCTGCGATAGCCGTCGCGTTAGGGATATGCAACGAATCCAGATAGAATATCATCTCGCCCGGGATACCTACCTCTATACCCACATAGAAGAAGATTGCCAACACGCCTAACAGCAAGTGTCTGAAACTTAATGCACCGCGAATAAGACCGAAGATATTCCCGCTCTCTTGCTTAGGCTCCACCAGCGGTGTCAAAGCAATAATCACAATGGATACCGAGAATACCCCCATCGCTATGTACAGCAGAGGAGTTACATCCGCCATGGAGGTCTGCTTCGTAACCTCACCAATCAACACACCCGCTAACATCGGGGTCAGCGTACCCGCCAGCGAGTTCAGAGAACCGCCAATCTGCACATACTGATTACCACGGTTACCACCGCCGCCCAAAAGGTTGAGCATAGGATTCACCACCGTGTTCAATACACACACCGCAAAACCGCAAACAAAAGCACCCAGCAGATAGATGAAGTAATTCAGGTTCATCAGACCACCAAAGATAGCAGTCTCTGCACCCGTCTGAGAAGACAAGTACTGTATGCAGATACCTGTCAATCCCAATACCAAGCCTACCAAAGCCGTTTTCTTGTAACCAATCTTGGAAATCATGATACCCGCAGGAATACCCATAAACAGATAGGCTGCAAAGTTCATCATGTTGCCCATCATACCTGCCCAGTCATACTGGAACTTCCAAATAGTACCAAACGGGGCTGCCATGTTCGTTACAAACGAAATCATAGCAAAAAGAAACATCATTGCAATAATTGCAATAATCCGAAGTGAAGACGAAGATTGTTTTGTCATGATTTTAGTTATAATAAAGTTAATGATTTATCGGAGTAGTCGGATTTTTCTGAATAATCGGAGTTATCCTTTTCTCACAGCCTCTCATGTAGGAAGCGCATGAAGCGGCGGTGGAGATGGGGGTAGTTGTTGCCTCGCTTCAAGAAGTGGTTGTCGTAAGGATAGAGTTGCAGGTCAAACTGCTTGCCTGCTTCTACCAAGGCATTGATATACTGCAAACTGTGCTCGGGGTGTACGTTGTCATCCGCCAAGCCGTGCACCAGCAGGAGGTTGCCCCGTAGGTCTTTCGCCCGCGGCAGCAGGCTGCTCTCGGCATAGCCGAACTCGTT
Source organism: Paludibacteraceae bacterium (assembly GCA_034090015.1). Classification (GTDB taxonomy): domain Bacteria; phylum Bacteroidota; class Bacteroidia; order Bacteroidales; family Paludibacteraceae; genus Colicola. The sequence goes on along the minus strand of JAXDTJ010000063.1, from coordinate 2,399 downwards.
CACCTGCGGGCGGCGCATATAGCGCTCGGTGTAAGCGGCGTCGTAGAGTTGCCAATCGGTAACGGGTGCCACAGCGATGCCGCACTTGAACGGACTATCTGCGCAGGACATCGTGCGCAGCGTCTGATAGCCGCCGTAACTCCATCCCCAGAGGCAGAGCCTGTCTTTGTCCACGTAGGGGAGCGACTGCATGTAGTGCGCCGCCGTTATCTGGTCTTCTGCCTCCACCTTGCCCAACTGCATGTACGACGCATTGCGGAAGGCGCGTCCGCGGCAGTCCGTCCCCCGCGGGTCGAAGCACGCCACCACATAGCCCTGCTCCGCGAGGTAGTACTCCCAGCGTTTGCGCCAACGGTTGAGCACCATCTGGCTCGCAGGACCGCTGTACTGCACCATCACCACGGGGTATTTCTTTTGTGCGTCGAAGCCCTTGGGCTTGATGATATAGCCGTTGAGCCCGCCGTCCGTCTGCACGAACTCCGCCTCGGGCAAGCCTGCTGCCAGCCAAGCCGCAGCCACCGCGGCGTTGTCCTTCACCACCTCTTTCCGCTGCACCGCTGCCGTCTTGGGGTTAACCATATATAAGGTGTATTGCGGAGGGGTCATAAGCGATTGGTAGCAGTCCAGCATGCGGCGGTAGTCCGCCGAGAAACGCAGGCTGTGCATACCGTCGTCGGGCGTGAGCGGCGTGGTCGTGCTTTTCTTGACGTTCAGCGCCATACCCTGTCGCGTGAGCGGCGTGGTCGCTTGACAATAGTAGAGCATACCGTTCGGCTCGTCGTAGCCGTAGATGGCGGTCAGGTCAATGCCGTCTGCCGTGAGTTGACGGAGCATCTTCCCCTGCGCGGAGTAGAGGTAAGCACTGCGCCAACCGTTGCGCTCCGAGAGCACGATGAAGCGGTTGTCCGACAGCCATTGCCACTCATCAAAGAGTTGGAAGTCAATGAAGTAGTCCTTCGACTCTTCCTTATAGAGCGGGCTCACCACCGTGGATTTAGGGTTGCAAGAGAGCAGTTCCTGCCTATTCTGGTCGCGGTTGAGTTTCAACACCAGCAGTTGGGCAGGCCGGTCTTTGACGATGTTTGTCCATCGCAGGCGCGGCAGGTAGCATTCCTCATCGGCGGTATGTGTGGGAATGGTGCGGATGGCTTTGGTAGCAATGTCATACACACACAGCGTAGCGCGGGGGATGGTCTTGCCCGCGCGCGCATAGCGAATAGTAAGGTCAGGCAAGACACAACTATCCACCGCCGACTGGTCCAAGCGGATGAACGCCAACTGCTTGGAGTCGGGCGAGAAAGCAAAGAGACAAGTGGTGGAGAACTCCTCTTCGTAGAGCCAATCGGCTACGCCGTTGATGATGTTCGGGTTCTCGTCGGTGGTTACCGCCACCTCCGTGCCGAAATCCAACTTGTGGAGGTAGAGGTTGTTGCCCTTGGCGAAGGCGATATAGCGCCCGTTGGGGGACATGACGGCATCGCGTACGGCGCAGTCGGTCAATGGCTTACGCGTTTGTTTGAGGGTGTCGAGAATCGTGTAATCCGCCAAGAAAGAGCGGCGGAAGAGGGGTTGCGGATGGGTGTATTCGAGGCGGTAGCGTCCTGCGGGAACGTTGCCCAAAAGGCTATCTATCTGCGCCTCAGAGAGGGTCTCGGCATCGTATTTGCCGCCTAAGATATCATCTAATGTATCCGCCTGCGCCAAGAAAGGCGCAACAAAAAAAAGAAGCAGTATGAACCAATGTTTCATGGATGGACTATAGTATCGTTTTGCCGTATGGTTTATCTTGTATCGTCATGGCTCCCGATGCCCGGCTCTTGCCTATCGGTTCCAAATAACACGCCGCAAAGGTACGCTTTTTTTTTCAAATATACAAATTATTACCTTTTTATTTTTGAAAAATTTGGTCAGCCATTATTTTTTTACTACCTTTGCACCCGCAAAGAGAAGTTTGCTTATATCTGCTCCACGTTATTTAATATTGAGTTATGTCGCCCCTTCGGGGCTTGCTAATGAGGGGGAGTTGCCTTTTTCCGTAGGGGTAAGCCCCTACGCTAATCTATGTCGCCCCTTCGGGGCTAACACTACAATTAACAATTAAAAATTAACAATTAACATGCAATGACCAACATGAAATGACCAACATGAAATGACCAACATGAAATGACCAACATGAAATGACCAACATGAAATGACCAACATGAAATGACCAACATGAAATGACCAACCATGAAATGACCAACATGAAATGACTAACATGAAATGACTAACATGAAATGACCAACATGAAATGACCAACATGAAATGACCAACATGAAATGACCAACATGAAATGACCAACATGAAATGACCAACATGAAATGACCAACATGAAATGACCAACATGAAATGACCAACAT